>NZ_JBXALN010000002.1:0-952770 GCF_058799535.1 Pseudomonas sp. GW822-FHT06D10 | reverse complement strand
CGGCCACCGTTGATGCTCATGCCGCCATCGGCTTTCTTGCTGGTGTTGAGGGTCAGGTCTTTCCCGGCCTCGACCACGGAGGCGATGTTGGTGCTGTGGTAGCTCTCCTGCTGTTTGCTGCTGCTCTGACCAAAGGAGCCTTTGCCCTTCTTGGACATGAAAGAGGCAGTCTCATCCTTTGCCGACAGCACATTGAGATCGCGAGCAGCATCCAGGGCGACGTTCTGCCCCCCTTTAACCCGGCTGGCCACCAATGTCACGTCCTGGCCTGCCTTGATCGACAGATCACCACCCGCCTCTACCCGTGAAGACTGCTGGCGAACCTGATCGTCAGAACTTCTACCGTTACTGGTTTTGAACGAGCTATGACCCGCATTGGCCGCAGACTCGATGGTCACATCTCGCGCTGCAACCATCGACAAGCTTTGCTGGGTAGCAACCTTGCTCGCCACAACTTGAATGTCTTGACCCGCTGTTGCTTTCAGACTGCCGGCTATCTGGACGTCACTGGCATTTTGTGTGGTCTGACTACGCGTCCAGAGATCCTTCTTGAACTGGCCATTGCTGCTGTTCGCCTGTTCGGTGGACGTAATGGACAGGTCACGCCCAGCGCTGAGCACCGCATCACCGCCTGCGGTCAATGCACTGCCGGTATTTTTCAGGTCCCGGCTTGCAGTCAGGGTCAGATTGTTCGTGGCCTCGATGCGCGCTGCACTATCAACAAAATCGCGTTGCTCATTACTGGTGGAAGTGGAGCTCCGATGACGAGTCAAGGTTCGCTCGTTAACCACGTCCCCATCAGTTGCCGTCAAGACCACATCACGCCCAGCGACAACACCACCGGCCTTGTTCAGCAGATCCTTGCCCGCCGTCAGATTCAGGCCTTTGCCCGCCTCCACCAACCCACTATTGACCAGGTTCGCCCCCGCCACCGCCGACAGGTCATTGGCCGCGCGCAGGGTGCCGACGTTGTTCAAGTCCTTGCCGGCAATCAGGCTCACGTCCTTGCCCGCGATCAGGGAGCCGTTGGGCGCCAGGCGGTTGTTGGCCTGGGCCAGGTACAGCACGGGTACCAGCACCTGTTCGCCGTTCACTTCATGGCTTTCCAGCCAGACGATGTCGTGGGTCAGGGCGGCGACTTGCTCGGAGGTCAGGGTCACGCCCACCGAGAGATCAAGCTGTTGCTTGCTCTGGATGGCGTTGTCCATCAGGTGCTTGAAGAGCTTTTCGTTGCTGTCCTGGCCGTCGATAAAGCGCTGGCCGGTGCGGGCCACCATGGCTTGCTGGATGAGTTTCTGTTCGTAGAAACCGTCCCCCAGGCGCTTGGCGCTTTCATCGGGGTTGTAGCCCAGGTTGGACAGCAGGTAGTCCGAGCTCATGAACTGCTTGAGGTTGGTCAGCGCCGGGTTGGTTTCGATCAGGTACTTGTGCGGCCGGGACAGGCTCGCGGCGTCCGGCAGGCCGGCGATCTGCGCAGGCGTCGGGGCCTGGGCCAAAGTGCTGCCCTGGCCGCTGAGGCGGAACAGGCCGTTGCCGCCGGTGGGCAGGGTGAAGCCCGGCAGCTCCAGGGGGTTGACCTGTTGCTGGGCCAGTTCCGGGGGCAGTTGCGGGTTGATCCGGATCGGCGTCGAGTAGCCGTTGCCAACGCCGGTGTCGGTCAGGGTCTTGCCGGCGCCGACGTACTCGTAGAAGGAGCGGATCACGCTGTTGTCGAGGGTCTGGTCAGCCTTGAGGTTGACCTTGCCACCGGCCTGGATGGTGGCGGCGAAGGATTGGTCGCCGTCCACCACCTTGCTGCTGGAGGACAGCATCACCCCGGTCCAGGCAATGAAGGCGCTGAGGTCGGAGGCGAAGCTGCTCGAAGGCGTCGGGTTGTTGCGGGCGTTGAACGCGGCGGCTAGGGCTGCGGCGGTGCCGGTTTCGTTGACGAAGCTCCAGTAGCGCCGCAGGGTGGTGATTTCCTGGGGTTGCAGGCCCTGGTTGTGGACGGTCTCGGCCTTGATGTTGATGTCGCCGGCCGCGGTAATCAGGCTGCTGGTGTTGGTCAGGGTCTGGGTGTCGATCTGCAGGTCGGCGCCGCTGTTGAGGCTGGCGGCGGCGCTGCTGTTGGTCACCCGCAGGCGGTCGGTCTCGGCCACTTCCCACAGGCCGTTGATGCGGCCACCGCCGCGGTCGTCGCAGCCGGCGACGGGAATCAGGGTGCAGGACAGGCGGGTGATGCTGGCGGCACTCTTTTCGTGCTCGGTGTACTGCAACACGTCCATGACGTTGTTGAGGGTGCTGGCGGCGATGGTCAGCTTGCCCAGGCTTTCGATATCCCCGGAGCGGTTGTCCAGCAGGTCGGCCCTGGCTTGCTGGTCGTCCTTGGCGATCAGCGCGGCACCCAGGCTGTACACCTGGGCATAGCGGTTGGTGAAACTGTTGGTCAGCAACTGCATATTGCCGCCGCTGGAGATCAGGCCATGGTCGTTGACCAGGGTGGCGGCGTTGAGGCTCAGGTCTTCGCCGCTGCCCAGGGTGCCGGGGTTGTGGATGCTGGCGGCATTCAGCAGCAGCTTCTGGCTGGCGGTGATACGCCCGGCGCTGTTCAGCGCACCGTCGATCTTCAGGGTGCCGTTGGCGCCACCGGCGATGCTGGCGCTGTCCGCCAGGTCCAGTTGGGCGGCATGCAGGTCCAGTTGACCAATGCTGCTCAGGCGCCCCTTGCCGCTGTAGTTGCCGTTCAGGTCGAGGTTGAGCGCGGCGTCACTGCCGATCAGGCCGTCGTTGTTCCAGTGGCTGCCGCTGCCGGTCAGGCCGGTGCCCGCCAGGAGCTGGCCGTCGGCGGTCTGGGTCAGGTGGTCGACCTTGACCAGTAACTGATCGGCCTGGATCGAGCTACTGTTGGTCCAGCGCTCGGCTTCCAGGGTCAGTTGGCCGGCGGTCTTCAGGCGGCCGCCGACGTCTTCGAGGTTGGCCATGGAGATGCCGAACACGCCACTGCCGCTGTGCAGCAGGCTGCCGCCGCGGTTGTTGAAGCCGCCGGCGTCGAAGGCCAGGTCGTTGTTGGCGGTTTCCAGGGAGCCGTCGCGGTTGTCGAAGGTGCCAGCGATGCTGAACCGGGTCTTGCTGGCCAGGCCCAGGGCCCGCAGTTGCCCGCGCTGGTTGTCCAGGCTGGCAGCAGCGGTGGCCAGGGTACTGCCGCTTTCGATCAGGCCCTGGCGGTTGTTCAGGGCACCAGCGAGCTCCAGCTCGATCTGCCGGGCGCTGATCTGGCCGGCGCTGTTGTCCAGCTCTCTGGCGCTGATATGCAGAGCCTGCTGGGCGAAGAGCGCGCCGTCGCGGTTGTCGAGGCGGCCATCGGCCGCGGTTTCCAGGGTGGCGCCGCCGTTGAGGGCGGACACCTTGCCGGCCCTGTTGTCGAGGTGGCCCGCCTTGAGCGTCAGGTCGCCCTGCTGGGCAATCACTTGTCCGCCTTGGTTACCGGCGTCGGCCGCCACATCGAGGCCCAGGGTGGTCTTGGCCTGCAGCAGGCCTCTGGCGTTATCCAGACGCTCGGCATTGAGTTGCAGGTCGGCTTCGCGGCTGAGGATCTCTCCGCCATCGCTGTTCTGCACTTCGCCACTGGCGCTGATCAACACCGACTCATTGGCCGCGACCCGGCCCTTCTGTCGGTTGTCCAAGTGTTCGGTGAACAGCCGCAGCCACTGCTGGCTGGAGAGTTCGCCGCCCTGGTTCTCAACCTTAGTGCTGCGCTTGAGCAGCAAAGGGCCAGCGGCGGACAGGGTGCCCTGGTTGTTGATCAAGTGTCCCAGCAGGTCGAGGGTAACGCTCTGCTTGCCGGTGAAGGTGCCGTGGCTGTTGTCCAGGTCGCTGCCGATGAACCCCAGGTCGCCAACGGCGTTGACCGTGCCGCCCTGGTTGCCCAGGGTCATGGCCTGCAGGGTCAGGGTGGCGGCGCTGTCGATGGAGCCGCCCTGGCTGTTGTCCAGCCGGTCGCGCAGCTTGAGGCTTTGCTCGCCGGCGCTGGAGATCACCCCCTGGTGGCTGTTGTCGAGGCTGGCGGCCTTGACGTCCAGGGCCTGCTGGCTGACCAGGCCGCCGCCCTGGCTGTTGTTCAAGGCGTCGCTGAGGGTGACCTCGACACCGCCTTTGAGGCTGGAGACGGTGCCCTTGTTGCTGTTGTTCAAGCCCGTGCCGTTGAGGGTCAGGCCCTGCCAGCCCGACAGCAGCCCGCCCTGGTTGTCCAGCTCAGCGCTGCCGGTGATGGTCAGGGTCTGCTGCGCCAGTACCACGCCGGTGAGGTTGTCCATCCCGGCCAGCACCAGGTTGCTGCTGCCCTGGCTGGACAGCTCGCCACCGCTGTTGCCCAGGTGGCCGAGGGTGGCATTGAGGGACTGCTGGCTCTTGATCAGGCCGCCCTGGCCGTTGCGCACTTGCTCGGCATCGAGTTGCAGGCGCTCGGCGCTCAGCAGCTTGCCCTGACGGCTGTTATCCAGAGCCCCGGCACTGACCTTCACCTGGCGCTGCCCGCTCAGGGTGCCGCCCTGGTTGTTCAGGGTCTGGGTGGTCGTGACCGTCAGATCCCGGCTGGCCACCACGCTCTTGCCGCTGTTGTTCAGGGTATGCGCAGTCAGCGTGACATCGCCGTTCGGGTTGCGGCTGTTGTCGAGGTTGACCCCGGCTTCGATGATGCCCTGATTGTTCAGTTGCCCGCCGCTGCCCAGGTTGATGCTGTTGGCCGCCGCCAGGGTGTTGTGGTTGTTCAGGTCGTCTTGAGTTTGCACCTTGAGTTCGCTGCCGGCGTAGATCGCGCCCTGGGCCTCCAGGCTGCCGGCCTTGATCGCCACCGCGCCCTTCTCGGCAGTGACTTCGGCCATGCGCAACTGGCCGTTGGCATCCAGTTGGATATCACCGCCACTGGCGATCAGCTTGCCGTCGAGCTTCACCCCCACCCCGGCCTCGGTGCCCACCAGTTTGATCGCCCCGGCGTACATGCCGCCCAGGGCTGATGAGTCGATGGCCAGTTGCGGTGCATCCGCCGGGTTGGCGGTGCGGGCCGTGGCGTTCAAGGTCTTGGCGTCGACGTCGTTGGCCCCGGCGATCACCGCCAGGTGCCGGGCCTGGATCTCGGCGTTGATCTTGGCGCTGCGGGTGATGATTTCGAACTGGTCGATATTGCTCGCGTTGAGGCCCGCACCCTCGATGGCGACGCTGCCCTGGTCCACCTGGTAACGCTGGACCTGGCCGTTCTCGATCACCGGCTTGCCGGTGGTCAGGGTGGCTTTCGGGGTGTTGATGAAGCCGCAGCCGTTGCAGCTCACGCCATAGGGGTTGGCGACAATGACATGGGCCGACTGCCCGGCCACTTCGGTGTAGCCCTTGAGCTGGCTGGGGCTGCCGCCGTTGACCTCGTTGAGGATCACATTGGCCGCACGGCCGCCCAGGTTGGGGTTGCCGAGGATGATCCCGCCGAGCTGGGTTTCCTGGGTACGACCGGTGGCGTTGTTGAGGATCAGCCCCTGCTGGCCGACGTTGTAGTCGCTGAACTTGTTGTGCGACAGCCCGCCGCCATTGGGCGTGGCAATGTTGACGATGGGCACGCCATTGCCGGCCTGTCCCAGTGTTGTACCGCTGCCGTTGACCACGATGCCGTCGGCTATCGCCACCACGGGCTGCCAGAACATCACGTTAGCCAGGATGAACGCCAGACCGCGTTTGGACAGCCCCCAGAACGAACCCCGCGCTTGCAAGGTGGCGCAAGGCTGGCGGGCCAGAAAGGCGAACTGACGAGCGTCCATGTCGTATATCTCGGGCAAAGAGCGGAGTTAAAGGAACAGGTCCAGGCGGAAATAGATCGGGGCCTCCCGTTCACTCAGGGCTTCGGGCCGTTCGAGGGAATGGGCAAAGGTCACGCTGGTGGCAAGGTGCTTGCCCCGGGCGAAAAATTCGATGGAGTCGCTGGAGACCCGGCCATGCTGCTCGGCGTTGTAGCGGTCGTTGCGGATCGCGCCGAAGTCATAGCCCAGCCCCGTGCCGTATTCGGCGAACACCGGGCGCAGCCAGTCCCAGCCCACCGGACGAGTCCAGCGCAGGTCGTTGCGCCAGTAGTAGCCGCTGTCGCCATTGAGGCTCTGGTCCTTGTAGCCGCGGATCGAGGACTGGCTGCCCAGGCTCATGCGTTGCGAACTGAACAGCAGGTCCTCGCTGCGCTGGCCGGTGACCAGGCTGCTGAACACCAGGGATTCTTCCCCCAGCTTGAACGGCTGCAGGTAGCTGGCGGTGGCGCTGTACTTGCGATAACGGGCGTTGGCCTGGCGGTTGCCGAAACGGTCGCGCTGGTTTTCACGCTGGGCATCGAAGGCGCCGATGCCGTCCTGCAGCCCCAGGTCGAGGTTGAGAAAGCCGCTGCCGATGCGCCGGCCATGGTTGATGCCGAACTGCGCCTCGCTGAGGCGGTTGCTGCTGTTACTCAGCTTGCTGTCTTCGATGTAGTTGTTGGTGCGCAGGTAGCTCAGGCCGCTGTTCAGCGAGGTCTTGCTCAGGGCGTCGCGATGGATCACCCGCTCCAGGCGCAACTGGTGGTTCTGGCTGTCGCCGGTCTGCTTGAAGTTGAAGCCCACGGCCTGGGCCAGGGAACGGTATTCGCTCTGGCTGTAGCTGTAGCTGAGGTTCCACCAGCCAAACGGCAGGTTGTAATAGAGCATGGCGTTGCGCGAGGTTTTCTGGTGGTCGCTGATGGCGTCGTGGCCGCCGCGCAGCACCAGTTGGTCGGCCAGCCCCAGGGGGCTGTCCCATTCGAAGGAGCTGCCCCACTGCTGCTCGCCGGTGCTCTTCTGGCCCTCGTTGCTGCGTGATAGGCCAACGCGCCAGGGCTTTTGCGCGTTGTTCTTGACCAAGACCTCGCTGCCGCCCACGGCCTGGCCCGGGGCCAGTTCCATCTGCGCCTGGTTCGACGGCAGGCGGTTGAGCTGGTCCACCATCTGTTCGATCTGCCGCAGGTTGAGCAGCTCACCGCTACTGCCGGGGAAGGCCATGTTCAGCTCACGGGCACTGAGCTTGCTGCCTTCGGCGGCCTTGAGCCCTTCGAGCTTGCCTTCCACCACCAGCACTTGCAGTTGGCCGCTGGAGAGGTCTTGCTGCGGCAGGTAGGCACGGCTGGTGACCAGGCCTTTTTCGATATAGCGGTCGGTGATGACCTTGAGCAGTTCATTGAGCTGCGCTACCCCCAGGCACTGGCCGATGTAGGGCTGGAGCAGGCGCTCGCGCTCGGCAGCCGACAGCGAGTCGGCGCCCTTGAGCTGGATGTCCTTGATCGGGAAGCAGCGGCTGTCGGCCGGCGCCGTGGGCGCTACAGGCGCGGCGCTCTTGCCGGGCAGGTCCTTGAGTTCTTCGAGGCGCCGCTGCTGTTCTTCCAGCAGGCGGTTCTGGCGGTCGCGGATCAGGTCCTGGTCGCCGGGGTTGAAAGCCGGGCCCGGCAACGGCGCGGCAGTGGCGCTGGGCAGCGCAGTGACCAGCAGCAAGCAGGACAAGGCACAGCACAACCTCATCCCGAGGGTGGAGAGAGACATATTCGGTCCTTCGAAACGGCAGCAAGGGTAGAGAAAGGGCGCGCGATGTTAATGTGCCACCATTCTGACGTCAATTAAGCGCGAGCATCGTCGATGGATGGCTGGTTTTGCGGGGCACGCGCCCTGCTACAAGGCCGGATGCTAGAGCTATCGGCGGCGCCGGCAAATCAGATCCATCTGAATTGCCGAGTAAGAATTCCTGATCAGGCACGGCAATCAAAGCCGCGGCCACCGGCTCAATCCAACTGAACTTTCCCTGCCTCCGCTGCCTCAACCGGATGACTGCCCGTTCCGAATCACGAGGCCTACGCCATGAAGAACCTGAGCATTCTTACCCTCGCCAGCAGCCTGCTGTTCGCCCTGCCCACCTGGGCCTGCACCCCGGACGAAGCCACCGCCAAGCGCGAACAGCTGGCCCAGGAAGTCAGCAAGATCACCGAGCAGAACCCGGCCAAGGCCAAGGAGATCAACGCCGAACTGCAGAAGATGGACCTGAGCACCTCCAGCAAGGACCTGCCGGACAATTGCCAGTTGATCGACCAGCGGCTCAAGGAACTGGCTACTGCCGAGAAAAAGGCCGAGAGCTGACACCCGCAAAGCAAAAAGCCCGGACCAGGTCCGGGCTTTTCATCTGCATCAGGCGCCAGGCTTATTCAGCGGCGGGGGCCTGTGGCTTGCGGCGCTTGAGCGGCGCCAGGCCATCCTGGCTGACCAGGCTGTCGCTCTTGGGCCGGTTGGCGGTCTTGCGCTTGGTCGGGGCCTTGGCCACGGCCTTTTTCTTGTCGCCCTTGGCGTCGGTCTTTTTCTTCTTCACGCCCACCGCCTTGCCGGAGGCCTTGACCTTCTTCGGCCCGCTGTAGGTGCCTTTGACTTCCTTGATGGTGCGGCGCTCGAAGCTCTGCTTGAGGTAGCGCTCGATGCTCGACATCAGGTTCCAGTCGCCGTGGCAGATCAGCGAGATGGCCAGGCCATCGTTGCCGGCACGGCCGGTGCGGCCGATGCGGTGCACGTATTCGTCGCCGCTGCGCGGCATGTCGAAGTTGATCACCAGGTCCAGGCCGTCAACGTCCAGGCCGCGGGCAGCGACGTCAGTGGCCACGAGGATCTTCACCCCGCCCTGCTTCAGGCGGTCGATGGCCAGCTTGCGGTCCTTCTGGTCCTTTTCACCGTGCAGGACGAAAGCCTTGTAGTCCTGGGCCACCAGGCGGCCGTAGATGCGGTCGGCCATGGCTCGGGTGTTGGTGAAGACGATGGCCTTCTGGTAGGTCTCGTTGGCCAGCAGCCAGTTGACGATCTGTTCTTTGTGCTGGTTGTGGTCGGCGGTGATGATCTGCTGACGGGTGGTTTCGTTCAGCTGGCTGACGCTGTTGAGTTGCAGGTGCTCAGGGTTGTTGAGGACCTTGGCGACCATTTCCCGCAGGCCGGAGCCGCCGGTCGTGGCGGAGAACAGCATGGTCTGCTGGCGGTTCGGGCATTCGTCCACCAGGCGCTGCACGTCTTCGGCAAAGCCCATGTCGAGCATGCGGTCGGCTTCGTCGAGCACCAGCACTTCGACTTCCTTCAAATCCAGGTTGCCGGCGTTGAGTTGCTCCAGCATGCGCCCCGGAGTGCCGATGAGGATGTCCGGCACCTTGCGCAGCATGGCAGCCTGGACCTTGAAGTCTTCACCACCGGTGATCAGGCCCGACTTGATGAAGGTGAACTGGGAGAAACGCTCGACTTCCTTGAGGGTCTGCTGGGCCAGTTCCCGAGTCGGCAGCAGGATCAGGGTCTTGATGCTGACGCGGATCTTCGCCGGGCCGATCAGGCGATTGAGGATCGGCAGGACAAAAGCCGCGGTCTTGCCGCTACCGGTTTGTGCCGTCACCCGCAGGTCACGCCCTTGCAGCGCGAGCGGAATAGCCGCTGCTTGCACCGGCGTCGGCTCGACAAATTTAAGCTCGGCCACGGCTTTGAGCAGGCGTTCGTGCAGGGCGAATTGGGAAAACACGGGTGCTACCTCGAAGATATGCAAAAAAACAGCTGCATAGGGTACCGGTTTCGAGCGCGAAGGCCGAGTTTCTTTGTGCAAACGGTGGCAAAGAGTTGGTTTTTTGTTAACCGATTTGTCCTTAACCGTAACTTTCCCAGGGTTAAATGCTCTAATCCCCCTCCTGTGCCTTATAGAAGAATCGTTTTAGCCCATGGATTTCAAACAGCTCTGGCTCAATACCCAGGATCTCTGGGGAGCACTCGACCAACACCCTCTCCTGCACGCCGGCATCGGCCTGGCCCTGTTACTGGTGGTCGCCCTGCTGGTCGGACGAGTGGCACGCTACCTGGTGCTGCACGCGGTCAAGCTGCTGGGCCGCCAGCCGGCCCTGCACTGGCTCAACGACCTGCGCCACAACAAGGTATTCCACCGCCTGGCACAGATGACTCCATCCCTGGTGATCCAGTTCGGCCTGCACCTGGTACCGGAACTGAGCAAGACCAGCCTGCTGTTCCTCGGCAACCTGGCCATGGCCTTCACCATCCTGTTCCAGCTCCTGGCCCTGAGCGCCCTGCTCAATGCCCTGCTGGACATCTACGCGCGCACCGAACACGCCCGCACCCGCTCGATCAAGGGCTATGTGCAGTTGGCGAAAATGGTGTTGTACGTGTTTGGCGCGATCATCATCGTCGCCACCCTGATCGACCGCTCGCCGCTGTTGCTGCTGTCGGGCCTGGGCGCCATGTCGGCGGTGATCCTGTTGGTCTACAAGGACACCCTGCTGTCCTTCGTGGCCAGCGTACAGTTGACCAGCAACGACATGCTGCGGGTCGGCGACTGGATCGAAATGCCCCAGGTCGGCGCTGATGGCGACGTGGTGGACATCACCCTGCACACGGTCAAGGTGCAGAACTTCGACAAGACCATTGTCTCGATCCCCACCTGGCGGTTGATGAGCGAATCGTTCAAGAACTGGCGCGGCATGCAGCAGTCCGGCGGCCGGCGGATCAAGCGCAGCCTGTACATCGACGCCAGCGGCGTGCGCTTCCTGCATGACGACGAAGAAGTGCGCCTGAGCAAGGTGCGCCTGCTCACCGACTACATCGGGCGCAAGCAGTCCGAGCTCAAAAGCTGGAACGAAGCCCAGGGCAACGTCGCCGCGCTGTCGGCCAACCGCCGGCGCATGACCAATATCGGCACCTTTCGCGCCTATGCCCTGGCGTACCTGAAGAGCCACCCGGAAATCCAGCCGAACATGACCTGCATGGTGCGCCAGATGCAGACCACGGCCCAGGGCATTCCCCTGGAGATCTACTGCTTCACCCGCACCACCGCGTGGGTGGATTACGAGCGCATCCAGGGGGATATCTTCGATTACCTGCTGGCGGTGATGCCGGAATTCGGCCTGAACCTGTACCAGCAGCCCAGCGGCACCGACCTGCGGGCCGGCCTGCTGCCCGCGGTGCTGGGTGCCAGCCATGTGCCGACGGTAGAGAAGCAGGCTCTGTAACCCGGTAGGAGCTGGCTTGCCAGCGAAGGCGTTGGCCGGCCAGACGCAACGCTTGCGGGCCCTTTCGCCGGCAAGCCGGCTCCTACAGGTTAGGGCCTCAGGCGCGGCGCCGCGCCGCGGCGGCTGATCCACACCGCCCCCAGAATCACCAACCCGCCCAGCAACAGCCGTCCCAGGTCTTCGTGCTGGTTCCAGATCAGCAGGTTGATCAACAGCCCCACCGGCACATGCAGGTTGTTCATCACCGCCAGGGTGGCGCCGGTCACCAGGCACGCGCCCTTGTTCCACCAGTACATGCCCAGGGCCGTGGACACCAGGCCGAGGAACAGCAGCACCGCCCATTGCAGCGGCGCGTCGGGCAGGTAGTGGGCCTTGCCGAACAGCAGGAACGCCGGCAACACCACCAGCAGCGCCCCCAGGTAGAAGTAGCCGAAGCGCCGGTAGTGCGGCTCGTCGCTGGGGTAGCGCGCTACCAGATGCTTGTACAGCACTTGCCCGGCGGCATAGGTGAAGTTGGCCAGTTGCAGCAGCAAGAAGCCCATGAAGAAGTCCGGGTTGACGCTGTCGTAGCGGATCACCACCGCGCCTGCCACCGCCACCAGCGCCGCCAGCAGGCCCCAGGGGTTGAAGCGCCGGTTCAGGGCGTCTTCGATCAGGGTCACATGCAACGGCGTGAGGATGGTGAACAGCAGTACTTCCGGCACCGTCAGCACGCGAAAGCTCAGGTACAGGCACACGTAGGTGATGCCGAACTGCAGCGCACCGATCAGCAGCATGCCGCGCATGAAGGCCGGGGCCACCCGGCGCCAGCGGGTCAGTGGAATGAACACCAGCCCCGCCAGCAGCACCCGCACCAGCACCGCGAAGTAACTGTCGACATGCCCGGCCAGGTATTCGCCGATCAGGCTGAAGGAAAACGCCTGGATCAGCGTGACAAAAAGTAGATAGCCCATGTTCGCCTCGTCTTGAATGGCGGCGACGATAGCGGTTTTGCCCCCTCAGATGAAATCCCGGACAAAAAAAAGCCCGATCTCGCTAGGCGTGCAATCGGGCGTCGGTACTGAAGGAGCAACCAGTACAAAGGGAGGTTCGATGCGCGAACCGGCTTGAAGGGGGATGCGCAGGCGCTACTTGAACACCGGTGGATTATCTGCGGATTAACGGCGCCGCCCTGCCCTTCGCTGAGCGGCGCCTGGGCTCAAGAATCGCGGCTCAGGCCACCTGGGCCAGCTTGGCATTGGCCTGGTTCAGGCCCTTCTCGTGGAAATCGCCCCCCAGGTTCAGGCCTTCGGCGTGGATGAACTCCACATCGTGGATGCCGATAAAGCCCATCACCTGGCGCAGGTAGGGTTCCTGGTGGTCCGCGGTGCTGCCGGCGTAGATACCGCCGCGGGCAGTAAGCACGTAGGCACGCTTGCCGGTGAGCAGGCCCTGGGGCCCGGTGTCGGTGTACTTGAAGGTCACCCCGGCGCGCAGTACGTGGTCGAGCCAGGCCTTGAGGGTGCTGGGAATGGCGAAGTTGTACATCGGCGCGGCCATGACCAGGACGTCGGCGGCCAGCAATTCCTCGGTCAATTCATTGGAGCGTTGCAGGGAGTCCTGCTCGGCCGCGCTGCGCTGCTCGGCGGGTTTCATCCAGCCCCCCAGCAGGTTGGCATCCAGGTGCGGCACCGGGTTGCGGGCCAGGTCGCGTACCGTGATCGAATCACCCGGGTGGGCGGCTTGCCATTGCTGGATAAAGGTCTGGGTCAACTGGCGGGATACGGAATCCTGCTGGCGGGCACTGCTTTCAATGATCAGGACGCGGGACATGGCACAAATCTCCATCGGGGTATGCGTAAGTCGATGGAGCGCAGATTAAACAGAGTGATATCGATGAAAAAGCGCAAATAACTGCTATAACCAATCAACAAATTCGTTTATAAGCGGAGCCAGCCCTGCAGCAACCGGCCGGGCCGGGCCCACTTCGATCATTTGGCCTGGCAGGTCAGGTCCAGGCGCAGCTTGATGATCTTGCGATTGAACTTGGCGGTAACGTTCTTGCTCTGCCCTGCGGCGACTTCCACCTTGCGGGTGCGCGGCGCTTCGGGGCCATTGCGAAACACCACCGAGCACAGCGCATCGCTCTTGCCGTAGTTGTTCAACTGGATGGAGCCGATGTCTTCATCGGTGTCATAGGCCGTGTAATCGATGCTCTGGCCGTTGAGCTGCTTCTCGACTTCGATGGGATAGGCCCAGGCGCTCAAGGGCAACAGAGCCAGCAACACACAACAGAATTTTCTCATTCGGCAGTCTCCAGTAAGGAGCGCCAGCTTAGGACAAGAGGAGCCCCTCATGAAAGCGCCCCGCGTGACCCTGGATCAATGGCGCACCCTGCAGGCGGTGGTCGACCACGGCGGTTTCGCCCAGGCCGCCGAAGCGCTGCACCGGTCCCAGTCCTCGGTCAGCTACACCGTGGCCCGCATGCAGGACCAGCTCGGCGTGCCGCTGCTGCGCATCGACGGCCGCAAGGCAGTGCTCACCGAAGCCGGCGGCGTATTGCTGCGCCGCTCCCGGCAACTGGTCAAGCAGGCCAGCCAGCTGGAAGACCTGGCCCACCATATGGAACAGGGCTGGGAAGCCGAAGTGCGGCTGGTGGTGGACGCCGCCTACCCCAACGCGCGCCTGGTACGCGCCCTGACCGCCTTCATGCCGCAAAGCCGTGGCTGCCGCGTGCGCCTGCGCGAGGAAGTGCTGTCCGGGGTCGAGGAAGTGCTGCTCGAAGGGGTCGCCGACCTGGCCATCAGCGGCTTCAACATTCCCGGCTACCTGGGTACCGAGATGAGCTCGGTGGAGTTCGTCGCCGTGGCCCACCCGGAACACGCCCTGCACCGCCTGCAGCGGGAACTGCACTTCCAGGACCTGGAAAGCCAGCTGCAAGTGGTGATCCGCGACTCCGGCCGCCAGCAACCGCGCGATGTCGGCTGGCTCGGCGCCGAACAGCGCTGGACCGTGGGCAGCCTGGCCACCGCCGCGACCTTCGTCGGCAGCGGCCTGGGCTTTGCCTGGCTGCCCCGGCACCTGATCGAGCGCGAGCTGCGCGAAGGCCTGCTCAAGGTCCTGCCTCTGGACCAGGGCGGCAGCCGCCACCCGACCTTCTACCTTTACTCCAACAAGGACAAACCCCTGGGCCCGGCGACGCAGATCCTCGTGGAGCTGCTGCGCACCTTCGACACCGCGCCCCTGGATGCGCCCTTTGCCGCCCCCGAGCAAGCCTGACGCCCCACCCACCAGAACAGGAGTTCTGCCATGGCCTATTTCGAGCATGAAGGTTGCACCCTGCACTACGAGGAATACGGCCGGGGCGAACCCCTGCTGCTGGTCCATGGCCTGGGCTCCAGCGCCCTGGACTGGGAAAAACAGATCCCCGCGCTCTCGGCCCGCTATCGGCTGATCGTCCCGGACATCCGCGGCCACGGGCGCTCCGACAAGCCCCGGGAGCGCTACAGCATCAAAGGCTTCACCGCCGACATCGTGGCGCTGATCGAGCACCTGAACCTGGGCCCGGCCCACTACGTCGGGCTGTCCATGGGCGGCATGATCGGCTTCCAGCTGGGGGTGGACCAGCCGCAGTTGCTCAAGAGCCTGTGCATCGTCAACAGCGGCCCCGAGGTCAAGCTGCGCAGCGCCAACGACTACTGGCAGTGGTTCAAGCGCTGGAGCCTGGCCCGGGTGCTGAGCCCGAGCGCCATCGGCAAGGCCCTGGGCCCGCGGCTGTTTCCCAAGCCGGAGCAGGGCGAGCTGCGGCAGAAGATGGCCGAGCGCTGGGCAAAAAACGACAAACGTGCTTATCTCGCCAGCTTCGACGCCATCGTCGGTTGGGGGGTTCAGGAACGTCTGTCACGAATCACCTGTCCAACCCTGGTCGTCAGCGCCGACCGCGACTACACCCCGGTGGCGCTCAAGGAGGCTTATGTCAAACTGCTGCCGGACGCGCGGCTGGTGGTGATCGAGGACTCCCGACACGCCACGCCGCTGGACCAGCCGCAGCGCTTCAACCAAACCCTGCTGGACTTCATGACCACAGTCGACACCACCACCCAGGATCACTGACCCATGCTGAAAAAAATCGCCCTCGTCGCCGGCTCCGTACTCTTCGCGGCCAACCTGATGGCCGCGCAACCGGCCAAGGCGCCCCACGTCCTGCTGGACACCAGCTTCGGCAAGATCGAAGTGGAACTGGACCCGGTCAAGGCACCGATCTCCAGCAAGAACTTCCTCGACTACGTCGACAGCGGCTTCTACACCAACACCATCTTCCACCGGGTGATCCCGGGGTTCATGGTCCAGGGCGGTGGCTTCACCGCGCAGATGGTGCAGAAAGACACCCGCGACCCGATCAAGAACGAAGCCTCCAACGGCCTGCATAACGTGCGTGGCACCCTGTCCATGGCCCGCACCTCCAACCCCAACTCGGCCACCAGCCAGTTCTTCATCAACGTCGCCGACAACGCCTTCCTCGACCCGGGCCGCGATGCCGGCTACGCCGTATTCGCCAAGGTGGTGAGCGGCATGGACGTGGTGGACCAGATCGTCAACTCCCAGACCACCACCAAGCAGGGCATGCAGAACGTGCCGATCGACCCGGTACTGATCAAGTCGGCCAAGCGTATCGACTGATACTTCGCAGCCTGTCCCGACGGCGGCGCCCTACCCGGCGCCCCGTCCGTTTTCTGCACAGGAGAGCCCGTACCCCGGGCTTCAGACCCCATGCTCTTTCGTCGTTTTGAACAACTGATCGACATCTTCCGCGACGCTCCCAGCGCCACCCCGCCCAACCGGGTCCTGCCCTTCTACTTCCACTACATCAAGCAAGTCTGGCCGAGCTTCGTCGCCCTGCTGGTGGTGGGCCTGTTCGTGGCCCTGATCGAGGTGTCGCTGTTCAGCTACCTGAGCACCATCATCGACCTGGCCCAGGGCACCCCCAGCGTCCAGGTGTTCACCGACCACGGCCTGGAACTGGCCTGGATGGCGTTGGTGGCGCTGCTGTTCCGGCCCCTGATGGTGGGCCTGCACGACCTCCTGATGCACCAGACCATCAACCCTGGCATGACCAGCCTGATCCGCTGGCAGAACCACAGCTACGTGCTGCGCCAGAGCCTGAACTTCTTCCAGAACGACTTCGCCGGGCGCATCGCCCAGCGCATCATGCAGACCGGCTATTCGCTGCAGGACTCCTCGGTGCAGGTGATCGATGCCCTGTGGCACGTGACCATCTACGCCATCGGTTCCCTGGTGCTGTTCGCCGACGCCGACTGGCGCCTGATGATCCCGCTGCTGCTGTGGATCGCCGGATTCATCGGTGCCATGCGCTACTTCGTGCCACGCATCCAGAAGCGCTCGGTGGACGCCTCCGACGCCCGCTCCAAGCTGATGGGGCGAATCGTCGACGGCTACACCAACATCACCACCCTCAAGCTCTTCGCCCACACCCACTTCGAGCAGAGCTACGCCCGCGAGGCGATCGCCGAGCAGACCGAAAAGAGCCAGCTGGCCGGGCGCGTGGTCACCGCCATGGACGTGACCATCACCAGCCTCAACGGCCTGCTGATCGCCGGCACCACCGGCCTGGCCCTGTGGTTGTGGAGCCAGTCGCTGATCAGCGCCGGGGCCATTGCCCTGGCCACCGGGCTGGTGATCCGCATCGTCAACATGTCCGGCTGGATCATGTGGGTGATCAACGGCATCTTCGAAAACATCGGCATGGTCGAGGACGGCCTGAAGACCATCGCCCAGCCCCTGCAACTCACCGACCGCGAGCAGGCACCGAAGCTGGCGGTGGCCCAGGGCGGCGTGCGTTTCGAACATGTGGAGTTCCACTACGGCAAGGCCAACCGGGTCATCAGCGACCTCAACCTGGAGATCCGCCCGGGGGAGAAGATCGGCCTGATCGGCCCGTCCGGGGCCGGCAAATCAACCCTGGTCAACCTGCTGCTGCGCCTCTACGACCTGCAGGGCGGCAAGATCCTCATCGACGGCCAGGACATCGCCGGGGTAACCCAGGAAAGCCTGCGCGAACGCATCGGCATGATCACCCAGGACACCTCGCTGCTGCACCGCTCGATCCGCGACAACCTGCTCTACGGCCGCCCCGACGCCACCGACGAGGAACTCTGGGAAGCAGTGCGCAAGGCTCGTGCCGACGAGTTCATCCCGTTGTTGTCCGACGCCCAGGGCCGCACCGGCTTCGACGCCCATGTCGGCGAGCGCGGGGTCAAGTTGTCCGGCGGCCAGCGCCAGCGCATCGCCATTGCCCGGGTGCTGCTCAAGGATGCGCCGATCCTGATCATGGACGAAGCCACCTCGGCCCTGGACTCGGAAGTGGAAGCGGCGATCCAGGAAAGCCTGGAGACCCTGATGCAAGGCAAGACCGTGATCGCCATCGCCCACCGCCTCTCCACCATCGCCCGCATGGACCGCCTGGTGGTCCTGGAACAGGGGCGCATCGCCGAGACCGGTACCCACGCCGAACTGCTGGCCCACGGCGGCCTGTATGCGCGCCTGTGGCAGCACCAGACCGGAGGCTTCGTCGGCATCGACTGAGCCTCTGTAGCCGCTACAGAAAGTTACCGCACAATGCGCCAGAGCCCCCGGTTTCAGGGGGCCCTGGCGTTTTTCATGGGCGAGTGGAATTGCGCCGAAAGCCTGCTGTACTCAGCCTAGGTTCCGGAGCGGAACCTGTAGTTAACCTGCGGGATGCATAACAGTTGTATCGCGTTGATAGGTTGACCTATCAAGGACTCTCTCATGTCTTTGTTCAAACGTTCTGTCACCGAATTGCTCGGTACGTTCTGGCTGGTCCTGGGCGGTTGCGGCAGCGCCGTGCTGGCGGCGGCCTTTCCCAACGTCGGTATCGGCCTGCTCGGGGTCGCCCTGGCCTTCGGCCTGACGGTGCTGACCATGGCCTTCGCCATCGGCCATATCTCCGGTTGCCACTTGAACCCCGCGGTGTCCGTGGGGCTGGTGGTGGGTGGACGCTTTCCGGCCAGGGAACTGCCGGCCTATATCGTCGCGCAGGTGATCGGCGGGGTGATCGCCGCGGCGCTGCTGTACTTCATCGCCAGCGGCAAGCCGGGGTTCGAACTGGCCTCGGGGCTGGCGTCCAACGGCTATGGCGCACACTCCCCCGGCGGCTATTCCATGGCCGCGGGTTTTGTCTGTGAGCTGGTGATGACCTTGATGTTCGTGGTGATCATCCTCGGTGCCACCGACAAACGCGCCCCGGCGGGGCTGGCACCCATCGCCATCGGCCTGGCCCTGACCCTGATCCACCTGATCTCGATCCCGGTCACCAACACCTCGGTCAACCCGGCCCGTAGCACCGGACCGGCGCTGATCGTCGGCGGCTGGGCGTTGCAGCAGCTGTGGATGTTCTGGCTGGCGCCGATCCTGGGCGCAGTGATCGGCGGTGTGGTCTATCGCTGGCTGGGCAAGGAAGACGGCTGAGCAACGCCGGCGAGGGTCACGCCTGCCGATAGGGCAAGGCGTCCCTCGCCTCTTGCGCATAGGCGCGGATTCCGGCCTGTTCCTGTTGCAGGAAATCCTTCACCGCAGCCTTCAGCCCGGGATGGCGCAGGTAGTGCCAGGAGCGGGTGAGCACCGGTTCGAAGCCGCGAATCAGCTTGTGCTCGCCCTGGGCGCCGGCGTCGAAGCGCTGCAGCCCCTGGGCGATGGCGTACTCCATGCCCTGGTAGAAACAGGTCTCGAAATGCAGGCGGTCGAACTCCGCCAGGCAACCCCAGTAGCGCCCATAGAAACTGTCGCCGCCCACCAGGCTGAAGGCCATGGCCACCGGGCGCCCGCCCTGCTTGGCCAGGACCACGCGGATCGCTTCGGGCATGCGCTCGGCCAGCAGGCTGAAAAATGCTCGGGTCAGGTAGGGTGACTGGCGCCGCACCGCGTAGGTGTTGGCGTAGCAGGCATAGACGAAATCCCACTGCGCCTGGTCCAGTTCATGGCCTTCGAGCCACTGGAAATCAATGCCCTGCCCCGCCACCTGCTCGCGCTCCTTGCGCATCTGCTTGCGCTTGCGCGAGCTCAGGGCATCGAGGAAATCCTGAAAGTCCCGGTAGCCACGGTTCTGCCAGTGAAACTGGCAGCCCAGGCGCTGCAGCCAGCCCGGTTGCTGCTCCAGGGCCGCGTCGCTGAAATCGTCGGTGAAGTTGATATGGGCACTGGAAAGCCCTTCGATCTCCAGGTAGCCGGGCAGGCTTTTCAGCAGTTCGAGCGCATCTGCCTGGGTCGCTGCCAGCACTCGGGCGCCGCTCACCGGGCTGAACGGCACCGCCGTCAGCAGCTTGGGGTAGTAGTCGATTCCGGCCCGGTCGCAGGCATCCGCCCAGCCATGATCGAACACGTATTCGCCGTAGGAATGCCATTTGCGATAGCTGGGCAGCGCCGCCAGCAGCCGACCGTCTTCGACATGCAGCAGGTGCTCGGCCTGCCAGCCAGAGCGCGGGCCAAGGCTGCCGCTGTCTTCCAGGGCACTGAGAAAGGCGTGGCGCACAAAGGGCTGCCCGTCCTTGAGCAGGCCATCCCATTGCGCAGGATCGACGGCGGACAGGCTGTTCAAGGATTGCAGCGGCATCGGGGTCCCCGGAATTCAGATCGAACAACCCGGGGAGTATCCTCCATCCCCGGGTTCACCGAAACCGCCGCAGCGCTAGCGCCCCAGGTGCTCCGCCAGAAAGTCGATGAACACCCGGGACTTGCGCGGCAGGTGCGCACTGTTGGGAAACAGCACATGCACCGGCTGCGTGGCCAGCCGGTACTCGGGCAATACCCGCACCAGCCGCCCGTTGCCCAGGTCATCGAGGACCATCCACTCCGGCAGCACCGCCAGCCCCAGGCCGGCCAGGGCCATGGCGCGAATCGCCGTCGCCGAGTTGGACTCGTGCCCGGGGCTGACCCTGACCTCCACCTCGCCACGGCGCAGATGGCTGAAGGTCCAGCCCGGCGGCCCGCCCAGGTTACTGTTGCCAATCCAGGGCCAGGCATCGAGCTCTTCAGGCTGCGTCACCTGCCGGTCCTTGAGCAGCGCCGGGCTGGCCACCAGGGCAATGGCGTAGTCCGCCAGCTGGCGCCCCTTGAACCCCGAGTCCGCCAGGTGCCCGAGGCGGATCACCAGGTCGAGCTTTTCCGCCACCAGATCATTCAACGACGAGTTGAAGTGATAACTCAGGCGCACCTCGGGATAACGCGCGGTGAACAACGGCAGGATCGGCAACACGAACGTCTCGGCATACTCCGCCGTGGAGCTGATGCGCAACTTGCCACTGACCCGGTCGCGCCCGTGCAGCACATTGTCGAAGGCGGTGTCGATATTGGCGACAATCCCCTTGAACTCGTCGTAGAGGGCCTGGCCGGTCTCGGTCAGTGTCACCTGCCGCGTGGTGCGGATCAGCAAGGTGCTCGCCAGCGCTTGCTCCAGGGCCTTTATGTGCAGGCTGGCCATGGCCTTGCTGATGCCCAGGTACTGCGCGGCGCGGGTGTATGAACCGAAGTCCACCACCGCAAGAAAGGTCTGTACCCGGTGCAGCTGGCCGTGAAAATTTTCGCTCACTGTCAAGCTCCATTAAACAATGCGTCAAGTATAGGCACCTCGACACCCTGCCCCCAAGCTCCCTAAGCTGCGCGCCAAAAGGGAGACGGCATGACTTACAGATACAAAGTGGCGGTGGTATTCCTTCTCGGATTCTTCATCGACTGCGTCAACATTTTCATGTCGGCGGTGGCCCTGCCCACTATCGCCGCCCAACTGCAAGTGTCCAGCGCCGCCGTGGCCTGGGTCGCCAATGCCTACATCCTCGGCCTGACCCTGGTGATCGCCATCAGCACCTGGCTCGCGGCGCGTTTCGGCAACCGCCAGGTGCTCTGCGCCTCGATGCTGCTGTTCAGCGTTGCCGGGCTGATGTGCGGGCTGGCCGACAGCTTCATGCCACTGGTGTTCTGGCGGCTGGTCCAGGGCATGGCCGGCGGCCTGCTGATTCCCCTGGGGCAGGCACTGACCTTCAACCTGTTCCAGGGCACGCAACGGGCGCGGATCTCCACCCTGGTGATGGCCGTGGCGCTACTGGCGCCAGCGCTGTCGCCCACGGTGGGTGGGGCCATTGTCGACCACAGTTCCTGGCGCTGGGTGTTCTTCGCCAGCCTGCCGCTGTCGCTGCTGGCGGCGTTGCTGTCCTGGTGCTGGATCAACGCCGAGCGCTCGGCGCCACCGCCGCGCCCGGACCTGCGCGGCCTGCTGCTGGTGACTGCGAGCCTGGGCTGCCTGTTGTTCGGCATGTCGCTGTACGGCAGCGGCTACCCGGCCCATCAGGCCGCACCGGGCCTGGTTGCCGGCCTGCTATTGGCCGAGTGCTACCGGCGTCACTGTCGGGCCTGCGCCCGGCCCATCGTCGAACTGCGGCTGCTGAAAAATCCGCGCCTGGGCCTGTCGGTGGCTATCTATCACGCGATCCCCGGGCTCTTCACCGGGGTCAATCTGCTGAGCCTGTTCTTCCTTCAGGAGAGCTTGCACCTGAGCGCACAGCACAGCGGCATGTTCATGCTGCTGTATGCCGCCGGCGCACTGCTGGCGATGCTCGCCTGCGGACGTTTGTACAATCGCCTGGGCGCCGCACGGCTGTTCGCCATCGCCCTGGTGCTGCACAGCGCCGGCATCGCCAGCCTGTACGGGGTCGACTCGCTGGCCGATCTGCCCCTGATCAGCCTGGCCTACCTGCTGATGGGCCTGGGCGGCGGCGCCGGTGCCAATACCGCGCAGACCACCGCCCTGCTGGACTTCGACGGCGCCGATACGCACAAGGCCAGCGTGATCTGGAACATCAACCGGCAGATGGCCTTCAGCCTCGGCGCGGCCTTGCTGTTGATGCTCTACAACCTGCTGCTGGGTTATCGGGGCGTCACCGGCGCCTACCACCTGAGCCTTTTGCTGGCCGCCGCAGCCGGCCTGCTACCCCTGCTGACCCTGAACCGACTCCCACCACCCGAGGCCTCCCATGCCCAACTCGATCGCTAGACAGGCGCAATACAGCGTGCACTGGATTCACCAACTGATTCACAGCGTCTTCACCAACCAGCGCGGGGATGCCGAGGCCTGCATCGATCCCTTGCTGGGGCTGTTCGCCGAAGACTTCCAGATGGTCACCACCGGCGGCGCCATGGTCGGCCGCGAGCAGGTGGAACAGCTGTTTCGCGAAGGCCTGGGCCAACGCCCCGGTCTGGAAATCAGCATCAGCCAGGTGCGCTGTGTGTGGCAGGAAGGCCAGAGCGCGGCGATCCACTACAAGGAAACCCACCGCCTGGGCCAGGTCGAAAGCGCGCGCCTGTCCCTGGCGATCATTCGCGTGCAGGGCGATGCGGCGCAGTGGCTGTACCTGCACGAAACCGCCTGCCCTTGAGAGGCGCCCGTGCAGCGGGCAAAAAAAACCCCGCCGGGGCGGGGTTAAAAACGAGAGGAGCTATAACGGATGAGAAAGAGCTCTACCTGGGTGTTGCAACAGCCTTAGAACACGTACTGCACACGGGCTACGAGGGCATCGCCGCTGTCATCGCCAACGTTGTTGGTGATCTTGTCGGTGTTGACCTTGATGTAGTTGGCGGAAATCTTGATCGCCTCGTTGGCGTACCAGTTGACCCCGATGGTGTTCATGGTGGCCTTGGCATCGCCGACGTCACGGGTGGCGGTGGCGGCTACGACGTTCTTGTCATCGACCTTGATGTTGTCGTAGCGGTAGAACACTTCCCAGGCACCGTACTGCTTGTTCTCGGGCTTGATGGTGTCGAACTTGGCGCCGTCGAGTTTGTACACCCGGGCCTCGCCGGTCAGGGTATAGGCCAGTTGGCCGTAGAAACCGGTGGCCTTGACGTCCTTGTAGGCGTTGCTGTCGGCCTGCAGCTTGCGGGTCAGGTATTCCGCCTGGGCCGAGAACGGGCCGGTGGCGAAGGCGAATTCACCGCCGAACACCCGGTCATTGTCATAGGCGCCAACGGCCGTCTGGCTCGACGCGTTGAGGCCGGCGCCGCCGCCGAAGGTGGCACGGTTGCCGTTGGTGCCGGCATCGTTGCCGCCGTTGGTGGCGATACCACGCACGCCCAGGCGTGGGCGGATCCGCGAGTCGAAAGCAGTGTCGCTCACATCACGGCTGGCAAAGTCCAGACCGAAGTGCAGGACGTTGCCGGTCTCGTGCATCGGGGCGAACACGGCACGGGCGTTGAACTGCTTGACGCTGTCGCCGTCCTTGTCGTTGATGTCCTTGGCCGCCACGCTGCCGGACAGGTAGGCCATGTCGGCGACCACCGAGCTGGCCTGCAGGCCCATGCCGTTCTCGTGGGAGTTGACCCAGTCGGCCAGCTCGTAGGCGGCGTTACGCTCCATGGCGGTAACCCACTTGGAACTGGTGGCCTTCTCCAGGCCGAAGTCTTCGTCGAAGCGGCCGGCGCGCAGGGTCACCGGCTTGAAGCCGACGTAGGAGATGGACGCCTCGTCGAAGTAACCGTCATCGGCGGTGCCCGAGTTGTGGGAGAAGTCGTAGTTGATCTGGTATTTCCAATCCTTGTAGGCGGTACCGCCCAATTCCAGATAGGCGCGGCGGAAGTACGCGCCGTCGCCGCTGTCACCATTCTTGGTGTAGAACCCGTCGAAACGGCCATAGTCGGCTTGCAGACGACCGCCCAGCTTGAAGCTGAACGCGGAGTCGGTGGTAGCAACCTCAAGGCCGCCCTTGGTTTTGACTACGATATCGGCGCCGTCGGTGGTGACGGTGCCAGCGAAAGCCTGGGCGGTTACTGCCAGGGCCAGGGCGCTGGCGGCAAAACCGGCGAAGTGCTTACGGATCATCGAAGAGTTCCCCTAATTGGTGGTCTGTAGCGTTGGAAAACACGCGGGGTTGGCCCGCTGGTGTTGGGTGGGAATCTTGGCGAGGGGTTATTTCAGCCGGGTTGCTGATAGATAAAGATTTGATTACAGTGGAACTTTTTTACTTCGAAATGAAATAAGGCAAAAAGCCTGTACTAGAGCCTTTGCCCTGGGTTTTGCGGGGGAATAGGGGGACACAAGAACACTGTCACCTTTGATCGGATGACAGTTTCATGTGGTGTCTGTAGCCGTCGAGCCCCGGCGAGGCGGCGAACGGCTCTGTAGGAGACGCCGCGATCCTGAGGGCGCTGGAGGTTCGATAGGAGACCGTCAAGCAAGGCCCTGCGGGCCTTTTCGCAGCCTCGCCGTGGCTCGACAGCGGCTACCGAGCCATGGGGGAGGCAGGATCAGCGGTGGTTCTGGCGCTCGGCGGCCAGACGCTCGGCCAGTTCGTCGAGACCTTCCAGGGGCGGCTCCGGAAGCACCCGCAAGGTGGCCTGGAGCAGGCGCATCTGGCGAATGAAACGCCGGCAATTGGGGCAGAACAACAGATGATGGCGCACCATCAAGCGCTCGCGAAAGCTCAACTGGCCATCGAGATAATCGCTGGATCGTGCCACTTGTTCCTTGCAGGTCAGCATTGGCCGGTTTCCTCAAAATGCTCCACGGTGGCGAAGACCTTCAGACGCGCCCGGTGCAGCAGTACCCGGACATTGGAGAGCGTGAGCCCCAAAAGGTTACAGATCTCTTCCAGCTCCAGGCCCTGGCGTTCGCGCAACAGCAGGACACTGCTCTGCAACTCCGACAGGCTGAGCAAGGTGTGCTCCAGGCAGTCACGCAGTTCGGACTCGGTCAGCAGGGCTTCCGGGGTGTCTTCGTGCCAGGCGAAAGGCGCCACCAGCCAGTGACCATCGCTGGAGGAGAAACGCTCATCACCCACGGTGCCATGGGGCGCCGGCAGATCGTCGAGCAACACTTCCCGGCGGTTCTGCTTGTAGCGGCTCTTGGCCGCGTTGGCGGTGATGGTCAGCAGCCAGGTCTTGAGGCTGGAACGCCCCTGGAAACCCGCCAGGTTGCGCACCACCGACAGCCAGGCGTCCTGTACCACTTCGTCGGCGTGGCGGTTGCCGACAATGGCGTAGGCCACGGCGCGCATGGCGCTCTGGTAGGTGCCGACCAGTTCCTTGTAAGCCTTTTGTTCGCCCGCCAACAGGCGCTCTAGCAGTTGCGTGTCATCAGCAGCGGCCATTCGTGCCTCGTTCAATCATGCAGGTTTGAGGGGGTGTGACGCGCCAATCACGCCCGACGCCACACCCCAACCCTGGATCAACGCTTGCGCAGCAACACGCTACCGATCGAATAACCGGCGCCAAAGGAGCTGAGCACGGCCAGGGAACCGCTGGCCAGGTCGTCCTGGTACTTGTGGAAGGCAATCACCGAACCCGCCGAACTGGTGTTGGCGTAGGTGTCGAGAATCACCGGCGCTTCTTCCACCGAGGCTTCGCGGCCCAGGAGTTTCTTGACGATCAGGTGGTTCATGCTGAGGTTGGCCTGGTGCAGCCAGAAGCGCTTCACGTCGCTGACGTTGAGCTGGTTTTCTTCCAGGTGCGCAGCGATCAGCTCGGCCACCATCGGGCATACATCGCGAAATACCTTGCGGCCTTCCTGGACGAACAGCTTGTCGCGGGCGCCGATACCCTCTTCCGCGGCGCGGTTGAGGAAGCCGAAGTTGTTGCGGATGTTGTTGGAGAACTGGGTCAGCAGCTTGGTGCTGACGATGTCGAACTGGTGCTCGGAGGTGGCCAGGTCGGCTCGCTCGATGACCACCGCGGTGGCGGCGTCGCCGAAGATGAAGTGGCTGTCGCGGTCACGGAAGTTCAGGTGCCCGGTGCAGACTTCCGGGTTGACCATCAGGATCGCCCGGGCCTGGCCCAGTTGCACGCTGTTGCAGGCCGCCTGGATGCCGAAGGTCGCCGAGGAGCAGGCCACGTTCATGTCGAAGCCAAAACCCTGGATCCCCAGTGCGGCCTGGACTTCGATGGCGATGGCCGGGTAGGCGCGCTGCAGGTTGGAGCAGGCGACGATCACCCCGTCGATGTCGGCGGCAGTCTTGCCGGCCCGCTGCAGGGCTTGCTCGGCGGCGGCCACGGCCATCTGGCAGAGTACCGACCATTCGTCGTTGGAGCGTTCCGGCAGGCGTGGAGCCATGCGCTGCGGGTCGAGGATGCCGTCCTTGTCCATGACGAAGCGGCTCTTGATGCCCGAGGCCTTTTCGATGAAGGCAGCGTTGGATTCGGTCAGGGCCTGCACTTCGCCGCGCTCGATGGCGGCAGCGTTGTCGCTGTTGAACTGGTGGACGTAGGTATTGAACGATTCCACCAGCTCTTCGTTGGAGATGCTGTTGGCCGGGGTAAACAGGCCGGTGCCGCTGATGACGACGTTGTGCACGGTCGTTCCTCTAATGTGTTGAGGCAGAAGGTATTGGCACTCACGTGCCAAACCGTAAAGGGACGACTCCCGCCAAGGGAGCCGTTTCTGGCATCGCTTTATTCCGATCCGCCCAGGCTGCCTGCGATGCAGAAAGCCGGGGCCGGCATTTATGACGGCGGAGTTTGCCATAACCTCCGCCATTTCGCCGCAACTGCAAGATCGACGGAGTCAACCCTGTACCGCCCCTGGCGGCGCTTTCGCTGGCACGCCAGCGCCTGCGAAGGGCTTTAGATCAGGCGTCGACCAGGCTCCACTGCTTGCTCAGGCGCTTGTCGGAAATCGGCACCTTGGTCCCCAACTGCTGGGCGAACAGGGACACCCGGTACTCCTCCAGCCACCAGCGGTACAGCTCCAGCTGCGGGTCGCGCTTGCCTTCCTGGGCATGCTTCTGGGCCCGGGTCTGGTACTGGCTCCACAGGCCCGTGAGCTCGCTGCTCCAGACCCGGTCCTTCTGCACCTGGCTGCCGAGTTTCTCGAAGCGCAGTTCCACGGCCTTGAGGTAACGCGGCAGTTCCTTGAGCCACAGGGCCGGGGTTTCCCGGACAAAGCCCGGGTACACCAGGTTCGCCAGCTGGGCCTTGATGTCGTTGAGGGCCACGGCCTGGGCCAGGTCGATCTTGCCCTTGAAGCGCTTTTGCAGGCCGTGCCAGAGCTTGAGGATCTCCAGGGTCAGGCGTGCCAGGCGCTCGGCGTGCTCGGTCCAGGCACCACGCTTGCGCTCGGCCAGGGAGGCCAGGCCCGCGCCATCCCGAGGCAGCACGGCCTCGCCTTCAAGAATGCAACTGTCGAGGCTGGCCAGGAGAATGTCCTCCACCAGCGCATCGACCCGGCCCAGTTCGCGGTACAGCAGGCCCAGCTCGGTAAGGCCCGGCAACTTGCCCCGCAGGAACTTGGCCGGCTCGGCCAGTTGCTGCAACAGCAGGCGCTGCAAGGCCCGGCGATGCTGGAACTCGGCTTCGGCAGCGGTGGAGAAGCGCCCTTCCTTGACCGTACCCGCCTCCTCCACCAGGGCCGGGTACACCGTCATCGACAGCCCGGCGATCTTCTGCTGGGTCTTTTCCGCCACCGCGGCAAATACCTTGGCTTGCACCGGTTGCTGGCTCTTGGCAGTCTGCGGCACCGCCAGGGCAGCCTGGCTGGCTTCGGCGAAACGCGCGGTCAGTTCGGCCAGGTCGCGGCCTTCGCCGAGGAACTTGCCCTGGGCGTCGACGATTTCCAGGTTCATCCGCAGGTGGCTTTCCACCTGTTGTTCGGCTTCGCTCCAGGCCTCGTCGCTGACCCGCGCGCCGGTCATGCGCAGCAGCTCGCGGCCCAGGGCCTGGGGCAAGGAGCCCTCGGCGAAGACCATGCGCTGCAGGGCGGCCTTGACGAAGTCCGGCACCGGCACGAAGTTCTTGCGCAGGGCCTTGGGCAGGTTGCGCACCAGGGCGATGCACTTGGCCTCGATCAGCCCCGGCACCAGCCATTCCAGGCGTTCGGCGGGCAGTGCCGGCAGCAGCGGCGCCGGCACCCGCAGGGTCACGCCGTCCCGGGGATGGTTGGGTTCGAAGTGGTAACTCAGGGCCAGTTCCAGGTCACCGATATGCAGGGTGTCCGGGTACTGCTTGGCGGTGACCTCGCTGGCCTCGCGGGCCAGCACGTCTTCCTCGCGCATGATCAACAACTGCGGGTTCTTCTGGCTGTGCACCCGGTACCAGCTGTCGAAGGTCGCGGTCTGGTGGATCTCCGCTGGCAGGCGCGCGTCGTAGAAGGCGAACAGGGTTTCCTCGTCGGCCAGGATGTCGCGGCGCCGGGCCTTGGCTTCCAGGGCATCGAGCTGTTCCAGCAGTTGGGTGTTGGCGCTCAGGCACTTGGCCTTGGACTGGATTTCGCCACGCACCAGGGCCTCGCGGATGAACAGCTCGCGGGACACCACCGGGTCCACCGGGCCGTAATGCACTGGCCGGCGGCCGACCACGATCAGGCCGAACAGGGTGATCTGCTCATAGGCCACTACCTGGCCGCGCTTCTTCTCCCAATGGGGCTCGAAGTGGTTCTTCTTCACCAGATGGCCGGCCAGGGGCTCGATCCAGTCCGGCTCGATCCTGGCCACCATGCGCGCATAGAGCTTGGTGGTTTCCACCAGCTCGGCGGTCATCAGCCATTGCGGGCGCTTCTTGCCCAGGCCCGAGGACGGGTGGATCCAGAAGCGCCGCTGGCGGGCCCCCAGGTAGTCGCCGTCTTCGGTCTTCTGGCCGATCTGGCTGAGCAGGCCTACCAGCACCGCCTTGTGCAGTTTCGGGTAGTCCGCCGGCTCCTTGTTCAGGCTCAGTTGCAGGTCGCGGCAGATCAGGCTCAATTGCCGGTGCGAATCACGCCACTCGCGCAGGCGCAGGTAGTTCAGGAAATTCTTGCGGCACCAGTTGCGCAGCGGGCTGGCGGTGAGGGCCTGGCGCTGTTCTTCGAAGCCGCGCCACAGGTTGACCAGCCCGGCGAAGTCCGAATCCACGTCCTTCCACTGGGCGTGGGCCTGGTCGGCGGCCTGCTGGCGCTCCGGCGGACGCTCGCGGGGGTCCTGGATCGACATGGCGCTGGCGACGATCAGCACTTCCTGGAGGCTGCCGAGCTTGGCCGCTTCCAGCAGCATGCGGCCCATGCGCGGATCCACCGGCAGGCGCGCCAGTTGCCGGCCCAGTGGTGTCAGCTGGCTGTTGCGGTCGACTGCCGAGAGTTCCTGCAGCAGGTTGAAACCGTCGCTGATGGCCTTGCCATCCGGCGGTTCGATAAACGGGAAGGCGGTGATTTCCCCCAGGCGCAGGTGCAGCATCTGCAGGATCACCGCCGCCAGGTTGGTACGCAGGATCTCCGGGTCGGTGAATTCCGGCCGGCCGAGGAAATCTTCCTCGCTGTACAGGCGTACGCAGATCCCCGGTTCGACCCGGCCGCAACGGCCCTTGCGCTGGTTGGCGCTGGCCTGGGAAATCGCCTCGATGGGCAGGCGCTGGACCTTGGCCCGGTAGCTGTAGCGGCTGATGCGCGCAGTGCCGCTGTCGATCACGTAGCGGATGCCCGGCACGGTCAGCGAGGTTTCGGCGACGTTGGTGGCCAGCACCACGCGGCGGCCCGGGTGGGACTGGAAGATGCGCTGCTGTTCCGCCGGCGACAGGCGCGCGTACAGCGGCAGGATCTCGGTGTGCTTGAGCTGGGCCTTGCGCAGCATCTCCGCGGCGTCGCGGATCTCCCGCTCGCCGGGCAGGAACACCAGCACGTCCCCGGGGCTGCGCCTTTCACTGCGTTCATGGGCGGCGATTTCATCCAGGGTGGCGAGGATCGCCTGGTCCACCGTGAGGTCGTCCTCGACCCGGTTGCCCTCCTCGTCCTGTTCCAGGGTCAACGGGCGATACCAGGTTTCCACCGGGAAGGTACGGCCGGAGACCTCGACGATCGGCGCGTTATCGAAGTGCTTGGAGAAGCGCTCAAGGTCGATGGTCGCCGAGGTGATGATGACCTTCAGGTCCGGGCGCCGCGGCAGCAGGGTCTTGAGGTAGCCGAGGAGGAAGTCGATGTTCAGGCTGCGCTCGTGGGCCTCGTCGACGATGATCGTGTCGTAGCGTTCCAGGTAGCGATCGTTCTGGGTTTCCGCCAGCAGGATGCCGTCGGTCATCAGCTTGATCAGGGTGCTGGAATCGCTCTGGTCCTCGAAGCGCACCTGGTAGCCCACCAGCGAGCCCAGGGGCGTGGCCAGCTCTTCGGCGACCCGGCTGGCCACGCTGCGGGCGGCAATCCGCCGGGGCTGGGTATGGCCGATCAGGCCATGCTGGCCACGACCGATTTCCAGGCAGATCTTCGGCAACTGGGTGGTCTTGCCCGAGCCGGTCTCGCCGGCAATGATCAGCACCTGATGCTTGAGCAGCGCCTCCTTGATCTCGTCGCGCTTGGCGGCAATCGGCAGGCTGTCGTCATAGCGGATCTGCGGCACGCTCTGGCGCCGCGCCGTCACCAGGTTGCAGGAAGCCTGCATGCGCTCCAGCCACTGGGCGAGCTTGGCCTCGTCGGGCTTCTTGCGCAGTTCGAGCAACTGCCGGCGCAACCGGTGACGGTCGCCGAGCATGGCTTGATCGAGGTTTTTCAGCAGTTGGTCGATTGCAGGCGATTCGTCAGTCATCAGGTACGCAAGGGTCGTCTATTTAGGCAGGGCGCGATTGTCGCAGAAAAGTCCATGCAATACGTAGGAGCCGGCTTGTCGGCGAAGGGGCCAGTGAGGGCGCCCTCGCCGGCAAGCCGGCTCCTGCACGTCTACTTATTCGTCTTCCAGGCCTTGGCGCCGGTAAGGGAAGACATCGATCACCTTGCCGGCGCGGATGGCCTCCTGCAGGCCCTTCCAGTAATCGGCGTTGTACAGCTCGCCGTGCAGCTGGTCGAACAGCTTGCGCTGGCCGGCATCGGCGAACAGGAACGGCGGGAACTCCTCGGGAAACACGTCGTGGGGGCCGATGGAGTACCAGGGCTCGGAAGCCATTTCATCTTCCGGGGTACGGGGGGCCGGAATGTGGCGGAAGTTGGCTTCGGTGAGGAAGCAGATTTCGTCGTAGTCATAGAACACCACCCGGCCATGGCGGGTGACGCCGAAGTTCTTCAGCAGCATGTCGCCGGGGAAGATGTTGGCCGCCGCCAGCTGCTTGATCGCCAGGCCGTAGTCCTCCAGGGCCTCGCGCACCTGGGCTTCGTTGGCATGCTCCAGGTAGAGGTTGAGCGGGGTCATGCGCCGCTCGGTCCAGCAGTGGCGGATCAGTACCGTCTGGCCTTCCACCGCCACCGTGGAGGGCGCCACTTCCAGCAGTTCCTCAAGGCACGCCGGGTCGAACTTGCTCAGGGGGAAGCGGAAGTCGGCGAACTCCTGGGTATCGGCCATGCGGCCCACCCGATCCACGCTTTTCACCAGCCGGTATTTCTCGATCACCGTGGCCCGGTCGACGTTCTTCGACGGCGAGAAGCGGTCCTTGATGATCTTGAACACGGTGTTGAAGCCCGGCAGGGTGAACACGCTCATGACCATGCCGCGCACCCCGGGGGCCATGATGAAGCGATCGTCGGTGCTGGCCAGGTGGTTGATCAGGGCACGGTAGAACTCCGACTTGCCGTGCTTGTAGAAACCGATGGAGGTGTACAGCTCGGCGATGTGCTTGCCCGGCAGGATGCGCTTGAGGAAGCCGATGAATTCCGCCGGCACCGGCACGTCCACCATGAAGTAGGAACGGGTGAAGGAAAAGATGATCGAGACGTCCGCCTCGTCGGTGATCAGCGCGTCGATCTGGATCCCCCGACCTTCGCGGTGCAGCAGCGGGATCACCAGCGGCCACTGTTCTTCATGGGTGAAGATGCGCCCCACCAGGTAGGCACCCTTGTTGCGGTAGAGCACCGAGGAAAACAGTTCCAGGGTCAGTTCCGGGTCCTTGCACACCCAGTCCGGCAGGTTCTCCCGCAATTGCGCCTCCAGGCGCCGCAGGTCCCCCGGCAGGTCGGCGTAGTCCTCGCTGAAGCGGTAGTCGGCGAACACCTGTTCGAGCATCGTCGCCAGTTCGCCCTGGGGCTTGTAGCTGCGGGTCTGTGCGGCCCGGGCCCGGCGCAGGCTGGGCCGGGTGGTGTGGATGAACATGCAGCCGTCGCTGATCAGGTCGTGGCTGAACAGGCCGCAGAAGATCGAGTTGTACCAGGTCTCGGACAGCTCATCGTCAAAGCGCAGGTCGATCAGGCTGATGTAGGCGCTTTTCACCAGTGGCCACTGGCTGACATCCATCAGCGACTCGGTGCTGAAGGCCTGATGCAGGCGGGCCACGGTCTCGCCCACCTTCTCTTCATACAGGTTGATCCGCGCTGCCGAGGCCTTTTGCGCTTGCTGCCACTGCGCCTGCTCGAAGCGTTGCCGGGCACCGTCGGTGATCTGGCGAAAGTGCTCGCGGTAATCGTCGAAGCCATCGAGGATCATTCGAGCGATATCGGCGGCGGGCCATGACTGCGACATAAAGAGACCTCTGCGGGAATTTACGATGCCAGAGCTTAGCCAGTGAAACGAGGTGAAGAGAAGCGTATTTTTGTGATGGGACGTACGCCGAAAAATGACCCGGCGGTCGCTCTGTCTCCAGGCCTCTGCAACGCAGGATTGAACGCAACAATCGGGGTGCGGGTTTTCTTCGCCCCGTGCGCCAATAAGGTTTGCCATGCCCGGCCACGCTGGGCAAGATCCCTCGCCCCGAACCCAAGGAACCTCCTGTGAAACCTGTCGATCTGCTGCGCCTGCTGTCGCTGGCCGCCATCTGGGGCGCGAGCTTCTTGTTCATGCGCATCATCGCCCCGGTGCTGGGCAGCGTGCCCACGGCCTTCTTCCGGGTGTCCATCGCCGCGCTCGGGCTGCTGGTGATGCTGGCGTTGATGCGGGTCGACTGGAGCTTTCGCGGCAAGCTCAAGACCGTGCTGCTGCTCGGGGTGATCAACTCCGGGATACCCGCGACGATGTACTCGGTGGCGGCCCAGGTGCTGCCCGCCGGCTACTCGGCGATCTTCAATGCCACCACGCCGTTGATGGGGGTGTTGATCGGCGGCCTGTTTTTCCATGAACGCCTGACCCCGAGCAAATTCGCCGGGGTCTGCCTGGGCCTGCTCGGCGTCGGCATCCTGACCCGCGCCGGCCCCGTGGCCTTCGACCGAGACCTGCTGCTGGGCGCCCTGTCCTGCTTGATGGCCACCACTTGCTACGGCTTCGCCGGGTTCCTCGCCCGACGCTGGCTGGACCAGGCCGGCGGCCTGGACAGCCGCCTGTCGGCCCTGGGCAGCATGCTGGGAGCGACCCTGCTGCTGTTGCCGCTGTTCGCCTACAACGCCATCAACCAGCCGCCCCCCAGCTGGGGTGGCTGGAGCGTATGGCTATCGCTTTTGGGGCTGGGGCTGGGCTGCACCGCGTTTGCCTACGTGCTGTATTTTCGCCTGCTCAGCGCCATCGGCCCGGTGCGCTCGATGACCGTGACCTTCATGATCCCGCCATTCGGCGTACTGTGGGGCGCCTTGCTGCTGGACGAGCCGCTGTCCATGGCCCACCTGTATGGCGGCGCGCTGATTGCCGCCGCGCTGTGGCTGGTGCTCAGGCCGGGACCCCGGGCCATCCCGAGCGAATAACTGACCGATCGCTGATCTCCCCCAAATACCTGCGGTGGTGGAATAACCAGGAAAGTTAAAAACAACTTTCAAGCACTCCCCCCCACCGTCTCATCTAAAACACACTTCCATCCTCGCCACACTCCCCCGCAAAAAATCTGGAAAGATGAAATTCTACTGATCCAGAAATCAAGTATCAGACACTTCCAATCTAAAACAACTTAAACAACCTACAAATAACAAAGACGATTCTGCGCCTTTAATCAGACATTCCTTACTCCCCCAAAATACTCCATCCCCCCTCTGCCCCTGCCTGTAGCACGCCCCTATCCTCTTTGAACCACCGAACCCACTGCAACTTCCCGGACCGTTCCAACACCGCCAGAACTTGCATGAATACAACACTCGAGTCGGACTTTTTTTACAGCACGAGCCTAGGACAACTCACAACCCAATAGTTCTTATTTCGTCTCGAGAGTTAGCCCCTCCAACGCTGTAACTCCCCCCTTGCACAACGCTATTTGCCAACACGCTCAATGTTGTTTTCAAACCCTCGACTGAACAGGCATCGCCTTGAAGAATAAAATGTTGCAAAAGAACCATTTCAAATACGCCAGTACCACGACCGCTGTCGCTCTAGCACTGAGTTCGTTATCCCCCGCGGTCCTTGCCGATACGACCTGGACCGGGGATGCCTACCACCTGGCAGTCGACCCGAACGGCAACGCCTATCGGGTCAACGAAGACAACGCCTGGGAGAGAAATGGCAACTGGAGCAAGGGCGCTCCCGCCAGCAATGAAGTCGTCAACGTTGACAGGCCGCTCAGCAGGGGAACCAACGATGTCGCGCAACTGGATAGCGCACAAATGATCGGTAGTCTCAACGTCGGCACCAGCAGCAATGGCCTGGGCCAGTTGAATGTGGGCGGCAACGGCTGGCTGGAAATCGCCGACGCACTTACCCTGGGCAGCGTACAAGGCGCCGTGGGCAAGGCCTCATTCAACAACGGCGCGAGACTGGGCACAGCCGGCGACTTGATCGTCGGCAAAAGCGGGTCCGGCGAGTTGAACCTGGGCAGCGGCTCGCGAGCCCACACCCAGGGCAATGCTCTGATCAGCGCCGAGCAGGGTGCATCTGGCGCGCTCAACGTCGATGGCGGTGCAACCCTGACCAGCGACAAGACATTGACTGTCGGCGGTGCCGGCAACGGTTCGCTGACCGTCGGCAACGGCGCTCAGGTCAACGCTCGGGACAGCATTGTGGCGGCTGCCCCAGGCGCCACCAGCGCTATCAACATCAGTGGCGCAGGCAGCCAATTGAACGTCTCCGGCAACATGACCCTGGGCCAGAGCGGCAAGGCGGCCCTGACGCTGGCCGATCAAGGCCAGGCCAGGGTCGGCAGCGGCGCCCTGCAGATTGCCCGGGACGCCAGCGCCAGCGCTGCGCTCTATGTGGGGGCGGCCAGCGCCAATGCCGCTGACGCTCGGGCTGCGGGCCAACTGGATGCAACACGGGTGATCTTCGGCCTGGGCCAGGGGCTGGTCCAGTTCAACCATAGCGACAGCGACCACTCGTTCGACGCCGGCTTCGAAGGCCATGGACGCATCAGCCACATCGCCGGACAGACCCTGTTCAACGGTGACTCCAGCACCTTCAGCGGCGAACTGCATGTCCAGGGTGGCGAACTGCTGCTGAACAACGCCATGGCCGGACAGGTGCAGGTTGATCGCAACGCCAGCCTGCACATCGGCGCCCACAACGGCAGTGCCGGCGCAGTACTGAGCGATATCGGCAACGATGGCCAGGTGGTGTTCGATCGCAACAACTCGTACCAGTACGACCAGGTGATTTCCGGTAGCGGCTCAGTCGAGCAACGTGGTACCGGTACCACCGTGCTCACCGCAGAAAACACCTACAGCGGCGGCACGCTGATCAGCAACGGCACCCTGCAACTGGGTGCCGGCACAAGCGGCGGCCGCAGCGGCTCGATTCTCGGTGACGTGCAGATCGATGCGCCCGGCAGCCTGGTGTTGAACCGCGCCGACAGCTACCGCTTCGGGGGCTCAATGGCGGGTAGCGGTACGCTCAACAAGCGCGGTACCGGCCGCACCGAACTGAGCGGCAACAGCTCCAACTTCCACGGCCAGAGCCAGGTCGAAGCCGGTATCCTCGCCGTCAACGGCACCCTCGGTGGCTCCACCGACGTGCATGCGGGCGCGACCCTGGCCGGCAATGGCCAGGTCGGCAATGTCACCCTGCACGACGGTGCCACAGTGGCCCCGGGTAACGACATCGGCACCCTCACCGTGTCTGGCAACCTGGACCAGCACAGCGGCTCGACCTTCTACACCGAACTGCTGAGCACTGGCGCCAACGACCGACTGCAGGTGAACGGGGCAGCGCGGCTGGACGCAGGCAGCATCGTCAACGCCGACAAGCTCGACAGCGCCCGCTATGAGCTGGACAGGCGCTACCTGATCCTCGCGACCCAGCAGGGCCTGAGCGGTCGCTACAACCTGACCGGCGATACCCGAGTCTCGACGTTCTACAATCTGGTGGATAACTACGACAGCCACAACGCCTACCTGGATGTACAGCAGACCCGTCTGTTCCAGGACGCCGCCCTCTCGCGCAACCAGCGCGCCACGGCCACTGCGCTGCAAAGCCTGAAGGGTTCTGCCGTACCGGCTCTGACGCCACCGGTGCACAACAAACTATTCGAGGCCATCGCCTACCTGCCCGACGATCACCAGGCCCGCGCGGCCTTCGAGCAACTGTCCGGGGATTTCCACAGTTCGACCCGTTCGGCGCTGATCCAGGACAGCCGCCTGGTCCGTGACGCGGCAAACAGTCGCCTACGTTCGGTGACCGCCACCCAGGACAGTGGCGCCAGCCGTGACAGCGATTCAGGCCTGACCCCCTGGATCACCACGCTGGGCAACTGGGGGGAGATCAAGGGGGACAGCAATGTCGCCAGATTACGCAGCGACACCCAGGGCGTGCTCGCCGGTGTCGACACCCAGGTCGGTGACAGCGGTCATATCGGCGCGTTAACCGGTTACAGCCGAACGGAACTGAAAAGCTCGTCACGGGATGCTTCCAGCGACAACGACAATATCCACCTGGGGGTCTATGGCGGGGCCCAGGTCAGCAACTTCGACCTGCGTGGCGGCCTGGCCTACACCTGGAGCCGGATCGATGCCAAGCGTTCGGTGAACTTTGCCGGCTACAGCGACCATCTGCAGTCCACCCATCAAGCCGACACCCTGCAGGCGTTCGGTGAAGTGGGCCGGCGCCTGGACTTCGGCCCTTCAGTACAGCTGGAACCCTTTGCCAACCTGACCCACGTGCAGGTCAAGAGCGATGGCTTCAAGGAACATGGAGGCCTCGCGGCCCTGAGCGCCAAACAGGTCTCGGACCAACAAACGTTCGCCACCCTGGGGTTGCGTGCCAGTGCCAGCAAGCCACTGGACAGCGGCAAGTCGCTCAGCCTATTTGCCAGTGCCGGCTGGAAACATGCCTTGGCCGGCGTCACACCGGCCAACACCTATCGTTTCGACGCAAGTGATGCATTCCGTGTCGAAGGCGTGGCCTATTCACGCAACAGTGCAGTACTCGAAGCGGGCGTGGAAACCCGGCTGACCCCTGAGTTGAGCCTGGGCACCGCATACAGCGCGCAACTGGGTGATGCGTCCAGCGAGCACGGCCTGCGCCTGAACGCTAGCTACCAGTTCTGACCCGGCCATGACCACGGTGCGGCGGCTACGCCGCGCCATATCGCTGATCGGGCGGCACTTGGCGTGCTATGGCCAGAGGCTGCAGCCGGTTGCGGCTTCAAGGAACACTCAGGGTGATCAGGTAGGCGCCCGAGGTCACGGCCTTGCCTGCCTGGTCGACAAAGGCATAGTGCTGGTCGTAATAGCGCCCCTCGCGCCCGCTGTCGGCCAGGAGCTTGACCTTGACTACGGAGTTTCCCGGGCCGCTGGCGCTGGCCAGCCGGCCGACCCGCCGAACGTCAATGGATCCCCCACGCGAGCCCTGAGGGCACTGACGCAAGTTCAGCCCATCGCTGGCAGCATTGGAGGAGCAGTTGGACTCTACGATCTTGCCGTAAAAACGGATGATGCCTTGCCCTGAGGGAGTGGCGGCAAGGCAACTGCCCGATAGCCCAAGGAACAGACTCAAAGCAGTGGAAGCAAGCGCTACGTTCATCCTGACTCTCCTTGTGTGTAAGGACTGTATCGTCAGTCTAGGTACGAGCTTTAGCTTTTGAGAAAAGTCTGATGGACTGTTTGGAAGCATTAGAAAAGAAGTCCAATCAATTGGTTATCAAAACCACCTGCAAGCGTTGCTCAGGCGACTCTTCGAGCTGCCCCGCGCGGCGCTGAAGCCCTGTCCCAATGCAGTTGGCGAGTACCTTTTCGACAATGATGCCATATGGCCACCATTCGACATAAAAGTCGACCCTTCATGCCATAAATAGGGAAAACAACCGACCGGGCATTGCACCCGGCCGGTGTCGTCAGCGACGGCGCGCAGAGCTCACGCCGCCCAGGGCGGTCAAGGCTGCTTGCGGAACACGAACACCAGCCCGACGATGATCAGGCCCATGCCCACCAGGCTCAGCAGCCCCAGGCGGTTGCCGAAGAACAGGTAGTCCATCAGCGCGGTCACCGCGGGCACCAGGTAGAACAGGCTGGTGACATTCACCAGGTTGCCCTGGGCAATCAGCCGATACAGCAACAGCGTGGCCAGCACCGACACCACCAGCCCCATCCACAGCAGTGGAATCACGAAACCTGCACTGTGCTCGAAGTGAAACGGCTGGAACGGCACGAACAGCGCGCACAGCAGCAGCCCTGCCAAGTACTGCACCGGCAGCGTGCCCAGGGGATTGTCGGTGATGCGTTTCTGCATGATCGAACCGGCGGTCATGCTGACCAGGGCCAGCAGCCCGCACAACATGCCGGTGATGGACATCCCCGCCAGGCCGATGCTCTGGTAGACCACCATCACCAGCCCGGCAAGCCCCAGGCTCAGGCCAAACAGCCGGCTCCAGGAGCGCTGGCGCTCCACCAGCACCACCGTGAGGATCGGCTGCACCCCCATGATGGTGGCCATGACCCCGGGGGTCACCTTCAGGTCCAGGGCCAGGATGTAGAAGATCTGGTAGGCCCCCAGCAGCACCAGGCCGGTGGCCACGGCAAAGCCCATGGCCCGGCGCCCACGGGGCAACCTGAGCTTGAGCAGGGGCGCCAGCAGCATCAGGCCGATCAGCGCAATGACGAAGCGCAGCAGCAGGAAGGCAAAGGGTGAAGCGTGGGCCAGGCCCCATTTGGAGAAGATGGCGCCACTGCTCCAGAGCAGGACGAACAGGCTCGTGGAAGCGGCCGCGAGCGCGGACTTTTTTGAAATGAGCAACATGAAAACCACCTGTAATCAGGCAAGAAGCCAATTCAGCCGAGGCTGAAGTTCAGTAGTGTTTTTTCAGGCGGGCGCAGGGAACAGCAGCGGTTGCTGATCAGCCCGAGAAGCCAACGCCCGGCGGTGATACGACTGCGTACACCGGCGTGCTACTGACAGGTGGGGGGTAATGACCGATCTGCACAGGCTGCTGATTCCCGCACGGCACGACGCCAGCGTTGACCGCTGAAACCACTACCGCGTTGAGAAGGGAAAAGGCCATGTACTGATGGTTCTCGAGAGAGGAAAAATCTGAGTTGCTGGACTCATCGGACGCCGAATATAACCAGCGCCCGATATTCATTGCAAGATTTATCCGAACAGCCACTTCCACAGGACTACCAGCACCACCACTGCCAGCACCGGGCGCAGGATGCGGTACAGCTTGGGATGGCGGCGCTTCCACTGCTTGACCACGCCACTGAAGCTGTCGCTGAAGCGCTTGCTCCAGGCGTAGGCCTGGTTGATCCCGCCGACACGCTCGTCATCCAGGTTCTGCGGCGCGGTGGCGCGGCCCAATTGGGCGCTGACCCAACGGTTGATGCGGGTCATCAGGCGGCTGCTCAGCGGACGCTCGATGTCACAGAACAGGATCACCCGGGTGATCTCGGTTTCATTCTTCACCCAATGCACGTAGGTCTCGTCGAACATCACGTCTTCACCGTCGCGCCAGGCGTACTCCTGGCCATCGACGAAGATCCGGCAGGCGTCGGAGTTGGGGGTCGACAGGCCCAGGTGATAACGCAGGGAACCGGCGAAGGGATCGCGGTGCGGGTTGAGGTGGCTGCCGCCGGGCAACAGCGCGAACATCGCGCCCTTGACGTTGGGAATCGCGCTCACCAGCTCGACGGTCTTCGGGCACAGGGCCTCGGCCGAGGGCAGCGGCTTGTCGTACCACTTGAGGTAGAAGCGCTTCCAGCCCTTCTTGAAGAAGGAACCGAAACCGGCATCGTTGTTCTTCTCGGCGGCGCGGATGTAACCCTCGTCGAACAGGTGCATGGCCTCTTCGCGGATCACTTCCCAGTTGTCCCGCAGGATGTCCAGCTCGGGAAACTTGCTGCGGTCCAGGTACGGCTTGGAAGGCACCCCGGAGAACAGGTACATCAGGGCGTTATAGGGGGCGAACAGCGCCGAATGGTTGACGAACTGGCGCAGTACCGGCAGACGCGCCTTGCCGCGCAGGTGCACGTAGAGAATGCTGCCGACGAACAGCGACAACACCGCGACCTTGGCGGTAAAGGAAAAGCTCATGCAACGACTCCTTGGAAATAGGCACCTGTAGGGGGAGCGTTCACCCGACCTGGCAGCCGGCAATGATAAACACTCCTGGGCCCTGGAAAAACCCGCACAACCCAACATTCAGCGTTAACGGTTATGCAACAAAGGCGTTAAGTAGCATAAGCAGCCAGGCCCTGGCCTGATATGGGTCAGCATTCGCCGGCAAGCCGGCTCCTGCGGGCGAATGCCTGATCCGTGCTTACTGCTGGTTTTCCTGCTCGGTGAACAGGTCGCTGAAAAGCATGCTCGACAGGTAGCGCTCACCGGAGTCCGGCAGGATCACCACGATGGTCTTGCCCTGCATTTCCGGGGTTTCCGCCAGGCGTACCGCCACCGCCATCGCCGCGCCGCAGGAGATGCCGCAGAGGATGCCCTCTTCCTGCATCAGCCGCAGGGCCATGGCCTTGGACTCTTCATCGGTCACCAGTTCCACCCGGTCGACCATTGCCAGGTCCAGGTTCCTGGGCACGAAACCGGCGCCGATGCCCTGGATCTTGTGGGGGCTGGGCTTGATCTCTTCACCGGCGAGTTTCTGGGTGATCACCGGAGAAGTCGCCGGCTCCACCGCCACCGAGAGAATCGGCTTGCCCTGGGTCTTCTTGATGTAGCGCGACACACCGCTGATGGTGCCCCCTGTGCCAACCCCGGCCACCAGCACGTCCACCGCGCCGTCGGTATCGTTCCAGATTTCCGGACCGGTGGTCTTTTCGTGGATCGCCGGGTTGGCCGGGTTATCGAACTGCTGCGGCATGAAGTACCTGGCCGGGTCGCTGGCAACGATTTCCGCCGCCTTTTCGATCGCCCCCTTCATGCCCTTGGCCGGCTCGGTGAGCACCAGCTCGGCGCCCAGGGCCTTGAGCACCTTGCGCCGCTCGATGCTCATGGACGCCGGCATGGTCAGCATCAGCTTGTAGCCACGGGCGGCGGCGACGAAGGCCAGGCCGATCCCGGTGTTGCCCGACGTGGGCTCGACGATGGTCATGCCCGGCTTGAGCTTGCCGCTGCTTTCGGCGTCCCAGATCATGTTCGCGCCGATCCGGCACTTCACCGAATAGCCCGGGTTGCGCCCTTCGATCTTGGCCAGGATGGTCACCCCGCGCGGGGCGATGCGGTTGATCTGCACCAAGGGCGTATTGCCGATGGAATGGGCGTTATCAGCAAAAATTCGGCTCATGGCTGGGTCCTTATGCAGCAGTGAAGAAGTCCCCAAGGGTATGCCTGGCGCCCTTGAGCGTCCAGTCGCGCAACACCCGGGCCAGCCGGGCCAGTCGTGCCTATGCAAGAGACACATCAGCGACGCCGAGTTCATGGCCCGGCTCCTGCGTTCCCCGAACCTGCGCCCCAGGCCACCCCGGGAACATTGACTCGAACGTCTGCCAACGGACGCAGTCAATGCCTGTATACGGCTGGAGGCTGCTGATCATGAAAGCTCGTTACCGTTGGCCCCTGTGGGTCCTGGCAAGCCTGGTGGTGCTGCTGGTGGCCCTGCATATCGCCCTGCCCTACCTGGTGCGCGACTACTTGAACGACAAGCTGGCGGACATGGGCGACTACCGCGGACGCATCAGCGACATCGACCTGGCCCTGTGGCGCGGCGCCTACCGCATCAACGGGCTGGAGATCGTCAAGGTCAGCGGCAAGGTGCCGGTGCCCTTCGTCAAGGCGCCGCTGATCGACCTCTCGGTGAGCTGGCATTCGCTGTGGTACGACCACGCGGTAGTGGCCAAGGTGCAGTTCATCCAGCCGGAGCTGAACTTCGTCGACGGCGGGGCCGACAAGCAGGCATCGCAGACCGGTGAGGGCACCGACTGGCGAGCCCAACTGGGCAAGCTGCTGCCCATCACCCTCGACGAAGTGCGGATCGATGACGGCAAGATCCACTTCCGCAACTTCAGCTCCAAGCCGCCGGTGAACATCGGCGCGACCCAGGTCAACGCCAGCTTCTACAACCTGACCAACGTGGTGGACACCCAGGGCAAGCGCGATGCGCGCTTCGACGGTAAGGCCCTGCTCCAGGGCCAGGCGCCCATGGAAAGCACCGCCACCTTCGACCCCTTGAGCAACTTCGAGAACTTCGAGTTCCGCCTGCGGGCCCGGGATATCGAGCTCAAGCGCTTCAACGACTTCGCCTCGGCCTACGGCAAGTTCGACTTCAATGCCGGGCACGGTGACGTGGTGATCGAAGCCCAGGCCGAGAAGGGCCAGTTGCACGGCTATATCAAGCCGCTGTTGCGGGACGTGGAAGTCTTCAACTGGCAGCAGGACGTGGAGAACCGCAACAAGAGCATTTTCCGCTCGGTGTGGGAGGCCCTGGTGGGCGCCGGGGAAAACCTCCTGAAGAACCAGCGCAAGAACCAGTTCGCCACCCGGGTCGAGCTCAGTGGCAGCGTGCACCAGCAAGATATCAGCGCGTTCCAGGCGTTTTTGCAGATATTGCGCAACGGTTTCATCCAGGCCTTCAATGCCCGCTACGAGCAGCCCAAGCCGTCGCCTGACTGAGTCACCCCGTGACGCTCCATTCAGAGACTGAATGGGGCGTCCACGTTCACAGTCGACCGGGCAGCGCGTTATAGTCGCGCCATCACTCCCCATTCAATCGACCTGCCCCGGGCAGCTCGCCGTCACCGTTCGAGGAATTGCAGATGAAGTTCGAAGGCACCAGCGCATATGTCGCCACCGATGACCTGAAGCTGGCAGTCAATGCCGCCATCACCCTGGAGCGTCCGCTGCTGGTCAAGGGCGAACCCGGCACCGGCAAGACCATGCTTGCCGAGCAACTGGCCGAATCCTTCGGCGCCAAGCTGATCACCTGGCACATCAAGTCCACCACCAAGGCCCACCAGGGCCTGTACGAGTACGACGCGGTCAGCCGCCTGCGCGATTCGCAACTGGGCGTGGACAAGGTGCACGACATTCGCAACTACCTGAAGAAGGGCAAGCTGTGGGAGGCCTTCGAATCCGAGGAGCGGGTGATCCTGCTGATCGACGAGATCGACAAGGCCGACATCGAGTTCCCCAACGACCTGCTGCAGGAACTGGACAAGATGGAGTTCTACGTCTACGAGATCGACGAGACCATCAAGGCCAAGCAGCGGCCGATCATCATCATTACCTCCAACAACGAGAAAGAGCTGCCGGACGCCTTCCTGCGTCGCTGCTTCTTCCACTACATCGCCTTCCCCGACCGCACCACCCTGCAGAAGATCGTCGATGTGCACTACCCGGACATCAAGAAGGACCTGGTCAGCGAAGCCCTGGACGTGTTCTTCGATGTGCGCAAAGTGCCGGGCCTGAAGAAGAAGCCCTCGACCTCGGAACTGGTGGACTGGCTCAAGCTGCTGATGGCCGACAACATCGGCGAAGCGGTGCTGCGCGAGCGCGATCCGACCAAGGCCATCCCGCCCCTGGCCGGCGCCCTGGTGAAGAACGAGCAGGATGTGCAATTGCTCGAACGCCTGGCGTTCATGAGCCGTCGCGGTAGTCGTTAAGAGGCTGATGCCATGCTGCTCAACCTGTTCAATGAAATGCGCGCGGCCAAGGTGCCGGTGTCGGTGCGCGAGCTGCTGGACCTGATCAACGCGCTCAAGCAGCGCGTGACCTTCGCCGACATGGACGAGTTCTACTACCTCGCCCGGGCGATCCTGGTGAAGGACGAACGGCATTTCGACAAGTTCGACCGGGCCTTCGGCGCCTACTTCAACGGCCTGGAAAAACTCGACGACCACCTGCAGGCGCTGATCCCCGAGGATTGGCTGCGCAAGGAGTTCGAGCGCTCGCTGACGGATGAAGAGCGGGCGCAGATCCAGTCCCTGGGCGGCCTGGACAAACTCATCGAAGAGTTCAAGAAACGCCTGGAAGAACAGAAGGAACGCCATGCCGGCGGCAACAAGTGGATCGGCACCGGCGGCACCAGCCCGTTCGGCTCCGGTGGCTTCAACCCGGAAGGCATCCGCGTCGGCGATGCCGGCAAGCGCCAGGGCAAGGCGGTGAAAGTCTGGGACCAGCGCGAGTACAAGAACCTCGACGACTCGGTGGAACTGGGCACCCGCAACATCAAGGTGGCCCTGCGCCGGCTGCGCAAGTTCGCGCGCCAGGGTGCGGCGGAGGAGCTGGACATCGACGGCACCATCGACCACACCGCCCGGGATGCCGGGCTGCTGAACATCCAGATGCGCCCGGAACGGCGCAACAGCATCAAGTTGCTGTTGCTGTTCGACATCGGCGGTTCCATGGATGCCCACGTGAAGATCTGCGAGGAACTGTTCTCGGCCTGCAAGACCGAGTTCAAGCACCTGGAGTACTACTACTTCCACAACTTCATCTATGAATCGGTGTGGAAGAACAACATGCGCCGCGGCTCCGAGCGCACCTCGACCCAGGACCTGCTGCACAAGTACGGCGCCGACTACAAAGTGATCTTCGTCGGGGATGCCGCCATGGCGCCCTATGAAATCACCCAGGCCGGCGGCAGCGTGGAGCACTGGAACGAAGAAGCCGGCTACGTGTGGATGCAGCGCTTCATGGAGAAGTACAAGAAGCTCATCTGGATCAACCCCTATCCCAAGGACACCTGGGGCTACACCGCTTCAACCAATATCGTTCGCGAGTTGATCGAAGACCAGATGTACCCGCTAACCCTGCGTGGCCTGGAAGAAGGCATGCGCTTCCTGTCCAAATAAACCCGTTCGCCAGCAAGCCGGCTCCTACAGGGTGATGTAGGAGCCGGCTTGCCGGCGAAGCTTTCAGCCCCTCACCCGAACCGGCGCAGGAACGCCACCTGCTGCCGATGCGCCGTTTCCTGCACCACCGGCGCCAGGCGCACCTCGCTGCCCGGCAGGCACTGCGCCAACCGCGCCAGTGATAGCGGCGTCAACGCTCCCAATCGCGGATAGCCGCCAATGGTCTGGCGGTCATTGAGCAGGACGATCGGCTGGCCGTCCGGCGGCACCTGAATCGCCCCCAGGGGAATGCCCTCGGAAATCATCGGCCGGCCCTGATACTGCAAGACCGGCCCGAGCAAGCGCGCGCCCATGCGGTCGGCCCGGCTGTCCAGGCTCCAACTGCTATTGAAGGCATCGAACAGGCTCAGACCGCTGAACTGGCCGATCTGCGCCCCCAGGATCACCTCCAGCGGTGCAGCGGATTGCCAATCCGGCAGTTGTTCCGCCGACAGGCTCTTGAGCGCACCGCCAGCTCCCGAATAACTCAACACCCCACCCTCGCTCAGGGCGCGGCCATAACCATCGGGGCCACCCAGGGCTTCACGCAACACACTGGCGCAACTGCCCAACACCTTGGGCGCGTCGAAACCGCCAGGGGCGGCCAGATAGGCCCGGGCCCCAGAAAATGGCTGGGTGAATCGCAGCCGCTGGCCCTTTTGCAGGATGAAACTGCGCCCCGGGGTCAAAGGCCGCTCATCCACATAGGCCCCAAGATCAGCCCCGGCCAAAGCTAGCAGGCAATAGTCCTCGGCCTGCAGGGTGAAACCGCCCAGGGTGATTTCCACCACCGGCGCATCCAGGGCATTGCCCAGCAGCCAGTTGGCCCAGGACATCGACACCCAGTCCAGCGCCCCGCCCTGGGTCACGCCCAGGTGGCGCACGCCAAAGCGCCCGGCATCCTGCAGCAGGCACAGCGGGGTGCTGGCCTCGATCGTCAGTCGGCTCATGCCGGCACCTCCAGTGGCGTGTCATCGCCCCCCAGGCGCAGGAACTCGGCCCGCTCCACTGGGGCAAAGCGCACCCGGTCCCCCGGTTGCATCAGGCTGTAGCCGTCGCGCTCGCGGTCGAACAACCGGCTCGGGGTGCGGCCGATCAGGTTCCAGCCCCCCGGCGATACCACCGGGTAAGCCGCGGTCTGCCGTTCGGCGATCCCCACACTGCCCGCCGCCACCCGCTTGCGCGGGGTGTTCAGCCGCGGCGCCGCGAGCGCCTCCTCCACCAGCCCCATGAAGGCAAACCCGGGAGCGAAGCCCAGGGCAAACACTTGATATTCACGCTGGCTGTGACGCTCGATCACCTCGGCCACCGGCAGCCCGCTGCGCCGGGACAACAGCACCAGTTCCGGCCCGACACTGAGGTCGTACCACACCGGCAGCACGTGCTCGCGCCCGGCCTGGGTGGTGCCGGGCGCCAGGTCGGCCAAGGCGATCTCGATCCGCTGCCGGGCCTCGGACGGGCTCAGGGCCAGCAAATCGTAATGCACCATCAGCGTGGTATAGGACGGCACCAGGTCGACCAGAGACTCGCCGAAGGCCCGCCGCAGCCCTTCGGCGGCGGCCAGCATCCAGGGCATGTTGTCCTCGGCGATCACCTCGAACAGCCGCACCATCAGGCAGTCGATGGCGACTACTTCAACCTGTGGCTTCATAGGCCGGACTGCTGGTTCAGGGCCTCGCGAATGCGCTGCACCGCCGCCACCGAACTGGCGTTGTCGCCATGCACGCACAGTGTGTTGGCGTGCAGCAGCAAGGCGCTGCCGTCGCTGGCGGCCAGGGGCTCGCCGCGGGCGATGGTCAGGGCCTGCTGGAGGATGGTTTGCGCGTCATGGTGCACCGCCCCCGGCAACTGCCGCGACACCAGATGCCCGGCGTTGTCGTAGGCGCGGTCGGCAAAGGCTTCGAACCACAGGGTCACGCCGTACTCATCGCCCAGGGCCTGGGCCGCGCTGTTGTCGCGGGTGGCCATGAGCATCAGCGGCAGTTGCGGGTCGTAGGCTGCCACGGCCTGGATCACCGCCCGCAGTTGCGCAGGCTTGGCCATCATGTCGTTGTACATCGCGCCATGGGGTTTGACGTACTCGACCCGGCCACCCTGGGCCCGGCAGATGCCGTCCAGTGCTCCGACCTGGTAGTGCAGCAGGTCCTGGATCTCCTCGGGCGAGTAGCTCATGGAGCGGCGGCCGAAGCCGGCCAGGTCCTGGTAGGCCGGGTGCGCACCGATGCGCACGCCATTGGCCAGGGCCAGGGCCACGGTCTTGCGCATGATGCCCGGGTCGCCGGCGTGGAAACCGCAGGCGATGTTGGCGCAGTCGATAAAGGGCATGACTTCGGCATCCAGGCCCAGGGTCCAGTTGCCAAAGCTTTCGCCGATGTCGCAATTCAATAACAGGCGGCTCATGGTCAGTGTTCCTGTGTTTTTTATAAGGGGTCCGCTGCGGGGCAGCGCTGGCAATGCCCCGCAGATTATCAGTTAGCGTGCCTCAAGTTCCTTGCCGCGGGTTTCCGGCAGGCTCAAGACTGCCAGCACCACCACGCCGTAGGACACCGCGGCAAAGGTGCCGATGGCTGCGCCCAGCGGCACATGCTGGCTGAGCAGGCCGATCAGCAGGGGGAACAGCGCCGCCAGCGCCCGGCCGCTGTTGTAGCAGAAACCCTGGCCGGAACCGCGGATGCGGGTGGGGAACAGTTCGGTGAGGAACGCTCCCATGCCGCTGAAGATGCCCGAGGCGAAAAAGCCCAGGGGAAAGCCCAGCCAGAGCATCACCGCGTTGCTCACCGGCATTTGCGTATAGAGCAGGACGATGGTGAAAGAGCCGGCGGCGAACAGTACGAAGTTCTTCTTGCGCCCGAGAATATCGGTCAGGTAGGCGCTGATCACATAGCCCATGTAGGAGCCGAAGATCACCATGGCCAGGTAGCCGCCGGTGCTCAGCACGCTCAGGCCGCGCTCGGTCTTGAGGAAGGTCGGCAGCCAGAAAGTGATGGCGTAGTAGCCGCCCTGGGCCCCCGCCGCCAACAGCGATGCGCGCAGGGTGGTGCTGAGGATCCCCGGGGCGAATATCTCGTAGAACCGGGCCGGGTTGCTGGGCTCTTCCCGGGCCCGGGTTTGGCGATAGACCTCAGGATCCTTGACCAGGCGGCGGACGAAAATCACGAAGATCGCCGGCAGGATGCCCAGCAGGAACAGCCCGCGCCAGGCGTCTTCCGGCGGCAGCAGGGAAAACAGCAGCGCATATAGCAACGCCGTTATGCCCCAGCCCAGGGCCCAGCCGGACTGCACCATGCCCACCGCCTTGCCACGGTTCTTGGCACGGATCACCTCGCCGATCAGTACCGCCCCGGCGGTCCACTCGCCACCGAAGCCGAAGCCCATCAGGGTCCGGGCGATCAGCAACTGCTCGTAGTTCTGCGCCAGGCCACACAAAAAGGTAAAGAATGCGAACCACAGGACCGTGAGTTGCAACGTGCGTACCCGGCCAATGCGGTCGGAGAGGATCCCGGCGATCCAGCCCCCCAGGGCGGAGGCCAGCAAGGTACTGGTATGGATCAGCCCGGCTTCGGCGGAGGTGATGCCCCACAGTGCGATCAGGGTCGGGATCACGAAACTGAGCATCTGCGTGTCCATGCCATCCAGGCCATAACCGAGCTTGCAGCTCCAGAATGTCCGGCGCTCCTGCTGGTTGATGTCCCGGTACCAGTCAAACGGGCCGGCGCGGCGCGGGGCCTTGGCGGCCAGTGTTTCGGGCGCACTCATGGCGATCTCCAGGGTAATTTATTGGTGTTGTTCTGGGCCCCGACGACGCATATCGTGGGTTGGCGCATTCTTCGGCTCGAGCGCCAACTGCGTCCAACTAATAAAAACTGCCCTTATGCATAAGAAAAGTTGATCCCATGAACCTCAAGTTCCTCGAAACCTTCGTCTGGGTCGCGCGGCTGAAGAGCTTCAGCCACACCGCGGAAAAACTCTTTACCACCCAGGCGGCGATCTCCAGCCGCATCGCGGTGCTGGAGGGCGAGCTGGGCGTGAAGCTGTTCCTGCGCGACTCCCGGGGCGTCAGCCTGACCCCGGAAGGCGTCAAGGTGCTGGAGCACGCCGAGCAGATGCTCGACACCCTGCAGGTGCTGAAACAGTCCATCCAAGCGCCGTCGAGCAAGGTCGGGCGGGTTCGCATCGGGGTCATGGATACGGTGATCCACACCTGGCTCAGCCCCCTGGTGGCAGAGATGATGGACCACTACCCGCAGGTGGAAATCGAGCTGGTGGCCGACACGTCGCTGAACCTGTGCGAACAGTTGCAAAAGGGCTTTCTGGACCTGGTGCTGCAAACCGACCTGCTGCGCCAGGAAAGCATCCGCAGCCTGGAACTGGCCAGCTATCCCATGGGCTGGATCGCCGCCAGCAACTCGATCTACAACCGCGACTACGCCAACGTCGCCGAGCTGGCCCGGGAACGGATCGTCACCTACTCGAAGAACTCCCTGCCCCACCAGCAGGTGCTGAGCCTGATGCAGGCCAACGGCGTGCTGGCGCCGCGGCTCAACTGCGTCAACTCGGTGTCGGCCATCACCCGCCTGCTGCGGGACGGCTTCGGCATCGGCGCCCTGCCGCCGGTGCTGGTGCGCGAGGAACTGGCCCGGGGCGAACTGACCCTGCTGGCCATCGAACAGCGCCCGCCGAACCTGCAAGTGGTGGTGTCGTGGCGGGTGGGAGTGGAATTGGTGGAGGACATAGTCGAGCTGTGCCAGCGCGTGGTGCAGCGCTATGGGCAGAAGGTCGGCGCGGATTACCTGGTGCTCATCGAACCCCAGTGAACATCGCCATCCCCTCTCTCGTAGGAGCTGGCTTGCCAGCGAAGGCGATCTTCAGTCAGGCGCAAGCCACGCGGCCCCCTTCGCCGGCAAGCCGGCTCCTACAGGGGGTCAGAGGCCTTTGAGGTCGCGCTCTTCAATCGGGCGGCTCTGGCGCAGGCGCTTGCCGCCCAGCACTACCCAGTCGATCAGCCGGTACAGGCATTCCAGGCCGAAGGACAGCAGCAAGGCGCCACTGATACCCCAGATCATGGCTTCCGGGGTCAGCAGGATCTGGTAGCTGTAGCCGTCCCAGGTTTCCTTGCGGATTTCCGGGTCGGGGGCCAGGGCCACTTGCAGCAGGCGGATGTACCAGGGCCCCTGCATCGCCTGGTATTGCTTGTCCAGGGCCAGCTGGCGGCTGAGCAAGCCGCTCAGGCTCTCGGCATCGCTGCGAAACACCGGATCGTCGCTGGCCCGGTAATGGGCCACCAGGGCGTTCATGTCGCCCTTGAAGAATTGCTGCGCGGTGCCCTGGAAGCCCTGCAGGCTGTGCTGCGACTCGATCAGATGCGCCTCGACGCGCTTGGCGTAATCACTGATGAAACCCGGCACTTGCACACCGATCAACAGGCCGGCGGCGAACAGCACCAGCCGCAGATAACTGAGCAACATAGGGATGTCCTTATTCGGTCTGGCCATGGCTGACGCATTCACCGCGCCGCCACAGGCTCCACTGGCCCGGCTGGTAGCGGGTCCAGGTTTCGTTTTCGGTCAAGGGTTCAGTGGCGATCACCGTGACCACGTCGTTGGGCGTGGTTTCGGCCTGGAAGTCGACGATCACATCCACATCCTTCAGCCGCGCCGGGCCGAATGGGGCGCGCCGGGTGATCTGCGCCAGTTTGGTCGAGCAATAGCAGAACAGCCAGTCACCGTCGCTGAGCAGGCCGTTGAACACGCCCTTGCTGCGGTATTCGCTGCAGGCCTGGATCAGGGTCGGCAGCAGCTCCTCGATTTCCACCGGCTCGGGAAAGGCGGCCCGCACCCGGTTCAGCAGGTCACAGAAAGCCGCTTCGCTGTCGGTATCGCCTACCGGGCGGTAGAAGCTGGCCTGGGGCTGGAAATCCGCCAACTGGCCATTGTGCGCAAAGCACCAGTTGCGGCCCCACAGCTCGCGGACAAAAGGATGAGTATTGGCCAGGCAGACCTTGCCGACGTTGGCCTGGCGGATATGGCCGATCACCACTTCGCTCTTGATCGGGTAACGCTGAACCAGGTTGGCCACTTCCGACTCGCTGCTGGCCGCCGGGTCCTGGAACAGGCGCAGGCCGCGGCCTTCATAGAAAGCGATGCCCCAACCGTCGCGATGGGGGCCGGTGCGGCCGCCGCGCTGCATCAGCCCGGTAAAGCTGAAGACGATATCGGTCGGTACATTGGCGCTCATGCCCAACAACTCACACATGCTCGGACTCTCGCTTCAATGCCGGGGGCAGCGTTACAAACGCGGTTCGACCCGCGTATTCAGAGGGGTGCCGGCTGCAGGCTGGCGGCCGTAACGGTCATTGCCGGCGCCACCGAAGGGCTGGTCATCCTCCACTTCGGCAGCCTTGGCGGCAGCTTTCGCCGCTTCGTTGCGTTCCCGGCGCTCCCTGGCCGCGCGCTCGATGGGCCAGCGGATCAGCACGAACAGCAGGTAGACGCCAAAGGCGATCATGCCGTACATGAACAGATCGGATACCGCACGCCAGGCGTTGTTGCCGACCTTGAAGGCTATATCCAGGGCGGTGATGGCCACGGCCGGGGCAAATTTTTCCTTGACCGGGTCGATGATGGTCGGGCTGAACAGCAGCACCGCCACCAGCACTCGCAGCGGCTCGCGCAGCCAGCGCCACATCCAGCGGGTCAGGCGCATCCACACCAGCAGGCAGCCCAAGGCGGCGAAGGCATAGAGCCCCCAGGCGATCAGATAGTCGTTCTCGGTCATGGTGTCCATGGCAAGGCAGGCAAAGAGGCGCTTATGATAACGACTTTTGCCGTGTCAGGCTGCACCGCCGTCTGCCCAGCCCTCATTTGTCATCGCCCGAGAGCCACCCATGCCCTTAACCGCCAACGACAGCAGCGCCCCGATTGCCCACAAGGCCGAAGGCGCTGACCCGTATGCCTGGCTGCAGGAACGCGACACCGACGCGGTGCTCGATTACCTGAAGGCTGAAAACAGCTACCTGGACGCCCAGTTGGCGCATCAGGGGCCCCTGCGTGAAACGCTGTTCCAGGAGATCAAGGGGCGGATCCTCGAAACCGACCTGTCCCTGCCCTCGCCCTGGGGCCCGTACCTGTACTACACCCGCACCACCGCCGGCGACGAATACGCCCGCCACTACCGCTGCCCGCGCCCGGCGGACGACAGCCTGACGGTGGACGAAAGCCGCGAGCAACTGCTGCTGGACCCCAACGCCCTGGCCAATGGCGGCTTCTTCTCCCTCGGGGCCTTCAGCATCAGCCCCGACCACCAGCGCCTGGCCTACAGCCTCGATACCACTGGGGAGGAAATCTACACCCTGTTCGTCAAGGAACTGGCCAGCGACAAAGTCAGCGAGCTGTCCTTCGACAACTGCGACGGCAGCATGACCTGGGCCAACGACAGCCTGACCCTGTTCTTCGGCGAGCTGGACGATACCCACCGCCCGCACAAGCTGTTGCGCTACCGGCTGGATGGCACCGCCGCCGAGGAAGTGTTCCACGAGCCGGACGGACGCTTCTTCCTGCATTGCTACCGTTCCAGCTCCGAACGCCAACTGCTGCTGTCCCTGGGCAGCAAGACCACCGGCGAGACCTGGGCCCTGGACGCCACGCAGCCACAGCTGCCGTTCACTTGCCTGGCGCCGCGGGTCGAAGGCCATGAATACGATGTCGACCACGGCCTGCTGGACGGCCAATGGACCTGGTTCATCCGCAGCAACCGCGACGGCATCAACTTCGCTCTCTACCAGGCCGCGGACAACGGCGTGATCCCCGAGCAGGACGACTGGCAACTGCTGGTGCCGCACAACCCCGAGGTGATGCTCGACGGCGTGACCCTCAACGCCGCCGCCATGACCCTGAGCCTGCGCGAAGGCGGCCTTCCGATCATCGAAGTGCACCCCCGGGACCTGCCGGTGTACCGCGTGCAACTGCCGGATGCGGCCTACAGCCTGCACGTGCAGAACAGCCTGGAGTTTTCCAGCGAGCGCATCCGCCTGCGCTACGAGGCCCTGAACCGCCCGGCCCAGGTGCGCCAGCTGCAACTGGCCGACGGCCAGCAGCAGGTGCTGAAGGAAACCCCGGTACTGGGCCCGTTCGACCCCGAGGCCTACGTCAGCCAGCGCCTCTGGGCCACCGCCGCCGACGGCACCCAAGTGCCCATCAGCCTGGTGGTCAAGCGCGACTGCCTGGGCCAGCCGACGCCGCTGTACCTCTACGGCTACGGTGCCTACGGCGAAAGCCTGGATCCCTGGTTCTCCCACGCCCGCCTGAGCCTGCTCGATCGCGGCGTGGCCTTTGCCATCGCCCACGTGCGCGGCGGCGGCGAGTTGGGTGAGGCCTGGTACCGCGCCGGCAAGCAGGAACACAAGCAGAACACCTTCAGCGACTTCATCGCCTGCGCCGAACACTTGATCGCCCAGGGCCTGACCAGCGCCCAGCAGTTGGCCATCAGTGGCGGCAGCGCCGGCGGCCTGCTGATCGGCGCGGTACTCAACCAGCGCCCCGAGCTGTTCAAGGTCGCCATCGCCGAAGTGCCCTTCGTCGATGTGCTCAACACCATGCTCGACCCGGAGCTGCCACTGACCGTCACCGAATACGACGAATGGGGCAACCCCGAGGAGCCCGAGGTCTACGCACGGATCAAGGCCTACGCGCCCTACGAGAACGTGCGCGCCCAGGCCTACCCGGCAACCCTGGTGATCGCCGGCTACAACGACAGCCGCGTGCAGTACTGGGAAGCGGCCAAGTGGGTGGCCAGGTTGCGGGCCACCAGGACCGACGACAACCCGCTGCTGCTCAAGACCGAGCTGGGGGCCGGCCATGGCGGCATGAGCGGGCGTTACCAGGGATTACGTGACGTAGCCCTCGAATACGCCTTTATCCTGAACATTCTGGGCCTGGCCTGAGGAACTCCCGGCGGCGTTCCTGTCTTAACCCAGAACGCCACCGGCAACCGCCGGACCGGGCCCGCGCCCGTGTAACAGACACAAGAAAAAGACCGTGACCCCATGTCCGAACCCACCTTACTGAACAACGAGATCCGCGACTGGCTGATGGACTGCGGCCTGTTCGACCAGTTGTTGCCCGCCGACTTCAACGCTGCGGCCGGCTACTTCAGCATCAGCAGCATCGCCGAGGGCGAAGCGATCTTTCATGAGGGCGATGCCGGCAGCTTCATGTGCATCATCCACAGCGGCCAGGTAGCTGTGCAAAAGCGCAACCACGACGGCCAGCCCCTGACCATCGCGACCCTGCGCAGCGGCCGGGCCTTTGGCGAAATGGCGGTGCTCGATGGCGAGCGACGTTCGGCTACCTGCGTGGCCGCCAGCCATTGCCAGTTGCTCAACCTGGGCAAGGACTCCCTGGAGAAGATGCTCAACGATGCGCCAAAGATCGCCGCCAAGATCATCCGCGCCCTGGCCGTGTCGCTGTCCAAGCGGCTGCGCATGGCCGACGGCCAGTTGCTCGCGCAGCAGATCTGAGCCCCGGGGTACCCACGCCCACTACATCCATCAACCCTGAACCTTGGGTTTGCTGTCGTTCTGCTCCAGCCCTGGCAGGGTCTGGTCCTTGGGCGGCTTGGGCATGTCGATCGGCGGCAGCAGGGGCGCGCTGCCACTGCTGCCGGCTTTCGGCGTGCTGGGCGGGGTGACTTGCGGATAAGGCGTAGGGGTCGCGGTACCCGGGGTGCCGAGGGTCGGCGCCGGGGTCACCACCGGGGCACTTTGCGGCTCGTCGGCCAAAGCCGGGCCGGCACCAAGCGCCAGGGCAGCGGTGAGGGCGAGCGCCGCTTGGGCAATCACCGTTAGAATAGTGCGCTTCATCAATGGCTCCATTGCTATTGTCTGGCGTCAGGCTACTCCCAACCGGGGCGTTTTGCCTTCCTCAATGAGATCTCCATGAAACGTTTCGTACTGCTGGACACTACTGCGATTCCTGAAAACGGCGGTGCCTTGTGCCTGTTCGAATACGGTGAGGATTTCGTCATCAAGATCCAGGGCGGCGACGGCGGCCAGTTGATGAACACACGCATGCACGGTTCCGAGGACGCCCTGGCGCAGATCCCTTGCAGCAAGGTCGCCGGGCGCCCGAACTCACGGGTGCTGATCGGCGGCCTGGGCATGGGCTTCACCCTGGCCGCGGCTCTCAAGCACCTGGGCAAGAGCGCCGAGGTGGTGGTCGCCGAGCTGGTGCCCGGGGTGGTGGAATGGAACCGTGGCCCGCTCGGCGAAAAGTCCGGCCGGCCGCTGCTGGACCCGCGCACGGTGATCCGCCTGGAAGACGTGGCCAAGGTCCTGCAGGCCGAGCCCCAGGGCTTCGACGCGATCATGCTCGACGTCGACAACGGCCCCGAAGGCCTGACCCAGAAAGCCAACAGCTGGCTCTACTCCAGCGCCGGCCTGGCCGCCTGCGCCCGGGCCCTGCGGCCCAAGGGCATTCTTGCGGTGTGGTCGGCCAGCGCCGACCGGCAGTTCTCCGAGCGCCTGCGCAAGGCCGGCTTCAAGGCCGAGGAAGTACAGGTCTTCGCCCATGGCAATCGCGGCACCCGGCACACCATCTGGATTGCCGAGAAGCTCAAGGCCTGAGCTAAACTTTGTCCATTACCGTCATTAGTCCTTCTACAAAGGTGAACCCATGAGTTCGTCCACTCCCCCGTCCAACACCGCCAAGCTGGACCGTATCCTTGCCGACGCCCAGCGCGACCGGGAAATGGGCTACCGCGACAAGGCACTGAAAATGTACCCCCATGTCTGCGGCCGCTGCGCCCGGGAGTTCTCCGGCAAGCGCCTGAGCGAGTTGACTGTGCACCACCGCGATCACAACCACGACAACAACCCCCAGGACGGTTCCAACTGGGAACTCTTGTGCCTGTACTGCCACGACAACGAGCACTCGCGCTACACCGACCAGCAGTACTTCGGCGAAGGCTCCCTGAGCACCCCGAAAGTCGCCAAGGCGACCCACAACCCGTTCGCCGCCCTGGCCGGGTTGATGAAGAAAGACCCGGAGTAAGCACCAGCCGCCGGGCATATTGTGGCCAGCGAGCGTGCTCCCGTTCGGCGGCAAGGCAGCCGTAAACCCTGTGCCCCCGGCCGGCCTGCTACACCGCATTGGCCGGCGTCGGGAGCAAGCTCCCTCGCCACAACAAGCCACCGAGCCGTGGGCAATCCTCGTATAATCGCGCTCTTTTCCCCCAAGGCGCTTTGTTCGTGGCAAACAAAAGGTACAGCTGCATCGGTTTGTATAACCCCAAGTCACCGGAGAACGTCGGTTCGGTGATGCGCGCCGCCGGCTGCTATGGCGTCGCCTCGGTGTTCTACACCGGCAAGCGCTATGAGCGGGCCCGCGACTTCGTCACCGACACCAAGAAGGTCCACCAGGACATTCCGCTGATCGGCATCGACGACCTGAAGAAAATCCTCCCCCTGGGCTGCATACCGGTGGCCGTGGAACTGGTCGAGGGTGCCCGCCCACTGCCCGAATACACCCACCCGGATCGCGCCCTGTACATCTTCGGCCCGGAAGACGGCTCCCTCGACAAGGAGATCCGCGACTGGTGCGAGGACGTGGTCTACATCCCCACCACCGGTTGCATGAACCTGGCAGCGACAGTCAACGTGGTGCTCTACGATCGCCTGGCCAAGGGCAACAACACCCGCTCCGGTCCCAAGTTCTGAGCACACGCCGGTCATTGTCCGGGAACCTGTGACGCCTTCGTGCAGTCAGCCTTGTATCCCTTACCGCCCTTGGAGACAGATCATGAGCGAGCGCAAACAGCTGCAAACCATCGAATCGACCCCGTTCCAGAGCCAGCCCACCCAGAATGTCCAGGGCTGGGAGCGCATCGGCTCGCTGGCCGGCGGCGTGGTGATGATGGGCAAGGGCCTGCGCCGTGGCGGCGTATTCGGCCTGATCCAGGTAGCCATCGGCGGCGTGGCCCTGGCCCGGGGCATCACCGGGCACAGCTCGGCGAAAAGCCTGCTGGAGAAAAGCCGCCAGGACATGAACAACGTGCGCAACAAGATCGAACGCGCTGCAGAAGAGCTGCGCAACCTGAAAGCCGATGCCGAAGCCGCCGGCCGCAACGCCAAGGCCGCCAGCAATGATGAAGTGAAGGTGCCCAAGGCCTGAAGCCGGGGCGTCCTCATGGACGCCTGGGGCCAACCGCGCCGGGTCAGCGCAGCAGGCTGGTGTCGAGGACCCTGGAGGACTCGCCCAGCACGCTTTCACTGAGCTGGATGAATTCGGCGGTGCTGACGCTTTCCAGGCGCATCGCCGCTTGCAGGACATCGTCCAGGGAGCGCTTGTTGCGGGTCTTGAGGCGAATCTCTCGATCCAGCTCCTGCAATAGCAACACCGCCTTGGCCACTGTGGCGCTGTCCACCTGTTCGCCGCGCAGGCTGGTGACCTTGTGGCCGTCCCGGGCCAGGCGCTTCTCCAGCACCTGGTAACGTTCATCGCTGATGCCACCGGCACGGCGCAGCAGCTCGATGGCGTAGTACTGCGCCAGCCCTTCACTGATCCAGTCGCTGCGCTGGCTGTCGTTGATCCGTGCCAGAGATTGCACCAGCTCCCGCAGCAAGGGGCTGGCGCCGCTCTCGCTGACCAGCGGCAGGCGGCTGTGCAGGAACAGTGAATCGCGCCCGGCCAGGCTGCCGCGCCACATCGGATCGGCCGCGCCGACGATCAACAGCTTGCTCGGCTGGCGGGGAAACACCGCCTGCACCTGCGGCCAGACAAAGGTCAGCAGGGTCAGCACATCCATGCGCCGCATGCCCTGGCCCAGTGGCGAGACCACGCTGACGTCGGTTTCCCCCAGGCGCGTGCGGCGGCTGCCCAGGGTGCCGGCGAGCATCCAGCCGGCGGGACGGTCGAACAGCCGCGAGGGGTTGTCGATGCGAAAACGGTGCTTGCCAATCCGCGGCCAGGCGGTCTCGATGCTCTTCCAGCTGGCTGGCAGTTCGAAATCCAGGCGCGCCACCAACTCGATGCCGTCCTGCTGGTCCAGGTGCGCCGGCGGCACCAGGGTTTCGCCGCGCAGCAGGGCCCAGTTGGCAGTACTGCGGCTGTCATAGCTGCCCTTCTTGATGCTGTGGTTCAGGCGTACCCGGTAGCTCAGGCTGGCCTTGCCGCTGGCCGGGCGCCAGACCCCACGCTGACCGCCGGCACCGGCGGGGGCGGCCTGCCATTGGCCGTCAGCCTTGAAGTCGCTGTAGTCGCCGGTCGAGCCCAGATCGAAATCCAGGCTGCGCAGCGCCGCGCCGTCGGCCAGGGTCAGGCGCACTTCGGCCTGATCGCTCTGGGGCAGGAAGCGCACGTGATAATCCAGATCGACCTTCTTCGCCGCAAACGCCGATGCGCTCAATGCCAGCATCGCAGCGGCCAGCGCCAGCTTCGCCCCCACCCTCATACCCTCTCCTTGCTATTGAAACCTTGAAGCCGGCGCGGCGAACCCTCAGCCTGCGCGGAAAATCAGATGATCCTCCCAATCCTCTTCCGCCACGCTGCCTTCGGCGAGCATGCGGCCGGACTGGGAAATACGTTCGTGGTGCACCGCATCGCGGTCGCCGCACACCAGGTGGTGCCACAGGGGCAGGTCCTTGCCCTCGCTCACCAGGCGGTAGCCGCAGGTGGGGGGCAGCCACTTGAATTCGTCGGCCTTGCCCGGGGTCAGCTGGATGCAGTCGGGCACCGAGTCGCGGCGGTTGGGGTAATCGCTGCACTGGCAGGTCTTGAGGTCCAAAAGCTTGCAGGCGATGCGTGTGTAATAGACGCTGTTGTCGTCCTCGTCTTCAAGCTTTTGCAGGCAGCACAGACCGCAGCCATCGCACAACGACTCCCATTCGTCCTGGTCGAGTTGTTCGAGGGTTTTGCGTATCCAGAAAGGTTCGACTTTGGCGGCCATGGCTCAAGCATCAGTATCCGAGGGTGAAAAGGCCGCCAGTCTAGTGCCGAAGAACCGGCGGGCCAAGCGCTGGCGACTGTCGGTAGGCCAGGACTTGTCAGCGGGCCATGGGCACAGTAGCTTTGCCCCTCGGACCGACCCGCGTCCGTGTGCCATTAACGCTTGACCGCGTTGCACCCGGCAAACCGCACGGGGTCAGGAATACCCCTTCGCTCAGCTCATCTGCGCTTGCCGGTTTATTCCACTCATCTCACATGCTGCCAGGAGTTTTTCCATGAGCGCCAACACTCGCGTTGCCGACTACGCCATCCACCCGCAGTTCACCCAGCGCTGGTCGCCCCGGGCCTTCACCGGCGAAAGCATCCCCGAAGAAACCCTGCTGAGCTTCTTCGAAGCCGCACGCTGGGCGCCTTCGGCATACAACTCGCAGCCCTGGCGCTTCCTCTATGCCCGCCGCGACACGCCGAACTGGGAACGCTTCCTCGGCCTGCTCAACGAATTCAACCGTGGCTGGGCGCAACACGCTTCGGCCCTGGTGATCGTGATTTCCAAGACCACCTTCACCGTGCCCGGCGCCAGCGAGGAAACCCCGGCCCTGTGGCACACCTTCGACACCGGTTCGGCCTGGGGCCACCTGGCCCTGCAAGCCAGCCTCAGTGGCTGGCACACCCACGGCATGGCCGGTTTCGACCAGGAACTGACCCGCAAGGAACTGAAGATCCCCGAAGGCTATGCCGTGCACGCCGCCGTGGCCGTGGGCAAGCTGGGAGACAAGTCGACCCTGGCCGACTACCTCCAGGCCCGGGAAGAGCCAAGCCCGCGTCGCCCCCTGAGCGAAACCGTGGCCGAAGGCGATTTCAACCTCTAAAGCCGCGATCGCCTCTGTAGGAGCGAGCTTGCTCGCGAAGCCCTGAAGGGCGCCGCGCTTGCCTGGCAAGCGCGGCTTTCGCGAGCAAGCTCGCTCCTGCGATCAGGTCCGTTTCAGTAGCCGCGAGCGAAATCCACTTCGCCGCGCAGGGCCTGCCCAGCCTGATAAGCCCGCAGGTTGTCGACGAACAACTGCACCATCAATTCCGGCGAGGTCGGCGCCGAACTGTGGCCCGTCAGCAGCAAGCCCCAGGCGGTCCAGAACGGATGCCGTTGCGGCAAGGGCTCCTGGCGGCAGACATCGATCACCGCCCCCGCCAGATGCCCATCCTTGAGGGCCTGCACCAGGTCCGCATCGACCACCGCCACGCCCCGGCCAACATTGATGAACAACCCCGTGGGCTTGAACTGCTTGAACAGCGCCGCGTTGTACAGGTCGTGGGTGCTCGGGGTGTTGGGCAGCAGGTTGACCACGTAGTCCACCTCCCCCACCAGGCGCCCCAGGTCTTGCAGGCCGGCCACTTCGATAAAGGGCGCCTGCTCCCGGGGCTGGCTGGCGATGCCGTACAGCTTCACGCCAAACGGCAGGAGGAACTGCGCCACGCTCTGGCCGATGTCGCCGGTGCCGACGATCAGCACCTTGCGCCCCACCAGGCTCTGGCCCAGGCGGTTGTCCCACTTGCGCTCGACCTGGCTCACCAGGCGCGCCAGCACCTCGCGCTCATGGCCCAGGATGTAGGTCAGCACGTACTCGGCCATCACCTGGCCGAAGATGCCCACGGCCCGGGTCAGGCGGTAGTGCCGCGGCAGGCCGTCGGCCAGCAGCGGGGTAATGCCGGCCCAGGTGGATTGCAGCCACTGGGGCTGGTGCCCCTGGCGCAGCAGGGTGGCCAGCAGGTCCGGCTGCCCCAGCCAGACCGGACAATCCGCCGCCAACCGTGCCAGCTCGGCGGAGTCGCCACTGGTCAGCACTTCCAGCTCCGGGGCCGCCTGACGCAACAGGCGGGCATAAACAGCGTGATCGTGTTCGGCAATCAGAACGCGCATGGCTCAAACCTTAAAAAACGGTGCAGGCAGCCGCCGACGGAGAATCGCTCCATCGATCAAGGCGGCTGCCAGGTCAGTCAGTTGCACTTACAAGGACGCCCGGGACCGGGCGTCTACAGGTCAGACCGGATCATTGCGACGCAGCAGCTCTTCGGGCAAGTGCTCGATGTACTCGTCCTCTGCCGGTGGCATCTGCAGGTGGTAGCCCTGCTTGTCGAGGTTTTCCAGCACCTGGTGGATGTCCTCGCGGGACAGCTTGCGCTCCGGGCTCAGCACCAGGTCGAAGGCATGTTGCGGCTTGCCGAAGGCCAGCAGCAGGTTTTCCGGCACGCGTTCCAGAGCCTCGCTTTTAAGCACGTAGAGGTACATCTCGTTCTTGCGCGGGCTTTTGTAGATGGAGCAGATACGTTTCAAGGCTGTTCTCCGGCGGTGGCCAGGCTGTCCAGCAGCGCCTGGCCCATCAATTCGCGGCGCCAGCCACGCAACGAATCAGGCAATTGGTAAGGCCCGTTGGGGAAGCCGCTCTTGAGCAGGCTCTCCAGGGTTTTCTTGCGCAGCATCACTTCCGGGGCGATCCCCAGGCGCTCGGCCTGGGCCTGGCCAACGGCCTTGAGGCGCTTGAGCAGGGCTGCGGCTTCGATCGGCAGGGGTTCGGGCACGGCCGGCGGCCATTGATCCGGGCCGACGCTGGCGGTGCGCTTGATCAGGTCGAGGAGGAACTCGCCGTCCTGGCGCACGGTACGCGGGTGCATGTCTTCGATCTTGGCCAGCGCCGACAGGTTGTCCGGCTGGGTCTTGGCCAGGGGCCACAGGGCATGTTCGCGCACGATACGGTTGCGCGGCAGGTTGCGGGCACGGGCCTCGCGCTCGCGCCAGGCACACAGCTCACGCAAGACCGCCAGCTGGGCGCGGGACAGTTTCCAGGCCAGCTTGGCTTCGCGGTAGACCTCGTAGGGGTCCACTTCGCGGCGCAGGTTGGCCACCAGCTCGGCGCCGTCTTCCAGCACCCAGCGGTACTTGTCCTCGGACAACCTGGGCCGCAGTTCGGTGAACACCTGGGCCAGGTGCACGGCGTCTTCGGCGGCGTAGCTGACCTGGGTTTCCGACAGCGGGCGCTGCAGCCAGTCGGAACGGGTCTCGCCCTTGGGCAGATCGATGCCCAGGACTTCCTGCACCAGGCGCGAATAGCCCATGGAGAAACCCAGGTTCAGGTAGGCGGCCGCCAGTTGCGTGTCGAACAACGGCGCCGGCAGGCTGCCAGTCAGGCGCAGCAGGACTTCAAGGTCCTCGCTGCAGGCGTGCACCACCTTGACCACTGCCGGATTCTCCAGCAGGGCCGCCAGTGGCTGCCAGTTGTCGATGGTCAAAGGGTCAATCAGGTAGGCGCGCTGCCCATCGCCAATCTGCAACAGGGCGGCAATGGGATAGAAAGTGTCGACCCGCATGAATTCGGTGTCGAGGGCGACGAATGGCAACTGCTGCCACTGGGCGCAAAGCTGACCGAGGCTATCGTTGTCGCGAATCCAATGTATATCGATGGCCACACGGCTCTCCCTTGAAGAATGGCGCGCAGTATATATCGCCTCCGGCGATTTCCGAGCATTCACCCGACAAGAGCAAGTGAGAAACCATCTGCCGGAGGGCAAGAATAGTCCGAGACTCTGGGCTAACCCTGTTTTCTCAGCACATAGACTCGCGAAGGCGCCCAACCGGGCAGCAGGTCCCGATGGTCGAGCACTTCAAAACCGGCTTCGCGGAACTCCGCTTCCAGCCGCACCTTGCTGGCCAGCGGCGGCATGCCGGAGCTGGCAGAAGCGGGTCGGGCGATCTGCAACAGCGGTTCGATCCGCGTGGCCAGGATCACCGTGTCCCGGCTGACCCGGTAGAACTCGCGCAGCAGGGCCAGGCGATCCTCGCCCCGGGTCACGTGGGCAAAGAGTTGCATGCAGATGATGCAGTCCACCGCATTGGCCGACAGGCCGATATTGAACGCCGAGCTGTGAAAGGTCTTGACCCGTTTCAGCAGGCTGGCCGGGTGGTGGGTCTGGGCATGGTTCAACATGTCCTGGGAAGGGTCCGCCGCCAGAATCACCCGGTTGCCGTGCTCGCCCAGCACCGGCCAGTAGCGCCCGGCGCCGCAGGCCACATCCAGGATCAGCCCCGGCTCGCCGGCTTCCTTCAGGGCGTGACGCACCAGGCGTGCCGTGCGCCAGACGGCCAGGCGCACGCCAATCCCGGCTGGCCGGGGCTCGCGGCAGACGCGCGCGTGCTCCTGGTCGTAGCGCCGAGCGAACTCCAGTTCGATGGACGGTGGGGGATGGGACGACATGAACGGCGAACTCTTTTTGGAATCCAGGGGCCACAGGTTAACGTGCCATTCGTGAAAAAAAGGTCGAAAGCCCGCATCGCCTTCCAGCACCGGTACTTGCCTTGCCTGGCCGGCGGCTGGCGCCAATAATGCTCCGCCCCCCTGCCCCTCAAGGAACGATTCCATGCTCCCGCGCCTGCTGTTGTGTACCCTGCTGGGCCTCAGCGCCCCTGCCCTGAGCTTCGCCCAGGAGCCCACCTCGCACCTGGACCAGGTGATCGAGCGCGGCCACCTGACGGTCTGCACCACCGGCGACTACAAGCCCTACAGCTACCTGCGCGACGACGGTCACTACGAAGGCATCGACATCAGCCTGGCCGAATCCCTGGCCGAGAGCCTCGGGGTGCGGGTGAAGTGGGTCAACACCACCTGGAAAGGCCTGATGGCGGACTTCCAGAGCCAACAGTGCGACATCGCCGTCGGCGGTATTTCTGTGTCACTGGAGCGGCAGAAAAAAGCCTTCTTCAGCCAGCCCCTGGGCATCGACGGCAAGATCCCCCTGGTGCGCTGCCAGGATCTCAAGCGCTACCAGACCCTGGAACAGATCAACCAGCCCGAGGTGCGCCTGATCGAGCCACCGGGCGGCACCAACGAAATCTTCGCCCGGGCCCACCTGCCCAAGGCCAGCCTGACCCTGTTCGCGGACAACGTGACGATCTTCGATCAGTTGCTGACCCACCGCGCCGACGTGATGATCACCGACGCCTCGGAGGCGCGCTTCCAGCAACGGCACAAGCCGGGGCTGTGCGCAGTCAACCCCGAGCGCTACCTGCAATACAGCGAGAAGGCCTTTCTCCTGCCCCGGGACGATGTGGCCTGGAAAAGCTACGTCGACCAATGGCTGCACCTGAGCAAGGCCACCGGCGCCTACGACCGGGTGGTCAATCAGTGGCTGGCCGCGCCCTCGTCCTGATCCAGCAGCAGCTGCCGGAAAGCCTGGCAGGCGGCGCTGCGATAGGCGCCCTTGCGCCCCAGCAGCACCACGCTGCGCGGCGCTGGTGGTGACTGCAAGGCCAGGGTGCGCAGCCCCGGCTGCTCCCGGGCAATGGAGCTGGGCAGGATGGTCGCCAGTTGCCCGCGCCGGACCATCTCGACAATCGCACTGACCGAATTGGCCTCGGCGGCGATCGGCGGGGCAATGCCCTGCTGCCGGCAATACAGGTCGATGTGCCGGCGGGTGGCGAAGTCGGCGCTGAGCAGCACCAGGGGCTGGCGGCCCAGGGCCTCGGCACTCAGGGGCAGGCGCTCGGGCTGCGGATACTGCGGGCCGACCATCAGGCTCAGGGTCTCGATGAACAGCGCCTGACTCTCGATCTCCGCCAGGTGCTCGCCGGCGAAGGCGATACCCAGGTCCAGGCGGTCTTCGGCCAGGGCCGCCTCCAGGCGGTCCTGGGTCATTTCCTCGATGCTCAGGCCGATTCCCGGGTGCTGCCGGTAAAAGCGGCTGAGCAAGGGCCCGGCCAGGTAGGCGGTAAAGGTCGGGGTCAGTGCCAGGCGCAGCGAGCCGCGGCTCAGGTCCTGCACATCGTGGATCGCCCGCCTGGCCGCCTCCAGGTCCTGCAGGGCGCGGCGGGCATAGGCGACATAGGCCTGGCCGGCATCGGTGAGGCGCACGCTGCGCCCGGAACGGTCGAACAGCGGCGCCCCCAGGCCCTCCTCCAACTGCTTGATCTGTTGCGACAGGGTCGGCTGGGACACATGCAGCGCCTCGGCAGCCCGGGTGAAGTTGCAATGCTCGGCCACGGCCAGCAGGTAACGGATATGACGCAACAGCATGGGGAATTCCAACTATAGGCTGTACTTATGGAAAGAATAATAAGCCGGTCTTGGACGCTATAGCTGAAAACTTCCATCCTTGCCCCATCAGCGACGCAAGGAGAACCCCATGCAGAACATCATCGACGGCTTCCTCAAGTTCCAGCGCGAAGCCTTTCCCCAACGCAGTGAACTGTTCAAGCAACTGGCCAGCACCCAGAACCCCGGCACCCTGTTCGTCACCTGCTCCGACAGCCGGGTGGTGCCCGAACTGCTGACCCAGCAAGAGCCCGGCGACCTGTTCGTGATCCGCAACGCCGGCAACATCGTGCCCAGCTACGGCCCCGAGCCGGGTGGCGTATCGGCCACCGTGGAATACGCGGTGGCAGTACTGGGGGTGAGCGACATCGTCATCTGCGGCCACTCCGACTGCGGCGCGATGACCGCCATTTCCACCTGCAAGTGCCTCGACCACCTGCCCGCCGTGGCCAACTGGCTGCGCCATGCCGAGTCGGCCAAGGTGATCAATGCCGCCCGCCAGCACGCCTCGCCCGCCGAGCACCTGGACGCCCTGGTGCGCGACAACGTGATCGCCCAACTGGCCAACCTCAAGACCCATCCTTCGGTGGCCCTGGCCCTGGAGCAGGGCCGGCTCAACCTGCATGGCTGGGTCTATGACATCGAGAGCGGCGCCATCGTCGCCCTCGACGGCAACACCCAGCGTTTCGTCTCCCTGGCCGAGTACCCGCACACCTGTGCCCTGGCCAGCCAAGCTTCCAGCGCTGCCTGAGCAGCCCCCGTTTCGTCACTCAAGAGGAGTCACCCCATGCTGCAATCCCAATTCGCCCAAGCTCCACGCCTGGCCCTGGCCGACACCATCATCGACGCCAAGGCGCGCAAGAACCTGTCGTGGCAGGACCTCACCGACGGCACCGGGCTGAGCCTGGCTTTCGTCACCGCCGCTCTGCTGGGCCAGCACGCCCTGCCGGCCACCGCCGCCGACCTGGTGTGCGACAAGCTGGGCCTGGACCAGGACGCCAGCCGCCTGCTGCAGAGCATTCCCCTGCGCGGCAGCATCGCCGGCGGCATCCCCACCGACCCGACCGTGTATCGCTTCTATGAAATGCTCCAGGTCTACGGTTCGACCCTCAAGGCCCTGGTCCACGAGCAGTTCGGCGACGGCATCATCAGCGCCATCAACTTCAAGCTGGACATCAAGAAGGTCGAAGATCCGGAAGGCGGTTCCCGCGCAGTGATCACCCTGGACGGCAAGTACCTGCCGACCAAGCCGTTCTGATCCCGGGTTGCAGGTTGCTCCAGCGGTAGGTGCCTGCCGGGCGTGCGTATCGTCCGGTTTGCGGCCCTGCGGCCCGGATCGCGGCCTGCGGCAGCGGCTACAGGTCCGCGGTGTTATTTAGTTTTTAAATAACACCGCGGACTTTCTGATTTGCCCCCACTCCAGACCGAGCCGCCTAATCGGGTCCTTGTTTGTTGAAGGTCCGACCATGGAAAACGTTCGTGCAACTTCCCGCCCCGCACTCTGGCTGATGGTCAGTGTGATTCTGGTGGCGCTCAATCTGCGTCCGTCGATGGCCGCCGTCGGCCCGCTGCTGTCGGGCATTCGCGGCGATATCCCCTTGAGCTTCAGCCTGGCTTCCCTGCTGACCATGCTGCCGGTCATGGCCATGGGCCTGGCGATGTTCTTCGGCATGGGCATCAGCCAGCGCCTGGGCGAGCACCGCACCGTGGTCCTGTCGCTGCTGGTCATCGGCCTGGCCACGGTCTCGCGGCTGTTCATGGATTCGGCAGCCGAGCTGATTCTCAGCGCGGTGCTGGCCGGCATCGGCATCGCCCTGATCCAGGCACTGCTGCCGGCGCTGATCAAGTCGCGCTTTGCCGACAATGTCTCGTTGTTCATGGGCCTGTACGTCACTTCGATCATGGGCGGTGCAGCGCTGGCCGCGTCGTTCTCGCCCCTGGTGATGAACCACAGTGGCAGTTGGCGCCTGGCCCTGGCGATCTGGGCCGCCCTGGCGCTGCTGGCCCTGGTGTTCTGGTACGCCCAGCGCGCGGCCCTGCCCAGGCTGCCGGGCAAAGGTGGAGCACGGGAGTCCTTTGCCGGTAATCGCCGGGCCTGGCTGCTGGCGGTGTTCTTCGGCCTCGGCACCGCTTCCTATACCTGCGTGCTGGCATGGCTGGCGCCCTACTACGTGGAGAACGGCTGGAGCGAGCAGAACGCGGGCCTGTTGCTGGGCTTTCTCACCGCCATGGAAGTGATTTCCGGGCTGGTCACCCCGGCCATCGCCAACCGCAGCCAGGACCGGCGCCTGGTGCTGGTGGCCCTGCTGGTACTGATCATCGCCGGCTTCTGCGGCCTGATCCTCAGCCCCAAACACCTCAGCCTGCTGTGGCCGTGCCTGCTGGGCCTGGGAATCGGCGGGCTGTTTCCCATGAGCCTGATCGTCTCCCTGGACCACCTCAGCGACCCGCGCCGCGCCGGTGGCCTGACCGCTTTCGTGCAGGGCATCGGCTACCTGATTGCCGGGCTGTCGCCGTTGCTGGCGGGGATGATCCGCGACCAGCTGGGCAGCTTCGAATGGGCCTGGTGGTCACTGGCCGCGGTGATGCTGGTAATGATCCTCATGGCGCTGCGCTTCGATCCGAAGCATTACCGCCAGCACATCCGCTGAGCCGGGAGAGGCCATCATGAACCCGGTGAACTTCACCCAGGCCAACCTCGGCATGCTGCTGTGGGCGGTGCTGATTGCCGCTTCGTTCTTTGCCGCCGCCGAGGTCAGCCAGGCCATCGACCCGGTGCTGCTGACCGCCCTGCGCCTGTTGTTCTCGGCGCTGATGTTCGTGCCTCTGTTGTGGCTCAAGGGTTCGGCGCCCATGACCCTGGCCGGCTTGCGCGCCCATGGGCTGCTGGGCCTGCTGCTGGCGCTGTATTTCGGTTCGCTGTTCGAAGCCCTGCGCCATACCTCGGCGGTCAACACCGGGACCCTGTTCACCCTGGTGCCGCTCCTGACCCTGGTGTTCGAAGCCTGGCTGCTGCCTGGCAGCGGCCTGCGGCGCCGCCTGCTGCCGATGCTGGTGGCGGGGGCCGGGGCGCTGCTGCTGATCCTCAAGGGCGGCGCGCCAGGGCAATTGCCGTCGCTATACGCCATGGGTATCTACGCCCTGGGCTGCCTGGCCATGGCCGCCTACTCGCCGCTGAGCCAGCGCTTCACGGCCGGCAGCCTGCAAGGGCGCAGCCCGGCGGCCATGACCTTCTGGAACATGCTGTTCGGATCGCTGTTCCTGTTTGTCGCCAGCCTGGCCAGTGGCGGCTGGCGCAGTGCCGCGCTACTGCGCGGCAACGACCTGCTGTGGCTGCTGTACCTGGCGCTGTTCGCCACCCTGGCAACCTTCTGGCTGCTGCATCGGGCCATCGGCGTCATCGCCCCGTCCACGGTGATTTCCTACATCTACCTGAGCACCCTGTTCCTCACGCTGTTCCACTGGTTGTGGCTGGGCCAGGGGCCACAGTTGACAGAAATGCTCGGCGCCCTGCTGGTGGCCCTGGGCATGCTCGGCCTGGTGCGCGGCAGCCGCCCGACAGCCGCGGCGGCCTGAAATCTACCCGGGACAAGCACCATTGCAGTGCGCGAAACTGCGCAGGTCGTGTTATCGGACATTTATGTCCCGATGCTGTCCGCGAATCCCCGCCCCGGGCATTTAATTAGGACGATCGTTCCGCTAGCATCGATCCGGTTTGCGCGCCACCGGCGCCAGGTGCTCAGCGGGATGGAACGGATGCTCATCAGCAATGTGCTCAGAAAACTCGACATGCAGGACCTCATGGTCTTTATCGCGGTGTACGAGCAAAGCAGTGTCACCGGGGTTTCGGAAACCCTCTGCGTCAGCCAGTCGACCGTCAGCTACTGCCTGAAGAAACTGCGCAACGGCTTCGAGGACGAACTGTTCATCAACACCCGCACCGGCATGCGTCCGACCTACAAGGCCACCAGCATGTACAACCACGTGCTGAGGATCCTGGAGAGCATCAACCTGTGCCACAGCGGTGTGCCGGCCTTCGACCCGACCCGCCAGGCCGTGACCTTCAACCTCTGTGCCCCGGAATACTTCGAGCTGCTGATCCTGCCGCGCCTGCTCAAGGGCTTCGACTACGCCGACCTGCCGGTGACAGTCAACGTGCAGAAGCTGGAAAGTGATATTCCCGCCGAGGACCTGCGCGATGGCAGCGTCGACCTGGTGATCTGTTTCGGGCCCGACTTCCATCGCGGCCACGCCGACTTCAAGTCGCAGATGCTGCTGGAGGACGACCTGGTGTGTGTCTTCGACAAGCGTGCGACCCCGCCCAGGGAACCGCGCTTCAGCCTGCAGTCGTTCGTCGAGCGGCGGCACGTGTTTCCCACGCCCTGGACGTCGGACAGCAACATGGTGGACGGCTGGCTGGCGCGCCAGGCCCACAAGCGGCAGATCGTCGCCCGCTCCAACAGCTACAGCGCAGCGCTGAAGATGATCACCGGCACCGACTTCCTCCTCACCCTGCCCCGGCGCATCCAGGCACTGCTGGCCAACGAGGCAGTGTTCAACCATTGCGAGGCCCCCAGCGGCCTGCCGGGATTCAGCCTGGACATGCAATGGAGCCAGCACACCGATCAGGACAGCGCGCAGACCTGGTTCCGTGAACAGATAGTCAAGGTCTGCGCCGAGCAGGGCCTGGCCTGATCCTCAGCGGCCGACGGCGGCCTTGCTGTAGGACGCGCGGTCGATATCGACGATCTCCACGCACAGTTGCACCTGGACATCCGCCGGCCACGGCGCCAGATCCTGCAACACCGCCAGCAGGCTCTCGGACAACTGCTTCTTGACCTCTGGCGAACGGCCGCTGAGCAAGGCCAGCTTGACGTGGACAAAGCCGCGCTCGCCAATCCCGGTGCCGACCCGGAACGCTTCGACCTTGACTGCGCGGCTCTTGATGTCGAACTCGTCGGAGAACTGCCCGGACGCCACCAGCCCATGATTGAGTCGCAGCAGCGCCTTGTCGACGTCCAGTTGCGGCAGGTTGGCGGTGTATTCCATATGCAGGTGCGGCATGGCAAAGCTCCCGGTCAGTCAGGGGTAAAAAGGCGCTCCATACTACACAACCCGCCCCACGCCGCCGCAGTAGCCGTTAGCCTCATTGCCTGGACGCCGCCCTTTCCCGCAGGGCCAGGGTTTCCCAGGCCGCCACCAGCAGCATCACCAGGGTGGTCAGGCTGCCCAGCGCCAGGGCGGAAAACCACTGGTTCCAGGCCGCGGGCAACAACAGCAGCAAGGCCGCGAGCCCGGCCAGGTGCGACAGCGGCGGCAACGGCCGCTCGTTCATCACCCACTTGAACAGCGCGCAACCCAGCAGGAACAGCCAGGGCCCGCCGAGGATCACCAGCACCGCGGCCTGGCTGGCATGCTGCGGGTGCACCAGCACCAGTTCGTCGGCCACCGCACTGACGATGATCCCGGCGACGATCAGCACATGCAGGTAGGTGTAGGCAATACGTGCCTGGCGCCCCGGGTCGCTGGAGTGGGCGATGCGGTGGTGGGCACGCTCGGCGCCGCTGTCGAAATACACCCACCACATGGCAATGCTGCCCAGCACCGCCACCACGAAAGCCAGTACCCCTTCGGCACTGGTGGCCAGCTCGGCGAAGGTGGCGCCGGTGACCAGCAGGGATTCACCCAGGGCGATGATCACGAACAGAGCGCAGCGCTCGGCCATGTGGTTGCCTTCGACATTCCAGTCTTCCAGGGTCGAGCGGCCGAGCCCCGGTACCCAGAAATACAGCGACGGCGACAGCACCTCGATGGCCAGGGCCAGCCCCCAGCACGCCAGGCGCTGCGGGCCTTCGAGCAGGCCACCGGTGATCCAGAAAACGCCCGAGAACATCAGCCACAAGAGGATCCGCTGGAAGTTGCGGGTCATGTTCAGCGGCTCGCCGCGCACTGCCCACAGTGAATAGGCGGTGCGCCCCACCTGCATGAACACATAGGCGCCGGCGAACAGCAGCCCACGCTCGCCGAAGGCCTGGGGAATCGACGAGGACAGCAGCAACCCGGCCACCATCAGCACGAACAGGCCGAGGCGGATTGGCAGGGCTTCCGGGTCCAGCCAGTTGGTGATCCACGAGGTGAAGATCCACACCCACCACACCGCCACCATCAGCAACGCCACCTGCAGCGCTCCGCCCAGGGACAGATGAGCCAGCAGGGAGTGGGACAGTTGGGTCACGGCAAACACGAACACCAGGTCGAAGAACAGCTCGACCATGCCAACCTTGCCGCTGTCGTGGCTGCCACGCCCACGCAACAGGGAACGGGAACGACTCATGGGCACACTCCACCGATCAATGTTTCAACAGACGATTCACACAGCAAAGCAGCCGCCTGTGCCTATGCCAAGCTGGCGGCCTCCGTTCACTGCACCGCTGTCGCCGCTGCCGCAGGCTGCGACCCGGTCCGCAGGACTGGCAAGGCCGCCACCCGATCCGCCAGGCAGACCGCATGGGCAGGTTTGGGGCCCGCTGCGCGGTCCATCGCAGCCTGCGGCAGCGGCTGCAAGGCACGATTAGCTCGCGAGGGGCGCCCGCTCGCTCATGAAGGCTTCCAGCCGCGAGCGCAGCCAGCGTTCGGCGGGGTCGGTGTCCACATGGCTGAGCCAGACCATGGACAGGTCCAGGGTCGGGGTCTTGAACGGAAACGGCTCGCAGTACAGTTGCCCCGAGGCGGCCATGGCGGCGGCGGCATAGTCGGGCAGGCTGGCGATCAGCTTGGTGCCGGCGAGCAGGGCCGGCAGCGAGCTGTACTGGGGCACCGACAACACGACCTGGCGGGTGCGGCCGATCTCCGCCAGCCACTCATCGGCGAAGCCGGCGACATTGGCGGTGTGGGACACCAGCACATGGGGCCGCGCGCAGTACTCATCGAGGGTCAGCGGTGTGTCGCTGGCATCGGCCCGCAGCACGCTGGGCTGGATATGCCGCAGCAGCTTGCGCTTGGCGTTGGCCGGCAGGCCGCGGGTCTGGCTGATGCCCACGGTGATATCGCCGGACGCCAGCAGGTCGGGAATCCGCCAGTAGTCCACGTGCTGCACCACGACCACCACTTGCGGCGCTTCCTGGCGCAGGGCCCGCAGCAGGGGGGGCAGCAGGCCGAACTCGACATCGTCGGACAGGCCGATGCGAAAGGTCATGGTGCTGCTGGCGGGATCGAAATCGTGGGTCAGGCTCAGGGCCGAGGACAGTGCGTCCAGGGCCGGCGACAGGTGCTGGATGATCTGCTCGGCACGGGCCGTGGGTTCCATGCGATGGCCGACGCGAATGAACAGCGGGTCGTTGAACATCGCCCGCAGGCGGTTGAGCGCGGAACTGATGGTGGGCTGGCCGAGGAACAGCTTCTCCGCCACCCGGGTGACATTGCGCTCGAGCATCAGCGCCTCGAACACCACCATCAGGTTGATATCGGCCTTGCGCAGTTCATTGCGATTCATTGATGTTGCCCCCGGTCCCCAGACGGGAAGCAGTGTAGAAAGGCCGGAGGGCTGGCGTCCAGGCAAGATCTGCCAAGCGACGCCGCCCCCGGGCAGACCTCAGGCGGAGTTTCTCGCCAGCCCACTCGCCCTTTGCTCACAGCGGTCCTCCTGGCCCTGGCGCAAACGCAGGGCCGCCAATGCCGCCACCAGCAGCACCAGGGCAATCACCTTGAGGCCATTCATGGCATTGCCGGTGCTCATCTCGATCGCGCCCATCACCGAAGGGCCGACAAAACCGCCCAGCAGCCCGCAGGAATTGACGAAGCCCAGGCCACCCGCCAACGCCGCGCCTTTGAGCCGTGAAGCCGGGTACAGGAAGATGATCGACTGCACCACGAAGAACATCAGCGCCGCCACGCAGAACCCCAGCAGGCTGAATACCGGCCCGGAAAACGCCGCGATCGACAGCCCCGCCGCCATCACCAGCAAGCCACAGACCAGCAGGCGCCGCGAGCGTTGCGGGCTGTTGGCCAGCCGGGGCAAGGCGATAGCCCCGACGGCTGCGGCGATCCAGGGCAGCGAGGTCAAAAGGCCAACGCTCATGATGCTCAGGTTGCCGTACTTGCCGATGATGCTGGGGAGGAAAAAGATCACGGTGTAGATGGTGATCTGATGGCAGAAGTAGACAAAGATCGCCAGCAGGATCTGTGGCGTGAAGCATTGCCGGAACGAGTGCCCGCCCTGCCCCGCGCCCTCGTCGGCTTCCCGGGCCAGGCGCTGTTCGATGGCCGCCGCTTCCTCGGCGCTCAGCCAGGGAGCACGGCTCGGGCGGTCCGGCAGGCGCCGCCATACCACCCAGGCGAAGAACACCGCCGGCAGGCCTTCGAGCAGGAACATCCACTGCCAGCCGTGCCAGCCCAAAAGGCCGTCCATCTTCATCAGCGCCGCGCCCAGCGGGCCGCCAATGATATTGGCCAGGCACACCCCCAGCAGGAAATAGCCGGTGGCCCGGGCCCGCTGCTGGCGGTCGAACCAGTAGGTCAGGTACAGCATGACCCCGGGAAACAGCCCGGCCTCGGCAATCCCCAGCAGCAGGCGCAGCACATAGAAGGAGGTCTCGCCCTGGACGAAAGCCATGGCGGCGGAGATCAGCCCCCAGGTCACCATGATCCGGGCGATCCAGAAGCGCGCGCCGACCTTGTGCATGATCAGGTTGCTCGGCACTTCGGACAGCGCATAGGTGAGGAAGAACAGTCCGGCCCCCAGCCCGTAGGCCGCGGCGGAAATCCCCAGGTCCACATCCAGCTGATGCTTGGCCAGGGCGATATTGGTGCGGTCGAGAAAACTCAGGACATAGGCCGCGATCAGCAGCGGCATCAGCTTGAGGAACATCAGCCGGGTCAGTTGTTGCGGGGCCCGGGGCGGCGCGGCGGTTGCAGTATTCATGGGCATATCCCTTTGTAATTGTTATGCGGGATCGCCAGCGCCCGGAAGGCGCCGGCAGCGGGCCTGCGGGGCTTAGAACGCGACCTGGTCGCGTCCCTTGAGCCCGAGCAGGGTGCGGGCTTCGTCCGCCGTCGCCACCCGGCCGCCCAGGGCCTCGATGACGCTGCGGATGCGTCGTACCTGGTCGGCGTTGCTCGCCGCCAGCTTGCCGGGGCCGTCCCACAGCGAGTCCTCCAGGCCGACCCGGGCATGGCTGCCCATGGCCAGGCCCATGGTCGCCAGGGGAATCTGGTTGCGCCCGGCGCCGAGGATCGACCAGTGATAGGCATCGCCGAACAGCCGGTCAGCGGTGCGGCGCATGTGTGCCAGGTCCTCGGGGTGGCCGCCGATGCCGCCCCGCAGGCCGAACACCGACTGGATGAACAGCGGCGCCTTGAGCAGGCCGCGCTCCAGGAAATGCGCAGCGGTGTAGAGGTGGCCGATGTCGTAGCACTCGATCTCGAAGCGCGTGCGGTTCTCGGCACAGGCGCTGAGGATATGGGCGATATCGCGGAAGGTATTGCGGAAAATCCGGTCGTCGCTTTCCTCCAGGTACGGCCGCTCCCAGTCGTGCTTGAACTCGGTGAAGCGGTTGAGCATTTCGTACAGGCCGAAGTTCATCGAGCCCATGTTCAGCGAGGCCAGTTCCGGCTTGAACTCCAGCACCGGTTGCAGGCGCTCCTCGACACCCATGGTCGGCGCGCCGCCGGTGGTGAGGTTGATCACCACGTCGCAGGCGGCCTTGATCTGCGGCAGGAAGCGCCGGAACAGCTCGGGGTCCTGGCTCGGCCGGCCGTCCTCCGGGTCCCGGGCATGCAAGTGGACGATGGCCGCCCCGGCCTCCGCGGCGGCGATGGCCTCGGCGGCGATCTCCCCGGCCGTGACCGGCAGGTGGGGCGACATGGACGGGGTATGAATGGCACCGGTAACGGCGCAAGTGATGATGACGGGTGTTTTTCCAGGCATGACGGTACTCCGACTTTTATTCTTGATGAAAAAAATCCCAGGGTGTCGCTACAGGTTTCAGCGCCGGCGGTCCTCGCCGGCGCGGCCAGCCGGCGGGAGCTAGAGGTATTCGACGTTGCCGTCGACGCTGATCGCCTGGCCGGTGACGTTGCATGCCGCCGGCGAACAGAGGAACAGCGCCATGGCCGCCACGTCTTCGGCACTGACCATGCGCTTGAGAGAGATCTTCTCCAGGTACTGCTCGCGCATCTGCGCCACCGGTACCCCGGTCTGTTCGGCCCGGGCCTGGATCACCGCCTCCATCCGCGGCCCCTCAACTATCCCCGGCAACAGCGCGTTGACCCGGATATCGCTGGCACCCAGCTCCGCCGCCAAAGACTTCATCAACCCGACAATCGCCCATTTGGTAGCGGCATAGGGCGTGCGCCAGGCGTAGCCCAGGCGCCCGGCCACGGAGGCGATGTGCAGCAGGTGGGCCTTGTCCGATGCCTTGAGCAGGGGCACCGCGTGGTGGGCGAAGCGGTATTGCGCGGTCAGGTTGATATCGATGGTGCGCTGCCAGTCGGCATCGCTGACGGCATCGATGCCCGCGGTCGGCCCGGCAATGCCGGCGTTGTTGACCAGCACATCGAGGCCACCGAAGTGCTGCACCTGAAGCTTGAACAAGGCTTCGATCTGCGCCGGGTCGGCGACATCGGTACGGGTTGCCAGGGCCTCGGGGTAGCGATCGCGAAAGGCCGCCAGGGCCGCTTCACTGACATCGCACACATGCACCTGGGCGCCGGCTTCAAGGTAGGCAGCGGCCAGCACTTCACCGATGCCCGCCGCGCCACCGGAAATCATCACCCGCAAGCCCGGATAAGGCTGCAAACGCTGAAGGATGCTCATGCCCGGCCTCCTTTGCGCTGTGCTGCGCCGTCGCTCTTGGCCAGCAGGCGGCCCAGGGAATCCGCCGCCTGCATGATGTCGTCGGTGACCGCTGCTCGCGCCGCCGGGCCATCGCCGGCGACCAGGGCCTCGACGATTCGGTTGTGGGCTTCCATGGAACGTTGCAGGTGGGCCTTGTCCGGCGCCACCAGGGCGAAGCAGGGGCCCATGTGCAGCCAGAAGTTCTCCACGGCGGCCATGGTCAGTTCGGCCCGGGCCACTGCATAGATGCGCCGGTGGAAAGCGAAGTTGGTCCACAGGTAGCGGGAGACATCCACCTCGTCGGCGGCCTTCTGCATCTGCCGGCAGAGATCGGCGATCTCCTGCATATCGGCCTTGTGCAGATGCTGCACGGCCTTTTCCGCCAGCAGCCCCTCCAGGGCCACCCGTGCATCACGGATTTCCCGCAGGCGCTCCACCGTCATCATGCGTACCCGCAGGCGGGAGGTTTCCGTGACCTCGAAGGCATTTTCCGCACTCAAGCGCTGCAGGGCTTCACGCACCGGCATCGGGCTGGAACCCAGGGCTTCGGCCAGGCCACGAATGGTCAGTTTCTGGCCGGGCTGGAATCGGCCACTCATCAAGGCTTCGCGAATCTGTCGATACACCTGTTCCTGCAAGGTATCGCGAGAAACCTGACGCAAGGTAGGCAGGGGGATAGGACCTTCGGACATGGGGGTGACACCTGTGTTGTGATTCTTGTGGGCAGCAATATGTGATCACAAATCAAATATGTCAAATATTCATCCTCAAGTCTCTGAAGCAATCAAGGGCTTAAATCAAGTAAAAAGAATCTTTTTATTCCGCACTGCGAAACACTATTCCGTATTGACCCACTAATTTATTGATGACAGGATTATTTTCACCAGCCGATTCAAACAGCGGAATCCAATCCTGATTTCCGTTCAGCGCCCGGAGCCCCTGGGCAACCATCGGCCTCACGCTGCCCTTTCCTCCGGAGACTGCTGCAATGAGTCGCGACACCGCCCAGCCCTCTGTGGCATCCGCCCTGCACGGCAACATCCTGGTCCTGACCCTCGACAACCCGCCGGTGAACGCCCTTGGCGTGGAGGTCAGACGCGGGCTGCTGGCCGCCATGGACAGCGCCGCCGACGATCCGACGGTGGCCGCCATCCTGCTGGTCGGCGCCGGGCGCCACTTCTGTGGCGGCGCCGATATTCGCGAATTCGGCCAGACGCCCCAGGCCCCGGCATTGCCAGCGGTGGTCAAGCGCATCGAGGACAGCGCCAAACCGGTGGTGGCGACCATCCAGGGCGTGGCACTGGGAGGCGGCCTGGAAGTGGCCCTGGCGGCCCACTACCGCCTGGCCCTGGGCAGCGCCCGCCTCGGCCTGCCGGAAGTGCTGCTCGGCCTGCTGCCCGGGGCCGGTGGCACTCAGCGCCTGCCACGCCTGATCGGTGCCCGGGCGGCCCTGGAACTGATGCTCAGCGGCCGTCACCTGAATGCCCGGGAGGCCCTCGACCTGGGGGTGGTGGACCGCCTGGCGGAGGGTGAGGATGCCCTGGCGGCCGGCCTGGCCTATGCCCGCGAGCTGGTGGACAGCCATGCCGGCGTGCGGCGCACCCGGGACGCCCGGGCCCTGGGCGATCAGCATCTGCAACGCGAACAGATCAACGCCGCCCGCGAACAGCTCACGCACAAGGCCAAGGGCCTGCTGTCGCCGCAGAACATCATTCGTGCGGTCGAGGCGGCCCTTGACCGGCCCTTCGATCAAGGCCTGGAGGAAGAACGCCGGCTGTTCCAGGAATGCCTCGACAGCCCGCAGCGTGCCGGGCTGGTACATGCCTTTTTCGCCGAGCGCGAAGTGCTCAAGGCCCCGGAAACCCGCATCGCCCAGCCTCGCCCCATCGAACAGGTGGCCGTGGTCGGCGGCGGCACCATGGGCGCCGGCATCGCTGTCTCGGCCCTCGACGCCGGCCTGCAGGTCACCATGATCGAGCGCGACCAGCAGGCCCTGGACCGCGGCCGGGGCAACGTCGAGAAGGTCTATGACGGGCTGATCGAAAAAGGCCGCCTGGATGCCGCCGGCAAGGCCGCGACCCTGGCCCGCTTCCGTGTCAGCCTGGACTACCAGGACCTGGCCCGGGCCGACCTGGTGATCGAAGCGGTGTTCGAGGACATGGCCGCCAAGCAGGCGGTGTTCAAGGAACTGGACCGGGTGTGCAAACCTGGCGCGGTACTGGCCAGCAACACCTCCTACCTGGACCTCAACGCCATCGCCGACAGCGTCTCGCGGCCTGCCGATGTCATCGGGCTGCACTTCTTCTCCCCCGCCAACATCATGAAGCTGCTGGAGATCGTGGTCCCGGCCAAGGTCGCACCGGACGTGGTGGCCACGGCCTTCGAACTGGCGAAGAAACTGCGCAAGGTGCCGGTGCGTGCCGGGGTCTGCGATGGTTTCATCGGCAACCGGATCCTCGCGGTCTACCGTCAGGCGGCGGACTACATGATGGAGGACGGCGCTTCGCCCTATCAGATCGACCAGGCCCTGCGCGACTTCGGCTTCCCCATGGGACCCTTCCAGGTGGCCGACCTGGCCGGCGGCGATATCGGCTGGGCGACGCGCAAACGCAAGGCCGCCACCCGCAATCCCGACGCGCGCTACGTGCAGATTGCCGACCGCCTGTGCGAGCGCGGCTGGTTCGGACAAAAGACCGGCCGTGGCTACTACCTCTATGCCCAGGGCCCGCGCAGCGCCACCCAGGACCCGGAAGTCCTGGCCATCATCGACGCCGAGCGGGCCCGGGCCGGCATCACGCCCCGCCCCTTCGGCAACCCGGAGATCCTGCGGCGCTACATGGCGGCGATGATCAACGAAGGCGCCAACGTGGTGCACGAAGGCATCGCCCTGCGCCCCCTGGATGTGGACATCACCTTTATCCATGGCTACGGCTTCCCGCGCTATCGCGGTGGCCCGCTCAAGTACGCCGACCAGTACGGCCTGCCCCAGGTGCTGGCGGACATCCGCGAATTCGCCGAACAAGACCCGCTGTTCTGGAAAGCCTCGCCGCTGCTGGAGCAGTTGGTGGAGCGCGGCGAGAACTTCGACAGCCTCAACCACAGCCATTGACTCAAGGAGCACGCGCCATGCGCGAAGCCGTCATCGTATCCACCGCACGCACGCCCCTGACCAAGGCCCACCGCGGCGAATTCAACATCACTCCCGGCCCGACCCTCGCCGCTTTCGCGGTACGCGCCGCCGTGGAACGGGCCGGCATCGACCCGGGGCTGATCGAGGACGCCATCCTCGGTTGTGGCTACGGCGAAGGCACCACCGGGCGCAACGTCGCGCGCCTGGCGGTGGTCCGCGCCGGCCTGCCCATCGGCATCGCCGGCACCACGGTGAACCGCTTCTGCGCCTCCGGCTTGCAGGCCATCGCCATGGCCGCCGGGCGTATCGTGGTCGATGGCGCCCCCGCCATCATTGCCGGTGGCGTGGAAAGCATCTCGCAGATCCGCGGCCGCGGCAGCGACGACCCGGACCTCGACCCCTGGCTTGTGCAGCACAAGCCGGAGCTGTTCCTGCCGATGATCGAGACCGCGGACATCGTCGCCGCGCGCTACGGCATCAGCCGCGAGGCCCAGGACCGTTTCTCGCTGCGCAGCCAGCACAAGACCGAAGCGGCGCAACGGGCTGGGCACTACCGCGAGGAAATCATTCCCTGCACCACCACCATGGCCGTGACCGACAAGCAGAGCGGCGAGGTCAGCCAGCACCAGGTCACGGTGGACGCCGACACCTGCAACCGCCTGGGGAGCACTTACGAGGCCCTGGCCAAACTGGAACCGGTGCTGGGCCCGCAGCGCTTCATCAGCGCCGGCAACGCCTCGCAACTGTCCGACGGCGCCTCGGCTTGCGTACTGATGGAGGCCCGTGAAGCGGCCCGCGCCAACCTGCAACCGCTGGGCGTGTTCCGTGGCATGGCGGTGGCCGGTTGCGAACCCGACGAAATGGGCATCGGCCCGGTGTTCGCCGTACCCCGGCTGCTGGCCCGGCACGGCCTCAAGGTGGACGACATCGGCCTCTGGGAACTCAACGAAGCCTTCGCCTCCCAGGCGCTCTATTGCCAGCAGCGGCTGGGCATCGCCGATGAATGCCTGAACGTCAACGGCGGGGCCATCGCCCTCGGCCACCCGTTCGGCATGACCGGTGCGCGCCTGGCCGGCCATGTGCTGCTCGAAGGTCGGCGCCGCGGGGTCAAGTACGCCGTGGTCAGCATGTGCATTGCCGGCGGCATGGGCGCCGCCGCGCTGTTCGAAATCTATTGAGGACGCCGACATGGACCTGAGTTTCACCCCCCAAGAAGAAGCCTTCCGCAATCAGGTGCAGGCCTTCCTCGCCGAACACTTGCCCAGCGAACTGAGTGACAAGGTGGCCAATGGCGAACGCCTGTCCAAGGCCGACATGGAGCACTGGCATTCGACCCTCAACACCCGCGGCTGGCTGGCCAACCACTGGCCCGAGGCCTTTGGCGGGCCGGGCTGGAGCGCCGTGGAGAAATTCATCTTCGAACTCGAATGCGGCCTGGCCAACGCGCCGCGCATCGTGCCGTTCGGGGTCAACATGCTGGGCCCGGTGCTGATCAAGTACGGCACCCCACAGCAGCAGGACTACTGGCTACCGCGCATCCTCGACGGCCGCCACTGGTGGTGCCAGGGCTATTCGGAACCCGGTGCCGGCTCGGACCTGGCGGCGGTCAAGACCACGGCCGTGCGCGACGGCGATCACTATGTGGTCAACGGCCAGAAGACCTGGACCACCCTGGGCCAGCACGCCAACATGATTTTCTGCCTGGTGCGCACCGACCGCGAGGCCAAGCCCCAGGAAGGCATCAGCTTCCTGCTGATCGACATGGCCAGCCCCGGGGTCGAGGTGCGTCCGATCATCACCCTGGAAGGCGACCACGAGATCAACGAGGTGTTTTTCACCGACGTGCGGGTGCCGGTGGCCAACCTGGTGGGCGAGGAAAACAAGGGCTGGACCTGTGCCAAGTACCTGTTGACCTACGAGCGCACCAACATTGCCGGGGTCGGCTTGTCCATGGCCGCGCTGCAACGCCTCAAGCGCGTGGCAGCACAGCGCACCCGCAATGGCCGGCCGCTGCTGGAAGACCCGCAGTTCGCCTCACGCCTGGCCCGGGTCGAGATCGACCTTGAGAACATGAAGACCACCAACCTGCGGGTGATTGCAGCGGTGGCCGGTGGCGGCGCGCCCGGCGCGGAAAGCTCGATGCTGAAGATCTGCGGCACGGAAATCCGCCAGGAGCTCACCGCTCTGCTGCGCCGGGCCATGGGCCCCGCCGCCCGGGTCATGCAGGACGAAGGCGACACTGGGGCGATGGACCTGGGCCCGGCCTTCGCCAGTAGCGCGGCGGCGCAGTACTTCAACAATCGCAAGCTGTCGATCTTCGGCGGCTCCAATGAAATCCAGAAAAACATCATTTCGAAAATGATTCTCGGGCTCTGAGGGGGCGCACATGAATTTCGAACACAGCGCAGAACGGCGCATGCTCGGCGACAGCTTGAACCGCTTTATCGCCCAGCACTACAACCTGGAAAAACGCCAGCAGAGCCTGCAGTCAGGCCAGGGTTTCAACTCCGGGATCTGGCAGCAGTTGGCAGAGATGGGGGTGATCGGCGCCCTGTTCAGCGAAGCCGACGGTGGCTACGGCGGCGGTGGCTTCGACCTGGCCCTGGTCTTCGAGGCCGTGGGCCGCGGGCTGCTGGTGGAACCGCTGCTGGGCAGCGCGGTGCTGGCCGGGGACGCCATCGCCAGCGCCGGTAGCGAAACGCAGAAGATCGAGCTGGCGCAGATCATCGACGGCAGCCTGATCGCCGCCCTGGCCCATGACGAACCCGACAGCCACTACGAACTCAACCGGGTCGCCTGCCGCGCCGAACCCCAGGCCGACGGCTGGCGCCTGGATGGCACCAAGAGCCTGGTGCTGCACGGCGAGCAGGCCGGGTTGCTGGTGGTGTCGGCCCGCACCGCCGGAGCCATTGACGACAGCCAGGGCATTTCGCTGTTCCTGGTGCCCAGGGACACCCCGGGCCTGGAGATCCGCGGCAGCGCCACCCTCGATGGCGGCCCCGTGGCGCAGGTGCGCCTGAACCAGCTGCTTGTGCCGGGCTCCGCCCTGCTGGGCACCCTGCACCAGGGCCATGCCACCCTGGAGCGGGCCATTGGCCGCGGCGTGCTGGCGTTGTGCGCCGAAGCCCTGGGCGCCATGGAAGTGGCCAAAGTGGCCACCCTGGATTACCTGCGCACCCGCCAGCAGTTCGGCCGCCCGATCGGCAGTTTCCAGGCACTGCAACATCGCATGGCGGTGCTGCTGCTGGAGATCGAACAAGCGCGCTCGGCGGTGATCAATGCCGCCTCGGCCCTGGAGGCCGATCGCCTGGACCGTGAGCGCGCGCTGTCAGCGGCCAAGGTCAGCATCGGCCGCATCGGCACCCTGGTGGCGCAAGAATGCATCCAGTTGCACGGCGGCATCGGCATGACCTGGGAGCTGCCCCTGGCCCATTACGCCAAGCGGCTGGTGATGATCGACCATCAGCTGGGGGACGAGGATCACCACCTGCAACGCTACATCGCCCTCGGCAAGCAATAGGCCCCATGAATCGCGGCCCGGGCGGCCACCTGGGCCTGTCGCAAGGGCAGCAGGTGTCGCCGCCTTCCTTGCCCGGTGCGCAGCGCGCTGCCCGACGCTGCGCTCAATCCCCCTACTGAACCCAAGCCAAGCCTGGCGCCGCATCAGCGCGGCGCCCGACAAGGGCGTGGCCGGCGCTTTTCCCGGGCCACGGCGACAGCGGCCTGGCCAAGGCTCCACTCACTATAAAAACAACAACACCGGTGAATACCATGCACTCGACCTCCCACCCTTGCCTGCCCCTGTCCACCCTGATGGGTGGCTGCATGCTGCCGCTGATGTGCCAGGCGCAGTTCATCGACGACAGCCAGCTGGCCCTGGGGGCCCGCAACTTCTACATGAATCGCGACATCCACGGCGACCGGCCGCCCCAGAGCAAGGCCGAGGAATGGGCCCAGGGATTTGTCCTGCGTTACCAGTCGGGCTTCACCGAAGGCAGTGTCGGCCTGGGGGTCGACGGGCTCGGCTTGCTGGGCCTCAAGCTCGACTCCGGCGGTGGCACCGCCCATACCGGCGCGCTGCTGGCCGACCGCAATGGCGATGTGGCCGGCCAGTACGGCTCCCTGGGCCTCACCGCCAAGGCTCGGGTTGCCCGCAGCGTGTTGAGCATCGGCACCCACGAGCCCTTGTTGCCGGTGGCCTTTCGCAACGACACCCGGCTGCTGCCGCAGACCTTCAACGGTGCACGACTGGAGTCCAGGGATATCCGCGACCTGGACGTGACCCTGGGGCGTTTCCAGGATGTGCGCCAGCGCAACTCCACCGACTACGAGGACCTGCAGATGTCCGCTCTGGCCCGGAACGGCAAGCAGGTGAACGGCCGGGTCGCCAGTGACAGTTTCAGTTACAGCGGGGCCAGCTACGCCCTGCGGCCGGACCTCAAGGCCAGCTACTTCTACGCCCAACTGCGGGACAACTATCGCCAGCACTACGCTAACCTGGCCCATAGCGCGGCGCTCGGCCGGGGCCTGTCGCTGAAGTCCGAGCTGCGCTACTTCCACAGCACCGGCCTGGGCCAGGCCGAGGTCGACAACCGCTACCTGGGGGTCATGGAAACCCTGGCCTACCGCGGCCACGCCCTGAGCCTCATCTACCAGGACCAGCGCGGGCGCAGCGGCCTGCCCCACATCAGCGGCACCGACCCCTACGGCTTCAATACCTCGACCTACAAGTCCTTCATCAACGCCGGGGAGAACGCCTGGCAGTTGCGCTACCGCTATGACTTCACGAGCCTGGGCCTGCCCGGCTTGAGCCTGATGAGCCGTTATGTGCGCAGCAATGAGTTCCGCATCGGCCAGCAGGCTGCTCGGGAACGGGAACTGGACACCGACCTGGCCTATGTGATCCAGAGCGGCCCGTTCAAGGACCTGGGGCTGCGCTGGCGCAATGTGGTGTACCGGGCCAACTATGCGGCCAACGTGGATGAAAACCGCCTGATCCTCGAATACAGCCACAGATTCTGGTAGATCGCGAAAACGACGCTGCCGGCCATTGCCGGCAGCCTCCCCTTCCCATTTGTGCGTTACAGCAACCGGGTGCTCAGCCCCTGGCAGGCCTGCTGATACTCCCTGCCCAGGCGCGCCACCAAGTCTCCGGCGCTCGGTACGCCGTCAACCACGCCAATCCCCTGGCCGCAGCCCCAGATCTCCTTCCAGGCCTTGGGCTTGTGCCTGTCTGCGCCGAAGTTCATCTGCGAGGGATCGCTGCTGGGCAGGTCATCGGGGTCCAGCCCTGCGGCCACCAGCGAGGCCTTCAGGTAATTGCCGTGCACCCCGGTGATCAGGTTGGTGTAGACGATATCCTCGGCCGTCGACTGGCTGATCATCTGCTTGTAGCCCGCCACCGCGTTGGCCTCCTGGGTGGCGATAAAGGCCGAGCCGATGTAGGCCAGGTCCGCCCCCAGGGCCTGGGCCGCGAGGATCGAACGCCCCGAGGCAATGGCCCCGGAAAGCAGCAGCGGGCCATCGAACCATTGGCGGATTTCCTGCACCAGGGCAAACGGCGACTGGGTGCCCGCATGCCCTCCGGCGCCGGCCGCCACGGCAATCAGGCCATCGGCGCCCTTGTCGATGGCCTTGCGCGCAAAACGGTTGTTGATCACGTCGTGCAGCACGATGCCGCCGTAGCTGTGCACCGCCTGGTTGATCTCGGGGCGCGCGCCCAGGGAGGTGATGATGATCGGCACCTTGTGCTGCACGCAGACCGCCATGTCCTGCTCCAGCCGGTCATTGGAGCGGTGGACGATCTGGTTCACCGCAAACGGCGCGGCGGGCCGCTGCGGGTGCAGCCGGTCGTGCTCGGCCAGGGCCTGGGTGATCTGCTCGATCCACTCCCCCAGGCGCTCGGCCGGCCGTGCGTTCAACGCCGGAAAGGAACCGACGATCCCGGCCTTGCACTGGGCGATCACCAGCTCGGGAGTGGAAATGATGAACAGCGGCGCGGCCACCACTGGCAGGCGCAAATGCTGGGTGAGAATCTTCGGCAGGCTCATGTTCGGGCTCCTGGGCAATCCAATGGGTAGTTCATGATTCGGCGACGACCGCAGCGACCTTGGGCGCCCGGGCGATGCGCGCGGTCACCAGTACCAGCCCGCCCGCCAGCAGGTACATGACAATCCCCAGGTACATGCTCGACACGTGGCCGCCGGTATGGCTGTTGATCACCCCGTTGAGCCAGGGTGTGACCGCCGGGCCGAGGTTGCCCAGGCTGCTGATGAAGGCAATGCCCCCGGCGGTGGCCGCCACCGACAGGTACTCGCTGACCAGGGCGAAGAAGATCGGCGTGCCGGCCTTGATCCCCACGTAGGCAAAACCCAGGGCCGTAACCGACAGCAGCAGGTGGCCGTTGAGCAAGGTGGTGACCGCCAGGCCGAACACCGCGATGGCCATGCAGCCGACGAAGTGCCAGCGCCGCTCCCGGTGCTTGTCGGAGTGCTGCCCGATCAGCACCATGCCGACGATCCCGACGATATTGGGGATCGCGGTGATCAGCCCGACCTGCAACAGGTCCTTGCTGCCCCAGCCCTGGATCAGGCTGGGCATCCAGAACACCAGCATGTAGGTGGCGCCCAGGAACATGAAATAGGCCGTGGACAGCAGGTAGATCCTGGGGTCGCGAAACATCTGCGCCAGGCTGTCTTGGGATTTGTCCCGGGCGTTCGCCAGATCCTGGGCCATGTCGGCGTCCAGCAGGCGTTTTTCCCCGGGGCTGAGCCAGCGAGCCTGGGCCGGGCTGTCCTGTAGATAGAGAAAGGCCACCACCCCCAGGACACTGGCCGGCAGCCCCTGGATCATGAACATCCACTGCCAGCCGTGCAGGCCGACCGTGCCATCCAGGTACTTGAGGATGCTGCCCGAGACCGGCCCGGCGATCAGCCCGGCGACTGCGGCGGCAGTCATGAAGATGGCGATCACCTGCCCCCGGCGCGGCGCCGGGAACCAGTAGGTGAAATACAGGATCACCCCGGGGAAGAACCCGGCCTCGAAGGCCCCCAAAAGAAAACGCAGAACGTAGAACTGCATCGGGGTGCTGACGAACATCATCGCCGCGGCCACCAGGCCCCAGCAGAACATGATCCGTAACAGGGTCTTGCGCACGCCGCTGCGCTTGAGCATCAGGTTGCTGGGCACTTCGAAGATGAAGTAGCCGATGAAGAAGATCCCCGCCCCCAGGCCATACACCGCATCGCCGAACGGCAGGGTCTGCTTCATCTGCAACTGGGCGTAGCCGATGTTCACCCGGTCCAGAAAGGCCACCATGTAGCACAGCATCAACAGCGGCAGCAGGCGCCAGCGGATCCTGGCGTACAGCGTGTCGAGCTGCCGGGCATGCTCGGGTGAGGCGTGGGAATCCTGGACCGTTATTGTTGTTGTAGTCATTGTCGTCTCCGACGCAGTCGCGGGTTGGCCCGCCTGGGAAATCACTCTTCAGCTATGGGTCGCCTCGCGATCCTGGAGCACGCGCCACATCACCTTGCCGGAGCCGGACTTGGGCAGGCTGTCGACGAACTCCAGCACCCGCGGCACCTTGTAGGCGGCCATGTGCTCGCGCGCCCAGGCGATGATCTCTTCGCTGGTGGTGCGGCCCCGGGCCTCGCTGCGCAGCACCACCAGGGCCTTGACGCTTTCCCCGCGGTAGGCGTCCCGGGTGGCGATGACACAGGCTTCGTGCACCGCCGGGTGCTTGAACAGCAGCGCCTCCACTTCCGCCGGCCAGACCTTGAAGCCGCTGCTGTTGATCATTCGCTTGAGGCGGTCGGTGAGAAAGAAATAGCCCTCCTCATCCATGCGCCCCAGATCGCCGGTGCGCAGGAAACGCTTGCCCTCGAACTCGACGAACGCCGCCTCGGTGGCTTCAGGGTTGCGCCAGTAGCCTTTGAACAGCATCGGGCCAAAGGTGATGATTTCCCCCACCTCGCCGGGTGCAAGTTCCTCCAGGGTGCGCGGGTCCACCACCCGTGAATCGACGCCAAAGAACGGCATGCCCAGGCATTGCAGCTTGGCCCGCTCAGGGGGGTTGCCATGGCTGGCGGCGGCGGTTTCGGTGAGGCCGTAGCCTTCGAGAAAAGTCAGGCCGAACTCCTGGCGCAGGCGCTGCGCCACCGCCTCGGGCATCGCCGCCCCGCCACCGTTGATATGCACCAGGCTCGACAGTTCGAAGTCCTGGTAATGGGGGCTGGCGAACAGGTCGATGACCATGGTCGGGATGCAGGTCCAGTGGGTCACCCGGTACCGCGAGATCAGCCGCCCGGCCAGCTCCCGATCCCAGCGCGGCATGATCACCGTACTGGTGGCATCGAACACCGCCCGCAAGACAAAGCACACCAGGCCGGTGATGTGGAAGAACGGCACGACCCCAAGGCCCACCGACTCCACGGTGGATTGGGTCCAGCTGCCGCTGACCGCGTTGCTCATCAGGCTGCGATGGGTGTGCATGCAGCCCTTGGGATGGCCAGTGGTACCCGAGGTGTATTGCAGCAGCGCCAGGTCATCGGCCTGGGCAGTGTGCGGGCCGGGGCAACGTGCCTGGGCCAGGGCCTGGTTCCAGCGCTGGTAGCCCTCGGGCAGCGGTGGCTCGCTGCGCAGCCAGGCATCGATCTCGGCGCTGGCGACCTCCGCCGGGTGCATGTCCGCCGATGCCGGCATGGCATCGCTGTAGCGGGTCACCAGGACCCGGTGCAGTCGCTGCTCGGGTTCGAGGCTGGCATTCGCCGCCTGGGCGATGGGCGCCAGGTCCGCGGCGCAGATCAGTACCCGCGCCTGGGCATCGCCGAGCTGGTAGCTCAGCTCTTGCACCTTGTTCATCGGGTTGATCGGCACCAGCACCGCATTGGCCCGCAGGATGGCGTAGCAGGCGACGATGAATTGCGGGCAGTTCTGCAGGTACAGCGCCACCCGGTCACCGGGCTCGACCCCTTCGCCCTGCAACCAGCCGGCCAGCGCCAGGGCCTCGGCCTGCAACTGGGCAAAGCTCAGCGTGTGGCCGAAAAACCGGTAGGCGACCTTGTCCGGGTAACGCCGGGCCGCCACCTCCAGGTTGAACCAGAGCGAGGTGGCCGGCACCGACAAGGCCAGGGGCAGGCGCTTGGGCCAGACGCGGTGATGGGGGCGCAGGGTACGAGCGGTGGACATGGAAGACTCCTTCAAGCCCGGGAATGATCGAGGGAACAGCCATGGACAGCGTCATCCGGTGCCGGCTGGCCAGCCAGGCCGCACGTTGATTGGCCACCGCCCCGGGTTGATCCTGCCCCATGCAGGGCGTGATTTTCAACCACTTATATTCCGCTGTGCGAAATAACATTCCATATTGACCGGTAGAATATTCGCTGACATCCTGCATTTCAACGAGCCATTTGCCCTGCGAAACACAATCAGAACAATCACTGCTACCTGGCCACGGGGAACACCTGCCCTCCAGGACACCCGACCGGGACTGACCCAAGAGCCATCGCCCATGAGTGCCGTACCCGAAGTTTCGATGCTGCAAGGCCTGTTCAGCGGATTCGCGGCCCATCTCGGGTTGAACCTGCGGGAATATCAGCAGGCGCAAACCGTCATCGCGGTCACCGTCCAGCCTCATCACCTCAACCAGGCCGGCAATCTGCACGGTGGTGTCATCGCCTCCCTGGCCGACACCGCCATGGGCATGAGCGGCACCTGGCATGCCGACCCCGCCCAGTGGCGGCTGGCCCTGACCCTGTCCCTGAACATCAACTACATGGCGGCGATCCCACCGGCCACCGAGGTCCGGGCCGTGGCCCGCCTGCGTGGCGGCGGGGCCAAGATATTCATGGCCAGCTGCGACCTGCTGGATGCCCAGGACCGCCTGCTGGCCAGCGCCGAAGGGGTGTTCAAGCGCGGCCGCCTGCGCGCGGCAGCCACTGAGGTTGTGGCGTGCCCTTGATTGGCCGGTGACGGCGTCAGGAACGGAATCGGGTTTCGTCAGGGAATCGCAGATTTCAATTGCGGCGGTTCCGGGATAACATTTTTCCTTTGTTTCCACGAATCCGCTGCGTGGTCAACTGGCATTGCGCCCGGCACCAGCCCCTACCGGAAGACCCCATGCAAGACCCGAACGACTCCCCGGAACAAGCGCCCAAAGACCGTAAGTTCGTCGAAGCCCTGGCCCGAGGCCTGGAAGTCCTGCGGGCCTTTACCCACGGTCACGCGGTACGCGGCAACCAGGACATCGCGCGCATCACCGGCCTGCCCAAGCCCACGGTGTCGCGCCTGACCTACACCCTGACGCAGCTGGGCTACCTCAAGTACAACCAGGACCTGGAGAAGTACCAGCTGGATTCAGCGGTACTGGCCCTGGGCTACGCCTACTCCGCCAGCCTGCGGGTGCGCCAGCTGGGCAAGCCGTTCATGGACGAGTTCTCGCGCCGCACCAACACCACCGTCAGCCTGACTTGCCGCGATCGCCTGTCGATGATCCACGTCGACAGCAGCCGCCCGCCGGAAGTCGCCAGCCTGCGCATGGAGCCGGGGCTGCGCCTGCCCCTGGCCACCAGCGCCGCCGGGCGCGCCTACCTGGCCGCCACGCCGAAAATCGAGCGTGACCACCTGTTGGGGGAAGTGGCGAAAAAGCTCGGTGATGAATGGCCTGCCCTGGAAAAATCCCTGGAAGACTCCTTCCGTGAATACGAAGAGTTCGGCTTCTGCCTGTCACTGGGCGAGTGGGACCGCAACGTCAACGGTGCCGGCGTGCCACTGCGCCTGGCCGACGGCAGCATCATGGCCCTGACCTGCGGCGCCCCGAGCTTCCAGCTTTCCAGCGAAAAACTCGAAAGCTCCCTGGCCCACCAACTGGTGATGCTGGCGCGGGACCTGGAAAGCCTGGGCGTCTGAGCCCATCATCGCGGATGGCCGGGCGTGAGTCCCTGGCCATCGACAGCGCCCCATCTGGCTGATGATCGTAGCTTTCGAGCAGCTGTCGATCAGCGACAACGGCTCACAGCTGGCTCATATAGCAGACAGTGGCTGGCGGCCAATTCCATGCATGATCGGATGAACTATCGATAAAAAAAGTTGCTTTCTTGTGCAGAAAAAACGGCGTTTTTACTTGACGGCTTGACCTTGGGCACAGGGCCGGGCCTGTTGACTGATAGCCGGCTTGAAGCTACAGGTCTCAGGGTAATCAGGATTTGGCCTGACGCTCCTGAAACCTGCACCTCCTCGGTACTAGCGGAGACTCTTCATCAGTTGCCCATCAATTGGGAACATAGAAACCATTGACGCTTTTCCAGAAACCATAGCCGGACCAATCGAACGAGCCATTCGGACTCAAGACGATACCCTTCCCGTGCTTCAGATCAAGGCTGCTATAGACGCCGGAAATTTCCGAGTGACTGTTGAAAACAATGCGGTCCTTGGCATTGAGTTCGATTCGAGCCATGTCCCCCTTGGCTGCCAGCTTGGCATTGAGCTGAATGTCCTTGGCCGACGAGAGGGTCAATCGATTACCGCTGTTCCAACTGATTGGTGAATTCAACACCACATCCCCCTTGCTGGTGGCCAACTCGATATTGGTCGTACCCAGGTTTCTCGACAGGATATCGCCATGATTCGCCCCAACGTACTCAGCTAAGGGCCCGCCAATCTCCAAGCGCTCCGCTCCGATCTTCCAGGTTCCCGTCTGGCCGTTTTTAGCCTGGGTGTCGACCAAAGCGGAGCTTGTCAACACGGTCATCGCGCCACGGGTTTCGATCACTCCACCGTTACCCTCTCCTGGAGCCCCGGCCTTCAATAAGCCGCCGACGTTGACCACACCCACAGCACCACCGTCCAGGGTAATGCGACCGGTCTTTTGCGACAGGGTATTGGCTTCGATGGTGCCGCTGTTGTTGACCACCAGCCCGAACATCGAGCCAGAACTCTTGGCAGTCATCAGCACCTGCCCACCATCGGCCATGATCAGGCCGTTATTGTCTACCAGCGCATCGATCGCGGCGCCATCCACTTGCAGACTCAGTAGGTTGTCGTGGTCAAGGCTGACTTTGAACGCGTTACCCGCGCCCAATACCACACGGCCGTTCTGCGCCTGGATGGTGCCGTCGTTGACAACGTTCGCGGCCAAGAGCGCAACGTTGCCGCCGTCAGCGGCGATGATCTGGCCGCGATTGACGATTGCTGCGTTGGAGGTACCGGAGAACTGATAGTTGCCGGCGTTGAACTGCTTATTGCTGATACCTTGAGTGGAGGCCACCAGACCGCCGACATTCACTTGCGCTCCCTGGCCGAAGACCACACCGTTGGGGTTGATCAGGAACACTTGACCATTGGCTTTGATCGTCCCCTGGATATCAGTGCCATTGGCACCCATCACCCGGTTCAAGGCGATCGAAGTACTGGTGGGCTGATTGAAGGTCACCGATTGACCGGTTTGAACACTGAAGTCGTTCCAGTTGGTAATCAGCTTGTTGGTGTTCTGACTAATCAACATGTGATCGCCCTGGGTCGAAATATCCGCGCTCCCGGACACCACCGCGCCCCCTGTCGGCAAGGCAAATGCCGATGGCAGGCACGCCAGGGCAAGAACACTGGCTGCGGCCACAATCAAGCCTTTGCCAGCCCCCGAACGACGATGGCGGCGAGCGCCTTCGTGAGCCACATTCCAGCGGCCCTGGGCCTGGTTCCATACCAATGCATAAATCTTGTTCATCTGAAACTCCTGTAATTTTGAACAACGCCCTACAGACACTTGTAAGGCGGCACAGCGTCTGCTGGGTACAACACCCCAACAGAAATACACTTGAGCACTTGCACCAACGCGCTTCATCTCTCAGCTTTCGCCGATTGACTCGATGGGTAGTTGGGTCAGGAGATTGATCGAGACGGCTTGGTCTTGCCCGCTGCGTGGGGCCTGTTGACTGATAGCCGCCTTGAAGTGGCGGGTCCCAGGAACGCCAGGGTGTTGGACTGACGTTCCTGGAATATTTACATCCCCGGTATCAGCGGGTGCTCCTCATCACTTATCCAGCACGTTCTTACCGACCAGGCTGCCGACGTTCGAGACGAATTGCGTGTTTAGCCGACCCGTGGCCTTGACGTTCCTCAGAACACTGTTCTGGTTGAGCCCCACCAGACCACCGGCGGTGTTCATCCCTAAACCACTTACCATTCCACTGGCTGACGAGTCAGTGATCTGGCTGGAGTTGTTGAAACCCACCAACCCCCCTACGTGGTTTCCGAAATACCCAACTACGTGGCTTGAAGAGTTGGAGCGCAGGATGCTGCCATCCTGGTTGTAGCCCACCAGGCCACCCAGGTTCCGAAGGGCGTGGTAACTATTCTGATCCATCGCCACCACTCCCGAGCTTGAAGAGTCGCTGATCGAGCCGCCCCGGTTGACACCCACCAAGCCGCCCATACCAACCACTGCACTGCCGCCCATGGTGCCCCCGACTCGGACATTGGCATGGCTCTCAGTCACCGAGCCCGTGTTCAGGCCCACCAGGCCACCGGATGCCGAACTGAAGGTATTGCCAACCACCGAACCGCTAACCGATGAACCATCGACGGAACCGCCATGGTTGCCCCCCACCAGCCCACCGATCAGGTTCTCCTGATTATCGAGGGCCAGTACCTGGAGATTGCTGGCCTGGACGTTGCTAATACTCCCGCTGTTGCTGCCAACCAGACCACCGACTGCACTAGCACCCTGGGCATTGGCTGCCCCCTTGATGGTGAGCGAGGCGAGCTTGAGGTTGCTGATGCTGCCGGACGAACTGGCGAACAGACCGCCATTACCGCCATTACTGTTGACGGTGAAACCGCTGATACTGTTGCCCAGGCCGTTGAATACACCGGTGAACGTGTCGGCACCACCAATCGAGGTGAGGCTACCGGAGCCTTTGAGGCCAGTGCCCAGGACATAGTGGCCATCCAGGCGCTTATCGATTGCCTGCAACTGCGCAGCGTTCTGAATGACCTCGTACTTGGCCCCATTGGCGTCGAACCTGGCCCCGTTGCCGGACAGGGTCACCTGGCTGTTTTGACCCAAGGTGAAGCCAGCACCGTGGTTCAGGCCCAGGCTGCTGTCGCTCCCGGTGAGTTGCACTTTACCCTTGAGCTCAATGCGCCCATTGGCATTGAGTTCGGCCCGAGCCTTGGCCCCATTGGCTGTCAGGTTGCCATTGAGCTGAATGTCCTTGGCCGCCGAGAGAGTCAACTGATTGCCGCTGCTCCAGTTGATCGCTCCGTCCACCACGACATCACCCTTACTGCTGGCCAACTCGATATTGGTCGTCGCCAGACTCCGCGACAGGGTATCGCCATGATTGATCCCGAAGTAGTCGGCCATGGGGCCGCCAATCGCAACGTTCTCAGATTCGATCTTCCAGGTTCCCGTCTGACCATTGTTGGCCTGGGTGGAGACACGAGCGTTTTTTTGCACCCAAGTCATCCCGCCGCGGGTTTCGATCACACCACCGTTACCCTCGTCCGGGGCATTGGCCAGCAATGCACCGTCGACGTTGACCATGCCCACATCACCGCCGTCCAAGGTGATGCGACCGGCTTTTTGCGACAAGGTATTGGCTTCGATGGTGCCGGTGTTGTTGACCACCGTCTGCGTCATCGCGCCGGCACTCTTGGCGGTCATCAGAACTTGACCGCCATCGGCCTTGAGCAGACCTCCGTTGGCTACCAGAGCATTGAGCGCAGCGGAATCAATTTGCAGATCCAGCAGGTTGTTGCCGTCAAAGCTGACGGTGAACGCCTCACCCGCACCCAATGCCACACGGCCGTTTTGCGCCGTGATGGTGCCGTTGTTGAGAACATCTGCCGCCAAGAGTGCAACACTGCCACCATCAGCGGCGGTGATCTTGCCGAGGTTGACGACTCTTGCCTTGGAGGTGCCGGAGAACTGATAGTTGCCGGCATTGAACTGCTCGTTGCCGATGCCCTGTGTCGAGACCACCAGGCCGCCAACATTCACTTGAGCGTTATTGCCGAACACCACCCCGTTGGGGTTGACCAGGAACACCTGGCCGTTGGCGTTGATCGTCCCCATGATCATGCTGCCATTGACGCCGATCACCCGGTTCAGGGCAATCGAAGTATTGGTGGGCTGATTGAAGGTCACCGATTGACCGGTCTGGACATTGAAATCCTTCCAGTTGGTGATCAGCTTATCGGTGTTCTGGTTAACGGACATGTGATTGCCCTGAGTCGAAATATCCGCGCTCCCGGACACCACCACGCCCCCTGTCGGCAAGGCGAACGCCGATGGCATGCACGCCAAGGCAAGGACACTGGCTGCCGCCACAATCAAGCCCTTTCCGGAGCCCGAACGACGACGGCGGCGAGCGCCTTCGTGAGCCACATTCCAGCACCCTTGGGCCTGGTTCCATACCAACGCGTAAATTTTGTTCATGAAGATTCCTTATCGATTTATCAAAACCCTGCAAACCTTCGCAAGGCGACACAACATCTGCGGGAGCACAGCGGCTCCCGCAGAAATACGGCTAAGCACCTACGCAACCTCGGGCCTTGTATTGCGTCCGTCACAACGGGTCACTCAGAAAAAAGTGCCATGCAGCAACGGCTGACTTCCGCCAGCCGTCAGAAAGAAGAGAAAAGAGAGAAAAGAGCCAATAGCGGCCCTGGATCAGGCAGGTCTCGGTATGCCGTGCTTGCGCACGGAATACCGAGGGGGTACCCCCCCTTTGGATCAAGCGGTGCAGGTCACCAGTTGCGAGGCTCGTCCTGGTTGACGCGGGCCGCTTGATTCGATCCGCGGTCGTTGGCAATGCTTGCGTAGTTGGGCGCAATCACCTGGATATTGCCGAAGGCTGCGGATTGACGAATGTCACCCAAGTCCACCCCCGCCAAGCCGCCAAGCCGTGCATCCCGGCTGCCCGAAACCTCACCACTGGCGAGCGTGTTGACGATTCGCGCGTTGTTCTGCCCCACCAGGCCGCCGGCCTTGCTGTAACTGCCCCCGGAGACATTGCCCTTGGCCGAAGCGGTGTCGATAAGGCTGTCACCCTTGAGAACGCCATGCGTACCCACCAGACCGCCGACCGCGCTCTTGGCACCGCCACTGACATCACCACGGGCCTCGACTGACTTCAGGTCCCCGGCGTTGTAGCCGACGAGCCCGCCGACATGGCTTTGGTCCTTGCCCACGACGTTGCCCCAGGCCGTTGAATTGGCAACCAGCCCGCCCGCGTTGTAACCGACCAGACCGCCCACGTTGCTGTTGCTCGCGCCCTGAACCAGGCCGAAGGCCTCGGCAAGGCTGATGCGGCCGTCAATGTTCTTCCCCACCAGACCACCGATGTGCAGGCTGCTGCCGCCATTGACCGAACCATTGGCCGTGACGTTGTGCAACGTGCCGTCCTGGTTCAGGCCCACCAGGCCACCGGCCGTGGCAAAGCTCTTGCCCTGCAGCCCGCCGCTGGCGACAGAGTCACTGATGTGGCCCGACTCGTTGCGACCCACCAGGCCACCGGCATGGCTCGCACCATTGCCCGAGACCGCCGTCGAAGACTGGGAACCCTCGATTCGACCGCTCTGGTTGTAACCCACCAGGCCACCCAGGTTGGTGCCCTTGTAGCTGTAGCTGTCACCACTGGAAACCGTTCCCGAACTGGAGGAACCGGCAATCAGCCCTTGATGGTTGACACCCACCAACCCGCCCACACCACCCTCGGCATTGGCGGCGATGCTGGCGGTGAGCCGGACATCGGCGCTGCTGTTGGTCACGGTGCCACCACTGCCCTCCACCTGACGGTTCTCGCCCACCAGGCCACCAGCCGCCGAGGTAAAGCTATTGCCCAACACGACACCGCCCACCGACGACGCGTCGATGGAGCCGCCGGCGTTGCTGCCCACCAGGCCGCCGATCAGGTTGTCCTGCCGGCCCTTGGCATTCACCTGCAGGTTGCTGGCACTGACGTTGGCAATTTTCCCGCTGTTGCGCCCCACCAGGCCACCGACGGCACTGCTACCGGTGGCAGACGTGGCGCCGTTAATGGTCATCGAGGCCAGCTTGAGATTGCCGATACTGCCGGACGAACTGGCGAACAGCCCGCCGTCGGTACCGTTGCTGTTGACCGTCAGACCGCTGAGAGTGTTGCCCAGGCCATCGAAGATGCCACTGAAGGCCTGCAGCCCACCGATGGAGGTCAGGCGGGCGCTGCTGTTGATGGCGTTGCCCAGCACGTAGCGGCCTGCCAGGTCCTGGTCGATCGCCTGCAACTGCGTGGCGTTTTGAATGACGCTGTAGGCTTCGCCGTTGGCATCGAAGCCGGCGCCGTTGCCGGACAGAGTGACGCCGCCATTCTGGCCCAGCGCAAAGTTGCCGCCATGGTTCAGCCCGAGACTGCTGTTGCTGCCGCTCAGCGTCAGCTGACGATTGAGCTTGATGTCCCCCTGGGCGTTGAGTTCGACCCGGGCATTGGCGCCACTGGCAAACAGGCGGTCATCCAGGCGGATGTCTTGTGCCGAGGAGAGGGTCAACTGGTTACCGCTGGACCAGCGCAGCCCGTTCTCCACTGCTATATCGCCCTTGCCACTGGCCAGTTCAATATTGGTCGTGGCCAGATTGTGCGACACGGTGTCGGCATGGACGGTGTTGCTGTTGGCGGAGAAGAAGGAGCCCACCTTGACTTCGTTGCTGGTGATCTTCCAGGTGCCCGTCTGGCCATCTCTGGCCTGGGTGTCGACCTTGGTCGTCAGTTGTACCCGAGTATTGGCGCCCCGGGTCTCGATCACCCCACCATCACCCTTGCCGTCCAGTGCGCTGGCTTGCAGCGAGCCATCGACGCTGACCACGCCCACATCGCCGCCATCCAGGGTAATGCGCCCGGCTTTCTGCGACAGGGTGTTGGCTTCGATGGTGCCCTGGTTGTTGACCACTGTCTGCAGCATGGAACCTGCGCTCTTGGCGGTCATCAGCACCTGCCCGCCATCGGCCTTGAGCAGGCCGGTGCCGGTGTTGTGCACCAGCGCGTCGAGCGCTGCGCTGTCGACATGCAGGTCCAGCAGTTGGTTGTCATCGAAGCTGACAGTGAAGCCATCGCCTGCGGCCAGCGCCACACGCCCGTTCTGCGCCTTGATGGTGCCCTGGTTGGTCACCTTGGCCCCGAGCAGCGCCACACCACCGCCGTCAGCGGCAGTGATGGAGCCCTGGTTGACCACCTGCGCTGCCGAGCTGCCGGCGAACTTGTAGTTGCCGGCCTTGAAATCGGCATCGCTGATATCCCGGGTCGAAGCCACCAGGCCACCGACATTCACCTGAGCGTCCTGGCCGAACACCACGCCGTTGGGGTTGATCAGGAACACCCGGCCATTGGCGTTGATCTGTCCGTGAATCTGGCTGCCATTGACACCCACGACCCGGTTCAGGGCGATCGAAGTGCTGGAGGGCTGGTTGAAGGTCACCGACTGACCGTTCTGGACGTTGAAATCCTTCCACTGAGTGACCAGCTTGTCCGTCTGCTGATTGATGGACATGTGCTGGCCCTGGGTATGGAAATCGGCACTGCCGGACACCACCTCCCCTCCCGTGGGCAAGGCAAACGCCGAAGGCAACCCAGTCAATGCCAACAGACTGGCAACTGCCACCACCAGGCCCTTGCCGGAACCGGCACGCCGACGCCGAGCGCCTTCGTGAGTGACGTTCCAGCAACCCTGGGCCTGGTTCCATACCAATGCATAGATCTTGTTCATGAAAACTCCATATCGATTTATCTACGTACTACAAACCTTTGCAGCACGGCACTGCCGCTGAAGCGCTCGCTAGGCCTTCAAACTGGACGACGGTGTTGGGTAGAACTCGCCCACGGACGGCCCCTCTCAATCAAAGGTCGCGATCATGGGAAGGTAAAAGTGAACTCTGCAGCCCCGTTGGCAGCCCCTCCGGCGTGAACCTCCTGGTCATTACCGATGCGGATGTAGCTGGCTCGCAGGGGAATGCTTGCGCCATCGCCGATGCGCTGCATCTCGTAGCTCTGGCCGCCGTACTCGATGCGCTCCGAGGTCAGTCCATTGGTCATGACAATGCCGAACCCGCGGGTGGTGGAGTCGATCAGACCCAGCACGCCCTTGACCGAAGAGCCCCCTGACTTGTCGATAAAGCTGATGCGAGGCCGGGCCTGCATCGAACAGCGGCTCAACCCGATGCTGAAGGGAACCTCAGGCGAGGTGGCATTGACCTGGGGAAAGTCCGCCAGGGAATAGCGCCCCAGGCGCACGCCGATCTCCTTGTAGGCTTCCACCACACAGGTCTTGGGCAGCTCGATGTCCATGTTGAAGTCCAGGCCGCCCATGACCAGGCTCTTGCGGCAGCTGTAGGTCAGCGGCGGGCTGAGCTTGCCCAATTGGGATCCCAGGGTTGATTCGTTTTTTTCCAGGTCGTACGCATACAGCTGCAGGTAGGACGAGCCTGTTACCTGGGTCACTTTGAGGGTGCCCGTGGGCAACTGATCCGGCGGTACGGTCAGGATCAGCGATTGAACAATCTGGGTGACCATGGTCTGAGCGGGTAAACCGTTCTCGTAGATCAGGTCATCATTTTTTTCCAGGGCAATGGGAGAAGTGACCTGGGTCACCCGTATTCTCTCCCGTCCTTGCGGAGCTGCGTCCAGTCGCAGGCCAATGCCGGCGACATCGGTAGGCGCGGCGTCATCGGTCTGCGGCGTACCGGGGCTCCAATGTCCGGCGGTCACCAGCTCCCGCGGTTTCCCGGAGATCGCCAGGTTGAAACTGGTATGCAAGGTCACCGTACGCTCCCACAACACGGTTCCCACCGGGGTATTGGTGTTCAAGGGGTTGACCAGCCTCCAGGGGGAACCGGCCTTACTGCTGAGGTTGCAGTCCCTGGCATAACCGTTCAACCAGGCCGCTTGCGCCTCTGCGCCGCCCCAGCCGCAAAGCACCCCTGCGAGCATGACGCCATGAACCCACAGGGGCAGCGGTCTGCAATCGGCTACAAGCCTCAGCCATTGGCGAATCATCTGTCTTTCTCCCTGCTTGCACCTTGGTGATGCCGCCCCTGACAAGGGCAGCGTTGTGCACAAACGAGATGGATTGCCCAACAGTGGCCGGCTGCTTCCGGCCACCCTTAAAAGATCATCAAGGAACGAGACAAGCAGGTGCCCGTCAGCAGCCAGACTCCGGTGCGCCAGGCACACCGGAGGAACTGCCATTCCTCAGATCAGCAGGTACAGGTCATCAGTTGCGGATATCGCCCTCATTCAGGCCAACCGCTGGTACCTGGCTCGCCAGCTCCAGCGCCTCGTTGTAACGCATGTCTCCGTAGTTGACCCCGACCAGGCCACCGTAGGTCTGGTTGTTGCGCGGAACGAAGTTGATCTTGCCGGTGGCCACGGAGCTACGCAGATCGCCCATGTTCAAGCCGACCAATCCGCCCAGGCGGGCAGAGACGCCGCCGCTCACCTGACCATCGGCCAGGGAGTTGGTGATGTACGAATTGTTCTGACCGACCAGGCCGCCAACCGAACTCTGATTACCGCCCACCACGTCGCCTTTGGCCGAGGTGCTGTTAATGCGGTGATCGACAAGATCGCCATTGGTACCCACCAGACCGCCGACGTTGCTGTTGACGCCGCCGCTGACGTTACCGCTGGCCTCGGCCGAACTCAGGTCGCCGTCGTTGTAACCCACCAACCCGCCGACATTACTGATATTGCCGCCGCTGACATCGCCACGAGCCACGACATATTCAGTGCTGCCGCCAAAGTTGTGTCCGATGAGGCCGCCGACATTGCTGTTGGCACCACCGATCACATTGCCGCTCGTTTCCGCCGTGTCGATCCGGCTATCCTCGTTCTTGCCCACCAGCCCGCCAATGTTGGTGCCGGTGGAGTCAGTGACCGTGCCAGTGGCCTTGACGTTCGTCAGCGTGCTGTTCTGGTTCCAGCCCACCAAGCCACCTGCGGCCAGGGACGTTGCCCCCGTAACCGCACCACTGGCGCTGGAGTCGATGATGGTGCCATTTCTGTTGGTCCCCACCAGGCCACCGATGCGGCTGGCGGCATAACCCCAGACATTGACCGAGGAACTGGTGTTCTCAATCCGGCCGCCTTGGTTGTAGCCCACCAGCCCACCCAGGTTCGGGTCTATGTAAGGTGGGCGAACGGGTGGGTTAACGGGTGGGCGGAAACCAGTTCCGATCGTACCGGCACTCGAAGAACCCTTGATTTCCCCGCCCTTGTTGACCCCCACCAGGCCGCCCATGCCACCCACTTCACTGAGCTGTACGGTGCCCAACACCTGCACGTCGGTGGAGCTATTGGTAATGGTCCCCACACCAGCGCGACCGACATTGTTTTCGCCTACCAGGCCGCCCATGGCCAAGGTGTTACCGTTACCTGTCACCGTACCGGTCACCGATCCACGGTTGATGGAGCCGCCGGCGTTGACGCCGACCAGGCCACCGACGGTGTTGGTCTGATTGCTGTTGGCGTTCACGGCCAGGTTGATGCCACTGACGTTTTCGATGAGGCCAGTGTTCTCGCCCACCAAGCCACCAATTTTTCCGAAGCCGGAGCTGGAGGTGGTGCCGTTGATTTTCATCGACGCCAGCTTGAGGTTGCTGATACTGCCGGATGATCGGCCGAACAGACCACCGTAAGGCCCATCGGTATTGACGGTGAAACCACTGATGGTGTTGCCCAGGCCCTCGAAGATTCCGCTGAACTGTTTGTTGCCACCAATGGTCTTGATGATGCCGGTGCCCTTGATGTCATTGCCTAGTACATACAGGCCACCGAGGTTGGTGCCGATCGCCTGCAACTGCGTATCGTTCTGGATCACTGTGTACAAGTCACTATTGACATCGAACGAGGCGCCGCTGCCGGACAGGGTGACCTGGCCGTTCTTGCCCAGGGCATAGCTGTTGCCGTAGTCCAGGCCGAGGCTGCTGTTGGTACCGGTCAGTGCTATCGCGCCGTCGAGCTTGATGTCCCGATCGGCCTGGAGCTCGATACGGGCGCCTGCACCAGTAGCCGTCAGTTTTTTGTTGAGATTGATGTCCTGGGCCGACGCGACGCTCAATTGATTGCCGCTGGTCCAGTTGATGTCACCGTCGATCGAAACGTTGCCGGACTTGCTGCTCAACTCGACGTTGGTGGTCGACAGGTTATGCGACAGGGTATCGGCATAGACATTGTTGCTGCCGGGAGTGGAGGTTGGGCTGACATTGACATCAGTGGAACTGATCTTCCAGGTACCGGCCCTGCCGTTGGTGGCCAGGGTGTTGACCCGGGCGGCCAGTTGCACCTTGGTGTTGGCGCCCTTGGTTTCCACTACGCCCCCATCACCGATCGAAGCTAGAGCGCTGGCGCTCATCGAACCACCGACGTTGACCACGCCTACATCACCACCGTCCAGGGTAATCTTGCCGGCCTTGCGCGACAGGGTATTGGCTTCGATGGCGCCCTGGTTGTTGACCACGGTCTGCAGCATCGAGCCTGCGCTCTTGGCGGTCATCAATACCTGCCCGCCGTCGGCCTTGAGCAGCCCGCCGTTGCTCACCAGCGCATCGATCGCCGCGGCATCGACTTTCAGGTCCAGCAGGTTGTTGCTGTCGAAGCTGACGGTGAACTCGTTGCCGCCACCCAGGGCCACGCGGCCCTTTTGTGCCTTGATGTCGCCTTCGTTGCGCACGGTCTTGCCGATCAGCGCCACGCTGCCGCCATCGGTGGCGGTAATCATGCCGTTGTTGACGATTTCAGCCTGCGAGGTCCCGGCAAACCTGTAGTTGCCGGCGGTGAAGTTGGCATCCGTGATGTTCTGGGTCGAAGCCACCAGGCCGCCGACGTTGACCTGGGCGTTGTTGCCGAATACCACCCCGTTGGGGTTGATCAGGAACACCAGGCCGTTGGCATTGATCTGCCCCTGGATGTTACTGCCATTGACGCCAATTACCCGGTTCAGGGCCACCGAGGTCTTGGTCGGCTGGCTGAAGGTCACCGTCTGGCCACGGTTCACGCTGAAGTCGTTCCAGTTGGTGATCAGCTTGTCGGAGTGCTGGTTGATCGACATCTGCTTGCCATTGTCGAACGTCAGGATGTCCGCCGTGCCGGAGACCACCGTGCCTCCCGTCGGCAACGCGAAGGCCACAGGCAGAACACCAATGCCCAGTAGCCCGGCCACCATCACCACCAGGCCCTTGCGTGTTCCGGAGCGGCGACGACGGCGTGCACCCTCGTCGGTCACACTCCAGCAGCCCTGGGCCTGATTCCACACCAATGCATAAACCTTATTCACGTTGACTCCTTATCTACTTATTAACGCCCTGCAACCTAAGCAGGACGGCACCCACTCCGAAGCACACGCAGGCCTTCAGAAATACTGTGTCGCGCTGGCCCAGATCCGCGGCGTGCGCTCGGGCCCGCTGCCTTCCTGGTTGTTGTCCAGGGCCCAGGCACTGGTCACGCTGATTTGTTGCGATGGACCGCTCCAACTGGCACCCACACCGGCGCCCGACAACTGGCGGCGGTTCTCGTCGTGGATCCAGGGGCTCTTGTTGACCTGCACCGCGCCGTGGTCGACAAACGCCTTGAGCTGCCAGCGCGGGGCCAGGAGAAAGCGCAGTTCCAGGCTGGCCTGCCAGCCCTGGTCGCCACTGCTGGTCCCCTGGGGATAGGCGCGCACATCGAAGGGACCGCCGATGCCGAATTTTTCCGAGCTGTCCAGGTTGGTCGAGGACCATTGGCCGTTGAACTGGCCATAGAGCTGAAAGCGCGGGCTCAGGTACTGCAGGCGCGCGGCATTGAGGTTGAGCTTCTGAAAGCCACCGTTGGTGCCGGCCGTGAAATGGTCGCGCCACTGGTCCATCGGGTCGTCGATGCTCAACCGGCCACTGCCGTAGGTGAGGTAGAAGAAGTTCTGCCCGCCGCCGAGAAGGCTGTCCTGGGAGTTGCCGTTGAGGCTCAGGCTCCACAGTTCCACATGCTTCTGGCTGCTGACTTCGAACAAGTCGATGTCGTCCCGCAGGCGCTTGTCCTCGTACTGCAACTGGGCGCTGAGGTCGAAGGTGCGGCTGCGAATCAGCGGCTGAGTGATGAAGACACTGCCGATGCTCGCCTGGCCGTGGGCCTCCAGGACCTCGAAGTCCCGGCTCAGCTCATAGTTCATCCGCGAATAGGCAACGCCCACACTGGTGGACCAGGGGCCCAGGGGAAGCTTGTAGGCGGCGCGGTAGTAGCGCTGGTCCTCGTCGCTGCCGAGCAGGCGCAGGTTGAACTGATCGCCCAGGCGCAAGGGGTTGTTGAGGTTGAGGCTGCCCCCCAGGCGGTATTCGCCGGTGTAGTAGCCGCCGAAGTTGTCGGCTTCCAGGGTGCCGCTGGCCCAGGGCCCGGGCTGCGCATTGACCAGCAGGTCGGTGGTGCCGCGCTGCTCGCCGGCACTGAGGGTACCCTTGACCCGGACCCCGGGAAGGTCGCTCAACAGCAGCAGGCTGCGTTCAAGATCTTCACTGCGGACCGCGGTATCGCTGTGCAGTGACGACAGTGGGGCTGTGATCACCGAGTTCAGGGCCCGGGACTGGTTGTTCACTTGAATACGACCGTAACGACCTTCCATGACCTCGATACGCACCACGCCGTCCTCGATGTCCTGGGCCGGCAGGAAGGCCCGGGCCAGCATGTAGCCCTGGCCCTGGTAATAGGTCGTCAGGCGCTCGGCGGCCGCGCGCAGCTGGTTCAGGTCCAGCTCCTGGCCCTTGAGGTCCGCCAGCAGAGCTTGCAGCGTCTCGTTGCTGAACACCTGGTTGCCGACGATCACGAAGTCGTTGACCTGCAAGCGGATGCCAGAGGTGTCCGTAGCCTGGGCAGGGGCACTCGGCGGCTTCGCCGGCAGGTCCAGCTCCGGTGCCGGCTGCTCCGGCAAGGCCGGTTGCGTGGCCTCGATGTCGCGCATCGCCTGTCCGGCGTTGGGCACATATACCGCGGCAGTTGCCACAGTGGGCAGCATCAGCAGCAAGCCCAGGCAGCCCCCGAACAATCGCTGCCAGCGCCGTTCAAGGCGCCCCGCAAGCGAGCTGTTCGATGGCTTGCCCAAGGCAACTTCAATCTTGTATCCGCGCACTTCCACTCAGCGTCTCCCCGCTGTCAGTTGCCACTTGGTAATGAACCACCGCCTGATCCGGGGTAATTCCCTGCATGTCGGGCAGAGCGATCCGCGCCGAGCCAAAGGGCTCCACGGTGATCCCCTGCAAGGTGATCGAACGGGCGCCGCCGCCCAGCTCCAGCCCGGCGAAGGACACGTAGTACGGGGTCGGGTTGCCGGCCCGCAGCGCCGCGCCGCCCTGCCCCGCCGCCACAAGGCTCCAGCGCAACTGGCGGACCGCTTCGTCAGCCTTGCCGGACAAGCTCTGGGGGCGGTACAGCAGCTTCATGCGCATGCGCGATGCCAGCCGCAGCAGGTTGTCCCTCTCTGCCGCCCGGGGCGGTACTTCAAGAAAGTTGATCCAGAACACCGACTCCCGATCGCCGGGCAATGGCTCGCCGCTGTAGCGCAGGACCAGAGCTGTGTTCTGCCTTGGCTCGAGCCGGGAGATGGGTGGCGACAGCACGAACGGCACCACCAGGGCGCTGGGATCGGCCTCGGCGTCGCCCTTGTCCAGCCAGGCCTGCAACAGGATCGGCGCACGGCCGCTATTGCCGACCCGGATGCTGATAGCCGGCTTGCCGGCGGGATAAATGAAGCGTGTGCCGACAATCGACAGGTCGGCCTGGGCCCAGCCGCTGGACAAAGCCAGCAGCCCCAGCAGCCACCGGCAACCACGCTGGGAGCAAAGACAGCCATATCCGCCTTGATAGCCCATCAAGGCCGCTCCTCTACGGAACCTGCCGGCACCGCCCGGCAGGGGCGCTGAAGCACCACATAGCCCGTGGCGGAGGCCGGATCGCGTGGCGGCAACTGGTAGTCGATCAGGCACTGCTGATCCGGCTCCTGGCCCCATTCCACGCGAATCGTGCCCTGGTCCTGCTCGGTGCGCAGCACCAGGCGGCTGCCCTGGCCCACCGCCCCCAACTCGGTACCGTCCTGGGCATCGACGGCCACGGCAGCAAACGGCAACTGCTGGCCGTCGGGCTGCTGGCTGTCGATCAGCACCGCACGAGCCCTGCGGGTCGGGTACGAAAGCATCACCACCGCCCCCGCCACCGGCGCCACATGGCGTGAGCTGAGCAGCAGCTCTACATCGTCGGCAACGCCAGTGGGGTCGATGTCCACAGTGTTCAATTGATAGGGGCTCAGGCTGGAGACCACGGCATAGCCGCTTCCATCCACCCGCGTGTCGGCATAGCCGACCCGGGCACCCTTGGCATCGGGAGCATGCACCAGGCCCGTGGTTTCACCCAGGGTCTGGGCGAAGGTCAAGCCACCCGAATGCAGCACCATGCCCCCGGAAGCCCCCAGAGACTGCTGGCGATAATCGCGGCCCTGGGAAAAGCTCGAACTCAGGGAAACCTCCGGCAGGAAATAGTTGAGGCTGGCGTTGGTCGAGGTTTCGCCCTGGCGCTGGTCATGGGCGGCGGACAACGAATAGGTGGCGTCACCATCCTTGTCCAGTACGCCGGAAATACCGCTGGTGTAGTGCGCGCCAGAACGCTTGTCATGGCTGGCGTAGCTGTTGATCGTGGTACCCCGGCGCCCTTCCCGCCCCAGGGGAATCGACAGGCTGAAGCTGAAAAACGTGTTGTCCGCCCCCGCGCCTGCCCGTGAACCACTGCTGGAAGCACGCATGCGCTGAGCCATGAAGGAGTAGCTGTTACCGCGCCACTGGTTGCTGTAGCCCATGGCGAAGTTCAGGGTCTGGCCCTGGCGATTCCAGTACTGGAGGCTGGAGCCCGTGGCATAGAGCTGCCCTGCGCCGTCGCCCAGTTGCTGGTTGATGTTGATATCCAGGCGATCACGGACCCGGGCGAGCGAGTCGACGCTCTCACCCTGGTTGAAGTGGTCCTGCAGGGTGATGGCGTCATGCAGGCCCAGGTAACCGCTGGTGGAATAGCGGTAGGCCAGCAATGAGAAGTTGGTCCCGCTGTTGGGCAGGTTCTTGCTGTAGGACAGGCGCACGCTTTGGCCCTGCATGCTGCCGCCCCGGGGCAGCTCGGTTCTGGCCTGGGTCAGGTCCAGCCCGAAAGCCCCGAGGGAGGTATTCAGTGCGCTGCCGATCAGCGCCGACATGTAGCTACCGGTGAGTGCCGTGCCGGCATAACCGGTCAATTGGTTATCCAGACCGTAGTGCAGCGTGCCCTGGGCCACATATTGCTCGCTTCCACCGAGCCCGGGGTTCGCCACCTTGCCCGCCGTAAGGCTGTAGCGTGAGGTGCCGGGGCGCAGGGTTTGCACGGTGGTGGCAAAAGGTACGGTAAAGCGGCTGGTCTGGCCGTTGGCCTCGGTGACCGTCACGTCCAGATCGCCACCAAAGCTTGCCGCTTGCAGATCGGAAATCTCGAATGGCCCCGGTGCAACGGAGGTTTCATAGATCATGTAGCCGCGCTGATAGACCGAGACCTTGGCATTGGTGCTGGCCGTGCCGCGGATCTGCGGTGCGTAGTAGCGCTGGCTCTCGGGCAGCATGCGCGGATCGCTGGCCAGCCGGACACCGCGAAACGATACCGAGTCGAACAGATCGGCTTCGGTCGCGCTCTCTCCCACCAGCAACTGCGAGTGCCAGGCTGGCAGGTCGGTCTGGGCATAGATGTAACCGCGCTGATAATGGCCGCCCAGGTCCGGTGACCAGGTGGCGGTGCCGCTGTGACGCAGACGCCAGTCACCCAGGTTGAACCCCAGGTTGAGCCCGGCATAGCCATCGGTCTGGCTTCGCCCATTGCTCTGGGAACTGAACAGGCTGGTGTTGTAGTTGAGCGTGGCTGCGGACACGCCGTAATCCCAGCTCGCCGGATCGACATAGGTTTTCGACAGGTTCTGCTGCAGGAAAAGCTGCGGCACCGACAACTCGATCTTCTGTTCCGCAATTTTGACGCGGGTGGTCGCGCCTGGGATGTAGCTGCCCAGGTCGCCGCAAAACAGCCCATCACCCATGAGAGGGTGAAAGGAACCGGTGCCCAGGCTCTCATCGATCTTTTTCAAGTCGATACCCAACTGCTGCAACAACGAACGGTCGTAGCACGGCTGGCTGCCCTGGGGGTCATCGCTGGCGCGGAACTGGATTTCCTGCAACGCCCGCCACTGGCTGCTCACCAGCACATCAAGCAAGTACTTGCCGGGCGCGACATAACCCAATTGTTGAAAGCGCGAGGTATCGATGGGAGTGCCCTTACCTTGAAATAGCATCTGGCTGTCGAACAACACATCCTGGCTGGAGCCTGTATCCGCTGCCGTCTCCGGCCCAATGCCGCCCTGGTCAGCCACCAGCACCATGGAATTGCTCATCAGCACCGCCGCCAGACACAGTGACTGCGTCGCCGGAACCCGTCTGCGGCCGGATGAAAGCCCAGAACAGTCCGCACGCAAATGCCGATGGCACGGAATACGCGACATAACGAGGCCCCTGCCCCTCAAGAAAACCAAGCCACTGAAAAGCTCGCAAAAGTGATGAGTGACCCCGTCAAAGAAGCGACTTTTTCAGCTGGCCTCGGCCGCCGAAATCATCGATCACCTCATATTCAATTGATGCCTTGGCCGGCTGTGACGGAGCGCTCGCTGGCCAGGGAAAAGATTCATACCCGAACGGCGCGACCATGCCTGGCTTCAAATCGAATCGACGGTCTGACACAGCAACTTCCATGCGCCCGAAGGACACGTAATAAGGCGTTGGGTTGAACACTTTGATAACCGAAACTTGCGAAGCGCCTTTTCGACCTAACTCCCACTTGAGCTTTTCGCCAGCCATGCCCGCATTGCCAATCAAGTTTTCAGGACGGAAGAAAATCTTGATCCGAGTCCTGAATGCAAACTGCAATACGTTCTCGTCCTGTTTTCGCCGTGGTGGCGTTTCCAGTACATTCAGCCAGAACAATGACTCGCGATCTTTTGCCAAGGGTTCTTTTGAATAAGACACACGCAATATTGCCGAGCCTCCCGCCTCCACCCGGCTGACTGCTGGTGCCAGAAGAAAAGGAACCTTGATTTCCTCAGGAGATTTACTCGCATCGCCTTCGTCGATCCAACTTTGCGTCAATAAAGCCACAGAGCCGGTGTTACTCAACTTCAATGTAACTTCACGAGCATCTGCTGGATAAACCAGGCGCGTACCTTCCAGTACTATCCCGGCATGCGCGACCCCCGACAGTATCCCCAGGAACATGACACCGATAACGAGAGAATTAACAAAACGCGCAGTCGGCGTCATGACCTGCCCCTTAATAACTAATTGCTGTTATTGGTACGCAAGGGTGTAGCGGATGTAGGACACGCCCGAACCTGCACCGACAGTAGCTGCCGTAGATACGTATGCGGCCTGGTACTTCAAGGTTGCAGCATTGTCATCGGAGATCGTAGCGACCTGTGGTGCGCTCTCGGCCTGGCCCAGGAAGATTTTCGCCGGAGTAGTGCCATGGTCGTTGTAGACCTGAATCTGCACGCCAGTTGCCGGCTTGCTACCGATCAACTTGAGGTTGCCGGAGGCAGGATCGACGTTGCCGAGTTGGTCGAATTCAATGGAAACGCTCTTTTCGGGAGTACAGCTGGCACCCGAAAGTTGCAGTACAAACGGTTTCAACGGAGAAGTATCACCGATATTTTTAAACACAGTTGGGTTGACAGTACCGAGTTCAACATTGAGCTCGTTACCTTCGCCCGGCGCCTTGCCGTTGATATCGCAAGTTACGCTAGTGATGCTACCAGTGAACTTCACCACACCATCTGTGGCTTGAGCAAAAGCTGGAATAAATGCAGCCAGCACCAACCCGGTAGTGGCCATGGACAAGATAGTCTTGCGCTTCATCTGATTTCCTTTCCCAAATGACTATAAGGAATTAACAGCAAAACACTTCCCTCCGAAAGCAACCGGTAATAATACTGCCACCAGCCTGGAAGAACGGATTTACCTAACCTTATAAAAGTTAATTAATGCTGCTTGTTCCCGGCACCCCGGCCGGCTTGAACTAAAAGTTCGGACCGGGTCTGCCAGCAGCGACCAAGCATATAGAAGAGTCGATTTATTTGGATCAAGATCACTACAGCTTGATTTCCGGGAATGCTCCCGCAGAGAAACAGGAAATTTCTCGGAAGGGAAAACCAACTTAAACAACAGACAAACTAAAGTTATTCGCTAATAACAACTTCCTGGAATATCAATCCTATAGCCGATAGCAGCATCAAGTATTGTGGACTATTGATATTTGGCCACGCACCGCCGAATCGACCGGGCGCAGGACGCACTGATTCCGCCGGCGCTAACAGTTCGGCAGAAGGCGTTGCTGGAAAACGAGGGGGGCAGTCCAGTTTTAGGCAAAGAGGTGTCTACGAAACCCGGGGCGATTCATTAGCCAGCTACACCCGGTGCCCCCCAATAACGAGATAATTCGCGCTTCAAAGACTTTGTTTCCGCCCGTGCTTAGGCTGCTCGGACCCTCGGCGGGGCTTAATCCCCTTTCACGTATGCGAAGTTTCATAAGCTTTTGCGCTCCGCTGTCAGTGCATGTAGGCGGATGAAAAAAGGGTCGTATATTCACAATACCTCGAGGAGGAGCACTGAAGAGCCCGTGTAGGTCCCTGCGGTGGTTGGTGATTTGGTCAGTTCACCAATAATTGCAATGATAGGGTTGAAGTCATCTATATTTAGAACATTTGTTCCACTCTGGTGGAATGTTAACCGGACCGTCCCACCTCCCGTGGTTGTAACCTCCCCCCGGTTTGAAATAGTCATGCGGAGGGCAGTAGGCGAGGTGCATTTGATGTCCCACGTAGTGTTTCCTTTCAGCCTTTCTCCAACTTTCCCCGCAAGAGTGAGGCGCGTGTCATTGGCACTACAAGATACAGGGGGTGGAGTAGGAGTCGTGTTCTGCCTGCCTCTGACCGCCAATCCATTGCCCTTCTGCCCTCCGCACTGGATCATCCAAGAGTTCGAACTCCCTCCTAAGTAAATCACGGTTCCCACTGCACTGCGGAACAGGGCCGCAGCTTGGTTTATGTCATCGCATTGAGAGTTCCTATAGGCCCACGAAGGGGTCGCGCAATCATACCCTGCCTCGTAGCCCACGCCGCACGCAGCCCGCAGCAAGCTCCCCTCATACAACCTGATCGAGTAGTGCTGGCCCTGCAGGAACCCGTTCACGCCGATTTCGTTATTAGTGAAGTTGACGCTGGTCACGGTGTATTTAGTTCTGCCGTCGGCGGTAGTTCCGCCCGCTTGTAATCCTAGAGTAGCAGCGGGTGTCTGGATACCCACCAGGCTGCCGAGGACGAAGATAAAGGTCAGTATGTATTTGTTCATCATTGGGATTCTTTTATCCATGACAGGGAACAGGTGTTGCCCGCCCTAGTTCGGTGTGATTATAGGGTGCCCTGTATCTCGAGAGATTGAGGAATAACAAGTACTTACGCCCGACACTGGTGTGGGCGTAAGTACGGTATTGATTCCAACAAACGCAGGTGCCACACATCCGCATCTGGCGGCGCATGCAGGCGCCGTTTTCCCAACCAGACATAGGCCACCAATCAGTCACTCTCAGCCTTATTCATATTCCAGGCTAAAGGTGGCGATAGCACTGAAAGGTCCACGCTCAATGCTCTTGTTGGCTATCGCCTGCGGTTCGCCTTGCACATAGGCCAGCATCGTCAGGGTGTTGCTGCCGTTGACCAATCGAAAGCCTTCGCCAGGCTTATTCAGGGGTAGTTTCTGGCCGGCGAGGGTTTCCATTCCGATGGCAATACCGTTGGCCTGGCTGCCACCCGCAACCGCCAGCAACCCGTTCAGATTTGAGTTTTCAATACCGCTGAAGGCCACCTTCACGGTTTTACCCAGCCTCGCGTCGCATTCCGTCAGGCGAATTTCAAACGTCTGGCCGTGAGTGCGCTGGTTGGTATACAGGTACTTGTCTGTCACCGTGCCAAAGTCCAGTGTCACGCTCTCACTCCCAGGCGCAATCACACAAGGCTCCGCCACCAAGGCGCCGTGTAGCCGAACATTCTCGGCCTGCACCGTCTGGTTAAACATCAACACCAGCGGCAGTGCATAGAGGTGCCTTTTGCTCCAGCTCATTGGTACACCGCCCGCAGGGTCGCGGTGGCCTCAAATGGCCCCTCCATCAAGACTGCGCCCGCCCGTTTGACTGGTACGGCGTACAGCTTCGGCGGACTGGTCTGACTGATGGGGATCGCCTTGTTCAATTCAAAAGGAACGCCGTTTTGCTGGATCTGGATCGCCAAATCAGTCACGTTGCTGGTCACTGCCGCGGCATCGAAATCCGCCGGGGTACCCATGATTTCCAGCGTCATGTCGCTGGCATTGGAATTCGGGTCGCAGGTGATTTGGTAATTCATCACTTGCTTGTGGTTCACGCCATCCACTTTTTTCACGCCTACCCGAGTACCAAAATCCACATCCACCTGGCCGCCTTGGTTGATGGTGCACGGCGGTGACTCAATCAAGGTGCCGCGCAGCCTCACGTTATCGGTCTCCCAGTCGGCCGCGCTCAAGATGCCACTGACCAGAAAAAGCAACATGCCTGCATACAGTTTCATGACGTTAAACCTGCTCACCGGTACTCCACCCTCATGGTCGCGATCGAATTGAAGACACCGCCACTCAGCGTGGCGCCGGTACGTTTGACCGGCACTGCGTAAAGTTTCGGCCAGTTCGGGTAGGTGAATTCCTTGGCGCTGTTGATAGGTAGCCGAGTGTCATCATTCAGTATTGCAATGCCGAAGTCGGTGATATTGGTCAACAACACATTGCGATCAAACGCCGCGCCCGAGCCCTCTATCCGGATACTCATTGCACTGGGGGCTCCCGTCGGGCATTGCACGGAGTACGGAACTTGCATTTTTTTATAAGTGCCGTCCACCAGGGTGGTCTGCACGTCGCTGCCGAAGTCAACGACAATAATGTTATTGCCACTCACCTTGCACGGCATTGACTCAATCAGGGTGCCGCGGAATCTCAGGTTATCTACCTCCCAATCTGCTGCACTCAAGATGCCACTGACCAGAAACAGCAGCATGGCCGCATAAAATTTCATCACGTTATACCTGTTCACTGGTACTCCACCCTCATGGTCGCCACCGCAGAGAAGACACCCCCCCTAAGAGTGGAACCGGTACGTTTGACCGGCACTGCGTAAAGTTTCGGCCAGTTCGGGTAGGTGAATTCCTTGGAGCTGTTGATAGGTAGTCGAGTCCCACCATTCAATATTGCAATGCCGAAGTTGGTGATATTGGTCTCCAACACATTGCGATCAAACGCCGCCCCGTATCCTTCTATCCGGATATTCATCGTTCTGGGGGCTCCTGCCGGGCACTGCAGTGTGTAAGGCACTTGCATTACTTTATAGCTGCCGTCTACCAGGGTGGTCTGCACATCGCTGCCGAAGTCAACTACCACAATGCTATTGTTGTTAACCGTGCACGGCGGCGCCGTGAGGATCACCGTCACATTGATGGTGCTGGATGAGGACGCCATGACCGACTGAGCTGTAGCTACCAACACAACCAAAGCAACGCACAAGGCACGGCGCACATACCGGTGTGACATTTCAGTGGCCACACTGCTCACGTTACTCATAGTCAGTTCGCAAACTTAGTTGGGCTGAACACGCCTGCGTCAATCCGTTGCTAACAATGTCTCCCAGCTCCATAGCCCATTGCGTCGAGGGCATTTCCAGCCGGCAGACACTTCCCGTGAACGCGCCATGCACACGCAACACGCCATTAACACTTTCCACATTGGCGTTATCTTCAGCCGGGTCAACCGGCTGTAGCGGCGCCACTTGCACCGCCGCCGGCTTTACCCACAGGAATTGCCACTCCTTGAGAGACAAAGCTGTATTGGCTTTTTTTCGCTGTTGCATGTTTGGCTCCTTCATTGCGTCATGCCCCCCATACACCCGTCATCAATTTGGCTTGACGGGCTTGGCCTTGCAGTCCTCACCAATGCAGGTGAACTGCAATTGCGGGCGACCTCCGTAGTCATTGACATAGGTCAGTACCGGGGTCGGGCCCAGCACGGAAACGCTCAGGTTCAGCGTTTCCTTACCCTGTGGCGCCACCATAATCGGTTCAAACCCCTCTGCACCGGTGCTGTCGGGTTTGCTGCCTGCGTCGACTATCGTCACGTAATACGGCGTCGGGTTATTCACCTGGTATTTGTCACCCTGCTTCTTCAGCGTCAGTTGTTCCTGCCAGGGCACCATTCCCATGGTTGCGCCCAGGGCTTTTGGCCGATAAAACAGCTTGATGCGCGTCTGGAGTGCCAACTGCAACGTGTTGGGTTTTTCGCTCTTGGGCGGGATTTCACGCAGGTTGAAATAGAACAGCGTCTCGCGGTCCTGCACTAACAGATTGGCGGCCGGCATGGCCTGTACCTTGATCTGGCTTTTGGCCCCAGGCTCCAGGCGCTGCAGGGGCGGAAGTGCGGTCAAAGGGCTGGTGATCTTATTGCCCTGCTCATCCTCCACCCAGCCTTGCGCCAGGTAAGGAAGCGTTTTGTTTTCATTGCTGATACTGAGACTGATGGACTTTTCTCCACCGTTAAATACCGCCCGGGTCCGATCCAGCGACACGGCGGCTTGCACCTGTTGCAAGCCCAGCACGCTCAACAGCAAGCCGCCAACCACGCTGGAAAGAGGATTACTCTGTATGTTCATCTTTAGTTACTCACCGTTTGTGTCACTGAAAAAATAAAAAGAAGTCCGCCGAAAGGAACGTCACGCCAGCCTGCCAAACGTGCAGCAGGTGTCTTTGCAGTACGGCGTCAACTCAGCGGTTTTTTTGGCGAATCGCTGGAAGGTATTTGTGTGCAAGGCAACACCAGTTCTGCCATGTCGCCCTCGGAAATCTGCGCTGGCATCTGCAGCGCACACTGCGCTTGACCATTCCAATACACGCTCATTTCCCCACCGGGTTGAATGCCGCTGAGGTAGACGCTGCCATCGTCACTCACGAGGCCCACTTTCTGGCCCTTGGGGTTTTTCACCGTGGCACCAAAGGGTGCGGTTGAACCATCGCTCAGTTGGATGATCACCATCGCTTTCTCACCGGCCACTACCTCAAACCGGCGATAGCCAATAGCTCCCTCAGTCAGAGTGGCTTGTGTTACCGAGCGTGCCACTTCGGCATTTTCCGGCAATTTATTAAGGTCAATGCTGACCTGGTTACGGTGATAACTGTTGACGTCGGTGACCACGGCTTTACCAAATCGGTTAGTGCGAACAGAAGCGCCATACCCCGAGATCGGAATGTCCGCGACGCCATCGGTGTCGACCAGGATTCGAGTACCGCCAATAATGTTCGAGCGGTGCAACGCTGCCCCCTTTGTGGACGCCGTCGCGCCGCCCTGCAGCGACATACCGACCGACGCATAACGGCCCTCCTGATAGCTGGTATTGGCATTGACCCGGGCCAGGGTACCGTCATGGCTGTAGAAGCCACTGGCGGTGGAACCGCTACTGTTTTTGCCGCCATTGAGCTGGTAACTGTCACCATTTTCGAGACGGTCGTAGTAGCCCACCTGATGACTGTTTGCATCACGATCGTAGCTACCGCTATAGCTGACAGAACTGTTACCTCCGCCCAGTGGTAGTGAGAGCGAGAGGTACATGCCATCATCGTTGGAACCGTTGTACTTATTACGGTACGCCGTCATCGACAGGTTTAGTGCCCTGAACTGACCGACGCTGAAGTTCTTAGACAAGGTAAACGTGTATCGGTCGTTGGCCTTGGTATTCCAATAGGTCTGGTGGTCGTAATTGAGATAGGTACTCAACCCGCTGTCGCGGAAGTTCTGCCTGAAACTGACGTTGTATAGTTCTTTGCTGTTTTCATTACGTGTGCCGAAGCTACGGGCATTCAGATAATCGCTCATGGACATGTAGTCTTCTTCCGAAAAACGATACCCGGCAAAGGTCACTTGACTGTCGTACTTGTCGAAGTTTTTCGAATAGCGCAGCCGATAAGAGGCGCCGCTCAGGGTGTCTTGCTCCGTTTGAGGCAGTTGGGCCCGCGACTGGGTGACGTCAAACGACAATGCCCCATATATCATCAAGTCACGTCCCATGCCTAAGGCCAGGGCTTTGTAATCACCGCCGTCTACACCTCCTCCGTAAAGCGACCAACCATTACTCACCCCCCACGAAGCTTCTCCGGCGATGAACATCTGCCCTTCGGTGCTATGGCTGAAGTCTGAGGGTTGGCCGCTGCTTAGCTTGTAACGCACGGCGCCTGGCCTGGTCAGGTAAGGAACGCTGGCGGTTTCGACAGTGAACGACTGTACGCTGCCATCTTGCTCCTCTACCCGCACATCCAATTGCCCAGAAACGGCATCATTAATGTCTTGAATGCGGAACGGCCCCGAGGCAACCTGAGTTTCATATAACACCCGGCCCTGCTGGCTGATCACCACTTTGGCGTTAGTACGCGCAACGCCTGCAACTTCCGGGGCGTAACCACGCAGATTAGGCGGCAACATGCTGTCATCGGTGATCAGGCTGACGCCGGTAAAGCGAAAGCTGTCAAAAATATCGGAATACAGGAAGTTCTCACCCAGCGAAACCTGCGCCCCGAGGCTTGGGATAGCCTTGTAGGCGTAGTAACGGCTCCAGTCCCAGCTATTGCCCGAGCCCTGGCCATTGCTGCGATGATCCAGCCGCGTTTGCCAGTCGGCACGCAACCGCCAGGCGCCCATGTTGGCCCCCACCGTGCCGTTGCCGCTCAGGCTGTTGGAGGTACCACCGCCTTGCTCCTCGCGCTGACTTTGGCCGTTCATGTAATAGTCGACGAACAGGCCAGGGATACCTTCGTCCCAACGCGACGGAGGATCCCAGCTATCTATGGCATATTCCAGATAGGCCTGCGGTACGCTCACCATCAGGCTGGAAGTTCCTAGTTCAGCACGTGCTGTGACGCCCGGAAGACTTTCAAGTAGCAGGCATTCCCCCTGATGCCACCATGTTAGTTTTTTGGTGATATCTGGCTTCAATCCGAACTGCTCGACCAGCGCCGGACTGAGACACGCCACACTGTCGTTTGCATCCTGCTCTGAGTGGTAAAAAACCACAGACTGCTCAGGCTGCTCCTGCCTGTTAATACGCACGAGCATCGTGTAATCGCCCGGCATAATATAAGCACCACGGGAAAACTGGCTCAAATCAATATTCTCGCGATCTTTAACATCTAGAACGTCAGTATTGAATTGTATTTCTTCCGCACTGGCATAATAACCTACACCGCCAAATGTGCAGACTATAAAAACACCAAGTGTGCGCAAGCAGAAAGTTAACAGCGCCCAGCTAGGCCCCCTCATACTTAATCTATCCAATTAAATTCTTTTTCGCGCCGCACATACGCCAATCACTTTCAAAATATTGTTGTGCCCGGCCACATATCACTGCTAACCAACAGTCCCAAAACAAACAAAAAAAAAACCCGGGCGCCGGCGGACTGTCCGCGAGCACGAGACTAAAAACCGTTAAATCACCACTCACCTTGACTAAGGTTATAACGTGGGATAACTGCTCGAGACTGTAACGATTGGGCTAGTGCGTACCAACTGCAGAGCATAAATATGTGCATGCACATAAACCCCGAAAAACTCTACCCCCACCTAACTATCAAATATCAAATTAAACATGACACCTATAAATTTAATACTTAAGCGGCAGGCGTTAACTCAAGACCAATATTCACAATACAAAGACTCATTTCACACCTTCGAGCACCGACGAGCAGCCAATCAGGCAACAGGCTGCAAATAGAAGACTATCTTTTAGAATCGGTAAAATATTAGAAGACCGCAAGCGACCAGACGACTGGTGTTAAGCAGATAAAAAATGCATGTGGTAATATTTCCCACATGCATAAAAATTTATATTGAGATCAAATCAGTTGTAGGACAGCATAAAGTTAGCGACGCTATTGAACGCCCCCGGGTTAATGGTGTCCGCAGCACCACCGTTACCTTTGAGATAAGCACTGAACGCCAGAGTGGCGTTAGTAGCACCTACGCTAATTAGTTGGCCTGCTGTCGCGGTACCCATAACAACCTGCGTACCGTTACCATCAGTAATTGCAATGCTTGCACCGCTAGCATCGCCAGTGATACCCAGCAAACCACCTGCACCGGCCGGACCATCGAACGTTGTCTTGACATTTTTAGCGGTCGCAAGGCTGCACTTTTCAAGGCGAATTTCAAAAGGTTTCGGCTCGGAGTTACCGCTGTTAGCCAGGGTAATGTTAGATATCGAACCCAATTCAACAGTTTGATCGACAGAGTTCGGATCAATAGAACAAGGAGCGTCAATAATAGCGCCGGTAAACGTAATTCTACCGTGACCCTGGTCTTTGGCTGGAGCTGGAGCTGGAGCTGGATCTTCGTCAGCAGCCTGTACGCCACAGGCAACACCTAACATCAACGCTGTCACTATGGCCAGTTTGTTGAATTTCATTTTACATTCCTAAATTAATTTTTTGTCCTATCGGGAGTTCAGTTGAGCCCTCGAAGCTCAAATGTCGCGAAACCATCGAGCCTGGGCCAGAATATGCGTTAGGAATGTAGAAGTACGCAGGACGTTACCCAAGACAGGCTAGGAAATATCCTACATAATTTCAGATGCCGATCAGATAGTCAGCGAGTTGCGCTTGGCAAATTCAGCTAGGTCCACCAACGAAGCGACGCCGATCTTTTGCAATAAACGGGTCTTATAGGTGCTGATGGTCTTATTGCTAAGGAATAACTTTTCACTAATCTTCTTGTTCGAAAAACCCTGGGCAAGATACTGCAATACTGTCAACTCTCGGTCGGTCAGCGATTGGATCTGCTTAAGTTCAGTCAACTGATCAGCTGAAATTACACTGTCAGAGACCAGCGAAGGGAAGAAGGTATAGCCCGCATCCACAGCCTTGACGGCAGCGATTAAGTTGTCGAGCCCCTCTTCCTTGTTGACAAAACCACGGGCGCCGAGCTGGATGCAGCGTCGGCAGACGGCGTCGGCCGGCTGCGAAGTCAGCATAAGTATCTCGCTGCGCACGTTCAGGGCCTTGATGCGGGTGATGACGCTGAAGCCATCAAGCTTGGGAATGCCAATGTCGAGAATCACCACCTGCGGGGTTAACTCACGTACTAGCTGAACAGCATCAAGTCCATTGTCTGCCTCGCCGACCACGCGCATACCGTGCTTTTCCAGCAGTATCTTGACCGATAGCCGAACCACCGGGTGATCGTCAACTATGAGAACACTATGCATCGTATTTTTACCTCTTGAGCGCGGCGGTGCGCAGCAGTGCAACTTAAGGATAGCTAAGGCTAACACCATTAGACGAACCGGTCCTACTGTAGGACCTTCGGCTGTCTGCCTTCGGAAATTTCCTAGAAAAGATAGGAAGCCTCTCATTTAGACTCTAGTCGCACCCTCTCACACTGCCCCCCCTTTTTTGTGTAGATGCGCAATGCAAAACTTGACTGTGATGGTGCTGGAAGATGAACCATTCCAACGCCTGGTCACTGTGACCGCGCTGGAGAAAATACTGTCGAGCCCCGTCCTGCAAGCCGCTGACGGAGACGAAGCAATTGCTGCCCTCGAAACTTGCAGCCACATAGATATCGTTCTCTGCGACCTTAAAATGGCAGGTACCGACGGGCTAGCCTTCCTACGCCATGCCAGCAGCAGTAGAAAAGTCCGTGCAGTAGCGCTGTGCAGCGAACTGGATCCAGTTCTACGCCATGCCACTGCATCGATGATCCACTGCCTTGGTCTAACCTATCTCGGCGATCTGGGGAAACCATTCAACAAGGAGGGTTTCAATGAATTAATCACGCGCTACCAAGCGCACTGTAATGCCACGCCCAGGTTATTACTTCCGTCCGAACTGCCAACTCTAAACGACGTGCTGCTAGGTTTGGACAACGGCGAGTTCGAGGCTTATTACCAACCCAAAGTCACCCTTCAAGGGCAAGCGTTGGTAGGAGCAGAAGTGCTCGCACGCTGGGCCCATCCGCAACTGGGGGTGCTAACACCTGCGCACTTCTTACCGGTGATGGAACAACACCACCTGATAGACAGAATGTTCTGGCATCTGTTCGAGCAGGGTTTGGCGCTGCATCAGCGACTGGTGGAGCTAAGGTTGGAGTCCCACTTAGCGTTTAACCTACATCCTATGCAATTAGCCAACCGTGCTTTGACTCATCGTATACCGATACTCCTCAGACAGGCGCAAGTGTCACCGTCTAGCGTGATGTTCGAGATCACCGAATCAGGTCTGCTCAATGCACCGGCCAATAGCCTGGAAAACCTCGTACGCTTGCGCATTCTCGGATGTGGTCTTGCCATGGATGATTTTGGAGCAGGCTACTCATCGCTAGACAGGCTCAGCGAACTGCCGTTCAGCGAGATCAAACTTGACCGGGCATTTGTACACAAGATGCAAAGCCAACCCAGAAGCGCGGCAATCATCAGCTGTTCGGTGGCCCTCGCGCAGTCTCTGAACATCGAATTGGTCATCGAAGGTGTAGAGACCCTCGAGCAGCAGGCTCGACTGATTGATCTGGGCTGCACCGTTGCCCAAGGCTTTCTATTTGCCCGACCTATGCCGGAAAGTCACTTCATAAACTACTGCATGGACCGAAGTACTCGCCGGGCTGAGACATCACCTGATGAATGAACGAAGGCAATAGTGCTGAACTAAAAGCGCGCTATCCGAATCGCTGACGACTACTATCGTTACGTCACGCCCCCAATACCACTCCCGCAAGGGTTGGCTCCGCCCCCCTGGGCACTTTCGGTCTGACCCCCATGTACCTACGCTCTCTCTGGCTAATCCTGTGCCCACTCCTGATAACCACTCCTGCAGTGTATGCACAGATACCTTTGCCCTATCAGGCGCTTGCCAGCAAGTTACATATTGACCACCACGAAATGGAAGCTTCGCCTGAAGATTGGCTCTGGCTGCGACACAAAAGTGAGCTGAAGGTCGGTGTATCCGCCAGCGAATCGGCACCGTTCTCGATCAAGACTGCAGAAAATCAGTACGAGGGTATCAGTGCTGATACAACGAACCTCATTTCGCAGCTATTGGGGGTGCCGTTGAAGGTCGTTCCATTCGCCAATGACGAGGAAGCCGAACAAGCGCTGATAGCAGGTACTATAGATTTGATCAGCGGAAATCATGGCCAAGCATCGCCCCTGGATCTGATTTTCAGCAAGCCTTACACCCAGGATCGGCTTGCCGTGTTCAAGCGTCGTTCGGAGTCTCGGCATTCGCCCGCCAATTTGGCAGGCTTGAGTGTGGCGGTCACCCGCGAGCACATTAACGAGTTACAGCAGCTGTATCCTCGGGCTAATTTCAAGGTCTACTCCGACCACGACAAGGCGATTGCCGCTGCCGCCTTTGGGCAGGCAGATGTTTATCTCGACGACCTGTATAGCGCTTATTACCAAATTAATCGTTCATTCTACGGTTATTTGAGCTTTGAGCGATTCAGCGAACTATCCATCGACGGTTACCGCTATGCCTTTCGCGGAGACAATACGCGACTCCAAGGCTTGGTTAACAGCGCCATCGTCGCCATCGGTGAGAATCAAATGAGGCACTTCGCGATGCGCTGGGTTGGTAACAACTTCGTTCCCAGATCAGATCCCATCGACCTCACGGTGCAAGAATCCCGATGGATTGAGCGTCATCCGGTGGTTCGACTGGTGATCAATGACGACTTGGCCCCAAGTGCATACTTCGATTCCAATGGGGTATTTATCGGCAGTGTAGCCGATCTTCTTGAAGTGATAACACTCAGTACCGGTCTGCATTTTCAGGTGACGTCGTATAGCGGTAGTTTCTCGCAAATCATGAATGCGCTACAAACGGGCGACTCCGATTTGGCACTTATGACTGCCAGCCCTGAACGTGAAGAGTTCCTGCGCTTTTCCCGACCGCTCTTCGTCGATCCCTTTGTGCTGCTCACCAACAGTCAAGAAAAACACAAGTTAGTAGACCTGGCCGATAAACGTGTGGCGATTGCCACCGGCCACGTCGCTATAAAAAGCCTGCACGAACTCTACCCCAAAGCGATACTGATCGAAGCTGGTAGCACAGTGAATTCAATGAATCTTCTCTATGAGGGACAGGTTGATGCCGCGGTCACAGCGCTACCCGCAGCACGCTATTACATCGAGAGGTTATTTCGCGACAAACTGGTCGTCACTCAGGCGCTTGATATCGAACCTGGCACGATTAGCTTTGCTTACCAACGACGTGACGCGGAATTGCAGTCCATAATAGAGAAGGTATTGCAAAGCATGGAGCCGGATGAGCTCAATACCCTTTACAACCGCTGGCGCTCCCCACCGGGTATGAGCGGAGAGACCTGGATCAATTATGAACGGGTGATCCGTCAAATTGTATTAGCCGCAGTGGTGATGCTGTTGCTCGCGTTGGTCTGGGTGTTTTACCTACGTCGCGAGGTCAAAGTAAGAACCAAAGCCGAGCAGAAACTCAACGACCAACTACGGTTTGTCGAGACCTTGACTGACTGTATGCCCCCTTCCCTTTACGTGTGTGACTCCAATGGACGCATGGTGTCGTGCAACCGCAGCTTCCTCAAGAGTGTTGGCTTGAGCAGTGAACAGGTGCTGAACAAGACACCCGATCAGCTACCTAGGCAACATTTTGAGAGCTCGCTTGAGTTTCACCAGGAGCACTTGCATGCCATACGTGACAGCCAGACGATCGAATCGGTACATACCATTCAGCTACAAGGAAAAGAGGTATGGATTAGCCACTGGGTACAACCGTTCCAAAACTCAAAGGGCATCACCCAGGGAATTATCTGCGGCTGGCTGGATATCACCGAACATCGACAACTGGTGCAGCAGCTACAAGAAGCGAAGAGTCATGCGGACGAAGCCAGCAGGGCCAAGAGTAGTTTCCTGGCGACGATGAGCCATGAGATTCGTACGCCAATGAACGCCGTTATTGGTATTCTTGAGCTAGCGCTCAAGCGCGCCGATAGCGTACCTATCGATCGTGCCAGTATCGAAATTGCCCATACCTCTGCGAAAAGTCTCCTGGAATTAATCGGCGATATTCTCGATATTGCACGCATCGAATCTGGCCGTCTGAGCCTCTCGCCAAAACGCACCAACCTGAGGGAGTTGATTGAGTCGGTCGCACGGGTGTTTGAAGGGCTGGCCCGGCAGAAACGCCTGAACTTGGTACTGGAGATCGACTCGAGCATCAATTGCGACGTACTGGTTGACACACTGCGTTTTAAGCAAATCCTCTCCAACCTCGTCAGCAACGCGATCAAGTTTACTGAAGAGGGCGCGGTAAAGGTCAGCATTACAGGTGTCTTGATCGATAGCAGCCTACTCAACGTAAGGCTTAGCGTCGAAGACACGGGGGTTGGCATCAGTCTGACTGATCAGCAGCGGCTGTTTCGCCCCTTTACCCAAGTGCAACGAATTGTGCAGCAAACCGAAGGTTCTGGCTTGGGCCTGGTAATCTGTCGTTCACTCTGCGAGATGATGGGTGGCCGGTTAAGCATGAATAGCGCGCTAGGCCGCGGCACGCAAATTGACGTTGAGTTGCGCTTACAAGTTCTGGAGCGCATCAGCATCTCGCCGATGCTAGCGACACCTGTGCACAAACAACGTTATCGTTTGCAGGTACTGGTGGTGGATGATCATAAGGTCAATCGAAAGGTGTTGTCTCAGCAGTTGGCGTTTCTCGGCCACGATGTCAGCGAGGCCGAAAACGGCCGGGAGGGCTTCGAACACTGGCGCGAGCAACCTTTTGATATTGTCATCACCGACTGCCATATGCCGATCATGGGCGGTATCGAACTGACACGGGCAATTCGGCGAGCAGAGCTGGAAAGCGCACAGGAACCTACGGTGATAATCGGCCTTACCGCCGATGCACAACCAGAGGAGTTAGAGCTGTGTATTCTCGCGGGCATGAACGATTGCTTGATCAAACCGATCGGAATTGATGATCTGGACGCCCGCTTGTTGGAGCACTATTTGGCTGATGACGTAGATCAGCCTGCCACGGAGCAACTAATATCCATACCTGATTCGTTCAAACTGGTAGATCTTGCACCGCTGGAGCTTCTAATCAGTAACGAACCGATCAAGTTTCAGCAGATCCTTGATGAACTGATCAAAAGCAATCGAAAGGACTGTCAGATGATGCAGGTACTACTGCAAAACGGTGAGATAGACAGCCTTGTAGAGCTGGCCCACCGGATCAAAGGCGCTGCGCGAGTAGTAAAGGGCGAGCAATTGGTGGAGTGCTGTAGAAGACTGGAAACCGCATGTCAGAATTCAAAGATTGATTCGGGACAGCTCCAGCAGTTGGTAGGGCAGGTCGAGGTAGCCATTGCTGCACTAGAGCATGCGTTACTGAGTCTTCGCCAACAATAACCTAAATAACCTTGCGCATCAAAAAGTATCCTCAGAGGTTACTCGACCTGCATCCCTATTCGTGTAGCACTTGATTTAAAGGCTGCACTCCCCAAAATCCAACACTCATCCAAAGAGCGTGGATAGTTTTCAGCGAGCCAAACCATTGGTACATACACATGATTATCTCGAATACGGACAGATATTTTATCCCTTAAGGTGGAAGTCGAAACGGCTTTTTCGATACCGCCAATAGCAGCCGGAACAAAAATACTCCCATCTTTCGAGATACCCACAGTACGCTTCCACACTGGTAGTTTTTCTATTTCACCAGAGCTAACAACTAACCATCGCATTTAGCGCACCACTTGACTCGCCATAATTTTATTATGGTCTCTCGCTATTTCATCTAATACAACAGGAGTTTTCCCAAACTTTTACTGACTCCTTCTGCATCTCTACTGCGTCGGCTTGCTAAGCTGCCCTTACGCAAACATCTAGATCCTTTAGGCTTCATCCGCAAATGCTGGGTGCCTTCATCCTTGGCCAACTAGTGCATTGCAAGCTCCCAATGCCATCTCAAACTGATAACTACCTACCAACACATCCCACTCGCAGACATCGAGTTCCCCAGGGTTTCAGCCGTAGCTGCTGATCATCCTTGACCAGGTAGCGCATCGCATAGTGGACATGCGAACGGACCTCCCGGTCATTGCGAAGGATGACTCCGATTCCCAGACTGTCCCCGTACCTGCCATTGTCCTGATTGCAGCTGTCGAAATAGCCCACTCCCCGCGTCATCCCCTCCCATAACTCGCCAATCTGCCGTGTCTTGTAGATATCCCGACACACCTTGGCACTGTTGAAGAAGAAAGCAGCGTGGATGTGGTAGCCCCGATCCTGCCCTTGCTCGACGCTACAGATATAGCCCGTCTCATGATCAAAAATTGGGTTGCGCTCACGCTCGGCAATTAACCTGTCGAGATCATTAAAAACGTGCTCAACACGCTGACTAGCTTGAGACTCCTTGTGCTAAGACAGATTGACCCTGACCACAACGGTACGTGCGTAACGATCCAGCACGGCATCCGTGTAATCAGTGACCCTAACTTCCTGCTTCTTGGACTGATACCGACGATCGTCCTTCTTACGGCGATACCATTGCCCCCGAATCAACTGACGAATCTTCACGACCAGCAGATTCATGCTGCGGTGATGGTCCAGATAGGCCATTCTCCCTTCATTCAGGCAGACAGGACCGGCTGGGCTCCTTTCCAACCTGATATGCTGACAGGCTTCCCAGAATGTTGCCGCTGACCGAAAACTGACCCAGGTGTTCAACTGCTTCTGCTCACTTTCCGAGCAGGAGAACACAGGGTGATCAGCATGGAAATGTTGGGAAAAATCCGGCGGATGTACTTCCGCGACAAGCTCTCGCTGCACCAGATAGCCAAGCGTACCGGGCTGTCGAGAAACACCATTCGAAAATGGGTCAGAGCACCCGAAGCCACTCAGCCGGCGTACCAACGGTGCGCAACCTTCAACAAACTCAGTCCATTTCACGAGACGCTGGAGCAGGCGCTCAAGGCCGATTCGTTTCGGGCAAAGCACAACCGCAGAAGCGCCAAAGCACTCTTCGAACAGATCAAGGCTCTGGGTTACGACGGCGGCTACAGCCAGCTCACCGCCTTCATACGCTCGTGGCGCGGTGAGCAAGGCAAATCGTTACGGGCCTTCGTACCGCTGACCTTTGCACTCGACGAGGCCTTTCAATTCGACTGGAGCGAAGAAGATCTGCTGATTGGCGGCCTGTTCCGACGCATCCAGGTCTCCCATATGAAGGTGTACGCCAGTCGCGCATTTTGGTTGGTTGCGTATCCCAGCCAAGGCCACGAGATGCTGTTCTATGCCCATACCCGCTCGTTTGGTGCGTTAGGTGGGGTGCCGCGTCGTGGCATCTACGACAACATGAAGACCGCTGCCGATAAGGTCAACAAGGGTAAAGGCCGCATGGTCAATGCCCGGTTTGCCGTCATGTGTGCCCACTACCTATTCGATCCGGACTTCTGCAACGTGGCCTCCGGCTGGGAAAAAGGCATCGTTGAAAAGAACGTCCAAGACAGCCGGCGGCGCATCTGGCTCGATGCTCAAAACTGCATATTCCACACCTTCGAGGAACTGAATGCCTGGCTCGGCAAACGCTGTCGTGCGCTCTGGAGCGAGCTGGTGCACCCGCAGTACAACGGGCTGACGGTGGCGGACGTCTTGGAGTTGGAACGGGTCGAAATGATGTCGATGCCGACGGCCTTTGATAGCTACGTCGAGCGCACCGTACGGGTCTCCAGCACCTGTCTGATCAGCGTGGCGCGAAATCGCTATTCGGTGCCGTGTGAGCGGGTCGGCCAGTGGATCAGCAGCCGTCTGTATCCTTCCCGGATTGTAGTCATCGCCGATGAAACGACGATTGCCAGTCATGAGCGCCTGTTTGATCGAGATCAGGTCAGTTTTGACTGGCAGCATTCCATTCCGCTTATCGAGCGCAAGCCCGGAGCGCTGCGCAATGGCGCTCCGTTTGCTGATCTGCCGGAGCCTTTGCAACTGCTAAAACGCGGTCTGAGGCGTCACACCAACGGTGATCGAATCATGACGCAGGTACTGGCGGCTGTGCCCATCGCCGGGCTCGATGCCGTGTTGGTGGCGGTGGAATTGGTACTTGAATCAGGCAGCTTGAGTGCTGACCACATCCTGAATGTCCCGGCTCGACTGACATCGACAGCAGCCCCACCGTCCGCCGAAACCAGCCTTCAACTCAAGATAGTGCCTGTCGCCAATACGGCACGGTACGACCGGCTCCGTACCACCGATGAGGAGACTCGCAATGCGTGATCTTAAGGCGGAACTCAAAGAACTGCGTCTGCATGGTATGGCCAGCGCCTGGGAAGAACTGGCCTCGCAAGGCGAAGCCTCAACGACCTCGTCGAAATGGCTGCTTGCGCATCTCCTCCAACAAGAACATGCGGATCGAGCGGTGCGCTCAGTGAACCACCAGATGAATATGGCCAAACTCCCCATGCATCGTGATTTGGCCGGCTTCGACTTTAGCGCTTCCAGCGCAGACGCCCGCCTGGTCAGGGATCTGTCCAACCTGGAGTTCACCGATACCGCGCAGAATGTGGTGTTCATCGGCGGGCCTGGCAAAGGCAAAACACATCTCGCCACTGCCTTGGCTGTGTCCGGGATCACGACGCATCACAAAAGCGGGCGCTTCTACTCCATGGTGGATCTGGTCAATCTGCTGGAGCGCGAAAAGTACGACGGCAAGACGGGCCGCATAGCTCAAGGGCTGTTACGAACAGACTTGGTGATACTCGATGAACTGGGGTATTTGCCCTTCAGCCAGAGCGGTGGTGCCCTGTTATTTCACTTGCTGTCCAAGCTGTACGAGCACACCAGCGTGGTGATCATTACCAACCTCAGCTTCTCGGAATGGTCGAGTGTGTTTGGTGACGCCAAGATGACCACGGCGTTGCTGGATCGGCTGACACACCACTGCCACGTCGTCGAAACGGGCAACGAGTCCTACCGCCTGCAACACAGCAGCTTGGTCGCCCAGACGAAGATCAAGTCACGTGAACGAAAGCGCAAAGACGATGATGGTGCCGAGGACGATGAGCTGTTTTGATCTGCACCGAAAATACCCTGCCGCATGCCCACATGCGGTGGGGCTTAATGCCTCTTCCTCCGGGACACGATTGCTAAGCTTATCCATAATTGCTGATGTCAAATCAGCAATCCGCCCTGGGTCAATTTTCAATCGGCAGGGTGGGTCAGTTTTCAATCAGCGCCGACAGTCAACATGCGCTAGAGAACGCTATGGCAGTGCCAATGCGACACAGACGACCCTGGAGCCTGACGCACTCGCCAACACGGTAAAGCACTAGATCCCAAGCCACCTAACGACACGGATAACTTTTCAAAATCCACATGGGGGGAACAGATGGGGGAACAGAAACCGCAGAATGCAAAAAGGCCCCGCAAAGCGGGGCCTTTAGGCTAAATAATGGCGGAGAGATAGGGATTCGAACCCTAGGTACCGGTGAAGGTACAACGGATTTCGAATCCGTCCCATTCGGCCACTCTGGCATCTCTCCAACGGCGCGCATCATAACAGCACCTTTGCTCGAAGCGAAGCCCCCCGAGCAATTTTTTTCCGTGCTATCAGATGCTTGCGTCGATTACAGCGGTACGCCGAGGCGCTGGGCCACTTCTTCGTAGGCTTCGATCACATCGCCCAGGCCCTGGCGGAAGCGGTCCTTGTCCATCTTCTTCTTGGTGTCCTTGTCCCACAGACGGCAACCGTCCGGGCTGAACTCGTCGCCCAGAACGATGGAGCCGTCGCTGAACACGCCGAACTCCAGCTTGAAGTCCACCAGCAGCAGGCCGGCGTCATCGAACAGCTTGCTCAGCACTTCATTGACCTTGAGCGACAGCTCTTTCATGCGCGCCAGTTGCTCGGCAGTACCCCAGCCGAATGCCACCACGTGGGATTCGTTGATGAACGGGTCGCCCTTGGCGTCGTCCTTGAGGAACAGCTCGAAGGTGTAGGGGTTGAGCTTCATGCCCTCTTCCACGCCCAGGCGCTTGACCAGGCTGCCGGCGGCGTAGTTGCGCACCACGCACTCCACCGGAATCATGTCGAGCTTCTTAACCAGGCATTCGTTGTCGCCCAGCAGCTTGTCGAACTGGGTCGGCACGCCGGCGGCTTCGAGTTTCTGCATGATGAAGGCGTTGAACTTGTTGTTCACCATCCCCTTGCGGTCCAGCTGCTCGATGCGCTTGCCGTCGAACGCCGAGGTGTCGTTGCGAAACAGCAGGATCAAGCGGTCGGCGTCGTCGGTCTTGTAAACCGATTTGGCTTTGCCGCGGTAGAGTTCTTCACGTTTTTCCATGATGGGCTCCGCTTGCTAAGTAGGTGGGCTAGGCGATGTGGCGCCAGTCGAGCCCTGAATCTTGATCGGCCAGTTGCAGCCAGTCCGGGTCGCACCCGAGGGTGTCGACAAAACATTGCCGGGCCAGCTGCGGCAGGTTGTTCTTGCTGCTCAGATGAGCCAGGACCAGGTGCTGCAGGTCCTGCCATCCCAATTCGGCCACCAGGCTTGCGGCCTGATGGTTGTTCAAATGTCCCAGGTCGCCGCCAACCCGCTGCTTGAGAAAGTACGGGTAATAACCCCGTGCCAGCCGATCCCGGCAATGGTTGGCCTCGATCATCAAGGCATCCAGGCCACGGTAGCCGTCCAGCACCCCGGCGCAGTAGGAGCCGAGGTCGGTCAGCAGGCCGAAGCGCCGCTGGCCATCACTGAAGACAAATTGCGTAGGTTCCTGGGCGTCGTGGGCCACGGCAATCACGTCGATGCGCAAGGCGCCGATCTGCAGCGACTCGCCACCGCGGACAAAACCCGCGACCTCCACCGGTTTGCGCATCCCGCGCAACGTGCCCTGGCTGAGGTAGACCGGTAGATTGTAGCGCCGAGACAGCAAACCCACGCCATGCACGTGGTCGGCATGTTCGTGGGTTACCAGGATGGCGCTCAACTGCGCGGGATCGACTCCCAGACGCAGCAGGCGCCGCTCGGTTTCCCGCAGGGAGAAACCACAATCCACCAGAACGCAGGTGTCGGCACTGACGATCAGCGTGCCATTCCCTTGGCTACCACTGCCGAGAACGGCAAAACGCATCGGATCAGCCCAGGTTGTCCTGAATCACGCCCAACACCTTGCGTGCCACATCGGCCGGCGCCACGGTGTTGATGTTCTTCTCGACGGTGACCTGGACGTTCTCGCCTACCTTGCTCAGGCGAACCTGATAGCGCTCGGCACGGGCTTCGACCTCTTCCTTGGCCGGCTTGCTGCCGAACAACTTGCCGAAGAAGCCCGGCTCGTCGTCTTTCTTCTCGGCTTTTTCCGCCAGGTTGATGTAGTACAGGCCCAGGCTGCGGTTGATGTCCTCAACCCGCCATTCACCCTGTTCCAGGGCACGGCCAACGCTGGACCAGGCGCGATCGAGGTCGGCGCCCAGGTTCAGCACCGGGTTGCCGCTGCCATCCTCGCTGAGGCTGACTCGGCTCGGGGTATCGAAATCGCGGGCCGCCAGCAGAGACACCGAACCGCCCTTCTCGGAGGTGCGGCTCATGCTTGCCAGCATGTCGTCCACCAGCGCTGCGTCCAGGCCGGTGTTGACCGAACGGTTGGTGAATTCCACGTCGGCAGTGCTGCCGGCGGGACGCTCGGCACTGACCACATAGACTTCACTGGTGTTGCGCTGCACGCCTGGCTCGATGCGTACCCGCACACGGGTTTCGCTGTCGGCGGCGACGCCGGCACTGCTCAGGCGCTTGGCCACGGCAGCGGAAAGTTCGTCGGAACGCTGCCAGCCGGTGGTGAACTCACCGGTTTGCGGGCGCTGTTGATCCAGGCGGAAACCGTTGTCCTGGAAGAACTGCACCGCCACTGGCCAGACTTCGGCCGGTGGATGCTGGGCCATGACCCAACGCGAATCGCCGCTCTTTTGCAGGGTGTAGTCGCTGGCATCGGCAATGGCCGACAGCGGCTGTGGGCGAGGCACTTCGTACTCGCCCTTGACGTTGTCGTCGGCCACGTTGCGCGGAATCGGCAGCAGAGGGTCCAGACGCTTGGCGGTCTGTACATCCGGCGGCAATTGCATCGGTGCTGTTTGTTGCGCTTGCAGGTAATCGCTACCCCGGTCACGGAAGTAGCCTTCCGGGCCCCAGATCCAACCGCAGCCACTGGTGCTGGAGATAATCAAGGCAAGTGCGGAAAGTCCGGCCATTCGCTTCATGCGTTGTACTTCCTCAATTAAACCAAGACGCCGGACTGGCGCATGGCCTGCCGCAGCGGTTCGTGACAGGCGGCACTGAGCCAGGTGAGCGGCAGACGGATACCGTCCGGCATCAAGCCCATTTCGTGCAGGGCCCATTTCACGGGAATAGGGTTGGATTCGATGAACAGAGTCTTGTTCAGCGGCATCAGGGTCTCGTGGATCTCCCGGGCCTTGGCGGCATCGCCGGCCATGGCCGCGGCGCACATCTGGCTCATGGCCCGTGGCGCGACGTTGGCGGTCACCGAGATATTGCCCTTGCCGCCCAGCAGGATCAGCTCGACTGCGGTGGCGTCATCGCCGGAGTACACCAGGAAATCGCCGGGCACGCCGGCCAGGATGGCCTTGGCGCGCTGCAGGTCGCCGGTGGCTTCCTTGATCCCGATGATGTTCTTCACGCTGGACAGGCGGATCACGGTCTCGGCCTGCATGTCGCATGCGGTGCGGCCCGGAACGTTGTAGAGGATCTGCGGGATGTCCACGGCCTCGGCAATGGCGCGGAAATGCTGGTACAGGCCTTCCTGGGTCGGCTTGTTGTAGTACGGGGTCACCAGCAGGCACGCATCGGCGCCGGCGATCTTCGCATTGGTGGTCAGCTCGATCGCTTCGCGCGTCGAGTTGGCGCCGGTACCGGCGATCACTGGAATGCGCCCTGCAACCTGGGTGACCACCCGACGAATCACTTCGATGTGCTCGTTCACATCCAGGGTGGCCGACTCACCTGTGGTGCCGACCGCCACGATGGCGTTGGTGCCCTCTTGCAGGTGGAAGTCCACCAGTTTGCTCAGGCTGTCCCAGTCGAGATTTCCCTGTGCATCCATGGGTGTGACCAGTGCCACCATACTGCCCGCAATCATGCAACCGCTCCTGCCGGAAAAAGAGAGCGGTAATGGTACTGGCGCCAAGTTCCTTGCACAAGCGAAGTCCCGCGCCATGAGCATTCCCCTGAGCGATGGTTTTCGCTACCCTTCAGGCTTTGATCGCTACTGATAAGCGTGTAGACCGGGTTATCGCCTGCCTGTTGGATCTGCAAAGCCCCATTCCCGCGTTGCCAGCCTGTGTTCCGAGCGTTTCGGGGCCAGTCGCCGGCTTGTGGTCCGAGGCCTTGAAGTTCCGCCGGCGACGCTTGCCCGGTACAGGCTTGTCAAAAAAGTACCGACCGCTCATCGCTTTAGGAATGCTGCATGTCCACCCCCACAGTTCGCGAACAATTCCTTGTCATCAGTGCCCTCGGCGCCAACCCCATGGAGCTGACCAACGTCCTGTGCCGCGCCAGCCATGAAAACCGCTGCGCCGTGGTGACGTCGCGCCTGACCCGGCATGGCGAGTGCAGCGCGCTGGTTCTGGAGATTTCCGGCAGCTGGGACGCCCTGGCGCGCCTGGAAAGCAGCCTGCCGTTCCTGGCCAAGAAGCATGCCTTCACGGTCAACGTGGTGCGCAGCGCCGCCCTGGAAAGCCGCCCCCAAGCCCTGCCTTATGTGGCCTACGTCAGCGCCGCGTACCGCTCGGACATCGTCAATGAGCTGTGCCAGTTCTTCATCGACCATCAGGTCGAGCTGGAAAACCTCACCTGCGATACCTACCAGGCTCCACAGACCGGCGGCACCATGCTCAATGCCACCTTTACCGTGACCCTGCCCGCCGGCACCCAGATCAGTTGGCTGCGCGACCAGTTCCTGGACTTTGCCGATGCCATGAACCTCGACGCGCTGATCGAACCCTGGCGCCCACAGAACCCTATGTAAGGAAGCCCCATGGCCGTTGCTATCGATCAACCTATTGCCGATTTCCAGGCCCCCGCCACCAGCGGGCAGACCGTCAGCCTGTCCGGCCTCAAGGGCAAGCAAGTGGTGATCTACTTCTATCCCAAGGACAGCACCCCGGGCTGCACCACCGAGGGCCAGGGCTTTCGCGATCAATACACAGCCTTCCAGGCTGCCAACACCGAAGTCTTCGGCGTTTCCCGCGACAGCCTGAAGTCCCACGAGAACTTCAAGTGCAAGCAGGAATTCCCCTTCGAGCTGATCAGCGACAAGGACGAAGCCGTCTGCCAGCTGTTTGACGTGATCAAGCTGAAGAAGCTCTACGGCAAGGAATACCTGGGCGTGGACCGCAGCACCTTCCTGATCGACAAGGACGGTGTGTTGCGCCAGGAATGGCGCGGGGTGAAGGTACCCGGGCACGTCGACGCCGTACTGGCCGCGGCCCAGGCCCTGAACAAGGCCTGAAATGACCGGGGCGGCTGTATCAGCCGCCCCGCGTATCTAGAGTAGAGGTGCCACCACCGGGTCCTTCCTGGGCCAGGCATCCAGCACCGCCTTGAACAGGGTCGCCAGGGGAATCGCGAAGAATATCCCCCAGAACCCCCACAGCCCGCCAAACAGCAGCACCGCACAGATGATCGCCACCGGGTGCAGGTTCACCGCGCCGGAGAACAGCAGCGGCACCAGCACGTTGCCATCCAGGGTCTGGATGATCCCGTAGACCGCCATCAGGTAGATGAACTGATCGCTCCAGCCCCACTGGAACAGCGCAATCAGCGCCACCGGTACCGTTACCACCACGGCGCCGACATAGGGCACCACCACCGAGATCCCCACCAGCAGAGCCAGCAGGGCCGCATAATTCAGGCCCAGGGCGACGAAGGCGATGTAGGTCACCCCGCCACAGATGACGATCTCGATGACCTTGCCGCGAATGTAGTTGGCGATCTGCCGGTTCATTTCATGGGCCACGCGAGTAATCAGCGTACGTTCGCGGGGCAGATAGCTGATCACCCAGCGGCTGATCATCGCCCGATCCTTGAGGAAGAAGAACACCAGGATCGGCACCAGTACCAGGTAGATCATGATGTTCACCAGCAAGGGCAGGCTGGACAGGGAGAAGGTCAGCGCCCACTGGCCGAACTTGCCGATCTCGCCCCTGGCCACTTCGATGGCCTGCAGCACCTGCTCGTCGGACACAAGATGCGGGTAGCGCTCGGGCAACAGCAGCAACAGCGACTGCCACTTGGCGAGCATGCCCGGCAGCTCGTTGAACAGGGTGATCAACTGATGCCAGAGCAACGGCACCACCACCAGGATGAACACCAGCAGCAGCCCCATGAACAGCGCGAACACCAGCCCCACGGCCGCCCCGCCAGGCAGGCGCAGCCGCTCCAGGCTCACCACCAGCCCCTGCATCAGGTAGGCCAGGACCATCCCCGCCAGCACCGGCGCGAGCATGCCGCCCAGGGTCAGGACGGCAGTGAAGGCCAGAAACAGCAGAACGGCCAGCACCACCGCCTCTTCATCCGAGAAGTAGCGCTGGATCCAGTCACGTAGCACTTTGAACATCGATGTTCCTTAGATGAAGGCCCTCAAGGGCAGACTGCGCTCAGGCCTTTTTCAACCAGTAGCGATACACCCCGGCCTCATCCTCTTCACGCAGCAGGGTATGACCGGCCAGGCGGGCGAAAGTGCGGAAGTCACGCTGGGAGCCGGCATCGGTGGCAATGACCTTGAGTACCGCGCCACTGGCCAGGCGATTGAGTTCCATCTTGGCCTTGAGCAGCGGCAGCGGGCAGTTCAGGCCGCTGGCGTCCAGCTCGGCATCATGGGCGACAACATCGGTCATTGGGTTACTCCGATCATCAATTCAAGGTGTCTAGAATACCCTGCAAGCCAGGCTCGCCGGCAATAAAGAAGGCCGACACCAGAGCACTGCCGCGCGCTGCCGGAGCCACGATCAGATAGACGCCGGAATTTACCCAAAAGCACTTTTTATCCTCAGAGTTTTCACTGGCTTTGTCTGGTCCCCGGCCAGGTGTCCAGCTACAGTAGAGCCTTTGTCGATTAAGGCTTTGTGCATGAATGTATTGCGCCCTACCCTGCTGACGCTCGCTTGCCTGCTCGCCTCACCGGGCTTCGCCGACGACCTGCCGTCACTTGGTGATGCCAGTTCAGCCATTGTCTCTCCGCAACAGGAATACCAACTGGGCCGTGCCTGGCTGGCGTTGCTGCGCAGCCAGGTTTCGCAGCTCAACGACCCGCAACTCAAGGACTATGTCGAAACCAGCGTCTACAAACTGGTGGAAACCAGCCAGGTCAATGACCGGCGCCTGGAGTTCATCCTGATCAACAGCCCGCAGCTCAACGCCTTCGCCGCTCCCGGGGGAATCATCGGGGTCAATGGCGGGCTGTTCCTCAATGCCCAGACCGAAGGCGAGTACGCCTCGGTGCTGGCACACGAACTGGCGCACCTTTCCCAGCGCCACTTCGCCCGGGGGGTCGAAGCCCAGCAGCGCATGCAGGTGCCGATGATGGCCGCCCTGCTGGCCGGGATCGTGATTGCCGCAGCTGGCGCCGGGGACGCGGGGATCGCCACCATCGCCGGCACCCAGGCCGCAGCCATCCAGGAACAGCGGCGCTTCTCCCGGCAGAACGAGCAGGAAGCCGACCGCATCGGCATCCTCAACCTGGAAAAGGCCGGCTACGACCCGCGCTCGATGCCCACCATGTTCGAACGCCTGATGCGCCAGTACCGCTTCGATGCCAAGCCGCCGGAATTTCTCCTGACTCACCCGGTGACCGAATCGCGGATCGCCGACACCCGCAACCGTGCGGAACAGGCCCGGCAAGGCGGCACCGAAGACAGCCTGCGCTACCAGTTGATCCGCGCCCGGGTGCAACTGACCTATGAGGAATCGCCAGGGCTGGCCGCCAAGCGTTTTCGCGCGCAGCTCGATGAGAACCCGAAGAACGACATCGCTCGCTACGGCCTGGCCATCGCCCAGATCAAGGGCAGCCAGTGGAACGAAGCACGGGAAAACCTCAAGCCCCTGCTGGCCAAGTCGCCCAACGACGTGACCTACAACCTGGCTCAGATCGAACTGGACATGGCCAACAGCCGCCTGCCGGACGCGCAGGCTCGGGTCGAAAGGATGCTCAACCTGTACCCGGGCAACTACCCCTTGAACCAGATCCGCGTGGACCTGCTGCTCAAGCAGAACCGCCCGGCCGATGCCGAAAAGGCCCTGGAAGGCCTGCTGAAAAGCCGCCCGGACGACCCGGATGTCTGGTACCTGGTGGCGGAAACCCGCGGCCTGTCGGGCAATATCATCGGCCTGCACCAGGCCCGAGCCGAGTACTTCGCCCTGGTGGGCGACTATCGCCAGGCCATCCAGCAGCTGGACTTCGCCAAGCGCCGGGCCGGCAGCAACTTCCCCCTGTCGTCGAGGATCGACGCTCGCCAGCGCGAGATGATGGACCAGGAACAGATGGTCAAGGACATGATGCGCTGACATTGACGCAAACCACAAAAAAGCCCGCCTCTTACGAGGCGGGCTTTTTATTGGGCAACCTCAGGGGCTGGCGAATTACTCGGCCAGCTTGAAGGTGATGAAGCTGGCTCGCCCCTGACGCAGTACCCGCATGGACACCGAGCGGTTCTTCGGCAATGCCTTGGCGATTTCAGTGAACTCCTTCGCCGAAGTGATCGCCTGATTGTTCAGGTGAGTGATCACGTCGCCCGGCTGCAAGCCGATCAGCGCCGCAGGACCGTCCTGGACTTCCTTGATGACCACCCCGCCCTTGAGGTCGAAGGCTTTCTTCTGCTCATCGTTGAGCTCGACCACCGCTACACCCAGACGGTTGCTGCTGCGCTCGACACCCGACTTGGGCAGCATGCTCAGGTCTTTGTCTTCTTCAGGAATAGCGCCGACGGTCAGCTCGACATTCTTGCGCTTGCCGTCGCGGATCACTTCCAGGTTGGCCTTGGCCCCGGCCTTCAGCGCGCCTACCAGGTGCGGCAGGTCGGCCGACATGACAATGGGCTGGCCATTGAGGCTGAGGATCACGTCACCCACTTGCAGGCCGCCCTTGGCCGCCGGGCCATCATCCTGGATCTGTGCAACCAGCGCGCCGGCCGGTTTCTCCAGGCCGAAGGATTCAGCCAGGTCCTTGTTGACCTCCTGGATTACCACGCCAAGCCAGCCACGGCTGACTTTGCCACCGGTTTTCAGCTGGTTGGAAACGTCCATCGCCACATCGATCGGGATGGCGAAAGACACGCCCATGAAACCACCGGAGCGGGTGTAGATCTGCGAGTTGATCCCCACCACTTCACCGGCCAGGTTGAACAGCGGGCCACCGGAGTTGCCCGGGTTGATCGGCACGTCGGTCTGGATGAACGGCACGTAGTTTTCGTTCGGCAGGCTGCGACCGATGGCACTGACGATACCCTGGGTCACGGTATGGTCGAAGCCGAACGGCGAGCCGATGGCCACCACCCACTGGCCGGCCTTGAGGTCCTGGGATTTACCCAGTTTCAGCACAGGCAGGTCTTTGCCATCGATTTTCAGCAGTGCTACGTCGGAGCGTGGATCGGTACCGATCAGCTTGGCTTTCAGCTCACTGCGATCGGCCAGACGCACAAGAATTTCGTCCGCATCGGCGATCACGTGGTTGTTGGTGAGGATGTAACCGTCCGCGGAGATGATGAACCCGGAACCCAGCGACTGCGCTTCGCGCTGACGATCCCCACGCGGAGAGCGAGGCTGGGGCATGCCCCGTTCGAAGAACTCGCGCAGCATTGGCGGCAGGCCTTCGAGGTCGGGCATCTGCGCCGAATTGGAAACCCGGCGGTCCGGCAGTTTCTGCGTGGTACTGATGTTCACCACCGCAGGCGAGGCCTGCTCGACCAGCTGGGTGAAATCAGGCAGCTCGGCCGCCTGGGCAGAAACGGCCTGCCCAAGCACCAGCACGGTGGCAAGAATGGTGAAGTAGGACTTCAAGCGTGGTATCGACATACGGCTCCCGTTACGACGAGCGTGGTTAAGCGATATGGAACAGCAAATACCGAAACTGCAGGGACGGCATCTTTGTTCCAGGAACGACAAATAAGGTCAGAACCGAGGGGGTTCTGACCTATAGAAAAACTCTGGGAATTTTGCAAATGAAATTGCTGACCAAACATTTCATCTTCTCAATTGTGGAGCGGGCATCACTGACCTCTTACACAACCAACAAAGGCTCATTGCTTGGCAGTGGTATCGGAACGCATCGACAGCGCAATACGTTCAGCAGTACCAATGGGGATCTCCCCGACCACCGTGACCATCATCTCGCCATCGGGGGTAGTCAGGCGGCGTGATACAGCCACCGTAGGTCCGAGCTGAGTGCGGGTATCGGTGACCGTCGCGCCGTTGAGCGGCTCGAGAAACACCGAAAAGCGCGCAAGACCATCGTCATACAGCAGGCTGTTGACCATGGATTTGGTTTCCGGATCCTTGCGGGCACTGCTGCTGGTCAATTCGAAGCCCGGAGGCAGCCAGTCGGAATGCCAGGTTTGCACAGTCTTGACCGCCGAGGCCTTGTCGCTGTCCAGAGACACCGGCTTGCAGCCAGCGCTGGGACGCAACTCGACGTCGTCAGGCACATCCGCAGTATCCAGGCGAGTGAACTGGAAGCGCTCCAGCAACTGCCCCTTGTCGTTGAGCAACAGGGACTTGAGCGGCAGCCCGGTCTCACGATCCAGGTGCAGCTCGAAACCATAGCGGTGCTGGTCCTTGGGCGTGACCGAAACGATCACCGCCTGGCGACCGGCCACGCGCGACTTGCCGATGACAGCAAGGTTGTACCAATTCTTGAGTTTTTGCGGGTCCAGGGCTCGGGCGGCACCGTCAGGGGAATCCCCGAGACCTGCCACCAACTCGCCACTGACGCACTGGGTACGACCATCGACACGCACCACCTCTTGAGCGGACCCATCGAGCTGGATCAACCGCTCACGGACCTTTCCATCCTGGACGCGATGCCAGATGTTATGGGTAGAAAAACTACCGTTGCGCTCGTAAACGAAAGTGCCCTGAAAGCTTTGCTGCTGTTCCGCTTGCCCAAGACGCTGCAACCAGTCCTGGGCTTCGTCGGCATGGGCTGGAACCACAAACCAGCCACTGAGCAGAAGCGTTAATAGAGGTATGGCGCGCATGATCCTCCTTAGCGGTTTTCCAGGCTTGCCGCACGGGCGTAAGGCAGAGCGCTTTCAGTGCCTTTGAGTGCAGCTTGCTGGGCGTGCTGGCGCAAGTAGCTTGGCAGACGCTGATCGTGCCAGCCTGGCTGCCCTTGCAGTACGCCATTGGCCATGGGGCCAGTAGCTTCCGAGCTTTCATTGTAGCCGGCCAGTACTGCCGGCCCTTTGACTTGTGGAGTCGCCAGGGTGGGCTGGCCGGTTTGCTGCGCCAGCTCGACACCTGCGATCTCGTCCTGGTTGTACAGGCGAACACCGGCCAGCACGGCCACGGTCACCGAGGCAGCTACTGCCAGACGGCCCAGGCTGCGCCAAGGTCCGCGGGAGGCTTTGGCCGGCACGGCCTCATCAGCCAGAGCTGCAGAAACGGCAGCGGCGATGTCCAGACGCGGAAGCAGCAACTCCTTGTGCATGGCTGCCCGGGCGATTTGATAACGGGCCCAGGTCTCACGGGTTTCCACTTCGTCGACGGCATTCAATACCCGACGCAATTCCAGTTCGTCCGCTTCGTTATCCATCACCGCGGACAGCGATTCCTGCAGGGCTTCACGACTCATGGCGGTTCCTCTCTTGGCTGTCGCCGCTGTCTCAGGTTTCCTGCAACAACGGCTGCAGGGCTTTATCGATGGCTTCCCGAGCGCGGAAAATCCGGGAGCGCACGGTACCCACCGGACACTGCATGACGCTCGCAATGTCCTCGTAACTCAGACCATCGAATTCACGTAAAGTTAAGGCCGTACGCAAATCTTCAGGCAGTTGCTGGATGGTTCGATGGACGGTGCCCTCGATCTCATCCCGCAGCAACGCACGCTCCGGCGATTCGAGATCCTTCAGGCCATGATCGCCGTCATAGAACTCCGCATCCTCAGAACTTACATCGCTATCCGGCGGCCTGCGGCCGCGTGAAACCAGATAGTTTTTCGCCGTGTTGATGGCGATACGGTACAGCCACGTGTAAAACGCGCTGTCACCCCGAAAATTACCTAGCGCACGGTAAGCCTTGATAAAAGCTTCTTGTGCAACATCCTGGGCTTCATGGGTGTCGTGCACGAAACGCACGATCAACCCGAGAATTTTGTGCTGGTACTTCAGCACGAGCAGATCGAACGCTCGCTTGTCGCCACGCTGAACGCGCTCGACCAGCTGCTGATCCTCTTCCTGGGTTAGCATGAACACTCCTCGATAAGCTCGGAGGAGGCTTGCATCACTAAACGATCAGGCTTGCAAACATAGACTCGGGCTTTTCGCAAAAGTTCTCCCCCTCCAAGCAAGTTTCCTGCGGGCTCTGATCCGGCACGCACGAAAAACGCAGCACGGGCGAGGCCGGCTGCGCGAATAATCCTGTCGTCGAATTCTGTCACAAGGGACACACTGTAAACCTTGGATATAACCGACGCTGTCCCTTCTTTCAGGCAACCTTCTATTGAGTTTGGGGCCTTGGCAAAAGTTCCCAATCTTTATAGCTGCGCCAGACGAAGATTGTGTAACGGTGGCAAGAAAAACCGCCCTATGTCTTCGATCAGCCGCTCCAGAGGCTGGAATGCTCCGAATATCGGACTGACCGAGAGCAACGCTTTTGCTCGGTGAAGTCGCACAATGCCATGAAGGCGCGACTATTGTGCCGATCCCCCCCTCTATATACTAGTGGGCTGTGTGGCTGCTTTGACTTGCCGATTCAGGCGTCTTGCGCCAACCCCTTCCCGGGTCGCTTTGAGCGGAATCCTTCAAATGAGCCAACAGTTTCAACACGATGTTCTGGTGATTGGCAGCGGTGCCGCCGGCTTGAGCCTGGCCCTGACCCTGCCCAGCCACCTGCGTATTGCCGTCTTGAGCAAAGGCGACCTCGCCAACGGCTCGACATTCAGGGCCCAGGGCGGCGTCGCGGCCGTGCTGGATGATACTGACACCGTAGAATCCCACGTCGATGACACCCTCAATGCCGGCGGCGGCCTGTGCCACGAGGATGCGGTGCGCTTTACCGTTGAACACAGCCGCGAGGCCATCCAGTGGCTGATCGACCAGGGCGTGCCCTTTACCCGCGACGAAGACTCCAGCAGCGACGACAACAGCTTCGAATTCCACCTGACCCGCGAGGGCGGCCACAGCCACCGGCGGATCATCCACGCGGCGGATGCCACCGGTGCGGCCATCTTCAAGACCCTGCTGGCCCAGGCTCGGCAACACCCCAATATCGAATTGCTGGAACAACGGGTCGCCGTCGACCTGATCACCGAAAAACGCCTGGGGCTGGAAGGCGACCGCTGCCTGGGAGCCTACGTGCTCAACCGCAGCACCGGCCAGGTCGACACCTTTGGCGCACGCTTCGTGATCCTCGCCTCCGGCGGCGCAGCCAAGGTCTACCTCTATACCAGCAACCCCGACAGTGCCTGCGGCGACGGTATCGCCATGGCCTGGCGCTCGGGCTGCCGGGTGGCCAACCTGGAATTCAACCAGTTCCACCCCACCTGCCTGTATCACCCATTGGCCAAGAGCTTCCTGATTACCGAAGCCCTGCGTGGCGAAGGCGCCCACCTCAAGCTGCCCAACGGCGAACGCTTCATGCCGCGCTTCGACCCTCGGGCCGAGCTGGCACCACGGGACATCGTGGCCCGGGCCATCGACCATGAAATGAAGCGCCTGGGCATCGACTGCGTGTACCTGGACATCAGCCACAAGCCGGAAGCCTTCATCAAGAGCCACTTCCCCACCGTTTACGAGCGTTGCCTGGAGTTTTCCATCGATATCACCCGGCAGCCGATCCCGGTGGTGCCGGCCGCGCACTACACCTGCGGCGGGGTGATGGTGGACCAACAGGGCCGCACCGACGTGCCGGGCCTGTACGCCATTGGCGAAACCAGCTTCACCGGCCTGCACGGCGCCAACCGGATGGCCAGCAACTCGTTGCTGGAGTGCTTCGTCTACGCCCGTTCGGCGGCGACCGACATCCTTCGGCAACTGCCCCAGGTGTCGATCCCCATCGCCCTGCCCGCCTGGGATGCCAGCCAGGTCACCGATTCCGATGAAGACGTGATCATTGCGCACAACTGGGACGAGTTGCGGCGGTTCATGTGGGACTACGTAGGCATAGTGCGCACCAACAAGCGCCTGCAGCGGGCCCAGCACCGGGTGCGCCTGTTGCTGGACGAGATCGACGAGTTCTACAGCAACTACAAGGTCAGCCGTGACCTGATCGAGCTGCGCAACCTGGCCCAGGTGGCCGAACTGATGATTCTCTCGGCCATGGAGCGCAAGGAGAGCCGCGGCCTGCACTACACCCTGGACTACCCGCAGATGCTGCCCGAGGCCCGGGACACTATTCTGGTGCCGCCCACCTACGCCGGCTGAACTTGAGCCGCAGCCGCAGGCGCCGATGCTGGTCGGCGGCCTGCGCGTCCCGCGGCACACAGAGGGAGCGCACCCAGCGCTCCCCCCGCAGCCGAAAACGCAGCACCACGATCAATGGCAGCGCCAGGCTGTCGGGGCGCAACTGCACGGCCTGCCACCCCTCGGATCGACTCCACAGCTGCCAGCCTTCGGGCGAATGACGCAACCCGGTGAAGGCCCGTGGATGGCTCAAGAGAATCTGCCGCGGCAACACCCAGCCGGCGTGCAGCAGGCACAACCCTAGCCCCACGAACCTGGCGACAGACGGAAGATCCAGCAGGAAAAACGCGCCCAGGGCGAACGCCTGGGCCAGCAGGTAGGCCGCCAGCAGTTGCCGTGAGGCACGCCAGCGGCATTCGAACAACCTACTTGGGTTGGACACGGTCCAGAATCATGCGGACCATGCGCTGCAGCTCGGGGTCCTCGGACTCGCTGCGCTCCATGAACCAGCCAAACATGTCCTGATCCTCGCACTCCAGCAGCTTGCGATAGCACTCGCGGTCGGTCTCATTGAGATGCGGGTACACCTCCCTGACGAACGGCACCAGCAATACGTCCAGCTCAAGCATGCCGCGGCGGCTGTGCCAGTAGAGGCGATTCAGTTCAACATCTTCAACCATGGAGCGCTCCTCAAATAGAGCGCAAGTATACAGCCCGGGGGAGACGAGAACAGTCGGCTTTGGTCGGTGGCCACCCATCCTTTGTGAACTATCCATTTCAGGGGCGCCCCCTTATGATGTGCTCCAGACTTTTTACCCTGCGATGAACCATGGCTGACTCCGCTTTTTTCTGCCCCCTCTCCCACGAAGGCGTGCTCGCTGTCCGCGGGCCTGACGCCAGCAAATTCCTTCAGGGTCAGTTGACCTGCAACCTCAATTACCTCAGTGACAGCCAGTCCAGCCTCGGCGCCCGCTGCAATCAGAAAGGCCGCATGCAATCGAGCTTCCGCATCCTTCTGGAAGGCGACGGCTGCCTACTGGCCATGGCCCGCGAGCTGATCGAGCCGCAACTGGCGGACCTGAAGAAGTACGCGGTGTTCTCCAAGGCCAAGCTTGCCGACGAAAGCGCCAGTTGGGCGCGTTTCGGCCTGGCCGATGCCCAGGTCGCCCTGAGCGGTCTGGGCCTTGAGCTGCCCGAGGAAGACGGCTCCGTGGCCCGCGCCGATGGCCTGATCGCCTTGCGCGTATCCAGCCAGCGCGCCGAACTCTGGGTGCCGGCCGAGCGCGCCGCCAGCCTGCGCCAGCAACTGGCCGCGCAACTGCCCGAGGGCGAGCTGAACCAGTGGCTGCTGGGGCAAGTCCGCGCGGGCCTCGGCCAAGTCATGCCCGAGACCCGTGAACTGTTCATTCCACAGATGCTCAACCTGCAGGCCGTTGGCGGCGTCAGCTTCAAGAAAGGCTGCTACACCGGCCAGGAAATCGTCGCCCGCATGCAGTACCTGGGCAAGCTCAAGCGTCGCCTGTACCGCCTTGCCCTGCCTGGCGACGCCCTCCCCGTTCCAGGCACTGCGCTGTTCGCTCCCAGCCACAACAGCGCCATTGGCGAAGTGGTCCTGGCCGCCCGGGCGCAGCAGGGCGTGGAACTGCTGGCCGTGCTGCAGGCCGAAGCGGTGGAAGGGGGCGAACTGCACCTGGAAACACTCGAAGGGCCAACCCTGCAACTGCTGGACCTGCCGTACCAGCTGGATCGCGACCGCGAGATCCAGCGCTGATTGCCTGCCTTTTCTTGCAACACCCTAGAGAACTTACATGACTGAGCTGGCGCAAAAGGTCCAACAGGATTTGCTGGAGGCCATCGGCAACGATGACCTGGTTCTGCCAACCCTGCCGGAGGTGGCCCTGCAGATTCGCCAGGCCGCCGAAGACCCGGAAATCAGCGTCAGTACCCTGAGCAAGGTGATAGGCCGCGATACCGCGCTGTCGGCGCGGCTGATCAAGGTGGTCAACAGCCCCTTGCTACGGGCGGCCCAGGAAGTCACCGACCTGCACACGGCAATCACCCGCCTGGGGGTCAACTACAGCAGCAACCTGGCCATCGGCCTGGTGATGGAGCAGATCTTCAACGCCCGCTCCGAAGTGGTGGAACAGAAAATGCGCGATGTCTGGCGCCGCAGCCTGGAGGTGGCCGGGGTCAGTTATGCGCTGTGCCGCAGCTACAGCCAGCTCAAGCCGGACCAGGCGGCCCTGGGCGGCCTGGTGCACCAGATCGGCGTGCTGCCGATTCTTACCTACGCCGAAGACCACTACGAACTGCTCTCCGACCCGGTCAGCCTCAATCACGTGATCGAGCGCATCCACCCGTTGCTGGGAGACAAGCTGCTGCGGGTCTGGGAGTTCCCCGAGCAACTGGTGGAGATCCCCGGGCAATACCTGGACTTCAGCCGCCAGTCGAGCCGGATCGACTACGTCGACCTGGTCCAGGTGGCGACCCTGTACTGCCACAAGGACACCGAGCACCCGCTGTCGCGGATCGACGCCTTCAGCGTGCCGGCCTTCAAGAAGCTGGGGATAGACCCGGACAACAAGGCCATGTGCCTGGACCTGGAAGAATCCCGCTCCATGCTCTATTGAGCATCCCCTAGCCGGCTGTAAAGCTCACCCGCACCTTCAACCCCGACGGCTCGCCATCGTGCAGGCTGATCTGTGCCAGGTGCACGCGACAGATCTCACCGACGATCGCCAGCCCCAGGCCCGAACCCGCACCCTGCTGATTGCGCCGGTAGAAGCGCTCGAAGACCCGGTCACGGTCTTCCAGGGGAATGCCCGGCCCATCGTCCTCCACCTCCAGCACCCCGGGCGGTGACACCCGCAGCACCACATTGCCACCCGGCGGAGTATGGGCCAGGGCGTTGTCCACCAGGTTGCTGAGCAGTTCATTGAGCAGGGTCGGTTCGCCCCTGAGCCACACCGGTTCGTCGGCCTCCAGGGCCAGGGCCACGCCCCGGGCATAGGCCAGAGGCGCCATGGCCATGCCCAGTTCCCGGGCCAGTTGGCTGAGATCGAGCAACTGCGCCCCGCCCTCGGCGATCGCCCGGGCGCCGTTTTCCACCCGGGCCAGGGACAGCAACTGATTGGCCAGGTGGGTCAGGCGGTCGGTGCCCTGGGCCGCACTTTCCAGAGTGGCGCGCCAGGTATCCGGCTCACTTGCGCGCAAGCCCAGTTCCAGGCGGGCCTTGAGCGCAGCCAGCGGGGTGCGCAACTCATGGGCGGCCTCGGCGATGAACTGCGCCTGGCGCTCGAACTGCCCGCGCAGGCGCTCGGTGAAATGGTTCAAGGCGCGTACCAGCGGCCACAGTTCGCGCTGCACCGAGACCAGGGGCAGCGGCCGCAGGTCGTCCGGCTGGCGCTCTTCCACCGCCCCGCGCAGGCGTTCCAGGGGGCGCAAGGCCGCACTCACCGCAAACCACACCAGCACCAGGGCGCCGATGGCCAGCATGCCCAGGCGCAGCAGGGTATCGGCCATCAGGCTGCGGGCCATGGCCACCCGCGCCTCGTCGGTCTCCGCCACGCGGATTTCCGCCATGCCGTTCATGTTCGGCTCGCTGACCGCCTTGAGCAGGCTCACCACCCGCACGTTCTGGCCCTGGTAGCGGGCGTCGTAGAAGCGCGCCAGGGCCGGGTAATCATCGGTTCGCGGCGTGCCGGGCGGCGGCCCGGGCAGGTTCTCATAACCGGAAATCAGTGTCTGATGGATGTCGTTGACCTGGTAGTAGATGCGCCCGGCGCTGTCGTAGGCAAAGGTGTCCAGGGCCACATAGGGCACGTTGGCACTCAGGCTGCCATCGCGCTGGGACAAGCCGGCGGCGATGGTTCGCGCCGAAGCCAGCAAGGTCCGGTCATAGGCGGTATCGGCGGCCTCACGGCCGTTCCAGTAGGCGCTCAGGCCGCTGGCCAGCATCAGCACCACCAGCAGCAGTGCGAGGTTCCACAGCAAGCGCCAGCGCAGGCTGCTGGGCTTATGCATCGCGGCTTTCCAGCAGGTAGCCCAGGCCGCGGAAGGTGACGATGGCGACCGCATGGCCGTCGAGCTTCTTGCGCAGGCGGTGCACGTAGATCTCGATGGCGTCGGGGCTGGCCTCTTCGTCCAGGCCGAACACCTGGGAGGCCAGTTGCTCCTTGCTCATGACCCGGCCAGGGCGGGCGATCAAGGCTTCGAGCACCGCCTGTTCGCGGGAAGTCAGGGTCAGCAACTCCTCGCCCAGGGTGAAACGCCGGGTGTCCAGGTCATAGGCCAGCACTCCGCAACGCTGCTGGCGCTCGCCCCCCAGCACGCTGCGGCGCAACAGGGCCTTGACCCGGGCCTCCAGCTCGGTCAGCTCGAAGGGCTTAGCCAGGTAATCGTCGGCCCCCAGGTTCAGGCCGTGGACCCGGTCCTTGACGTCGCTGCGGGCGGTCAGCATCAGCACCGGCAGGTTCTTGCCGCGGGCCCGCAGGCGCGCCAGCACTTCGAAACCATCCATGCGCGGCAGGCCGACATCAAGGATCGCCACGGCGTATTCCTCGCTGCCCAGGGCCAGGTCGGCCGCCACCCCATCGTGCAGCACATCCACGGTCAGGCCGGTGCTCTTGAGCGCCTGGGCGATACTTTCGGCCAGTTGCAGGTGGTCTTCCACGAGCAGGACTCGCATGGCTGTTTACCTCGTTTCAGGGGGGATCGACGCCGCTCTTTGGCGCGGAGTGTACCGCCGCAACCGCCGCTGTGAAGCCCGAAAACCACGAAAGTGCACTGAAAGGTTAGCGAAAGGTTGGCCCTTTAGAGTCCCGCCACGGACAGTCTCGACTGCCCTGGCCGTGAAGGCCGCTGACCCGCAAAACGCCTCGAAGCGTTTTCGTCAAAATAAGAACAATAACGGAGTACTCCAGGATGCCATCCACGCACCCTCAGGCTGTCCAGCCCGCGCGTTTTTCCCGTCTGACCCCGACTGCTCTTGCCAGCGCCGCCACCCTTGCCGGTTTCGCGCCCTTGAGCCAGGCCGCCTTTATCGAAGACAGCAGCGCCACCTTCGAAACCCGCAACATGTACTTCAACCGCGACTTTCGCGACGGCACCAGCGCCCAGCAGTCCAAGCGCGACGAATGGGCCCAGGGGTTCATGCTCAACCTGCAGTCGGGCTACACCGAAGGTACCGTGGGCTTCGGCCTGGACGCCCTGGGCATGCTCGGGGTCAAGCTCGACTCCAGCCCCGACCGCACCGGCACCGGCCTGCTGCCGACCCACGATGACGGGCGCGCGGCCAACGAGTACTCCAAGCTCGGCCTGACCGGCAAGGTGAAGATTTCCGCCACCGAACTGAAAATCGGCAGCCTGATTCCGGAACTGCCGATCCTCAAGCCCAACGACGGGCGCATCCTGCCGCAGACCTTCGAGGGCGGCTTGCTGACCTCCAGGGAGATCAAGAACCTGACCTTCACCGGCGGTCGCCTGGACAAGGCCAAGGACCGCGATGACAGCAACTACGAGGATATCCGCCTCAACAACAAGAACAGCCGCTTCGTCGGCACCGTGGCCGGCAAGCACTTCAATTTCGGCGGCCTGGACTACAAGTTCACCGACAAGATCACCGGCAGCTACCACTTCGCCCAACTGGACGATGTCTACAACCAGCACTTTCTCGGCCTGGTAACCTCCCAGCCCATGGGCCCGGGCACCTTCGGCACCGACCTGCGCCTGGCCATCAGCGACGACCAGGGCCAGGCCCGCGGCGGCAAGATCGACAACAAATCCCTCAACGGCCTGGTGAGCTACGCCCTCAACGGGCATAAACTCAGCGCCGGCTACCAGCACATGTCCGGCGACAGCGCTTTCCCCTACGTCGATGGCAGCGACCCATACCTGGTGAACTTCGTGCAGATCAACGACTTCGCCGGGGCCGAGGAACGCTCCTGGCAAGCCCGTTACGACTTCGACTTCGCCAAGCTGGGAGTGCCCGGCCTGAGCTTCATGACCCGCTACCTCAGCGGCGACAACATTGCCCTGAAGAACGGCGACACCGGCAAAGAGTGGGAACGTAACACCGAGGTCAAATACGTAGTGCAAAGCGGCACCTTCAAGGACGTCGCCGTGCGCCTGCGCAACGCCACCTACCGTTCCAACTATTCGGCACGCGATGCGGATGAAGTGCGCCTGCTGGTGAGCTACAGCGTAGCGCTGTGGTAAGCCCCCCCTATCACGCTCCTACGAAAAACGGGTCGGGGATGACCCGGACATACCTACAACAACTCCTGTGGAGACGCTCATGGACCTTTCACTGCGCAAACTCGCCCTCGCCGCCGGCTGCATGTTGTTCGCCGGCCAGTTGCTGGCAGCCTCCGCCGAGCCCAAGCGCCCGGAATGCATCGCCCCGGCCTCACCTGGCGGCGGTTTCGACCTGACCTGCAAGCTGGCGCAAAGCGCCCTGGTCAACGAGAAACTCCTCTCCAAGCCGATGCGCGTGACCTACATGCCCGGCGGTGTCGGGGCCGTGGCCTATAACGCGGTGGTGGCCCAGCGTCCGGCCGATGCCGGGACCCTGGTGGCCTGGTCCAGTGGTTCGCTGCTGAACCTGGCCCAGGGCAAGTTCGGCCGCTTCGATGAAAGCGCGGTGCGCTGGCTGGCGGCGGTGGGCACCAGCTACGGCGCCATCGCGGTGAAAAGCGATTCGCCCTACAAGAACCTCGACGATCTGGTCCAGGCCCTGAAGAAAGACCCGAGCAAAGTGGTGATCGGCTCCGGTGGCACCGTCGGCAGCCAGGACTGGATGCAGACCGCGCTGATCGCCAAGGCCGCCGGGATCAACCCGCGGGACCTGCGCTATGTCGCCCTGGAAGGCGGCGGCGAGATCGCCACTGCCCTGCTGGGCGGGCATATCCAGGTTGGCAGTACCGACATCTCCGACTCCATGCCGCATATCCTGGCCGGCGACATGCGCCTGCTGGCGGTGTTCTCCGAGCAGCGCCTGGACGAGCCGGAAATGAAAGACATCCCCACCGCCAAGGAGCAGGGCTACGACATCGTCTGGCCGGTGGTACGCGGCTTCTACCTCGGGCCTAAGGTCAGCGATGCGGAGTACGCCTGGTGGAAAGAGGCCTTCGACAAGCTGCTGGCCTCCGAAGAGTTCGCCAAGCTGCGCGACCAGCGCGAGCTGTTCCCCTTCGCCATGACCGGCCCCGAACTGGATACCTACGTGAAGAAGCAGGTAGCCGACTACAAGACCCTGGCCAAAGAGTTCGGCCTGATCCAGTGACCGTCCCTTTCTGACGGCCCGGCCCTCGCGCATCGGGGGCCGGGCCCGGGAGTTAGCCATGCTCGTTCAACGTCTCTTCGCCGCGGTGTTGCTGCTGGCCTGTGCCGGCCTGGCACTGATGGCCTGGCCCTACCAGGCGGCCTTTTCCTACGAACCGGTGGGCCCGCGGGCCTTCCCCCTGCTGATGCTCGGGCTGATGGGCCTGGCCCTGCTGTACATGCTGTTTCGCCCGGCACCGATCAAGCACAGCGAAGAAGAACCGCCCCTGGACCGGCAGACCCTGACCAAGATCGCCCTCTGCGTGGCCTTGCTGCTGGTCTTCGCCGGGGCCTTCGAGCCCTTGGGCTTCATCGTCGCCAGCATTCTCATCGGCGTGCCCATGGCCCGCCTGTACGGCGGCCGCTGGCTGCCCAGCCTGGTGATCATCTGCCTGCTCAGTGTCGGCCTCTACTGGCTGTTCGACCGGATCATGGACGTCCCCCTGCCCCTCGGCCTGCTCGACGTTCTGGAGAATTGATATGGATACCCTCAGCTATCTGGGCCAGGGCTTCGGCGTTGCACTGACCCCCTACAACCTGGTCACCGCTTTGTCCGGCACCCTGATCGGCACCGTGGTCGGGCTGCTGCCGGGCCTGGGCCCGATCAACGGCGTGGCGCTGCTGATCCCCATCGCCTTCGCCCTGGGCCTGCCGCCGGAATCGGCGCTGATCCTCTTGGCGGCGGTGTACCTGGGCTGCGAATACGGTGGCCGAATCAGCTCGATCCTGCTGAACATTCCCGGCGAAGCCTCCACCGTGATGACCACCCTCGACGGTTACCCCATGGCACGCAAGGGCCTGGCGGGCGTAGCCCTGTCGTTGTCGGCCTGGAGTTCGTTCATCGGTGCCTTCATCGCCACCTGCGGCATGGTGCTGTTCGCCCCGCTGCTGGCCAAGTGGGCGATCGCCTTCGGCCCGGCGGAGTACTTCGTGCTGATGGTGTTCGCCATCGTCTGCCTGGGCGGCATGGCCGGCGACCGACCACTGAAGACCTTCATTGCCGCCTTGATCGGCCTGTTCCTGTCGGCCGTGGGCATCGACGCCAACAGCGGCGTGTACCGCTTCACCGGGGACAACATCCACCTCACCGACGGTATCCAGTTCGTGGTGCTGGTGCTGGGCCTGTTCTCCATCAGCGAGATTCTCCTGCTGCTGGAAAAGACCCATCGCGGCCAGGAAGCGGTGAAGGCCACCGGGCGCATGATGTTCAATTTCAAGGAAGCGGCCTCGGTGTTCGTGGTGAACATCCGCTGCGGCCTGCTGGGCTTCATCATGGGCGTGCTGCCCGGAGCCGGCGCGACCCTGGCCAGCGCCGTGGCCTACATGACCGAGAAACGCATCGCCGGTGCCAGCGGCACCTTTGGCCAGGGCGACAAGCGCGGCCTGGCAGCCCCGGAAACCGCCATCGGCGCCTCGGCCTGTGGCGCCCTGGTACCAATGCTGACCCTCGGCGTGCCCGGTTCCGGCACCACCGCGGTGATGATCGGCGCCCTGTCGCTGTACAACATCACCCCCGGCCCGCTGCTGTTCCAGCAACAGCCGGATATCGTCTGGGGCCTGATCGCCTCGCTGTTCATCGCCAACATCATGCTGGTGATCCTCAACATTCCGATGATCCGCATCTTCACCCGCATCCTTGCGGTGCCGAACTGGGCCCTGGTGCCGGTGATCGCCATCATTACCGGGATCGGCGTCTATGCGGTACACGCCACCACCTTCGACCTGTTCCTGATGGTGGGCATCGGCATCTTCGGCTACATCCTGCGCAAGCTGGACTTCCCGCTGTCGCCAGTGCTGCTGGGCTTCATCCTCGGTGGCCTGATGGAGCAGAACCTGCGCCGGGCGCTGTCGATTTCCAACGGCGCCATGGAGATCCTCTGGTCGAGCCCGATCACCGTCGGGGTCTGGGTGCTGACCGTGATCATGCTGCTGATGCCGCTGCTGCGTATCTGGCGCAAGCGCGCGGCCCAGCAACGTGCCGTGGCCGATGTCTGAATCCACTTGGAAACAGTGGTGGGGCACGCCCCTGGTGGGCCTGGTTGGCGGCTACCTCGCCAGCCAGATCGGCTGGCCGCTGCCGTGGATGGTCGGCTCGTTGCTGGCGATCATCCTGGTGCGCTGCCTGACGCCCTGGCAACTGGCGGAAATCCCCGGCGGGCGCAAATGCGGGCAATGGGTGGTGGGCATCGGCATCGGCCTGCACTTCACCCCGCAGGTGATGGAGCAGGTGCTGAGCCATTTCGGCCTGATCTTCTTCGGTGCCCTGGTCACCAGCCTGTCCAGCGTGGTCGGGGTCTGGCTCTTGCGGCGCACCGGCGAGGACCGGGCCACCGCGTTCTTCTCCAGCATGCCCGGCGGCTCTGGGGAGATGGTCAACCTCGGCGCGCGCAACGGCGCTGTGCTCAGCCGGGTAGCGGCCGGGCAGAGCCTGCGGGTACTGACGGTGGTGCTCTGTGTGCCGGCGGCGTTCAAGTACCTGCTGGGGGAAGGCACGCCCGCCCTACATGCCGCTACGGTGGACTGGCGCTGGCTGGCCCTGCTGTTTCCGGCCGGTGCCCTGCTGGCCTGGCTCTGGCAGCGCCTGCGCCAGCCCAACCCCTGGCTGTTCGGCCCCCTGCTGCTCAGCGCGACACTGAGCATCGCCTGGGACCTGCACATCGGCCTGCCCGACGGCGCCAGCCAGATGGGCCAGTGGCTGATTGGCAGCGGCCTGGGCTGCCACTTCAACCGCCAGTTCTTTCGCCGGGCCCCTTCGTTCATGGGCCGCACCCTGATCGGCACCGCCCTGACCATGCTGATCGCCGGCCTCGCAGCCCTGGGCCTGAGCGCCCTGACCCGCCTGGACCTGCGCTCGCTGACCCTGGGCATGATGCCCGGCGGCATTGCGGAAATGAGCCTGACGGCCGAGGTCCTGCAACTGTCGGTGCCATTGGTAACGGCGATGCAGGTCATGAGGTTGCTGTTCGTGCTGTTTCTCGCCGAGCCCCTGTTCCGCCACTGGAACAAAGGCCCCCTGTAGCCGCAGGCTGCGACAAGGTCCGCAGGACCTTCAGTGGCCGAACCACCGCCGCGTCCCCACGGGCCGTTCGCAGCCTGCGGCAGCGGCTACAGATATGCCTTGGTTCAAGTCGCGAGCGGGGTGGCCGCCAAGCAGCCTCCCCATCGAGCACTGGTTACAACGGCGGCAGGCGCCACTCGATCGGCGTCTCGCCGTTCTGCTCGAGGTATTTGTTGGTGCGGCTGAAGTGCCCGCAACCAAGAAAGCCGCGATAGGCCGACAAGGGCGAAGGGTGCACCGAGGTCAGCACCAGGTGCTTGGTGGCGTCGATCAGCTTCTGCTTGCTCTGGGCATGGGCGCCCCACAGCAGGAACACCAGGTGCGGCTGATGCTCGCTGACCACTTCGATGATCCGGTCGGTGAAGAACTGCCAGCCCTTGCCCGCATGGGAAGCGGCGTTCGCCCGTTCCACGGTCATGGTGGTGTTGAGCATCAGCACGCCCTGGTCGGCCCAGCTCTGCAGGTAGCCATGGTTGGGGATGTCGATGTTCAGGTCGCGCTTGAGCTCTTTATAGATATTCACCAGCGACGGTGGCGCGGGCACCCCCGGCTGCACCGAGAAGCACAACCCATGGGCCTGACCCGGCCCGTGGTAGGGGTCCTGGCCGAGGATCACCACCTTGACCTTGTCCAGCGGCGTGGAGTTCAAGGCGTTGAAGATCATCGGTCCCGGCGGGTAGATTTCCTTGCCGGCGGCATGTTCCTGGCGCAGGAACTCCCGCAGTTCGCTCATGTAGGGCTGGTCGAATTCGGCACGCAGGGCCTCCTTCCAGCTCGGTTCGAGTTTGATACGATCGTCAGCAGTCATGGCCATGCCCGTGAAAAAACAATGGCCGCACCCTAGGAAAGCCCACTTCGCTTGTCAATTGATCTGACACAGAACCGGCACTTTCCCTTACAGCGATCATACTGACCGCTTAAATTTCCCATCGAGGTCACGATGAACCTGCACGTCGAAGAACTCACCGGCACCGATGGTGCACGCATCGCCATTGCCACCCTGGACGCGGAAAAATCCCTGAACGCCCTGTCCCTGCCCATAATCCAACAGTTGAGCGAACACCTCGACACCTGGGCCAAGGACCCGCAGGTAGTGTGCGTGCTGTTGCGGGGCAACGGCGCCAAGGCTTTCTGCGCCGGCGGCGAAGTGCGCAGCCTGGCCCAGGCCTGCCTGGCCCATCCCGGCGAAGTGCCGCCGCTGGCCGGGCACTTCTTCGCCGCGGAATACCGCCTCGACTATCGCTTGCACACCTACCCCAAACCACTGATCTGCTGGGGCCACGGTTATGTCCTGGGTGGCGGCATGGGGCTGCTGCAAGGTGCTGGCATTCGTATCGTCACCCCCAGCAGCCGCCTGGCGATGCCGGAAATCAGCATTGGCCTGTACCCGGACGTGGGCGCCAGTTGGTTCCTGTCGCGCATGCCCGGCAAGCTCGGGCTGTTCCTGGGCCTTACCGGCGCCTATATGAACGGCCGCGACGCTCTGGACCTGAACCTTGCCGACCGTTTCCTGCTCGATGAGCAACAGGAAGCGCTGATCGAGGGCCTGCTGCAACTGAACTGGCAGGAACAGACCCCAAGGCAGCTCAACAGCCTGCTCAAGGCCCTGCAGCAGGAAGCCCAGGAGCAAATGCCCGACGCTCAGTGGCTGCCGCGCCGGCAACAGATCGACAGCTGGCTGGATGTCAGTGACGTAGCCTGTGCCTGGCGGGCGATCAGCCAATTGCGCAACCACAGCGATGCCCTCTACAGCCGTGCGGCCAAGACCCTAGTCGAAGGCTGCCCGCTGACTGCACACCTGGTGTGGGAACAGATCCGCCGCGCCCGTTACCTGTCCCTGGCCGAGGTGTTCCAGATGGAGTACACCCTGAGCCTGAACTGCTGCCGGCATCCGGAATTTGCCGAAGGCGTGCGCGCGCGGCTGATCGACAAGGATCATCAGCCGCACTGGCACTGGGCGGATATCAGCAGCGTGCCCGAGGCCGTGGTGGAGGCGCATTTCCACAAGGCCTGGGAAGGTCGCCATCCCCTGGCGGACCTGACGGATTACTAAATCGTCACAGGCTGCGCACTGCCCGAAAGGACGCGGCGACAGTGGACTCGCCGAAGGTCCTGCGGACCTTGTCGCAGCCTGCGGCAGCGGCTACAGGGCTCAGCCCAGTACCGGCTCAATGACCGCGGCCACCGTGGCCATGGTCGCCGCGCCCGTGATCGCCGCGCCCGCCATTGTCACGCCCGCCGTGGCCGCCCCAGTCCTGGTTGCTCCAGTTGTTCGGCCGGCCATGCCCACCCCAACCCTGGTTCGGATAAGGCCGGTATACCGCGCGCGGTGGCTGGTAGTAACGCGGGGCCGGTTGGTAATAGCGCGGCGCGGGCTGGTAGTAGCGCGGTGGGTAGTAACTGCGCCCCGTGGAATAGTAGGAAGACCCGCCACCGTAGTAATAGGCCGGCGCGGGAGCGCTGTAGACCTCCGAGCTGTAGTAGCCGGAGCCTCCACCGTAATAAGGGGCACACGCAGCAAGGCTCGAACCCAGTAAGGCAATCAGTAGAAGTCGACGATACATGGCGGCCTCCTGGACCGCGAAGAAGCCTCGCCAGCGACGCTGGCAGGCGGCAATCAGCAACAGGCTGACTGACGCAATATCTGACCGCGAAAAGCGCTTGTGGTGCGATTTGCGCAACACTTTGAAACAAGTGCTGCTGACGTCCTTTCCCGCGGTTTTCCACGCCCACGAAAAAGCGCTGCCTCAGGCAAAGGCAGCGCTGTGGGCAACGACTCTCGGCCCTTGGCCTCTTGTCATCCGAGGCGGTGGCCTGTTGTACGGGCCTTGGTGCCGGCTAGTGGTGCCAGCGTCGGTAGCCGCCGTAGTAGTGCGGCCCGTAGCCCCCGTGATAGTAGGGCCGGTAATAGTAGTGAGGCCTGTAGTCGCCTCCATAGTAGGGGTAGCCATCGTAGTAATAGGGGCCTGGAACCGCATACACGTCAGTGCGGTAGTAGCCCGGCTCGACGTAATAGGGCACACAGGCGGACAGACTCAAACCAAGCACAACACCGAGCAAGATTCGACGGAACATGGCGGCCTCCCGGACCGCGTGCAAGCCGTACCAGCGACGCTGGACGACGCCAATCGAAACGGCATGACTGGCATTGCATAGGACCGCAAAAAGCCGTTGCGGTGCGCCGCGTAGCAGTGCCCCGATGACTTCACCGACCAGTGGCGGGGCCCGCTTGGCGGCCCTGCAGGCCCCAACTGCGACGAGCCTCTGGCGGGCCTTCCAGCGCCTGGCAAACGTATCGAAGTCGAGACAATTCAGGCGCGTGATGAACGAGTTATTTGCGCGCCGTGCCACTAGAATGCGTCATCGGGCCACTATCACGGAATCACCATGCCGCGCCGCTCTCCCCTGTATTCCCAGCGCTCGCTGGTTCTGGTCCTGATCGCCCTGCTGGGCAGCGGTTTTCTCGCCACCTCGCTGCTCAGCTACTACGCCTCGCGGGATTCGATCCGCGACAGCATCGTCAATACCGAACTGCCCCTGACCTCCGATACCGTGTACTCGGAAATCCAGAAGGACCTGGTGCGGCCGGTGCTGATCTCCTCGATGATGGCCCGCGATACCTTCATGCGCGACTGGGTGGTGGCCGGCGAGCGCGACCCGAGCCAGATGACCCGCTACCTCAACGAGGTCATGACCCATTACGACGCCTACACCGCGTTCTTCGTCTCCAACACCAGCCTCACCTACTACCAGGCCAAGGGCGTGCTGAAGAAGGTCAAGGCCGATGAGCCCCGGGACGCCTGGTACTTTCGCGTACGCGACATGAGCACGCCCTACGAGATCAACGTCGACCCGGACCTGGCCAACCAGGACAAGCTGACCTTCTTCATCAACTACAAGGTCTACGACTACCAGGACCGCTTCATCGGTGCCGCCGGGGTAGGCCTGACCGTGGATGCGGTGATCAAGCTGATCGACAAGTACCAGCAGCGTTACCAGCGCAGCGTGTACTTCGTCGACGCCTTCGGCCGCATCGTCCTCACCGGTGCCGACGGAGGCCCCCAGGGCGCCCGCAGCGGCCAGTCGCTGCATGAACTGGACAGCCTCAAGGAGCTGCTGAGCCAATTGCCCAAGCCCCACAGCGGCAGCTATGAATACAATTCCCAGGGCCAGGGGCACTTTCTCAATGTGCGCTTCATTCCCGAGCTGAACTGGTACCTGTTCGTCGACAAACGCGAAGACGGCGCCCTCAACAGCATCCGCCAGTCGCTGTACCTGAACCTGCTGATCTGCCTGGTGATCACCACCATCGTGCTGGTCCTGCTCAGCGCCGTGGTGCGCCGCTATCAGCGCAAGATCGAAGCCCAGGCCACCCTCGACAGCCTTACCCGTCTGCCCAACCGCCGCGGGTTCGACCTGCTGGCGGCCCAGGCACTGCAAGAGGCCTGGCGCGACCTGACGCCGCTGTGCGCCGTGCTGCTGGACCTGGACCACTTCAAGCGCCTCAACGACACCTACGGCCACCTGGCCGGGGACCAGGTGCTCAGTGGCTTCGCCCGGGACCTGGAGGGCTGCCTGCGCCAGTCCGACATCGTCTGCCGCTGGGGCGGCGAAGAGTTCATCGTCCTGCTCAAGGACACCGACAGCAGCGTGGCCCTGGGCATCGCCGAGAAGATCCGCCTGCTCACCGAACAGCAGCGCTATCACTATGAAGGGCAGCCGCTGCAACTGACCGTCAGCATCGGCTTGACCAGCCTGCAAGCCCAGGACACCCTGCACAGCCTGCTGTCCCGTGCCGACCACGCGATGTACCGTGCCAAGCACACCGGACGCAATCGAACCTGCGTGGAAATGCCTCACTCCAGCCATGAATGAACCTGAACTCTGCCCCGCCTGCGGTGCCCGCAACGACTGCACCCTGGCCGACCCGCGCCGCGCCGGCCAGGCCTGCTGGTGCTACAGCGTGGACATCGACCCGGCGATCATCGAGGCCCTGGCGCCGGAGCTGCGCAACCAGTCCTGCCTGTGCCCGCGCTGTGCCGGGGTCGACGCGCAGCTGCGCGCCGCTACCCTGCCCCGTCCCTGAGCCCCTCCAGCCGATAGCCACCGATTACCATGCGCATTGACCGTTTTCTCAGCAACCTGCCCCGTTTCAACCGCCAGCAAGTGCGCGTGCTGCTGGTGCAACGACGCATTCGCATCGATGGGCAGCCGGTCAGCGACCCCAAGGCCGAGGTCCGCGAGTTCAGCCGGGTGGAGCTGGACGACGAAGTGCTGCAGGCCGGCAAGCCGGCGCGCTACTTCATGCTGCACAAGCCCATGGGCTGCGTCAGCGCCACCCGCGACCCCGAGCACAAGACCGTGCTCGAACTGATCCATGAGCCGGACCCGCAGGATCTGCATATCGCCGGGCGCCTGGACTACAACACCACGGGGCTGATGCTGATCACCAACGATGGCAACTGGTCGCGGCGCCTGACCCAGCCCCAGACCAAACTGCCCAAGCTCTATTACGTGGAAACCGAGCAGGAGATCGGCCCCGAATACGTCGAGACTTTCGCCCGTGGCCTGTATTTCGCCTTCGAGGACCTGACCACCCAGCCCGCTCAACTGCAGATCCTCGGCCCCCGCAGCGCCCGGCTGAGCATCGTCGAAGGGCGCTATCACCAGGTCAAGCGCATGTTCGGCCACTTCAACAACAAGGTGCTGCGCCTGCACCGCGAACGCATGGGCCCGCTGCTGCTGGACGAACGCCTGGCCCCTGGTGAATACCGTGCTCTGAGCGACGCCGAAATACGCCTGATCTGAGCGTTGCGCCGCGCCACACGACCGCTGGGCAGAAGCTGTCGAACAATTTGCCCAATGACCTTGCAGGTTCCCGGTTGCCCTGCTTGAATCTGTCCGTCGGCCGTATTGTGACCGATGAGTCACAACCACACATCTAAGAAACCCTTTGCCGGCCTGAGCCCTGCCTGCTCTGCCTTCCCCCCGGCAAATCGCCCGCCTATAACAACACCCGTCGACCTGCCTTACCGGATCGACATGGGCTCCGATTCCAGGCGTATGCCTACCTGTCACATTGCCCGTGCACACTCACGTTGCGCGCATACCCGCTTGCCAGGAGTCTTATGACATGAGGCCAGAAATCGCTGTGCTGGATATACAGGGTCAGTATCGGGTTTACACGGAGTTCTATCGCGCAGATGCCGCAGACAAGACCATCATTCTGGTCAACGGCTCACTGGCCACCACTGCGTCCTTTGCCCAGACCGTGAAGAACCTCCACCCGCAGTTCAATGTGGTGCTCTACGACCAGCCCTACGCGGGTCGCTCCAAGGCCCACAACAGGCACGAACGGATGCTCACCAAGGAAGTCGAGGGGCAGATCCTGCTGGAGTTGATCGAGCACTTCGCCGCCGAACATGTGCTGTCGTTTTCCTGGGGCGGCGCCGCCGCCCTGCAAGCGCTCTCCCAGCGCCCGCGACGCATCGAGAAGGCGGTGATCAGCTCGTTCTCGCCGGTGATCAACGAACCGATGCGCGACTACCTGGAACGCGGTGTCGACTACCTCGGCAGCCGCGATGGCCATCGCGTCGGCGACCTGGTCAACAACACCATCGGCAAGCACCTGCCGTCGCTGTTCAAGCGTTTCAACTATCGCCACGTCAGCAGCCTGGCGGAACATGAGTACGGGCAGATGCACTTCCACATCAGCCATGTGCTCCATGGTGATCGCCAGTGCTACCTCAGGGCTGCACGCAACATCCAGGTCCCGGTGCTGTTCATCAACGGCGAATGGGACGAGTACACCTCGGCCAACGATGCCCGGCTGTTCGCCAACCATGTGCAGCAGTCGAGCTTCAGCACCATCCAGGCCACCGGGCACTTTCTGGACATGGAGCACAAGGCCGCCTGCCGCGACACCCGCCAGGCCCTGATGGGGTTCCTCAAACCGGGCCAGTACGACAACCGTTCGCGTGCCCCGCATGTCCAGGAGCAGCATGTACGAGCCCTCTGAAAAGCCCTCCTCGCAGGCCGCCTGCATACCGTGACAACCCCGGTTTTCACGGTAGGGGGCGGGCTGGCGATGAAGGTCAGCGGCGCGCAAGCACAAGTCAGCTAAAGAAAAACTTCAAATCCACGGCCACATCTGGTACAAAGTCAGCCGTTCGAGCGGGTGTCGTATAATGGCATTACTCCAGCTTCCCAAGCTGATAACGAGGGTTCGATTCCCTTCACCCGCTCCACTTCCCCAATCTGCGTGCCCACGCAGAAGCTCCAAGCAGTTTCCCAGTCGTTGAACTGCAGCGATCTCTCCCTCCAGACCTGACCATTCAAGCCCAAGCCTTGTGCCTATCCGGGCCGATCGGTGCTGGCCAGAAAAGCTGCATAGCCATCGGCAACCACGGACGTGGCGCCAGTCTCATGGGACCAGAGCACCACCACCGGCTCACCGGCCTCCCCCAGCACGGCGTAATCGAAGCAGTAGTAGTCGCCCGTGCCGAACTGGGCGAACGGCAGCAGGCTGGAGAAACCCGCCGGCTCAGCGCAGACGTTGTCCTGACAGGCCCGCCAGCCGCCTTCGAAATGGCGGACTATCGACTCCCAGGTCTTGCGCGGATCCCGGGCATCGAAGACCGGAAACACCTCCAGCGCCCCCAGGGCCTTGCCGTTGTGCTCCAGCAACCAGCGCGCGAACGAGCAGGGCAAGGTACGCCCCAATGCCGTCTCTGCCGCGCGGATCGCCTCGATCGTCGTGCCTGTCACTCTCGCTTTGCCCATGATGCCTCTCTTGGGGTACGAATTCGGGGCCGGGGACACTCGGTGTTCCCGGCCGGCGATTGTGCCGATGAAGATCCTGGCGTGCAAAGCATCCGGCGATGGCCCGGCCCGCAAAACTGGCTAAGATATCCGACCTGTTTTGCTGCACCACCTGCCCGGCTATCGACGATACCTGCGTCGCGCCCTGCGAGGGAGAAGCCCCTCAGCCGTTTCAACTGCATGACATTCCCTGCCCACCAGGGCTGCACACGAACCTGAAAGAGCCTCCCCACATGACTCAGAACATCTACGACGACCCGATTTTTTTCCAGGCCTACAGCCAGATGGGCCGCTCCCTCGGCGGCCTCGACGCCGCGCCGGAATGGCCGGCCCTGCAAGCCCTGCTGCCACCGATGAACGGCCTGCGGGTGCTGGACCTGGGCTGCGGCTATGGCTGGTTCAGCCGCTGGGCCAGCGAGCACGGTGCCCGCCAGGTAGTGGGCCTGGACGTTTCGCAGAAGATGCTGGCCACCGCCCGCGCCACGACCTCGGCACCCAACGTGCAGTATCAGCAAGAGGACCTGGAGCGACTGCGCCTGCCCGCCTGCAGCTTCGACCTGGTCTATAGCTCACTGGCCCTGCACTACATCAAGGATTTGCCCGGCCTGTTCGCCCAGGTCTATGCGGCCCTGGTACCGGGGGCGCGCCTGGTGTTCTCCATCGAGCACCCGATCTTCATGGCACCGCGCAACCCGGGCTGGCAGGTGGACGCGCAGGGCCGCCAGTCCTGGCCGGTGGACAGCTACCAGCAGGAAGGCGAGCGGGTGACCCACTGGCTGGCCGAAGGGGTGATCAAGCAGCACCGTACCCTGGGCACGCTGCTCAACACGCTGATCGATACCGGCTTCAACCTGCGCCATGTGCAGGAGTGGGGCCCCACGGCGCAGCAGGTCGAGGACCTTCCGGCGCTGGCAGAGGAGCGGGAGCGGCCGATGCTGTTGCTGGTGTCAGCGCAGCGGTGAGGAGGTGCGGCGCCCTTGAAACGGCAGCTCGGTCGCAGCCTGCGGCCGCGGCTGCAGAAGAACATCTGTAGCCGCAGTCAGTAGCCTTGCTGGAGTGGAAAGCGCTGGGCCGCGCTGCGGGCCAGGAATTTTTCCTGGACCATGGGCCGGGCCAGGAAATAACCCTGGGCCTCATCGCAGCCGAAGGTGCGCAGCATCTGCAGGCACTTGAAGCTTTCAATGCCCTCGGCCACGGTGCGGTAGCCCAGTTCCCGGGCCAGGGCGATGACCGAGCGGGTGATCTTCTGGTGCTGGGCACTGCTCTCAAGGTCGGTGACCATGGATTTGTCGAGCTTCACCACGTTGGCCGGAATCTGATGCAGATAGGCGAAGTTACTGTAGCCGGTACCGAAATCGTCGATGGCCACATCCATGCCCAGGGCGCGGATCTTGCTCAACTGGTCCAGCACCCGCGGGTTGGAACGCAACCAGGCACCCTCGGTGATTTCCACTTCCAGGCGATGGGGTTCGATGCCGTGGCGGCGACAGGCCGCCTTGAGCACATCAGCGATGTCCTGGTCCTCGAAATCCTGGGGCGAGAGGTTGATCGACAGGCGCTGCACTTCATCGTCGCTCCAGGCTTGCAGCTTGCCGAGCACCGCATTGATCACCCAATGGGTTACGCGGTGGATCAACGCATTGCGCTCCATCACCGGAATGAACTCCGCCGGTGAGATCGGCCCCAGCCAGGGGTGATCCCAGCGGATCAGCGCCTCGGCGCTGACCTGGGCGCCGTCGGGCAGGGCGAAACGCGGTTGGAACATCAGGTAGATCTGCCCACTGTCCAGGGCTTCGCTGATATCCGAGGCCAGATTGAAGGCTCGCCGGTAGGCCTGGTCCCGCACCACGTCGTAAGGCGCCCAGGTGCTGCGGTTGAGGGTCGCCAGTTCCAGGGCGAACATGGCCTTGCGCAACACGTCGGGCACGGCGTCGCGATCCGTGGAGAACTCCACCGTGCCCGCGCACACCCCGGGAATCATCGGCAGTTCCAGCCCTGGCGGCTGACGCCGCAGGCGCCGCACCAGGCCTTCCAGGAAGCGCTCGATCCCGGGAGCCGCCGGCAGCAGGAAGCCGAAGCGCTTGACCGATACGTGATACACCCGCACATGGCGCCCCAGGTAGGCGAGCAGTTGCTGGGCCAGGAACCGCACGATGGTCTCGAACGGCGCCAGGCCCATGGCCAGGGTCAGCTCGTGGGCCACGGTCATGTCCACCGCGTCCACCAGCACCAGCACGCGCCGTTCTCCCGGGTTCTCATCCGCCAGGTCGTACAGGTCGCTCTGAAATTGCTCACGGTTGGGCAGCCTGCTCACCGGGTCGCGCCGGGTCAGGCGCTGACGCTGCTCCACCTGCTCCATCACCAGGGATGCCAGGTCGCGCAGTTGCTGACGCTCGGCAGCGTTCAGGCGCTGGGGCTGGCGATCGATGACGCACAGGCTGCCGATCGCATGCCCCGTGGAGGTAATCAGCGGCGCGCCGGCATAAAAACCGATGCCCGGGTCTTGGGTCACCAGGGGGTTGGCGTGGAAACGCACATCCTGGCGGGCGTTTTCCACCTCGAATACATCGCCGGACTTGATGGTATAGGCGCAGAACGATTGCTCGATGGGGGTCTGCTCGGGCGCAAAGCCCACCCGCGACTTGAACCACTGCCGATCACGGTCCACCAGAGTGATCAGGGCCGTGGGCACCTTGAAGTACTCTGCGGCCAGCCGGCAGATGCGGTCAAAACGCTCGCACCGGGCCGTATCCAGCAGTTCCAGGGCATACAGGGCAGCCAGGCGCTGCTCCTCGGCCAGCGCCTTATCGGGCATATTGCGCCTCGGGCAGGATCAACACACTCATCACCAATCTATCTCACCAACGCAGGGATGGAACGACACCCGGAAACCGGGTCGGGCCTTGAAGTAGTGGCACTACGACATCCATCGACAGCATGACGCAGTGACTAGTGCTTGCCAATTCCATCCGTCGGACGAACGGTCGACGGCAAGCCCCCCAACCCTGCGTTGAAACACTTGTCCTAGAGCATTGCCGACTGAAAGCCGGAACAACCCTCTGATAGCCTGCGACGCTATACCGCTGTGCTGCCCAGGGAGCCGGGACAGGCTTCACGCCCTGCCCTGAACCTGGCAACGGACGGCGAAAATCCCATCGGCCGCGACCTCTCACTTCGGACCAACCGCCCATGCCAAGGCTTTCCCCGTTGCCCCGCTGCCTGTACCTGTCGACTGCCCTGGCTGTGCTGCTGCCAATCCTGGCCGACGCCGCACAACCTCAAGCGCCCAGTGCCGCCGACATCGCCTGGCTGCGGCGTGACGGCTTCGACCTGGACGCGGCGCAACTCCAGCGCCTGCACACCCTGGGGCGCAATGAGCTGCTGAGGGCGCAACTGGACGATCGCCTGCACGATCCGTTGCCACCGGTCATCGACACCCTGCTGCGCAGTTATCCGGCCCTGAACGATTCACCCCGCTCCCTGCTGGAGGAGTTCCGGCAGCGCCAGGAACAGATCAAGGCAATGCCCGAGGGCGAAGCGCGCAACCAGGCGCAAAAAGACCTGCGCCAGTACGCCGCCCAACTGGCTGAACAGACCCAGTCCAGTGTGCTGTTGCAAGCTGTCTACGGCCCCAACCAGCTCAAGGAACAACTGGTGCTGTTCTGGCTCAACCATTTCAGCGTGTTCCAGGGCAAGGGCAGGGTGCGGCTGCTGACCGCCGACTACCTTGAAAACACCCTCCGCCCCCACGCCCTGGGCAAGTTCAAGGACCTGCTGCTGGCCACCCTGCAAAGCCCGGCCATGCTCGAATACCTGGACAACAGCAGCAACGCCAGGGGCAAGGTCAACGAGAACTACGCCCGTGAACTGATGGAACTGCACAGCCTGGGCGTCGACGCCGGCTACAGCCAGGAAGACGTGCAACAGCTGGCGCTGATCCTCACCGGAGCCGGGCTGGTGCCCCTGGACGGTCGCGAGCAGCACTTTCCCCGCAACCTGCAGCCCCTGGTGGTGCAACAGGGCCTGTTCCAGTTCAACCCCAAACGTCACGACTTCAGCGACAAGCACCTGCTGGGCCATACCATCAAGGGCAGCGGGTATGACGAGATCACCCAGGCCGTGGACCTCATCACCCGGCAACCGGCCTGCGCGCGGTTCATCTCGCGCAAGCTGGCCCAGTACTTCGTCGCGGACGAGCCGCCAGCGCTGGTGGCGCGCATGGCCAAGAGCTTCAGTGACAGCGATGGCGACATCGCCCAGGTCATGGCCACCCTGATGCAATCGCCGGAGCTGCTGCGCGCGGCCGGCAGGAAATTCAAGGACCCGCAACAGTTCGTGGTCTCGGCGCTGCGCCTGACCTATGACGGCAAGCCCCTGGCCAACCCGCGACCACTGCTCAACTGGCTGAATCAGATGGGCCAGCCGCTGTTCGGGCGCATCACTCCCGACGGCTGGCCGCTGGTAGCCAGTGACTGGTCGAGTTCCGGGCAGATGGCCAAGCGCTTTGAAATCGCCCGGGCCATGGGCTCGGGCAACAACCGGCTGTTCACCGCCGAGGGCAGCCAGGTCCCGGGGCCGGGGTTTCCCATGATCACCACGCCGATGTATTACCAGGCGATCGCCCCCTACCTCTCCAGCACCACCCGCAACGCCCTGGAGCAGGCCGTTTCCCCCCAGGAATGGAACACCTTCCTGCTGTCCTCGCCGGATTTCAACAATCGCTGAGAGCGCCCTACCTGACCAGGAGCCGTCATGAATCGTCGCCAATTGTTGATCGCAGCCGCCGCCCTGCCCAGCCTCACGTTTTGTGCCCGGCTGTTCGCCGCACCGGCCTCGGCGCCGCGCACCCTGCTGGTGTTCCTGCGCGGCGGCTATGACTGCAACAACCTGCTGGTGCCCTACAGCAGCGACTTCTACTACGAGTCGCGCCCGACCCTGGCGATAGCCCGGCCCGAGGGGCACAACCCGCAGAGCGCCATCGCGCTGGACAGCCACTGGGGCCTGAACCCGGTGCTGCGCGATTCGCTGTACCCGCTGTGGCAGCGCCAGGAACTCGCCTTCGTGCCTTTTGCCGGCACCGACGACCTGTCCCGCAGCCACTTCCAGACCCAGGACACTATCGAGGCCGGCCAGCCGAGCCAGCAGCACCGGCGCTACGACTCGGGGTTCCTCGCACGCCTGGCGCGGCAGGTGCCCGACAGCGCGCCTATCGCCTTTACCGACGCCCTGCCCCTGAGCTTCCAGGGCGGCCAGGAGATTCCCAACCTGTCCTTGCGCAGCGCCGGCAAGACGCCCTTCGATGAGCGCCAGGCAGCGATTCTGGCCTCCATGTACCAGCACACGCCCTATGCCGCCGCGGCCAGCGATGGACTGGCCCTGCGCCAGAAGGTCTCCCGGGACCTGCAGCAAGAGATGCTCGCAGCCAATCGCGGGGCGGCCAATGCACAGAGCTTCGCCGCCCAGACCCGGCGCATGGCCGGCCTGATGCGCGAGCAGTATCGCCTGGGCTTCGTCGATGTCGGCGGCTGGGATACCCACGTCAACCAGGGCAGCACACAGGGCCAGTTGGCCAGCAACCTGGCCAACCTCGGGCAAGGGCTGGCGGCCTATGCCGAGGCCATGGACGAGCACTGGAAGGACAGCCTGGTGGTCGTGGTCTCCGAATTCGGCCGGACCTTTCGCGAGAACGGCGCCCGGGGCACCGACCACGGCCATGGCACGGTGTACTGGGTGTTGGGCGGCAGCATTCGCGGCGGGCGCCTGGCCGGCGAGCAAGTGACGGTGAACGCGCAAAGCCTGCTGCAGAACCGCGACTACCCGGTGCTCAACAACTACCGGGATCTGCTCGGCGGCCTACTGGGCGCTACCTGGGGGCTTTCCCGCGCTCAGGTGCAGGCGGTGTTCCCCGGTTCCCGGCCCGCGACCCTGGGCCTGGTCTGATGCCGTTGCTGAAACGCCCGGATGCAGGCAAAAAAAGAGCGATCCCAGGGTCTGTACGAAAACTCGCCGAGCAAAGATCAGGCAAGGCAAAAACAGGCGAGGAAGCGGAGTTTAGGAACCTAAATGAGCATTCCGAGCCTGTTTTTAACGCAGTCTGATCGAAGCGCAGGTAGTTTTCGTACAGAGCCAACGATCGCTCTGCGGTTCGCAAACGGATGCACCGGGCCATTCACCCCGGCAGACTCTTGGCAACCTGCCGTGAATCCGCTTGAAACCATTTGCCCCCTGTCACCGCCCGGCTCCTGCCCGGCGTGCCGATATTTTTACCAGTGCGCAACTGTCTGCTTGCTGAACCTGAAGCCAATCCCGCCATCGATGCTGTCCCCCTCCTGCCCGGGCGCTTGCCAAGCCGGGGAAAAACCTGAAGCATTCGCAGCCCGCGCCCCTGGCGCCCCCCCACGGAAGGAGCCGTGCCTTGAAAACACTGCTGTTGCTGCTCTCCCTCATCCTGCTGATGGTGCTCAACCTCGGTTACTACACCGAGCTTGAAGAGGCTGAAACCCATACCCGCTGGTTTATCAAGACATCCCCGACCCTGCGCCTGGAATTCTTCAACATCCACGCCAATGACGGCGACTACCGGCGCGTGGAAAAACTCACCGATGAACAGCGCCAGATGATCATCGACTATTGCAAATACCGCCTGGGCATCGACACCCAGGTCACCACCCAGGCCGATGTGGAGCGTTGCGCCAAGCTCTAGGGCCGCCCTGCCCCCCTCTCTCCCAGCCTCTGACCAGGGCTACGACCGCGCTAAACAGCCCTGATGCGGTGCTCATTGGCCCCTGGGGGCCGGAGCACCTGCGCCCGACACGGCTCCCAAAGTGCTATGGTGGCCGGCTGCCCTGCGTGCCAGGGCTCACTGGAGGAGCAATACGCTGAGCGCGTGGTCGCCACCTTGAGGAGGTCACTGAAGAGATATGTGTAACGCAAAAGATATCTATACCGCGGGTTGGGTCCTGGTGGTCATGGCCGGGCTGGTGTCCCTGGCGATCCAGGTCTACCTGGGCTATTTCAGGCTTGATGACATGGTCAAGCACCTGTCGCGCTGCCGGGTCATTGCCATCCGCATGCCACTCCTGGGCAAGGACCCCCTTAGCCGTTTCTTCATGCTGCTGTGCATCGGCGCACTGTTCGCCATGCCCCACCTGTTCCTGCGCAACGGCGGCCTGAACGTGAAGGACTACAGGAAATTCCCCCTGGGCCTGAAGTGGCTGATCAATCTGTTCCAGTTCGCGGCCCTGGTAGCCGTCATTGCCTTCCTGGTGCTGTGGTGGGTCAGCCGCCACCTCTGACGGCAGGCATGGACCATACGGGGCGCCGCCAACGGCGCCCCACGCGTGCCCCCCCGCCTCAGCCAGCCGACCGTTGCTGGCAAAAATCCTCACGGGTCATTGCAAAGAAGCGGCAGGGCAAGCCTTCGAAATCGGCATTGTGGGTGAAGCGAAAACCGACCTTGCGCGCCACCGCCAACGACGCCTCGTTGTCGACATGGGCATCGGCGACTATGCGCTGCACCGCCGGGTCGGCAAACGCATGCTCGACGATCCGCCGCGCGGCCTCGCTGGCAAAACCCCGCCCCCAGGCCCGCCGCACCAGGCGCCAGCCCATTTCCAGCTCGGGCCCCACAGCATCGAAGGGAATGAAGGAAACCCAGCCCAGCAACTCATCCGGCGCGTCCTTGGCGAAGATCGCCCAATACCCGCAGCGCGGGCCGAAATCCTGGGTCATGCGCCCCTGTAAAAAGTCCCTGTGCCACTGCCCGCCATCCCAGGTCCCGGGGATGAAGCGCGTGACTTCGGGATCCTGATCCATACCCAGGCACGCCCGGAAGTGCTCAAGGGTACGGGGGCGCAGCAACAGGCGGGCGGTTTCGAAATGCAGGTTCATCCGTGAGTTTCCTGAAAGGGGGCGCTCATGAAACCGCAACGCCGGAAAAAAAAGAACCCTCCGGTTCAGCAACAGGCCACGGCCCCTTGGTAGCGGTCCTGAGGAGGGCCCGGCTATCGCGCATACAACGACGCATACACTTTTCGACATGATTGTTCAGATAGTTCTGATTGAATGATATTAATTCGCAGATGAGAATCCATTCCAAATAAAACGGAGGCTCTATCTGAAATGTCCAGTCCTGCCCGCCCACACCCATGGAAGTTGTGGTCCACATCCCTCGGTTTGATGGCCCTTAGCGAAGCCAGCCTCGGCGCCACCGAGCAATCCACCGAACGCCCGTCCGACCCGGCATCCGTCACCCTCGGCACCACCCACGTCAAGGGCGAACACAAGCCGGGATACAAGCGCGAAACATCGGATTCGGTGAAGTTCACCGCACCGCTGCGCGAAACCCCGAAGTCGGTGACCATCATCACCGAATCCCTGATGCAGGAGCGTGCGGTGTCGACCCTGGCCGATGCCCTGCGCACCACGCCGGGAATCACCTTCGGCGCGGGCGAAGGCGGCACACCGCTGGGCGACCGGCCCTTCATCCGTGGTTTCGAAGCCAGCACCGACATCATGATCGACGGCATTCGCGATGTCGGGCGCATGACCCACGAAGCCTTCAACGTCGAGCAGATCGAGATCGTCAAGGGCCCGGGCTCGGCCTACGCGGGGCGCGGTTCCACCGGCGGCACCATCAACCTGGTCAGCAAAGTGCCGCAGCAGGAAACCTTCGCCGCCGGCAGCCTGACCCTGGGCACCGATCAACTGCGCCGCACCACCGTCGACCTCAACCAGTACCTGCCCGAACAGAACATGGCGCTGCGCCTGAACGCCATGAAACATGAAGCCGATACCCCCGGGCGCGACGATGTGGAAGTTACCCGCTGGGGCCTGGCGCCGAGCTTTTCCTTCGGCCTGAACACCGATACCCGCGGCACCCTCAGCTACTACCACATGCAGAGCGACGACATTCCCGACCAGGGTGTTCCGGTATCGGCCATCAGCGGCAAGCCGGTCAAGGTCGACCGGGACAATTTCTACGGCTTCAGCAAACGCGACTTCCGCAAGACCTCGGCCGATCTGTTCACCCTGCAACTGGAACACGACTTCAATGACCACCTGACCCTGCGCAACACCACACGCCAGGGGCGCAGCATGCAGGACTACATCATGAGCCGGCCGATTGCGACACCGGCCCAGGAGCGCAACAACCTCGCACAACGCACCGCTCGCCCACGTAACGTGGTCAATACCTCGCTGATCAACCAGACCGATATTTTCGGCAAGTTCGACACTGGCTCCATCGGCCACAGCTACAGCGCCGGCCTGGAATTCTCCCGGGAACGGATCGACGAGAAAAACCGCTATGGCAGCGCGGGCAGCGCCGACCTCGGTGACCTGAACCACCCTAACCCCAAGGATCCCTACACCCCGGTGCCACGCGGCGATGGCCAGCATCGCGTCACCAAGCACAACAACCGCGCCCTGTACGTGATGGACACCATGGCCCTGCATGAACAGTGGGACCTGAACCTGGGGGCACGCTTCGACAACTACCACGTGCGCGATGACGCCCAGAGCAACCGCAGCAACCTCTGGACCTACCAGAGCGGCATCGTCTTCAAGCCGCTGCCGTACGGCAGCATCTACCTGTCCTACGGCACCTCGTTCAACCCATCGGGGGAAACCGCCGGGCAATCCGGGGGGGCCGACGGCGCCGCGGGCGGGCGGTTGAGCAACCTGGATCCGGAAAAGAGCCGCAGCATCGAGCTGGGCACCAAGTGGGACCTGCTGAACGAACGACTGTCCCTGACCGCGGCCCTGTTCAAGACCGAGAAGACCAACGCCCGGACCTACGACCCGATCAGCAACGAGGTCACGCTGGACGGCGACGTCGAGGTGAAGGGGTTTGAAGTGGGAGCCACCGGCCATCTCACCGAGCAGTGGGAAGTGATGGCGGGCTACACCTACCTGGATGCCAAGACGGTCAAGTATGCATCCGGAAAAAACACCAACTTCGATGGCAACCAGGCCAAGTTCATCGCCCCCAACAGCGGCTCGGTCTGGACCACCTACGCCCTCACCGACCGCTGGAAGGTCGGCGGCGGCGCCAACTATGTGGACAAGCGCTATACCAACGATGAAAACACCCGCAGCCTCGATTCCTACTGGCGCTACGACGCCATGCTCGCCTACCGGGTGAACAAGAACCTGGACCTGCAACTCAACGTGCTCAACCTCACCGACGAGACTTACTACGACGCCTCCCACGTGGGGATGTTCGCCACCGTCGCGCCGGGGCGCTCCGCCGAGCTGGCGGCCAACGTACGCTTCTGATGCCGTAAACATCCTTTCGCCGGCAAGCCGGCTCCTGCACTCATCCGCAGGAGCCGTCTGCCGGCGAACAGGCCTCAGAGCAACCCGCGAATATCCTCCAGCAGCCCTCGGGGAATCTGCACTCCGTGCTCCAGGCTGCGGGCCCGGGCCGCAAAACGCCGCTGTGACGGCAGCCGTGCGCCCTGCCGGGCAATCGCCGCGAACAACCCTTCCGCCCGTTCCAGCCCCTGCTCATAGCCCTCCCCCAAAAACACCCTGGGATCGAACGCCAGCACCAGTTCCCCATGGCAGGGCGTAGCCCCCACGCCTCCATCGAAGGCCATGGACTCGGCACTGGTCAGGTCGCCGATCAGGGCACCGGCCAGCAACTCGATCATCGCCGCCAGGGCCGAGCCCTTGTGCCCGCCGAACGTCTGCATGGCGCCCTGCAATGCCGCCTTGGCATCAGTGGTGGGCTGGCCATCGGCGTCGATGGCCCAGTGCTCGGGAATCGGCTTGCCCTGGCGCGCATGCAGTTCGATATCCCCCCGGGCAATGGCACTGGTGGCGAAGTCAAAGACAAAAGGCTGGCCCCCCGGGCGCGGCCAGGCAAAGGCCAGGGGGTTGGTGCCGAACACCGGATGACGCCCGCCCGCCGGGGCCACCCAGCTATGGCTGGGGTTCATCGCCATCCCCACCAGGCCGTAGTCGGCAATCGCCTCGACCTCCGGCCACAGCGCGGAAAAGTGGAAGCAGCGCTTGATCACCATGGCGGCGATCCCCTGGCTGCGGGCCTTTTCCGCAAGGATCGGCAAACCGGTATGAAAACCCAGCAGGGAGTAGCCGTAATGGGCATCCACCTCCAGTACCCCGGGAGAAACATGCCGCAGGCTCGGTTCGGCCCGGGGATCTATCCGGCCCTCGCGCACCGAACGTACGCAGCCCAGCAGACGATACACCCCATGGGAGTGGCACTCGTCACGCTGGCCCTGGGTGATGACTTCGGCGATCGCCCGGGCATGGGCGTCGGACAGGCCGTGGCGAGTGAGGACCTGATAGGACAGGGCACAGACTTCATCCAGTGACAGGGTGATGTATTCAGACATGCAGGAACCTCTATGGCAGGTGGGGAACGCTCCTGTGGGAGAGTTTGCGGATAGGTAAGGCAAGAAGGATGAGCAGGCGCGCCTCGGGTCAGCCCGGGCCCTGGCCGTCGAGCAACTGCGGCACCTGCAATGGATTGGCGCTGTGCAGTTCAGCCGGCAACAGCGACTCGGGCAGGTCCTGGTAGGACACCGGGCGCAGGAAGCGCTGGATCGCCAGGCTGCCCACTGAAGTGCTGCGGCTGTCGGAAGTGGCCGGGAACGGCCCGCCATGGACCATGGCATGGGCCACTTCGACACCGGTGCCGAAACCGTTGGCCAGCAGGCGCCCGGCCTTGCTCTCCAGCAGCGGCAGCAGCGCCCGCACCTGCGGCTGATCGCCCTCGCCCAGGTGAATGGCAATGGTCAGCTGGCCCTCCAGGCTGCGCAGTACCTGTTGCAGGACAGTCAAGTCGGCGCAGCGGACAATCAGCGAGGCCGGGCCAAAGATCTCCCCGCGCAACTCGGGGCACGCCATGAACGCCGCGGCCGAGGTGGCGAACAATGCCGCGCGCGCCTGCTGGCCCTGCCCTTCCGGGCCCTGGGCCGGGCCCTGGGCCAGGAGCTGCACCCGGGCATGCGCCGCGAGGCTGGCCACGCCTTGGCAGTAGCTGCGGTAAATGCCCGGCGTGAGCATGGTCTGCGCCGCCACGTGGCCGAGGGCCTCGGCGGCGACCCGCTCAAAACGCTGTAACGCCGGCCCATCGACGGCCAGGATCAACCCCGGGTTGGTGCAGAACTGCCCGGCGCCCTGGGTCAGCGAGGCGACAAACGCCGGGGCGATCTGCTCGCCGCGCTCCTCAAGGGCATGGGGCAGCAGCAGCACCGGATTGATCGAACTCATCTCCGCATACACCGGGATCGGCTCGGCGCGCGCCGCGGCGATCTGCATCAGGGCCATCCCGCCGCTGCGCGAGCCGGTGAAACCCACGGCCTTGATCCGCGAGTCCGCCACCAGCCCCTGGCCGATATCCCGGCCACTGTCGAACAACAGTGAAAACACCCCTTCGGGCATTCCCTGCTGCCGTGCCGCCCGGACGATGGCCTGGGCCACCAGCTCCGAGGTGCCGGGGTGGGCCGAGTGCGCCTTGACGATCACCGGGCAGCCCGCCGCCAGGGCCGATGCGGTATCGCCGCCGGCCACGGAAAAGGCCAAAGGAAAGTTCGACGCACCGAACACCGCCACCGGCCCCAGACCAATCTGCCGCAAGCGCAGGTCGACCCTGGGCAAAGGCTGGCGCCCGGGCTGCGCCGGGTCGATCCGCACCCCGAGAAACCCGCCCTTGCGCACCACCGCGGCAAACAGCCGCAACTGGCCAACGGTGCGCCCGCGCTCGCCTTCCAGGCGGGCACGGGGCAGGCCGGTTTCCAGCAGGCAACGCTCGATCAGTTCATCCCCCAGCTCAAGAATCTGGCTGGCGATACTCTCCAGAAACGCCGCCCGCCGCTCCAGCGGCAACAGCCGATAAGGCTCGAACGCCGCCTGGGCCAGGGCACAGGCACGCTCCAGGTCGGCCGGTGCGGCCCCGCCAAAAGCCGGTTGCAGCACCTCGCCGGTGGCCGCGTTCAGCCCATGGATATGCCCGTGAGTGCCTAAGCCGGCTTGCTGGCCGATCAGCATCTGTCCAGTAACAGTCATGGTTTGCCTCGTCTGCTTGAAAGTGGGCACCCTCATTCCACCTCATCGCCGTCCAGCACCAGCTTGGCGCCGGGCACGCCGGTGTTGGCGCCCCAGTAGTAGATACACAGGGCCATGAGGGTGACGGTCAGGGTGTCGAAGGGGTGAGCCAGGGCGCCGATGCCGCCGAAGCTGCCCAGGTAGGAAATGACGATGGTCAGGGCATAGAACGCGATCAGCCACAGGGACGAACGCACCTGTTCGCCAAGGCTCAAGTGATCGGTGGGCACCAGGCGCTTGCACAACAGGTAGATCACGAACATCAGGATCTGCAGCCCCAGCAGCCAGGACACCGTGCCCCAGCCCGACCAGTAGACGATCAGCGCCGCGATCACGAAGGACACCGGCCCCAGCAGGGCAAAACCACGCACACGGAACGGCCGCGCCAACTCCGGCGCGCTCTTGCGCAAGGCCGCGACACTGATGGGCGCCACTGCATAGCTCAGTACCAGGGCCGCCGAGACCACATTGATCAGGGCTTCCCAGGAAGGGAACGGCAAGGTCCAGAACACCGACAGGCCGAAGGTCAGCCACAGCGCCGGACGCGGAATGCCGGACTCTTCGTCGATGCGGGTGAAGATCTTGAAAAAGGTCCCGGTGCGGGCCCAGCCGTAGACCACCCGCGGCGTGGCGTTCATGTAGATGCTGCCGCAGCCGCTGGGGGAGATCACCGCGTCGGCCACCACCAGGTAGGCGAGCCAGCCGACCCCGAGCGTCAGGGCAATATCGCGGTACGGCAGAGAGAACTCCTTGCTGATGCCACTCCAGCCGTTGGCCAGCATTTCCGTGGGAATGCTGCCCAGGAAGGCCAGTTGCAGCAGGCCGTAGATCAGGGTCGAGAGCAGCACCGAAAGGATCAGGGCAATGGGAATGGTGCGCTGCGGATTGCGCACCTCGCTGGCCACGGAAATGATCGGGGTCAGCCCCAGGTAGGCAAAGATGATGCCCCCCGCCGAGACCGCCATCTCGATCCCCGAGAGACCGAACGGCGCAAAGCCCTGGACATGGAAGTTATCGGGCTTGAAGAAGGTGAACAGCACCCCGATCACCAGCAGCGGCACGATGAACTTGAACAGGCTGATGAAGTTGTTGGATTTGGCGAAGGTCTTGACGCTGTAGTAGTTGAGCCAGAAGAACAGGCACAACAGGGCGAACTGCACCAGCCAGCCGATGATCGTCGGGTTGCTCGAGCCCTCGTGGGTCAGCGCCGGGAACCAGGCCGCGGCGTACTGCCGGGCCGCCACCACTTCAATCGCCACCAGGCTGGAAAAGGCGATCAGGGTGATGAACCCCATCAGGTAGCCCAGCAGCGGCCCGTGGGAAAACACCGGATAGCGCACTACCCCGCCGGCCCGGGGCAGAGCTGCCCCCAGCTCGCAGTAGACGATGCCCAGCAGCAGTACGGCAAAGCCGCCCAGCAGCCAGGAAAAGATCCCCGCCGGCCCGGCAATCGCCGAAACGTGGCTGGCAGCGAACAGCCAGCCGGAACCGAAAATCGCACCCAGACCGATAAAGGTCAGGTCCACCAGAGAGAGTTGTTTCTTGAATTTGCCTTTGCCTGACATGGGGCTGCGCCTGTTTTGGATTATTGGAATGGGCAGATGGAATGTCACGTCGGCGGGGCCGTCCGACGCTTGCAGCACTGCACCCGGGCTGTGCCTTGTGGCTGCCCGGAGCTGTTGTTCGAAAGCGGGCGCCCTTCACCCTGGGCGCCCGTGAACGCCTTACAAGCCGACGTTGGGCAGGCTCGGGCGCGTGGCCAGGGCCTTGGCGACAATCGCCTTGACCTCGGCCAGGGTCTCGCCTTGCAGTGGCAAGCGCGGCGGCCGGGTAATGCACGAACCACGCCCTACCAGTTCCTCGCAGAGCTTGATGCACTGCACCAGGTCCGGACGGGCATCCAGGTGCAGCAGCGGCATGAACCAGCGGTACAGGGCCAGGGCTTCCTCGAAGCGCTTTTCCTTGGCCAGGCGGAACAGCGTCTCGCCCTCCTTGGGGAAGGCCACGGACATCCCGGAGACCCAGCCCTCGGCGCCCACTGCAACGCTTTCCACCACCACGTCATCAAGCCCGGCGAACAGCACGAAGCGGTCGCCGACGGCATTGCGCAGGTCGATGAAGCGCCGGGTATCGCCGGAGGAATCCTTGAAGCAGACGATGTTCTCGCAGTCCTGCAGGGCGATCAGTACGTCGGGGGTGACGTCGTTCTTGTAGATGGGCGGGTTGTTGTAGACCATCACCGGCAGGTCGGTGCCGGTGGCCACGGCGCGAAAATGCGCGGCGGTCTCATGGGGCTTGGCCGAGTACACCAGGGCGGGCATCACCATCACCCCGTCGGCCCCGGCCCTGGCGGCCTCGCGCACGGTGTTGCGGGCAAACTCGGTGGTGAATTCGGCCACCCCGGCAATCACCGGCACCCGGCCGCCGGCGGCGTCCTTGGCCACTTCGATCACCGCGAGTTTTTCCGCGGTGGTCAACGAGGTGTTCTCCCCCACGGTGCCGCACACCACCAGCCCCGAGACGCCATCGTCCACCAGGCTGCGCATGACCTTGTGGGTGGCTTGCAGGTTCAGGGAAAAATCGGCGTTGAACTGGGTGGTCACTGCGGGGAACACACCGCTCCACTGGATGGCTTTACGGCTCATGGTCTTGTCCTTGTATGAAGTCGGCCGGGCCGACAGGCGTTGGATACGAAATCCAGAGTCGCCTTTTATCCCCGTCGCAGCTTGAGACTTTTCACCCCCGAAGGAGACGAAATCGGCACACTTGCCCGGCGCTCGCGGCTCACCGGCGCGTTCCTCGCACACCGCCTCTACCGCCGAACGGACTGTGCCGATTTCGTCATCCACGACAGCGAAAACCCACAAGCGGCAGCGCCCCCGCCAAGGCCACTCTGTAGCTCTTTGCCCTCAGGTGCCCTCATGAAAAAAATAACCGTGATCGACTCCCACACCGGGGGTGAACCCACCCGCCTGGTCATCGACGGCTTTCCCGACCTGGGCCGCGGCTCCATGGCCGAACGCTTGCAGATCCTGGAGCGCGAGCACGACCAGTGGCGCCGGGCCTGCGTCCTCGAACCCAGGGGCAGCGACGTGCTGGTGGGGGCCCTGCTGTGCCAGCCGCAGGCCAGCGACGCCTGTGCCGGAGTGATCTTCTTCAACAACAGCGGCTACCTGGGCATGTGCGGCCACGGCACCATTGGCCTGGTGCGCTCGCTGTATCACCTGGGGCGCATCGACCAGGGCGTGCACCGTATCGAAACCCCGGTGGGCACCGTCGAGGCCACCCTGCACGAGGACCTGTCGGTGAGCGTGCGCAACGTCCCCGCCTACCGCTACCGCACCCAGGTGATGCTGCAACTGCCCGGCCACGGCAAGGTGCACGGCGACATCGCCTGGGGCGGCAACTGGTTCTTCCTGATCAGCGACCACGGCCAGCGCATTGCCCTGGACAATGTCGAAGCCCTGACCCACTACACCTGGGGCGTGCGCCAGGCCCTCGAAGCCGCCGGCATCACCGGCGCCGAGGGCGGGGTCATCGACCACATCGAACTGTTCGCCGACGACCCTCAGGCCGACAGCCGCAACTTCGTGCTCTGCCCCGGCAAGGCCTACGACCGTTCGCCCTGCGGCACCGGCACCAGCGCCAAACTGGCGTGCCTGGCGGCGGACGGCAAGCTCGCCCCGGGCCAGGCCTGGCGCCAGGCCAGTGTCATCGGCAGCCAGTTCAGCGCCCACTATGAGAAGGTCGGCGAGCAACTGATTCCGATCCTTCGCGGCAGTGCCCACATCAGCGCCGAAGCCACTCTGCTGCTGGACGACAGCGATCCGTTCGCCTGGGGCATCGGCTCGTGACGCCGGTGGCCGAGGCCGAGGTGATAGTGGTGGGCGCTGGCATCATCGGTGCCGCCTGCGCCCATGAGCTGGCCCGGCGCGGCCTGCGGGTACAGGTGCTCGACGATGGTCGTGGCGGTGCCACCGGGGCCGGCATGGGCCATCTGGTGGTGATGGACGACAACCCGGCGGAACTGGCCTTGAGTCACTACTCCCTCGGCCTCTGGCGGCAGCTGCGCGAACGCCTGCCCGAGGCCTGCGCCTACCGGAACTGCGGCACCTTGTGGCTGGCCGCCGACCACCACGAGAGGGACCTGGCGCGGACCAAGCAGCAGGCCCTGGCCGACCACGGCATCAGCGGCGAGCTGCTGGACAGCACCCGGCTGGCGAGCCTGGAACCGATGTTGCGCAAAGGCCTGGCCGGTGCGCTGAAGATCCCCGGCGACGCGATCCTCTACGCCCCGGCCACTGCCCACTGGCTGCTCGGCAACGCTTCGCTGATCAGGCGCCAGGCAGCCCGGGTGCGCAGCGTCGCCGGGGACCAGGTGGAGCTCGCCGACGGTCGCGTGCTGAGGGCACAACGGGTGCTGCTGGCCAACGGCTTCGCTGCCCGGGAACTGTTGCCGGCCCTGCCCCTGCGCCCGAAGAAGGGCCATCTGCTGATCAGCGACCGCTACCCGCAACAGGTCGGCCACCAACTGGTGGAGCTGGGTTACGCCGCCAGCGCCCACGCCAGCCACGGCACCTCGGTGGCGTTCAATGTCCAGCCGCGGCCCACCGGCCAGTTGCTGATCGGCTCGTCCCGACAGTTCGACACCCTCGATCCGGCCATCGAACCTAGCGTACTGGCGCCCATGCTGCGGCGCGCCGTGGACTACCTGCCGGCGCTCGCCGAGCTCAACGGCATCCGCGCCTGGACCGGCTTTCGCGCCGCCACGCCGGATGGCCTGCCAATCCTCGGCGAACACCCGCGGCAACCGGGCCTGTGGCTGGCGGTCGGGCACGAAGGCCTGGGAGTCACCACCGCCCCCGGCAGCGCGCGACTGCTGGTGGACCTGATGTTGGGCGAATGCCCGGCGCTCGACCCGCGCCCCTATCTGCCCGGGCGCTTCGCCGCCCTGACTGGAGACTTGCCATGATCATCTACCTGGACCAGCAGGCCCTGCAGGTGGCCAACGGCCTCAGCGTGGCCGCCGCCGTGGCCGGCAGTGCCGACCCGCGCACCCGCACCTCCTGCGGTGGCCAGCCGCGGACCGTGTTCTGCGGCATGGGCATCTGCCAGGAATGCCGGATGACCATCGATGGCCGCCGCCAGCTGGCCTGCCAGACCCTGTGCCGGGACGGCATGCAGGTGGAGCGCAGCCAATGACCGCCCGCCACCTGCAGTGCCAGATCCTCATCGTCGGCAGCGGCCCGGCGGGGCTGGCCGCCGCCCAGGCCGCCAGCCACAGCGCCAGCTCGATCCTGATCGTCGATGACAACCCGCGCCCCGGCGGCCAGATCTGGCGCCACGGCCCCCAGCATCCGCCCAGCGCCGCCCAGGCCGAGCACTTCAAGGTGCTGCAGCACCCGGCGGTGCGCTACCTCAGCGCCACCCGCATCATCTCGACCCTGGGCACCCACAGCCTGTTGCTCGAAGATGCCCGGCAGGCCTGGCACGTGGAATTCGAACAACTGATCCTATGCTGTGGCGCCCAGGAACTGCTGTTGCCCTTCCCCGGCTGGACCCTGCCCGGGGTGACCGGGGCCGGCGGCCTGCAAGCGCTGCTCAAGAACGGCCTGGCGGTGGCAGGAAAGACCCTGGTGATCGCCGGCAGCGGTCCCTTGCTGCTGGCCAGCGCCGCCACCGCGCGCCGCGCCGGCGGCCGAGTGGTGCGGGTGCTGGAACAGGCCCCGGCGGCCTCGTTGCTGGGCTTTGCCGCCCAGTTGTGGCGCTGGCCGAACAAGCTGGCCCAGGCCCTGAGCCTGGCCACCCCGAGCTATCGCTGCAACGCCCACGTGGTCGAGGCGCTGGGCGAGCAGCACCTGCAGGCCGTGCGCATCCGCCAGGGCCGGCGCACCCTGGAAATCCCCTGCGACTACCTGGCCTGCGGCTTCGGCCTGGTGCCCAATGTGCGCCTGGCCAGCCACCTGGGCTGCCGCCTGGAACAGGGCGCCATCGCGGTCGATCAGCAACAGCGCAGCAGCCTGCCCCAGGTCCTGGCCGCCGGCGAGTGCACGGGCATCGGTGGCAGCGAACTGGCGCTGATCGAAGGCCGGATCGCCGGCTGTGTGGCCAGCGGGCAGGCAGACCGGGTCGCCGAACTGATCCAGCAGCGCCGTCACTGGCAGCATTTTGCCGAGCGCCTGCTGCGGCATTTCGAGCTGCAACCGCAGGTCCTGCAACTGGCCCGAGCTGATACTCTGCTGTGCCGGTGCGAGGATGTGCCCTACGCCGCCGTGGCCGCAGCCCCCGACTGGGCCCAGGCCAAGCTGCAGAGCCGCTGCGGCATGGGCGCCTGTCAGGGCCGGATCTGTGCCAGCGCGGCCCACCGCCTGTTCGGCTGGGCGCCCACCCCGCCACGGGCACCCCTGGTGCCGGCGCGAATCGCCACGCTGCTGCTCGACAGCCAGCAGGCACGCCCCGGCGCCGACAATGCAACCGGCGGCCCCTGAACCCCTTGGCTTTATCGACCCAGATCCATCCCCCAAGCCCCCATAGAGAGAGGCAGACGATGATCGATGGCGCACAGCTGCACCACTTGCCCCGGGCCATCGCCGCCCATGCACCCCGGGACCTCAATGGCCTGCTGGCCAACATGGCGCCGATCACCCCGCTGCTGGACTGCATCCCCAGCGCGGTGTTCTTCATCAAGGACCTGCAGGCCCGCTACCGAGTGGCGAACCTGACCCTGGCCCAGCGCTGCGGTTTCAAGAATGTGCGGCCCCTGCTGGGCAAGACCTCCGCCGAGGTCTTCCCGGCGGTGCTCGGCCCGGTCTACACCGAGCAGGACCAGCGCGTGCTACGCCAGGGCATCACCATCAAGGGCCAGCTGGAACTGCATCTGTATGGCAGCCGCGAGCCCGGCTGGTGCCTGACCCACAAACTGCCGCTGTACGGGCGTGACGGGCAGATCATCGGCATGGCCGGGATCTCCCTGGACCTTCAGGCCGCCCATGACACCCATCCGGCCTATGAACGCCTGGCAGCGGTGGACCGGCATATCCGCGAGCACTACAGCGAGGCCATCCGCCTGGACGACCTGACCCGCATCGCCAGCCTGTCCACTGCCCAGCTGGAGCGCTACTGCAAGCGCATCTTCCACCTCACGCCACGGCAGATGATCCACAAGGTCCGCCTGGAACACGCTTCGCAGTTGCTGCTCACCGAAGAACCCATCACCGAGGTCGCGCTGCAATGCGGCTACACCGACCACAGCGCCTTCAGCCGCCAGTTCAAGGCCCTCACCGGGCTCAGCCCGCGCCAGTTCCGGCAGAACGCTGCCCGCTAGGGCGGGCTCATTCCTGGCAGAAGGCGCGGTAGTCGAACAGCGGTTCGAAGCCGGCCTTGCGGTAGATCGACAGGCCATCGAGGGAGGCCTCCAGCACGCAGGTCCTGGCGCCCCTGGCCCGGGCGAACGCCAGCACCGCTTGAATCAGCGCCGAGGCATAGCCCTGGCCCTGGCAATCCTGCACGGTGCCGATGTCATCCAGGCGCGCCAGCCCCGGCAGCAGCGAGAGAGTCAGGGCACTCACCGGGCGCTCCTCGACATATAGGGTGAAATGGCTCAGGGCCCGGCCCGCCGACAGCGCCGCCCGATGCCGGGCCAGGTACTGCTCGATCCCCCCCTCGCCGGACTCGAATGCACTCTGCACGGGCTGCGCCCAATCCTCCAGGCGCAGGTCGCTACAGCGCACCTGGGCCTGCGCCGCAAGCGCTTGCCGGGGCTCATGGCGCGTCAGATCGAGCACCATGCAGGTGGTCTTGTCCGCCGCCAGCAGATGCTGCTGGTGCAATTGCCCGCTGACCCGGGGCACCAGCGCCTCGGGCACCACCACACAGAACGGCATGCCCGTGCGCTGCAGGAACGCCACGCCTTCGGCCAACGCTCCCGGCTCGTCGACAGCGCAGACATTCATCATCAACAGGTTCAGGCTGCTGGCTTCGACCCCGGTGCAATAGGCACTCAGGCCACTGCCGAAACGTCGATAGAACTGGGAGATGGAAACGAAGAAGTAGTCTTGCGCCTGGTGATACAGGTCGATGACCGAAGCACCGGTACTCGCCGACATAAGCTGCCTCCTTGAGCGTCGTGGCGCCCCATGGGGCACCTGGCCCGGGCCACGTTAAGCCCAGTGCCCCGACAGCTCCAGCACAATCCTGTTTTATTGTGCGAAGGAGTGTTGTGAGGTGTAAGCGGGCAGCCAATTGCTCTGCTCCAGCGGCCAGGAAGCGCCCCTCCTGCCGCCTTCGCCAGTTTCACTGCGAGCCCGGTCACCTAGTCATAAAAACCCACCGTCTTCTTTAGATGTTCCGAGTACTCGTAGATCTCGTCGACAGAGTTGATGGGATGGCGAGTCTCAACCTTGTCCTGGTCGAAAATACCGATGTACTTCTGTGATCTATTGAAATGCAAACGGCAAATCGGCTTGCGATTGTTATCGTCAAGCAGGATGCCGAAATAGCTCTGAGTGTCGCGTTGCACGATACGCTTGGCATCAACCACCGAGCGCACCACCGCTCGTACGATGTGATATCCCTCAAGCTCCTCCAGTGTCGTGAAGATCTTCTCATCTGTGCGCTCCTCCTCATCGACTCCCGCTTCATCGTTGAGGGGTGCCGAATGCTGGGGAATGAGAACCTGATTAGCCCCGCTCATGGCGGACTTCAAACGATCATTGATCTGATCATTGAGGAACTGACCGATGGCTTTGCGCGTCAGTTCGTAAAACTGATCGCGTACTTTTTGCGTGATCACGCCTTCATAGACTCGCGATGCAAAGACCTTCACAAAGTCATCGTCCGGCTTGCTGACTTGTGAAGCGACGACCTTCTTGATCTGACTGACATACTTCAATTCGCCCGCTGCGCTGAGAATCGACTCGACATCAAACGCCGACTTGGTCAGCTTGATCAGCTCCGGCACCGAGTACTCATCAATGTCCAGCAGATCAAGCTCAAGGAAAGGCTTTTCATCCATCTTGTTCGGCGCATCCAGGTCCGTGAAAAACTTATAGACCTGACCATTAGTGAGGATGGATATACGTGCGCTGGTCACGTGAAAGTAACGAAACAACTGGGATGCATGATTGATGTGTAACGGCTCACCGATTTTCTTGCACTCGATAAGCATCTGCACCTCGCCATCCTTGATGATCGCGTAATCAATCTTCTCGCCCTTCTTGGTCCCGACATCGCAGACGAACTCTGGCGTCACCTCCATGGGATCGAAAACGTCATAGCCCAGGACCGTACTGATGAAAGGCATGACGAACGCGTTTTTCGTCGCCTCTTCGGTTTGAATGGCCGCGCCTTGTAGACGTACCTTGGCAGCAAGACTGGTGAGTTTTTCAAGAAATTCCATGAGAGACCTCTGACAGTTTCCGATCCGTGTATTAGCGTGATGGCACTTTGAACGCCATTGATACTAGCCACAAACCCGTACAAAGACAGACATCCCCGTCAACTCAAACACAGGTTACTGCCAGGCAGCTGGGTAAAAGATAAAACAGCTCCCATCAGGAGCCCTCATACCTCGGTGAATTAACGAAAAAAGCACTTTCGCCAGAGCCCTGCTGTCACACCTTCAGACACCTCCCCATAAGGAACACGGCCATGAAGTTCTCGAAGATTTCGCAAGCGCTGTCGATGTGGGCCGGCAGCCCGAAAACCTTTCTCGGCGCGCTGTTGCTGATTCTGATCTGGGGGCTCAGCGGGCCGGTGTTTCACTTCAACGACACCTGGCAGTTGATCATCAATACCTCCACCACCATCATCACCTTCCTCATGGTGTTCCTGATCCAGAACACCCAGAACCGCGACAACGACATTCTGCACTTGAAGATCGACGAGCTGCTGCGGGCCACCAAGGCGGCCCACAACGCCATGCTCAGCCTGGACGGGCTGGACCTCAAGCAGCTGGAGCAGATGCGCCGCGAATACCGCGAGATCGGCCAGGGCGGCGATTCCGAGCTGTCCGTCAGCACCTCCAGCCAGCAGGACAAGACCGATCTCAACCAGTGCTGAGATCGGCTCGGCGAAGGCAGGCCCCTGCGCCGATCATCCTAGGGCAGAGGGTTGCCGCCGGTGACCCCGAACACTTCGCCGGTGATGTAGCTCGATTCCTGCGACGCCAATAGCACGTACAGGGGAGCGCATTCGGCCGGCTGCCCCGGACGCTTCATGGGGGTTTGCAGGCCGAACTGCGGGATCTTTTCCCGAGGCTGGCCACCACTGGGTTGCAGTACGGTCCAGATCGGCCCCGGCGCCACGGCGTTGACCCGGATACCCCGCCCGATCACCTGTTTGGCCAGGGCCTTGGTGAAAGCCACGATCGCCGCCTTGGTGGTGGCGTAATCCAGGAGGCTGGCCGAAGGCTGGTAGGACTGGATCGACGCGGTGTTGATCACCGTGGCGCCAGCCGGCATCAGCGGCAAGGCCGCCTGACAGATCCAGAACAAGGCATACACGTTGGTCTTCAAGGTGGCGTCGAACTGAGCGGTGCTGATGTCGGCGATGTCCTCCTGCGCCACCTGCTTGCCCGCCACGTTGACCAGGATGTCCAGCCCACCCAGTTGCTCATGGGCACGGCGCACCAGGTCGCGGCAGAAACGTTCGTCGCTGATATCGCCGGGAAGCGCAACGGCCTTGCGCCCGGCGGCCTTGATCAGCTCTATCACCTGGCGGGCGTCGCGCTCCTCCTCGGGCAGGTAGTTGATGGCGACGTCCGCGCCTTCACGGGCATAGGCAATGGCCGCTGCGCGGCCGATACCCGAATCGCCGCCGGTGATCAGGGCCTTGCGCCCCAGCAACCGGCCAAACCCGTGATAGCTGTGCTCGCCGTGGTCGGGACGGGGGATCATGTCCTGGTCGATGCCCGGCGCCGTTTGCGGCTGGTCGGGAAATTCCGGCTGGGGGTACTGGGTCAGGGGATCCTGCATCGCGTACTGATTGGATACGGATTGAGTCGACATGGTGCTCTCCAACTAAAGGGCAAGGATGGGGCAACGGCGGGGCTCAACCGTCCAGCCGGTCGGACCGGCGCCCGGCCTGCAGGGCCTTGGCCATCTGCAGGTGGTTTTCCAGCTTGGGCAGGGTCTCTTCGGCAAATGCCTTGAGCTCCGGCACCTCGCTGGTCTGCGCCTGCTGCTGGATCTGCTCGATGGCTTCTTCGGTGGCCTTGACCTGGCTGGCGGCGTAGGCACGATCGAAGTCCTCGCCCTCGGTTTCAGGTACGCGGGGCATCAGGCGCTTGGCCTGGTCCATCACCTGGTCCCGGGGGGCGACCGGCAAGTCCAGCTGCTTGGCGATCTTGGCCAGGTGCTGGTTGGCGGTGGTGCGGTCGTTGATCACCTGGATGGTGTATTCCTTGACCGCCTTGGATGAGGTCTGCTGGTGGGCCAGGCGGCTGGCTTCGATATCGGCCATGCCCTTGGCCGAGGCGTCGTCGATGAAATCCGCGGGGGACTGGGCCAGGGCGCTGGTGGCGCCAAGGCCCAGGAGCAGTGCCAGTCCGGCACCGCGCATGACTGTAGCCATGGGGTTCATGAGGTGGCTCTCCGCTTGCAAATTGATCTGCCGGAAGCCATGGCTCCCGTCTGCATAGGGAAAGGTGGGGGGCGCAAAGGTTTAGAAAAACCCTCGCTTGCACGACGAACGGTGAACCCCGGCACGGCCGGGCCAGGGCTTCATCCGGTGCTTGCCGGCTCAGGCGTTGGAGCGGCTTTTCTGTGCCCGCTTGACCGCGTACATGGCTTCGTCGGCGTGCTTGAACAGCTGTTTTTCCTCCAGGCCATGCTCGGGATACAGGCCGATGCCGATGCTCGGCAGGATGTTCAACGAGTGGCCGTCCAGGCGCAGCGGCTCGCCCAGCGTCCGCCGGATCTTCTCCGCTACCCGCTGGGCATCCTCGCTGTGCTGCACGCTCTCCAGCAGGATCACGAACTCGTCGCCACCGATCCGCGCCACGGTGTCGGTTTCCCGCACGCAGCCCTTGAGCCGGTTGGCCACCGCTTGCAGCAGCATGTCCCCCACCGCGTGCCCGCAGGTGTCGTTGACCTCCTTGAACTTGTCCAGGTCGACATACAGCAGGGCCATGCGCCCCGACTCGCGCCGGGCCCGAGCCAGGGCCGAACGCAGGCGCTCGCGCAGCAGTTCGCGGTTGGGCAGGTGAGTCAATTGATCGTATTCGGCCATGTAGTGCAGGCGTGCATGCAGCTGCTTGCGTTCGATGGCCGCGGCCAGCTGCGCGCTGACGTACTGCAAGAGTTCCTGGTCCTGTTCGCTGTAGCTTTCGGTGCCCGGGGCGCTCTTGACCATCAGCACGCCGATGGTGCCCTTTTGCGAATTCAGCGGCACGCCCAGCCAGCAGCGCGAACCCTGGATAGCCGCGAATTCGCTCCAGAGCACCCGGTTCACCGGGCACTCCGGCGCCAGCAGCAAGGGCTGGCCGCATTGCAGCACCTCGACGCAGAAGCGTTCGATCAAGGTGCCCGGCAGTTCCGGGCTGCCCTCGCAGTCATCGACATGATAGGGAAAACTCAGGCTGGCGCTGCGCTCGTCGTAGAGCGCCAGGGAACAGTTCAGCGCCGGCAGCCATTCGCCGATGATCCGATGCACATGCCGGAACAGCACCAGCAGGTCTTCGGTGGCATGGGCCGCCTCGGAAATCGCGTACAGCGCCGCCTGCCGGGACTCCGCCTGCTTGCGCTCGGTGATGTCGCGGGCCACGGCGATGCGCAACTGATCCACTTCCGACCAGCGCGCCGACCAGAGAATATGCGCCACCCGCCCGTCCTTGCGCACGTAGCGGTTCTCGAAATTCGGCTTGGGCACCCCGCCCATGATTTCCCGGGCGGCCTGCAAGGTACGTTCACGATCGGCCGGGTGCACCAGCTCGATCATCGGGCGGCCGATCAGCTCGTCGGCGGTGTAGCCGAAGACCCGCTCACAAGCGGCGCTGACGAACACGAAGCGACCCTCGACATCCACGGCGCACACGGCGTCCAGGAGCAGGTCGATGAAACTGGCCAGAGGCGCGGAGTTCTTGGTTGCCATCAGAGAAAGCTACTACCCATGAAAAATGCACTGAGTACCCATCCCTTGAGCCCGGTCGCAGGCCGAAGCCTGCAACTGCACACCGTCGCAACCCGCGCGGCGCGTCACGCCTTGTTGCCGACCAACCCTGGCACTGCGTGCAGCAGGGCATTGATCGCGAAACCGATGAACATCACCCCGCAGACCCGGGTGATCGCCAGCTCGTGGCGCTGGTACCAATTGCGTACCTTACGCGCGCCGACGATGCCGATGAGGATAGCGTATGCGCCAAGGCCGCCAAGGAAACTCAGGGCAATCAGCCCCGGCAGCATCGACCAGGTCAACAGCTCCGCGCGGCTGGAGAGCAGCGCGGTGAAGGTTGCCACCGCCACCGGATAAGCCTTGGGATTGGTCAGGCCGAACAGGATCCCGTGCCAGAACGGGTTGCGCGCCGGGCCCTGGGGTTCGTCGCCATCGCGCGGTTTACTGCGGATGGCCCGCAAGCCGAGCCAGAACAGGTACAGGCCGCTGAGCACGCCGAGGATATTGAACGCATCGCTGCCGATCTCCCGGGCCCCGACAATGGCGATCAGCGCCGTGCTGCACCAGACCACGTCGCCCAGCATGTGCCCGCAGAGAAACCCGGCCCCCGCCTGCCGCCCGCGGGCCGCGCCGATGCCGAACACCGCCAGCACTCCGGGCCCGGGGGTGATCGCATAAATGAAACCCGAGGCGATAACAGCCAGCAACAGCGATGAGGTCATCAGCAAGACTCCAGGACGATGCGCCTGACAAAAACGCCAGGCACAGGGGGAATGTGGCGGATTCTGCACGATCAAGGCACCTTGCCACCAGCCGCTTTCGTCAGCTGCCCCTGTGGAACAGTCTCTCAATCGGCGGAGTAAAAGCGCATTCCCGGGTAAGGATGATCGCGCCAGGCCAGCAATCGCGAGGCCAGATCGCTGACGGCCAGGCTCAGGTGGTTGAGCCCCTTGAGCATGGTTCACGCTCCCGTCAAGGTTTTCGCCAAGGGGTAGCGCTGGCCGTCGTAGTGCAAGGTGACACGGCTGTCCCTGGGCGCCAGGTCGCGGCTCTCGCAACCGGCCGGCCCCTTGAAATGCTCGGTGTCGACGATTCGCGTACGCACCAGCAGGTCGGCATGGCCGTTGCGCTGGCCGTTGCCCAGTTCCAGGGTCCGGTGCAGGGTCCGGCTGCGCCCGACACACTCACCGCCCCGGCCGAGCTCAGCGCGGCGCTCATCCACCACCAGCCCTTCGAGCCTCGGCGGAAGGCCCTTGCCATCACGCACGAACAGGGTCAGCACGGTTTTCTCATGGGGGTGGGTGCTTGAGGTACGGCGGTAGGTGGCCCGCAGGCCAAAGGCCCGCTCCTCCTCGCTCAACTGGTAACGCCCGGTATCGATCTGCAACCCCTGCAAGGCCAAGCCATCGGAACGCCGGGCCAGGTCCTTGTTGTAGCTGGCCACGGCCCAGCCGCTGTCGTCGAGCAGCAGCGCCACATCCAGGTTGTAGCGAGGTGCCTTGGCGTTTTCGGCCCCTTGCATCGGCGTTGCTCGAACCCCGATGTTGATGCCGTCTTCCGCCGGCCAGGGTTTGCAGACGTGGAGTTCTCCCGGGGAATTGGGGCTGTTGTCGCACTCGGCCAGCGCCATCGTCGCCACGCCCAGCAACGCGCACAGCACCAGCCCGCGGGTCGATTGTTCAAGCAGGTTCATCAAGCTTCCTTATCGCTCGCCGGTATCAGATGCCACTGAAGCCATTGGGCAGGACGTAGCGTTGGCCATCGTAGTGCAGGGTGCTGACCACCGGTTTGGCGGCCACGGAGGTGGACTGGCATTCTTCCCCGACTTTTTTGCTCTGGGTACTGACGCTGACCGAACGCACGATCAGGTCGGCGTAACCGTGGCTGCGGGTCTTGGCGATATCCAGGGTGCGCGTGGTTTTAGTGCCCTCGCCGGCGCACTGGCCATCCCATTCGCCGTTGTAGGAATGGGCCACGAACTTCTCCAGCACCGGGCGCAGGGTGCTGCCCTCGCGCACGTAGAGGCTGAGCCAGGTCTGATTGAAGGGGTTGACCCTGGATGAACCCTCGAACGCGGCCCGGACCCCGAACGCTCGAACCTGAGGCGTCAGTTGGAAGCGCCCGGTATCGAGCTTCACGCTCTCCAGGCGAAAGGCGTCGGAGACAAAGGCGGCAGGCTGCTCATAGCTGGCCAGGGCCTGTCCGCTGCTGCGGTCCAGCACTGCCAGTTGCAGGTTGTAGGTGCCGTCATCGGTGCCGGTGTCGCTGGGGTCCGGAACCTGCTCGGACAGCAGGCTGATGCTCTGGTCGGCAAAGGCCGGCCAGTCCTTGCACAGGGAAAAGCCCGGGACTTCGGCATTGCGTGGCGGCGGCAGGCACTGGGCGGCGGCGGATGTGGCACCGGCCAGCAGGGCCAGGCTGCCCAGAAGCGGGGCCAGGGAAGAGCAACGGATCATTCACGACTCCTTGTGACAGGCGGATAGAGCGCCATTTCAGGTCGCACTATCCTCCGCGGCGCGGGCGCTTTCAACGCCGGGAGCAGTTGCTCGGGAGTCTGTGGTGCCGGGCGTGCGGATGAACCCTTCGCTGGCTTGCCAGCGAAGGGTCCCGTCCCTCAGAACGCGTTGCGGAAAATCTCCTCGATCTGCCGCTGATCCGCCGGACGCGGGTTGGTCAGGCCGCAGGCGTCCTTGAGGGCATTGGCCGCCAATAGCGGAATGTCCTGCAACTTGGCGCCCAACTCGCGCAAACCGGCGGGAATCTCCACATCACGGGCCAGGGTGCGGATCGCCGCGATGGCCGCCTGGGCGCCCTCTTCCGGGCTGAAACCGCGAATGTCCGCGCCCAGCGCGTGGGCCACATCGGTCAGGCGCTGGGCGCATACCGTGGCGTTGAAGCTCTGCACATGGGGCAACAGCACCGCGTTGCACACGCCATGGGGCAGGTCGTAGAAGCCGCCCAGCTGGTGGGCCATGGCGTGCACGAAACCCAGGGACGCATTGTTGAATGCCATGCCGGCGAGGAACTGCGCATAGGCCATGTTCTCCCGTGCCAGCAGATCGTTGCCGTCGTGCACCGCCTGGCGCAGGTTGGCGCTGATCATTTCCACGGCCTTCAGGGCGCAGGCGTCGGTGATGGGGTTGGCGGCGGTGGACACATAGGCTTCCACCGCGTGGGTCAGGGCATCCATGCCGGTGGCGGCGGTCAGGCCCTTGGGCATCGCCACCATCAGTGCCGGATCGTTCACCGACAGCAACGGCGTGACGTTGCGGTCGACGATGGCCATTTTCACGTGGCGCGATTCGTCGGTGATGATGCAGAAACGGGTCATTTCGCTGGCAGTGCCGGCGGTGGTGTTGATGGCGATCAAGGGCAGTTGCGGCTTGGCCGACTGGTCGACGCCTTCGTAATCGCGGATCTGCCCGCCATTGGTGGCACACAGGGCAATGCCCTTGGCGCAGTCATGGGGCGATCCGCCGCCCAGGGAGATGACGAAATCGCACTGTGCCTGCTGCAATTGCGCCAGGCCCTGCTCGACGTTGGCAATGCTCGGGTTGGGCTTGGCACCGTCGAAGATCACCGAATCGATGTCCTGCATGGCCAGCTTCTCGGCCACCATGCTGGCCACGCCAGCCTTGGCCAGGCCCGTGTCAGTGACGATCAGCGCCTTGCGAAATCCATAGTTGCGGATGGCGCTCATGGCCTCGTCGAGACAGCCGATGCCCATGATGTTCACGGCTGGAATGAAAAAGGTGCTGCTCATCAGAAGGTCTCCCGGCGAATGCCGATTTCACGGTGTCGATGCAATGTTTGCCAAACAGGATCGACCGATCGGTCACCGGCGTTGTTGATCTGGCTCAAGGGTCGGTCGTGATAAAGTCGCCAGCCGAAATACCTCCAGCCTTGAGACCGATGACCGCGATGATGGATTTCCAGGAATTTGATGCCGAACTTGAAGACTGGAACGCCCTGGGTGCCAGCACACCGTTCAGTGGCCTGCTGATCGGCAACGGCGCCAGCCGTGCCGTGTGGGAAGACTTTGCCTACGACTCACTGTTCGAAAACGCTCGCACAGTGGAAGAAAAACCCCTCAGCCAGTCCGAGCTCAGCGTATTCGAGGCCCTGCAGACCCGCAGTTTCGAGCAGGTACTGGGCGCCCTGAAAACCACCAGCCGAGTCAACAAGGCCCTGGCAGTCAGCTCGGCGGCGCCGCGCAATCGCTACTACGCCATCAAGGAAGCGCTGATCAACACCGTGCACGCGGTGCACATTCCCTGGCGCCTGGTCCAGGAGCAGAGCCTGGCGGCGATCAACCAGGAACTGCGGCGCTATCCCACGGTGTTCACCAGCAACTATGACCTGCTCAACTACTGGGCCGTGCAACAGGACAGCCAAGGCATCGACGACCTGTTCCACGGTGCCGATCCGGCCTTCGAACTGGGCAGCGCCCCTAGCGCCCCGACCCGCATCCTCTACCTGCATGGCGGCCTGCACCTGGTGCGCAACCTGGACGGCAGCGCGCGCAAGCTGACCTCCACCGAAGGCACCCTGCTGGGCAGCTTCGCCATCAACAACACCCTCAAGACCCTGGACGACGTGCCGCTGTTCGTCAGCGAGGGGCCGCTGGCGGACAAGCTCAAGACCATCCGCAGCTCGGATTACCTGTCGTTCTGCTACCAGCAGTTGCTGGATCACAGCGGCGCGCTGTGCATCTTCGGCCACAACCTGGGGCCCCAGGACAGCCACCTGGTCCAGGCGATCCGCCAGTCGGCGACCCAGACCCTGGCGATCTCCATCTACCCGCGCAGCGCGGCGTTCATCCAGCACCAGAAACGCCACTACGCCAAGCTGTTCGAAGGCCTGGACCTGAGTCTGCGTTTCTTCGACTCCAAGACCCACGCCCTGGGCAACCCGGCCCTGTCGGTGCCCGTGGAGCGCTGAGCACTCCCGCCCTGTAGGAGCTGGCTTGCCAGCGAAGACGTCCGCCAGGGCGATGCATGTCTTGGTGCTCATTCGCCAACCAGCCGGCTCCTGGCGGCGCTGAACGCCTTCAGTCCTCGCTGCTGTGCACCACCACCAGCAACTGCGCCTGCTCGTCCCCCACGGAACGGATGCGGTGGGGTTTCTGCGCATTGAAGTGCAGTGCATCGCCACGGTTGAGAATCACCCGCTCGTTCATGAAATCCACTTCCACCTGGCCTTCGTGGACGAACAGGAACTCCTCCCCCAGGTGTTCCTTGAAGGTCTTGTCACTGAATTCCCGGGCCGGGTAGATGATGAACGGCAGCAGGTTGCGCTCGCTGACCTGATGGGCCAGCACCGCATAACCCGGGACCTGCCCATTGGCCGCCAGTGACTGGCGCTGGTCGCTGCGCACCAGGCTGTAGCTGTCGAGGCTGATGCTGTCCTCGGCGAACAGTTCCTCGACCTTGACGTTCAGCGCCTTGGCCAGCTTCAACGCGGCAGCGATCGACGGCGTGTTCAGCCCGCGCTCGACTTTCGACAGATAGCTCTTGGTCATCCCGGATTTCTCGGCCAGGGCTTCCAGGGTCACGCCCAGTTTTTTTCTCAGTAATTTCAAACGGATAGACATGTAGAGCGGTTAATCCATCTAGAAAACAACGATTGGCGCTTGCCAATGACACAAAGTGTCATATAGCCTCTTAAGTGTCATCGCGATTCACCCAGCGCCGTCGCAAGCAGCAGGTGAAGCGCAGATCCGACGTCCATTGCACTTCTCAAAGGACCTTCGACATGGCCAAGACATTAGCATTGCCCAAAGACCAACTGGTCAAGCAAGCCCTGACCCAGATGCAAAATACCCTGGCGGATAATACGTGGACCGACCGACAAAAGCTGGCCCTGACCTGCCGCATTCTGTTCGAGAACGGCCACGACTCGGGCCTCGCCGGGCAGATCACCGCCCGCGGCCCGCAACCCGGCACCTACTACACCCAGCAACTGGGCCTGGGCTTCGATGAAATCAGCGCCAGCAACCTGCTGCTGGTCAACGAAGACCTGGAGGTCCTCGAAGGCCACGGCATGCCCAACCCGGCCAACCGCTTCCACAGCTGGGTGTACCGCGCCCGGCCGGACGTGAACTGCATCATCCACACCCACCCGACCCACGTCGCCGCGCTGTCGATGATCGAAGTGCCGCTTGCGGTGTCGCACATGGACCTCTGCCCACTGTACGAGGACTGCGCCTTTCTCGAAGCCTGGCCAGGGGTGCCGGTGGGCAACGAAGAAGGCGAAATCATCTCCGCCGCCCTGGGCGACAAGCGCGCGATCCTGCTTTCCCACCACGGCCAGCTGTCCACCGGCGCGAGCATCGAGGAAGCCTGCGTGATCGCTCAACTGATCGAGCGTGCGGCCAAGCTGCAACTGCTGGCCATGGCCGCCGGCACCATCAAGCCGATCCTCCCGGAGCTGGGCCGCGAAGCCCACGACTGGATTTCCAAGCCCAAGCGCCACAGCGCCGCCTTCAACTACTACGCTCGGCAAAACCTGAAAAAACACGCCGACTGCCTGAACTGATCCACCCCTTATGCCTTGCAGGAGTTGCACCATGCCTACTACCCAGATCCACGGCATCATCGGCTACACCGTCACCCCCTTCGGCCCCAACGGCGAAGGCCTGGACCTGGACGCCCTCGGGCGTTCCATCGACCGCATGATCGACGCGGGCGTCCACGCCATCGCCCCCCTGGGCAGCACCGGCGAAGGCGCCTACCTGAGCGACGCCGAATGGGACCAGGTCAGCGAGTTCAGCATCCGCCACGTGGCCAAGCGCGTGCCGACCATCGTCAGCGTCTCCGACCTGACCACCGCCAAGGCCATCCGCCGCGCGCGTTTTGCCGAAGCCAAGGGCGCCGACGTGGTGATGGTGCTGCCCGCCTCCTACTGGAAGCTCAGCGAAGCCGAGATCCTCGCTCACTACCAGGCCATCGGCGCCAGCATCGGCGTGCCGATCATGCTCTACAACAACCCGGCCACCAGCGGCACCGACATGTCGGTGGAACTGATCCTGAAGATCTTCCACGCCGTGGAAAACGTCACCCTGGTCAAGGAAAGCACCGGCGACATCCAGCGCATGCACAAGCTGCAACTGCTGGGCGAAGGCCAAGTGCCGTTCTACAACGGCTGCAACCCGCTGGCCCTGGAAGCTTTCGCTGCCGGTGCCAGTGGCTGGTGCACAGCGGCGGCGAACCTGATCCCGCAGCTCAATCTCGACCTCTATCAGGCCGTGCTGAGCAACGACCTGGCTCGCGCCCGGGCGCTGTTCTACCGCCAGTTGCCGCTGCTGGACTTCATCCTCAAGGGCGGTTTGCCGGCCACGGTCAAGGCCGGGCTGGAACTCGCCGGGCTGCCCACCGGCGAGCCGCGCAAGCCGGTATTCGCGCTGAACGAGAGCGGTCGCCAACAGTTGCAGACGCTGCTGCAGAGCCTGGGTTGATTTCCTGAAAAAAAGCCCGGACGGCTGACACCGTCCGGGCTTTGGCATGTGCCGCGTCCAAGCGTGGCTCAGTGACTGTCCAGCGCCACCGGGGCCTGGGCCTTGAACTGCGGGTCCTGCAGCATCTGCGCAATGAAGTCGTCGGTGATGCGCCGCACATGCTGGTATTGGCCGCCATCAGTGTTGGCCCACCCACGCCAGGAGCGGGTCTGGTTGCTGACCCGATACTTGGCCACCTCCTGGTCACCGCGGCTGACATGGAACATCACCTGGCTGTCCCAGGTGGTCCGGCCCGGCACGATAAACAAGGTCATGGCACTGAGCAGCCCCATGGGAATGTTCTGCCAGCCGAAGTAATCACTGTTGGCCATCACGATCACGTTGTAGCCATCGGCACTGAACCCCGGCTGCACCTGCTCGAAGGTGCCGCGACGACGCAGTTCGTCACGGATCAGGCCGGCAGGGATGGCCCCCATCACACTGACGCTGATCGCCGGTAGCCGCTGCTGATAATCCACCTCGGCCCGCTTGAGACTGTGGCTGGTCTGGCAACCGCCAAGCCCCAGCATCAGCACCATCAAAAACCACAATTGATTACGCATTACAGATCCCCCGACAGCATGGCCTTGAGCATCGACGACTTGGGCCCCTGCTCCCTGACGATCAACGACGTGACCTCCTCCATTTTCTCCAGATCGACCCGTTGCAGGTTCGGCACCTGCGGGTATTTGGCGCGCACCAGGGCGGCGTCGCGCTCCAGGTGGTCGCTGTGCAGAAACACGCACTTGGCCCCCGACGCCGACAGGCAGCCGGCGCGAAAATCACCCAGGTAATAAGCCTTGCCGGCTTCCAGTTCCAAGGGGATGGAGAAATCTTCGCGGCTCCAGGCGGTGGCGTTGCCGCGGTCGAAGTGCAGGTTGTAGATCTCGTAGCGCCCGGGTTTGAGCGGCATCACGAACAGGCTGCCGATGCCGTGCCAGGTCTCGCGCACATCCCGTGGCGTGCGGCCGTAGATCTGGTTGTACAAGCGCGCCGAGGCGAACCCGTCACCGCCGCGCGGGCGAATCAGCAGCATTTGTTCGTTGGCGGTGTGCACCGCCTTCGGCCAGATGCCGACCACCCCCACCACATAGGCCACCCCCGACTGCGAGTCGGGGCGCATGCTCTCGGCAACTTTCGTGGACGACAGGCTGTAGCAACCGCTCAACGCCAGCAGCGCGGCGAGTAATACGAGAGGGCGAATCATGAGGTCGCAGATCCCTTGGACAATGATTGATAACGTCAACCAGAGTGCCAAGCCTGCCGAGCGCCCGGTGACGGGCGCGGAGGATAAAACAAATGATGGCATTGCGCCATAATCCAGTCGCCAATTGGCTGGCGGCCTGCCAGATCACAATACGCTGCCCTCGCCCGGCCTCCAGGCAAATGCCAGGTGCTTGTGAAAACCCGCTGACAGCACAAAGCCCGAACGCTGCTTGGGTTCGGGCCTGGTGCTGTCGAGGGTGAGTGAAGCCGGGCCTAAACGGACGTCAGGTCCTTGATGTTGTGGCTGGGGCCGTTGGCCTTGACGCTGGCGATGCCCTTTTCCCGGGCCGCTTCCGAGGAATAGGTTTCACTGTTGCCGATGATTTGGTGGTTGGCCGCCTTGAGGTTGAAATAGGGTTTGCCATCCTTGGCGCTCTTGCGCTCGTAGCGCTCTTCCAGGGGACTGTTGGCCTGCACCGAGGCGATGCCGTTCTCGGCTGCGGCGCGTGTGGTGTACTGCTCGCTGCTGAGAATGACCTCGGCATTGGCCGCCTTGAGCACGAAGCGAAACTGGCCGTTGCTGCTTTTCTTCAACTCATACCATCCGGACATGCTGTAGCTCCTAGGGTGATCGATGGGCGTTGCGCCTTGAGAGTAAAGACTCTTTCAGCCATTCAGCCATTGCCCCGGTGGCTGAAGAAACGGTTTTCCACCCGCGACAGCCCCAGGTGTTCGCGCAGGCTGCGGCCGGTGTAGCGCTGGCGAAACAGACCCCGGCGCTGCAGCTCGGGGGTGATCAGTTGCACGAAATCGTCGATGGCCCCCGGCAGATGGGTGAACAGCACATTGAAACCGTCGGCGGCGTACTCCTGGTACCAGGTAGCCAGCTCATCGACGATCTGCCCCGGCGTGCCCACCAGTACCTTGTGCCCGCTGGCCGACAGGCTGCGCAGCAGTTGCGCCAGGCTCGGCCGCTCCCGGCGGATCAGTTCCTGCACCAGGTGCCGGCGGCTTTTATGCCGCTCGGTGGGGGCGGCGTCCAGCAACGGCACCTGCGCATGCAGGGGCAGATGCGACAGGTCGATACCCAGGTCCAACAGGTAGGACAGGGCCTTGAGCTGTGCTTGGGGGTCCTGCAATTCCTGCAATTGCTGGTACTTCTCCTCGGCTTCGTTGAGGGTGCGGCCCACCGTGGGGGCGATGCCGGGGAAGATTTTCAACTGCCCGGCATGACGCCCGTAAGCGGGAAGCCGTTCCTTGAGTTCGCGATAGAAAGCCTTGGCCTGCTGCAGGTCGGTCTGGGCGGTGAACACCAGCTCGGCGCAGCGCGCCGCCAGCTCACAGCCCGGCCCGGACGACCCGGCCTGGGCGATCACCGGCCAGCCCTGCAATGGCCGCGGTGCATTCAACGGCCCCTGTACCTGGAAGTGCCGCCCCCGGTGCTGCAACAGGTGCATGCGCTCCGGGCGCAGCCACTGGCCGCTGGCCTTGTCCCGGGGAAAGGCGTCGTCGGCCCAGCTGTCCCACAGCCCGCTGGCCACACTGAAGAACTCCTCGGCCCGGGCGTACCGCTCGGCGTGGCTCAGGGGTTCGGGGTGGTTGAAGTTCTCGCCGCCGACCAGCCCGGTTACCAGGTTCCAGCCAGCCCGGCCCTCACTCAAGTGGTCCAGGGAGGCGAACTTGCGCGCCAGGTTGTAGGGCTCGTTGTAGGAGGTGCTGGCGGTGGCGATCAGGCCGATATGCCGGGTCACCACCGCCAGGGCCGGCAGCAGGGTCAGCGGGTCCCAGCGCAGGCTGTAGGAACTGCGGGCCAGTACCCGCGGGTCCAGGTCCCCCACCGCCACGTTGTCGTTGAGAAACAGGGCGTCGAAACAGCCCCGCTCCAGGGTTTGCGCGTAGTGCCGGTAGCGCTGGAAATTCAACGAGGCGTCGGCATCCGCCTGGGGATGGCGCCAACTGCCGCCATGGGCGCCGGAGCCGGAGAGAAAAGCCCCCAGCCCCATCTGCCCGCCGCGCTCAGCCACGGCTGGTGCCCTCCTCGGCCGTCGGCACCGGCGCCGGGGCCGTGCGCAAGAGCAGGCTCACCGAGGCCCAGACCAGCAGCGTGACCACCGCCAGAAAGCCCATCACCGCGCGGTAACCATTGAGAAAGGCGCCCTGGGCATCGTCCAGCGGCGTGGCGGAAAAGTGATGGAACAGCCCCACCCCCACCGCCAGCCCGACACCGCCACCGACGTTGTGCAAGGTCATCAGCGAGCCCATGGCCACCGAACCCACTTCCTGGGGCACCGAGGAAATCCCCAGCACCGTGGACGGCCCGAGAATGCTGGCCCACCCCAGGCCCATGACGACAAAGGCGCCCAGCAGATAAGGCAGCGAAGTCTGGCCATCGAAACCGGCCTGCAACAGCGCCGACAGCACGAACAGCAGCAGCCCGGTCTTGATCAGCAGCGCCGGCCCCTTGCGATCCACCAGGCGCCCCACCAGCGGTGACAGCAGCGCCACCCCCAGGGTGGTGGGCAGCAACAGCAGGCCGCTGGCCTGCACCGTTTCGCCGCGGATCTGCGCCAGGTACAGCGGCATGACGAAAAACGCCACGCAGTAGAACAGCGCCAGGCCGAAACTGGCCGCCACCCCGGCAACGAAACGCCGGTTGGCGAACAGCTTGAGGTCGATGATCGGCGCGGCCACCCGCCGCTCCACCGCCAGGAATGCGCCCAGGGCCAGCACCGCCAGCGCCACCAGGGCCAGGGTCAGGGGTGAGCCCCAGCCCCAGCTGCCGCCCTGGACGATCACCAGCACCAGGCTCGGCAGGCCGATCAGCAACAGCAGCGCGCCCCAACCATCCAGGCGCGCCCCGGTCTCGGCCGAACGCGACTCCTTCACGCTGAAGCTGCAAATGCCCAGGCTCAGCAGTACGAAGGGCACGTTGATGAGAAAGATCCACTGCCAGCCGAAGGCGCTGGTTATCAGCCCGCCCAACACCGGGCCGACCGCCAGCCCCACTCCATTGACCCCGAACAGCACGCCGAAGGCCCGGCCCTGCTCGGCGGTCTCGAAGGTGCTGGAGACAATCGCCCCCGAGGCGGTATAGAGCACCGCGCATGCCAGCCCCTGGGCCACCCGCGCACCGATCAGGGTATCGATCTGCCCCGCCAGCCCGGCCGCCAGGGAAGCCAGGCCGAACACCGTCAGGCCGATGAACAGCACCCGCTTGCGCCCGTGCAGGTCGGCCAGGCGCCCCACCAGCACCATGAAGCTCGACAGGGCCAGGATGAAGCCGTTGATCACCCATTGCAGGGCGTCCACCGAGGCCCCGAGGTCGGCCTGCAGGGCCGGTAACGCGGTGTTGACGATGGTGAAATCCACACAGCCGAGAAAACTGGCGATGCTCACACCGAGCAATGCCCACCATTTGCGTTGCTGTTGCGCAAAAACGCCCATGGAAACTCCTTGTCAGTCATAAAAAACGCTCTGTAGGAGCCCGCTTGCCGGCGAACAGCCCCTTGAATCCGGCATCGCCGGCAAGGGCGCTTTCGCTGGCAAGCCAGCGCCTACATTGATCGCGGCGGATCAGATGGCGATGGCGCCGCTAGTCCAGTTGGGGTGAATGGCGCCGGGCAAGGTGAAGGGAATCGGGATCCCCCGCTTCTTGAACTTCAGGGGCAGCCAGCGCACCCGGTCCGGGCTGTGGGGTTCGATCAGCAACTCGCGGCTGGTGGCCATGGCCGTGGTCATCTGCTGCGGGTAGAGCACGTAGTGGTAACCCTCGTCGGCCCACAGCGGCAGGATGATCGGGATCTCTTCCAGGATGTACTCCCGGCACTGGGCCGCCGCCCGCTCGATGTCCGCGTGTTCGTCACGCAGGCGCAGGCGCTCGGTGAACACGCCGATGGTGCTGTCGATGGCGTCGCGCAGTTCCTCGCGCTGCTGGTAGACCTGGTTCAGTTGCTGGCGCAGCTCGGCATAGCGGTCGCTGGCCAGTTCCTGGTTCCAGCGGGTGATGTGGTACGGCACCCGCAGGCCGTCGAGGATGCCCTGGTTGCGCGCCAGCCAGGCATCGCCATCGCGGATCGCCGCCGACAGCGCCTCCCCGGGGGACTTGCCGTGCTTGTTGTGGCGTTGCAGGGTATCGGCCACCACCACCTTGACGTGGCTGAAACCGGACTGGTTGATCAAGTGAATGGTGGACCGCAGCTTCTGGTCCTCGTGATATTCCTGGCCGACGCTGACCGCCAGTACCACGCGCTTGCCGTCGAATTCGTGCTCCTCGCCGCCCTTGTTGAAGTAGGCCTTGAGGTTGATTTCCTGCACCTTGCTCATGAGTTCAGCTCCAGTAGGCCAAAGGCTGGTGTTCGCCGTAGTAACCGATAAAGACCCCGAGGGTGACCCGGGTGCTGCTGGCCGAAGGGCGCACGGCGTGGATCAGCCGCGGGTTGAGGAGGATCAGGTCGCCGGGCTCGGGCTTGACCACGAAATCCGGCGGCGGCAGCAGGTGGCGTTCGATGCCGTAGGCCCGTTCGCCCTTGAGGCGGTTGTACTCCTGCTCGTCCGGCTCGATGCCCCAGATCTCCAGCTCGCCGCCATCCTCGGGGATCTCCAGGTAGATGTTGGTGGACAGCTGGGTCAGCAACTGCGGGCTGTGGCCCTCGGGGGCATTGCGTTCAAGCTTGTCGGTGTGGGGCGTGAGATCGACCCCAGAACCCTGGAAGCGGGCAATGCCGACGAAACACTTCTGCCCGTCCACCTGCAACAGGTGCGCGCCCTGCGGCCAGACTTCGTCCAGCAGCAGGCGCAGTTCGTCGATGGGCGAGGCCAGTGGCCGGAACAGATTGCGGATCTTGCGAATGTTGGGCAGGGCCAGGGCGTGGTATTCGGCCCGGCTCTGCTCATCCTGGATCTCGATATAAGCCTTGCCGACCCGGACGAACTCCTGCTGCTGGCTGAAGGCACTGCGCAGTTCCTGCTGATACAGATGATCCCGCGCCACCTGCAAGGTATCCGGTGGGCAGAAACCTTTGAGCTGAACGCCGTAAGAGCGTTTTTCCACAACATCGAGGATATGCCGCGCTTCAAGTTTGTCGGCCGTAGTGACTGTGAACATGCAAGCTCCCTTAATTCCCTGGAAGTAGCGACGAAGTACAACATCGGTAGAACGTAATAATTTGTTTCAGGGCCACCTTAGGCAGTTGCGATGGCCTTGTGAAATATCCTTTATCTCTAATATCCAAACTTAAAAATGTATCGAAAATCAGACAAATAGCGGCCACCACAGGCACTTTGAAAGTGCTGCGAGAAGATTATGAAATTTGCTGATAGTTAAATTAAGCGAAGGACATTATTGCTCTTTATTTATTTAAAACCTCCCGAGATCAATTAATAAAACTGCCACACACTCATTCAACTTCATTGAATTGAGCATCCATGTAAGCTGCGGCATCGAAAGTCTTCTGAATAATGCCCTCCTCGCGGTAGAGATCGGCGGTGTGCTGCACGTCCTCCACCACGGCCGGGCCGACGCCGATGCGCCGGGGCAGCGAGTAGCGATTGGAGCGTTCATGCACCTCCAACGGCAGGCCGCTGTAGCCAGCCTGGATCTTTGAAAACTCGCGCTGGTGCTGGTTGGCCCAGGCATAGGCACGGTCCAGGCGCCGGAGGAAATCGGCGATCTGTGCCGGCTTGTCACGGATCGCCTGGTCATTGGCCACCAGCAGCATGTGCCCGGCGAACAGCCCCTCGCCACTGACCAGCACCCGGGTGCCACCTTCCATCTGCACCATGCTGGTGTAGGGGTCCCAGGTCGACCAGGCATCGGCCTGGCCGTTGCTCAGCAAACTGCGGGACTCGGCCGGCTGGAGAAAGATGAACTGCGCATCCACGCCGTGCAGGCCCACCGAACGCAGGGCGGCCAGGGCCAGGAAATGGCCGATGGAGCCGCGCGTGGTGGTGATGCGCCGGCCCTTGAGGTCGGCGGCGCCCCGTAGCGGCGAGTCGTCCTTGACCAGCATCGCCACCGCCGTCGGCGTGACCTTGAGCTTGATCACCCCCACGGTCTTGATCGGCGCCCCGGCGGCGGCAGCGAACACGAACGGCGCATCCCCCAGGCTGCCGATATCCACCGCCCCGGCGGCCAGGGCCTCGGCGGTGGGCGCGGCGGCGGCGAAAGAGGCGAACTCGATGGGGTACGGCACCTGCTCCAACTCACCGGCGGCTTGCAGCAGGATCTTCAGCGACTGCTTCTGGCTGGACACCCGCAGCGCCGGCTGCGCCAGGGCATGGCTACCGAACAGAAGCAGCGCCAGGATCGCCAGCCGCCGTCTGCTGCGCAGCCGATCGCAGCCTGCGGCAGCGGCTACAGGGTGCTCGTTCGCCTGCTTGATCATCGTTCAGAACGCCAGGCTGACGCGGCTGTAGTAGTAGCCGCCGCCCAGGCCATAGGGCGAGAACATTCCGTATTCATAGGTTCCCGCCCAGGCCTTGAGGCCGATCTTGTCCGGGTATACGTCGAACAGGTTGTTGGCGCCCACGGCCACGGTGAGGTTCTGGGTCACGTCGTAGGCCACGTCCAGGTCGGTGATCCACTTGGCGCTGTAGGTACGGTCGTTGGCCGGGATGTTCGAGCCTTCGGTGTACTCGCCAAAGCGGGTCAGCTGCAGGTTGGTGGTCCAGTCGCCGACCTTGTAGTTGCCGGAGAGGATCCACTTGTCCTTGGGCGTGGATTTAGTCAGGTCGATCTGCTGCTGGCGGTCGAACAGCACATACCCCGCCCCCAGGCGCGACAGGGCCGCCGGGGTGTCCGCCAGGTCGCGGATGGTGGTCTTGTTGTGGTTGTAGGCGACGCTCCATTTCGCCGTGCCGTACTCGCCGAAGGACTGGCGGTAGTCCGCCACCAGGTCAACGCCCTTGGTCCGGGTGTCGGCAGCGTTGGTGTAGTACTGCCCGGCGAGGTTCGGCGAGAGGCCGTTCTCCACCAGGATCTGCGACACCGCCGGGCCCTTGAGGATGCCGGTCTGGAGAATGCGCTTGTCGATGTCGATCAGGTAGAAGTCGGCCGTCAGGCGCAGCCGATCGGTGGGCTCGGCGGTGAACCCCAGGCTGTAGTTGCGCGAGGTTTCCGGCTCCAGGTCCCTGGCGCCCAGGGCCACCGCTTCCGGCGAGTTGGGGCGCATCTGCTTGGTACGCACCGAGGTGGTGGTGCCACCGGCGCCGAATTCGGTGACCGTGCTGGTGGTGGAAAAGACGCTCTGGGCCAGGGACGGTGCACGGAAACCGTTGCTCACCGCGGCCCGCACCGCGTACCCGGGGAGGAACTCGTAACGGGTGGTGAGCTTGCCGCTGGTGGTGTCGCCTACCCCTAGGTTGTACTTCTCGTAGCGCGCCGCCGCGCCGACGTACCAGTTGGGGGTGATGTTCAGGCCCAGGTCGATATAGGCCGCCTCACTGTGGCGCTTGAGGCTGTAGGCATCTTCCGGGGTCGTGCCGTTGACCGAGAACAACCCCGGGTCCGGCACCACACCGGCGAAAGGCCCGGTGTTGGGGACATAGCTGCCCTGGTTGTAGGAGTTGGCCTCGCCCTCCTCCAGCGCATATTTCTCCCAGCGGTATTCCACGCCGAAGGAGGTTTCCAGCGGGCTGCTCCAGCCGATGTCCAGGGCCCGGGAGAAGTCCAGGTTGTTGGTCCACTGGTCGAACACCAGGTTGCCCAGGTGGAAGTCGTGCTGGCTGTAGGGGCCATTGGAAATGTTCAGGTTGTTGGCCGTGTCGAGCACGCCGCGATCCTTGCCGTAGGTGCTCGACAGGTCCCAGTCCCAGCCACCGAGCAGGCCCTTGGCACCACCGGCGACCTGGAAATCGGTCTCGTGGATTTCCCGCCGCGCCTGGCCGCCGTTGGGGTAAGGCGCATTGGGAATGCCCGCCAGGCTGGTGATGTCGGTGGGCTTGCGGTGCCCCAGGTCCTTGTTGCTGTTGCGGTAGCTCAGGGTCGAGAACGAGTACAGCTTGAGGTCGTCCTCCAGAGGCAGCTCGGCGTTGTAGGCCAGGCTGGTGGTGCGGTCGCGGCCCAGGCCGTACTCGGTGCCCCAGCCCTGGCGATTGCTTTCCCGGGGGTCCGGCGAGCCGTCGGCCTGCTTGAAGTACAGCTGGCCGCTGGCGGCACTGGAGCGCTCGTAGGGTTCCTGCAGTTTGGCGTCCCAGGACAGGTTGATGAAGCCGCCGTTCTCTCCCAGTTTGTTGCCCCAGTTGAAGGCTTCGTGGCCGGTGGTGCCGTCGCCGTCGTAGTACTGGCCCAGGGTGGTGTCGGAGGTCAGGCCTTCGGCATTGCGCTTGAGGATGATGTTGATCACCCCGGCGATGGCGTCGGAGCCGTACTGCGCCGCCGCGCCGTCGCGCAGCACTTCGATGCGCTCGATGGCGGCGGTGGGAATCAGGTCCAGGTCCACCGGCACCGAGGCGTTGCCGACCCGTGCGCCGTTGTTGATCAGCGCCGAATTGTGCCGGCGCTTGCCATTGATCAGCACCAGCACCTGGTCGCCGCCCAGGCCGCGCATGCTCACCCCCCGCACCAGGAACGCCGTGCCGCCGCCGTTGATGGTCGGTACGTTGAACGACGGCAGCAAGCGCCCGAGCATTTCTTTCAGGCCGTTCTGGCCGATGCTGCGCAACTGCTCGCTGTCGATGACATCGATCGGCGCCGGGCTGTCGGTCACCGTGCGTTGCTGGCTGCCGCGCACCCCCGTGACCACCACCGTGCCCAGGGTTTCGTCGGCCGCCAGCAGTTCGGCGGGCAGCGCCAGGCCCAGCAGGCCAAGGCTCAGGGGCGCCGCGCCGAAGAGGATTTTATGCAAGGAAATACTCATGACTTCAGATCCTTTGACAGGCGGCTCAGCGCGCTCGGGCGGCAACGGTTTCGACTTCGATCAAGGCGCCGGGCAGCACCAGCCCCGCCACTTGCACCGTGGTCCGGGCGGGTTTGAGCGGCTGCTTCTGGGTGCCGAAGAACTCGCGGAAGGCCACTTGCAGGCCGTCGAAATCCAGCTTGCCGCCCAGGGCCGGGTCCCCTACCAGGTAGATGCGCAGTTGCACCACGTCCCCCAGGCTCAGGCCCTGGCTGGCGAGGATCGTCTCCACCTTGCGCAGCACCACCCGGGCCTGGGCCTCGGTGTTGCCCTCGGCGTGGATCTGCTCCTTGGACGCCTTGGGGTCCACCGGGTCCGGCAGCAGCCCGGAGAGGTAGGTCACCTCGCTGTTGGCGGGCAGGGTCACCGATTGCAGGATCGGTGAATTGGGGTAGCTGGACGGCACGCGCTGGATTCCCGCGGCCCAACTGCTGCTGGCAGCGAACAACAGCCCCAGCCCTACGACGGTGTTTTTCAAAGACATGCAAAGACGCTCCCAAGGTTGTGTGTGCCAGCCTCGGAGGTCCGCTACCCGGCATGGGTTACCGCTGTTGTGTGAATGCTCGGCTTTTTCAGGCCGTTTGCTGTAGCGACGAGCCTTGCGCCCGTTGGAAAAGTTGCCGCACCACCCGCCGCGCCGCGCCGGCGGCGGCTTCCTGCCAGATGCCCACGCCGCTGTGGGCCAGGCCGTCGCTGGTGAGGTAGACCCGGCCCTGGGGCTGGTTGAGCAGGCCATAGTCCGGCTCGGCCACTTCATGGCTGATCCAGGGGCCGAAGTTGTAGGGGATCTTGCTCCAGGCAATCACCAGCGGATTGCGCAGTTCCTGGCTGTGCCCGGGGTGCAGGAGCTCCACCGCCTGACGGGAAATCTCGATCTGCTGGGCCAGGGTTTTCTCCCCGAACCGTCGGGCGGTTTCGCCGTTGTTGTAGGCCGCCACCAGCACCCCTTCGGCCTGGTTGAAACCGCCGCTGGGGTACCACAGCCCGGAGGCTTCCTGGTTGATGAACGACAGCCCGCCGTAGATCTGGTACTGGCTTTCCCAGAAGCGCCGCGACTGCCAGGCCACCTTGTTGGCGTAGCCGAACTGCACCGCGCCGATGGCCTGGCGCACCGGGGCGCTGAAGTTGTTCTGCACCTTGGCCAGCAGCGGCAGGGGCAGGCTGCTGATCACGTAGTCGGCCTTGAGGTTGTGGGTGCGGCCGGTGCGCCGGTCCAGGTAGACCACTTCGGCGCTGTCCGCCTGGTTGCTGATGGAGCGCACCTCGCTGTGCAGCCGCAACTGGCCTTTCAGGCGCCGGGCAAAGGCCTGGGGAATGCGGTCCATGCCGCCCACCGGCTGGAACATGGTGGGCGAGAACTCCGGGTATTCGTCGATCATCAACGCCGTGGTCAGCGCCGGGTTGAGCAGGGTCTGCAACGGCAGCGGATCATTCTTCTGCGCCAACTGGTCGCCGGCGCCGGGCCAGACCTTGTAGCCGGAGCGGGCCGAACCCAGGTATTCGAGCTTGTCGGAAAGATCACCCCAGGTTTTCAGGAAACTCAGCAGGTTGCTGCGATCGGCTGGTGTCAGCTCCTGATCCAGGGCATGGCGATTGACGGCCTTGGCCAGCAGCTCGGAAAAATGCCCGCGGCTGTCATTGACCGCCTGGCGGATCTGCAACGCTGGCTGGTCAAGGTCCGGACGCACCAGGGCGTTGCGGCTGGTATTGACCAGCACCTCCAGCTCCACCCCCAGCTCGCGGCAGTAGCCGAGCATCAACTGATGGTGGCTGGGCAGGCGGCCGGCCCCGGCATTGAGGTAGAACCCCTCCCCGAATTGCGCGACCTGGGTGCTGCCGTCGCTGTACTCCACCCGATCGCCACCACGCACCGTCCAGTTACGCCCGCCGACCCGGTCCCGGGCTTCCAGCAAGGTCACCTTGAACCCGGCCTTGCTCAACTCGTAGGCGCTGACCAGGCCACCGATCCCGGCGCCGATCACCACCACGCTGGCCCCCTTGCCCAGCGCCGCCGTGGGCAGCGCCGCGTAGTTTTCCTCGAACGCTTCGGCCGTTGCGCTGGCGCCGAACAGGCCCATGACCGCACTCGCCGCCTGGACCCCGCCGACAGCGGCAATACGGGCGATCAATTGTCTTCTGGTCAGTGGCATGCAAGCGCTCCCTGCTGCGGATGGATAGTGCGTTCGGTTATAGATCGGCGACTTATGCAGTCACTTGGGTCTATGTGAAGCCATCCTAGGGGCGCTTATTTAATAAGAGAAATACATTTTAAGCATATGCAAATATTACTTTGTTTCATATTCAAGCCAAAAGATTCTGCGCTCCGCGCATAGCCCTGCGCCTAGCCGTGCCTGGCCATACTCGCCCCGCCAGGAACCGGCTTGCCAGCGAAGAAGCCCCACGGCTCGCGCCGGCATCAGCGCCCCTTCGCCGGCAAGCCGGCTCCTACGGCCTGGGCGGCGTCGAGAACGCGCAACAAGTTGCCGCCCCAGATCTTCGCCAGGTCCGCTTCGCTGTAGCCCGCCGCCAACAGGCGCTGGGTAATCCGTGGCAGTTGCGCGACATCTTCGAGCCCCTGTACCCCGCCACCGCCGTCCCAGTCGGCGCCGATGCCCACATGATCCGGGCCGACCACTTCCAGGATGTGCAGCAGGTGGCGCAGGTAATCGTCCAGGCTGGCCCTGGGCTGCGGGTAGCGGGCTTCGACCTGGCGAATGCGTTCGGCCAGGTCCGCCACCTGTTCCGGGCTCATGCTCGCCGCCAGACGGAACTCGCGGTACAACGGCCCCAGGGCCTTGTCCCGCTCGGGATTGGGCGCAAGGTTGATCAGGTCGCTGGGAAAGCTGTTGACCTGCACCACACCGCCCCTGGCCGCCAGTTGCCGCAGGCGCCGGTCATCCAGGTTGCGTGGATGGGCGGTGATTGCACGGCTGCTGGAATGGGAGGCAATGATCGGCGCCCTCGACAGCGCCAGGACCTGGTCGAACACCTGGTCCGAGGCATGGGAGACATCCAGCAATATCCCCAGGCGATTGGCCTCGGCCACCAGCTCCCGGCCCGCCGGGCTCAGGCCGCGCCACTGCGGCAGGGCGGTGGCCGAGTCGGCGAAATCGTTGTTGGCCGAGTGCACCAGGCCGAGCATGCGCAGGCCCTGGCGGTAATAGGTGTGCAAGCGTGCCGGATCGGCGGCCAGGGGCTGGGCGTTTTCCATGCTGATGAAAACCACACGCTGGCCACGGGCGACAATGGCCGGTACATCGCCAGCCGTCAGGGCCAGGGCGAAATCATCGGGGTGGGCACCCAGCAGGTCGCGGATCCGCGCCAGCACCGCCAGCCCATGTTCGCTGGCCAGGGTCCGGCCTTCGGCGGTGAGCGGCCCCTGGGGGGTGAAAATGGCCCAGAAACCGCCGTCCAGGCCGCCCTCTTTCATCCGTGGCAGATCGACCTGGGACAGGTCGTCCTGGTAGCGATGGCGCTGGGTGATGTCCCAACCGGGGCGGGCCAGTTGCATGGGGGTATCGAGGTGACTGTCGAGCACGATCAGGCGCTGGTGCAGGGCTTGGGCGGGGCTGTCGGCCAAGGCCCAGGGGCTGGCCAGCGCCAGGCACAGCAAGGTTCGGGTAAACATGCGGCCTCCTGGCCAATGAAAGAATTTCCCCCCGGATCGCAGGAGCTGGCTGGCCAGCGAAAGCGTCATCCTGGCCAGTGCAAGGCTTGAGGGCCTCTTCGCCGGCAAGCCGGCTCCTACATGGGGTGTCGGGTGTTCCGTAGGAGCTGGCTGGCCAGCGAAGGCGTCATCGCCCTTTCGCCGGCAAGCCGGCGGCTACAGGCTCAGGTCCAGTGGAAGCTGCGGTCCCACAGGCCGGATACATCCAGTTGCTGGGGCAGTACGCCGGCCTCGAAGAACAGGTCGGCCACGTCCTGCTGGGATTTCACCGCTGCGTCGTCCACCGGTTGCAGCAGGCGCGGGCCGCTCTGGGCCCGGTACTGGGCAAGGAACACTTCCCGGGGCATGCCGAGAATCTGCGCGCTCCTGGTCGCCCATTCCTCGGGGTGGCTGGCAATCCACTGCCAGGAGCGGTACTCGCGCAGGATGTAGTCGGTGATCGCCGCGTGCTTGGCCGGGTCGGCGATGCTCTGCTGGTTGGCGGCGATCACGTAGTTGCCGGACAGGTAGCCCTGGCCGGTCTTCAATACCCGGGCCCCGGCCCGCAGTTCCGCCAGCTGGATGAAGTAGCCGAAGCTGACCCAGGCATCCAGGGCACCGTTCTGGAAAGCGGCGAAACCGTCCTGCGCAGTCAACGCCATGGGCACGATATCGGCAAAACCCAGGCCCTGCTCCTTCAGCGCCTTGAGCAGAAAGTAATGGGAACTGGTGGAGCGGATATAACCGATGCGCTTGCCCTTGAGCTCGGCCACCGACTGCACCGCAGAGCCCTTGGGCACGATGAAGGCCTGGTTGTTGACGTCGCCGGTGAGCACCGCGATCAGCTTCACCGGGGCGTGGTTCTTGATCCCGAAGATCGGCGGGATCTCGCTCATCGGCGAGATGTCCAGGGTGCCGCTGACCAGGGCCTCGAAGCTCAGGTTGCCGCCGGTGAACTCAGCGTACTTGACCTTGTAGGGCGGCGGCTCGATGCCCGCCTCGGCAAAGAAGCTCGGCGCCGCCCCCTTGTAGGTGGCGACGTTCAGGGTGACCCCGGACAGGTCCACGGAGGCTCCCAGGCCCAGGCGCGGCAAGGCCGCGGCCAGACCGGCCAGGGTCGAGAGTTGAAGAAAATGACGACGCTGCATGGGCAATGGTCCTTAATCGAGAAAGTCCGGTTCTTCGCGCACGATCCGCTCGCGGTAAGGCTGGAAACTGAACCAGCCGCCAAACTCGGTGCCGACCTGGCGTGCGGTGTGGCGCGCCACCTCATGGGGAATGGGCCGCGGGGTGCCGGCAGCTTCCGCCAGCAGTTGAGTCTGGGCGGCGTTGTCCATGGCGATGAAGCGCCACACCGCCGCCTCGACGGTTTCACCCACGGTGAGCAGGCCGTGGTTCTGCAGGATCAGCGCCTTGCGCCCCGCCAGTGCGGCGGCGATCCGCGCGCCCTCGCTGGCCTCCAGCACCACCCCGGAAAAGTTGTCGAACAGCCCGTGCCTTTCATAGAAAGCGCAGGCGTCCTGGGTCAGCGGATCGAGCAAGCGCCCCAGGCTCGACCAGGCCTTGCCGTACAGCGAATGGGCATGGGCCGCGGCGACCACCTCGGGATGGGCTTCATGCAGCGCCGCATGGATGGCGAACGCCGCCAGGTTCAACGCGCCCTCGCCTTCGATCACCGCCCCTTCGGGGTTGACCAGCAACAGGTCGCGGACCCGTACATGGCCGAAATACACCCCCACCGGGTTGACCCAGAAATGGTCCGGGCGCCCCGGGTCACGCACCGTGATATGCCCGGCGCCGCCCATGTCGAACCCCAGCCGGGCGAACACCCGGAACGCCGCGGCCAGGCTCTGCTTGCGCTGCAGGCGCTCCAGCTCGACGGTGGCCTGCTGGGGCGGATGCTCCCAGCGAAAAACCGTATGGCCATCGCGGGGCAAGTCATACACCGCGGGGCGAAAATGTGCGGTCATATCCGCTCTCCTTGAAATTGTCGAAAAGGCCCGCTGGGCCTTGCTTGGCGACCGCCCGCCGAACCTTCAGCGGCCTTGAGAACCCCGGCGCCCCTTCGGGCCGTGCGCAGCCTGCGGCAGCGGCTACACGAAGCGCTGCCGGCCAAGGCTGGAACCGCGCGTTAGTAGCCACGCTGGATCTCCACCGGGTTTTCCAGGGGTAAGCCATCGCCCCAGCGCTGGAGATTGCGCCCCAGCAGGCGCGCGATATTCAGGTAGACCCGGGGCGAATTGGCCGAGGTGTGGGGCGACAGGCGAATACCCGGGTGGCGATAGAAAGGATGCCCCTCGGGCAACGGCTCGGGGTCGGCCACGTCCAGGCTGGCCAGGGCGATGCGCCCGGTGTCCAGGGCCTGCAACAGCGCCGGCTGATCGATCAACGCACCGCGAGCGATATTGATCAGGTGCAACCCTGGCTTGGCCGCTGCCAGTACATCGGCATCAATGATGCCCCGGGTCTGCTCGGTCAACGGCACCGCCAGCAGCAGGTGATCGGCGCGGGCAAACAGCTCCTGCAGGTCGGCCACCGCCTCCACCCCAGGCACTTCGAACGGCTGCGCCGAACGCCGCAGGGCCAGTACCTGCATGCCCAGGGCCTGGGCCTTGGGCGCCAGTTCGCGGGCGATGCTGCCAAAGCCGAACAGCCCCAGGGTGCTGCCGGCCACTGCGGCCAGCGGCCGTTGCTGCCAGTGTTCGGCGCGCTCGATCCACACCTGGGGCAGTTGCTTGGCGGCGGCGAAGATCGCCGCCAGGGCAAACTCGGCAATGCTTTCGGCGGTGCTGCCTCGGGCACTGGCCACCGGCAGGTCCTGGAACAGCCAGCGAGGAAAATAATCCAGGCCCGAAGTCACCAGTTGCACGAAGCGCAGGCCAAACGGCCAGCCCGCCGGCGGCTCTGGCGCGTTGCGAAAATCGGCGTGGGGCGCGGCCAGCAGCACCTCGATATCGGCGGGCAAGCCACACGGCAGGCCCCGGGGCAGGCTCAATACTTCCACCCCCGGCAGCCACTGGCGCAACTGCTGGTTGAAGTGCTCGTCGAGCTGGCTGGCGATGCGCGTCACGCCTGGGCTCCGCGGCTGGGCAAGGCAAAGGCGGCGCGCCCCACGGCACCGAGAATCGCGTCGTTCTGCGGGGTATGAATGCGGCTGCACAGCACATCGCGGTAATGCCGCTCGATGGGGTTGCCCCGGGCCAGCCCGGGGTTGCCGATGGCTTCGATGCCCAGCTCCACGGCGTTGATGGCGTTGCTGGTCACCAGGTATTTGATCTGGGTCGCCTCCCCCGGGGCGATCCGCCCTTCGGCGGCGGCATCGAGCAGCACCCGGTTGTTGAGCAACAAGGCGTCGATGCGCCCGATCAGTTCCTGAAAGCGCGGCAGGCTCGACAACGGTGCGCCAAGGTTGGCCGGGGCACGCTGGGCCAGCCAGCCCAGCAACCAGTCGCGGGCGGCCCGGGCCACGCCGTCGTAGATGGCCGAGAGCAGCACCGCCAGCCAGAGCACGCCCTTGCTGTCCAGCTCGGAAGGCCGGGGCACGTGGGCCGGTTGGATATCCACCGCCTGTTCCTCGGGCACGAACACCTCATCGAAAATCACGTCGTGGCTGCCGGTGGCGCGCATGCCCAGGTGGTCCCAGGTTTCCTCGACGCTGATCCCGGGGCTGTCACGGCGGACCAGCCAGGTACCCACTTGCGGCTCGGCCTCGTCGCTGCGGGCCCAGACCGCAAGCCAGGTCAGCCCGGGAATGCCGGTGGAGTAGATCTTGCGCCCGCTGAGCAGCCAGCCGCCCTCGACCCGTCGTGCCAGGGTCGCCGGCAAACCGCCCCGGGCCGGGGTACCCAGGTCCGGCTCGACCCGCAGGGCGTTGATCAGGGCACCCTCTTGCACCGCCTCCCGGGCCACGCGCTGGCGCAGGTGCAGCGGCCAGGCCGTGTTCTGTTGCAAGCGCGTGTGCTGCAGGTACTGCATCACCAGCACCAGCGCGGTGGAAGGCTCGCCCCGGGCCACGGCGCCTATCACTCGTCGCGCCTGGGCCAGGTTCGCCTCGCTGCCGCCCAGGGCCCGGGGCACGGTCAGGGCCAGCAGGCCATGCTGGTGCAGGCGTTGCAGGTTGGCGTGGGGAAATTCGCTGTGACGGTCGTAGTACGCTGCGGTGGCGGCGAATTCTTCACTCAGTTGCTGCAGCAGGTCGGCGAACTCGCTGGAGTCTGGATCAGGGACGGGACGGGACACGGACGGAGACGGTTGCACGCTGGAAAGGCTCATCGGCTGGCAGTCCTGCTCAAGGGAAGGGAGATGTCGACGGCCGGCTCGGCCTCGGTTTCCACACCCAGCAGTTGCAGCAACCGCGCGCGCAGTGCCTGGAACCCAGGGGTGGAGGCCTGACGCGGACGCGGCAGGCGGATTGGCAATTGCTCGGCGATTTGCCCGTTGGCCAGCACCAGCACCCGATCGGCCAGCAGCAGCGCCTCGTCGACATCGTGGGTCACCAGCAGCACCGCCGGGGTGTGCACCCGCCACAGGCGGATGATCAGTTGGTGCATGCGGATCCGGGTCAGGGCGTCCAGAGCGGCGAAGGGCTCATCCAGCAGCAACAGGTGCGGCTCGCGTACCAGGGCCCGGGCCAACGCCACTCGCTGGGCCTCGCCGCCGGACAAGGTGCCTGGCCAGGCATTGAGCCGGTGGGCCAGCCCGACCTCCTCCAGTGCTGCCTCGGCCCGCTCCCGGGCCCCGGCCCCGCGCACGCCCAGGGCAACGTTGCGCCACACGCGCTTCCAGGGCATCAACCGTGGCTCCTGGAACACCGCGGCCATGGCCGAAGGCACCTGCAACTGGCCCTGGTCGATGGGTTCCAGCCCGGCCAGGGTTCGCAGCAAGGTGGTCTTGCCCGAACCGCTGCTGCCCAGGAGGGCCACGAACTCCCCGGGAGCGATGTCCAGATCCAGGCCATCGAGCACCGCCTGCCCGGCAAAGCGCCGGGTGATCCGGCGGCATTCGACGGCAGCGCGCAGGCGGCCCTGCTGGGGCAATGACAGAGTCATGGGTCAGTTCCTGATAAAGGTCGGGCGCCAGGCCAGGGCGCAACGTTCAAGGCCGCGCACCAGCCCGTCGATGCCCAGGCCGAGCACGCTGTAGACCAGGAGGCAGATGACGATCACGTCGGTGCGCATGAAGTCCCGCGCGTCGTTGACCAGGTAGCCGATACCGGCGCTGGCGTTGATCTGCTCCACCACCACCAGCCCCAGCCAACTGATGCCGAAGGCATAGCGCAGGCCGACGAAGAACGCCGGCAGGGCCCCGGGCAGGATCACGTGGACGATCAGTTCCCAGCGTTTGAGGCCCAGCAGGGTCGCGGCCTCCACCAGCTTGGGATCGAGGCTGCGAATGCCGGAAAACAGCGTGAGGTAGATAGGAAAGGTAGTGCCCAGGGCGATCAGCGCGATCTTCGGCGTCTCGCCCACGCCGAACCAGAGAATGAACAGCGGCACTATGGCCAGGAACGGCAGGGTGCGCAGCATCTGCATGGGGGAATCGATGGCGAGCTCGCCGCGCCGGGACAACCCGGCCACCAGGGCCAGGAGCGTGCCCAGGCTGACGCCGATGGCCAGGCCACTGAGGGCGCGCTTGAGGGACACCCACAGGTGCCCGGCCAGTTCGCCGCTGCCGAGCATCTGCCACAGGGTGCCGCCGATGGTACTGGGAGCGGCGATGATCCGCGCCGGCAACAGCCCGCTGCGCGAGGCCAGTTCCCACACCAGCAGAAGCAGCAATGGGCTGACCAGGCGCAGCAGCAGGTTGCCCAGGAGCTGGTATCCGGGGCGCTCGGCCCAGCGACGGGACGAGGTGAGGGGGGCTGGCGCAGGCATCGCAACATCCTTATTTCAGCGCGTTCGAGCCCCATGCTAACTACATAAAAAACGTCCGTGAAATTCGTTTTGGTTCTAACTTAATATACAAAAATTGCATTCAATGATTGCCAAGACATGCAAATCAATAATCAAAAACAATCCGAAGAAGCCGGCTTTCCGGCGAACAGCCCCCTGAGGTTTGCGCCGGCCTAGAGGGCGCCTTCGCTGGCAAGCCAGCTCCTACGGCGCAGCCTTGCCGACGCGGGCGGCGACCATCTCGCCGAACATGCTCACCGGCTCTTGCAGGTTGCCGAGGAACCGCGGGTGGACCAGCCACAGGTCGATCACCGGCTTGAAGTCGCTGACCGGGACGATCTCCAGCTTGTCCCGATGGCTGCTGTTTTCCAGCAGCGGCAGCGGCACCAGGCCATAGCCCAGGCCATTGGCGATCAACCCCAGTTGCAGCTCGGTGCCGAAGGTTTCCAGGTTGATCTGCAACGACAGCCCCTGTGCGCTCAGCGCCCGTTGCAGGCCGGCACGAAAGCCGCAGCCGTCCGGGTTCAGCACCCAGCCGCGCTGGTAACAGTCGGCCAGTTTGCACGAGCGCTTGCGCACCTCGCCCTTGGCCGCCACCACCACCAGGTTCATGCTGCCCAGGGAACGGCCCACCACCCCTTCGGGGAAGACCTTGCCAGCGGGAAACAGCGCCGCCACCACATCCAGCTCACCGTTCTCGACCTTGCTCAACAGGTGGCTGCCCCAGCCCGTGGCCACCGAGGTCTGCAACTGCGGATACAGCGCCTTCAACTGGCTCAGGGCATCGAGCAGCACCACATCGCCTATGGTCTGCGGCACGCCGATGCGCAGGGCACCACTGGGGGCGCCGTCATTGGCCACCAGTTCATTCAGCGCGTCGATGCTGCGCAGCACTTCCAGGCACTGGCCATAGACCCGCAAGCCCATGCTGGTGGGCTTGAGCGGCTTGGTGTTGCGGTCCAGCAATTCCACCCCCAGGGCTTCCTCGAAATTCTGCACCCGGCGGGTAATGGCTGGCTGGGTCAACTGCAGGGCATCGGCCGCCTGGCTGATGGTCTGGCAGCGGATTACCGCCACGAACGCATTCAGATCATCTATCTTCATTCTTTTTTCGCATAATAAATGACTGGAAAAATGTTCGATAAGAATAATACCTTTTAGCTCGCCCGTGTAGTTCGCGTCATTTGCCTTGTGTCCACGGAGGGAGCCCATGCCCCACAACGCCACGACAGTCGCCATCGAATCAGCCAACTTCGCCCGCCTGCGGGACTTTATCGCCGCTCTGGCCGAGCTGCTGGACAGCCATCCCGATGAAGCCCGGGTGCTGGACCAGGGCGCCGCGCTGCTGCACCAGCTGGTGAGCCAGGACGACTGGCTGCCCGCGGCCTTCGCCCAGCCGGATCCGCAGCGCTACCAGCAGTTCCTGCTGCATGCCGACTCGCGCCAGCGCTTCTCCATCGTCAGCTTCGTCTGGGGCCCTGGGCAGCGCACACCGATCCACGACCACCGGGTCTGGGGCCTGATCGGCATGCTGCGCGGCGCCGAGGACAGCCAGGGGTTCGAACGCCTGGCCGACGGCCGCCTGCAGCCTGCCGGCGCGCCGCTGCGCCTGGTGCCGGGCCAGGTGGAAGCGGTGTCGCCACGCATTGGCGACATCCATCAGGTGAGCAATGCCCATGCCGATCGGGTATCCGTCAGCATCCATGTGTATGGCGCCAATATCGGTGCCGTGCAGCGCGCCGTGTACGACCTGGACGGCCAGGAAAAACCCTTTGTCTCCGGCTACTCCAACCATTTGCTGCCTAACCTCTGGGACTTGTCGAAGGATCCCCTGCAATGACCGATTTCCCGACCCGCAGCCCGGCACAGATCCGCCAGGCCCTGCTCGACCGCCAGGAGCTGGCACTGATCGATGTGCGTGAAGAAGCGCCCTTCGCCGAGGCCCACCCGCTGTTCGCGGCCAACATCGCGCTGTCGAAACTGGAGCTGGAGGTGTATGCGCGCATCCCCCGCCGCGACACCCCGATCACCCTCTACGACCAGGGCGAGGGGCTGGCCCAGCGCGCCGCCACGCGCCTGCGGCAACTGGGCTACAGCGATGTCGCCCTGCTGGCAGGCGGCCTGGAGGGTTGGCGCAGCGCCGGCGGCGAGCTGTTCAAGGACGTCAACGTGCCGAGCAAGGCCTTTGGCGAACTGGTGGAAGCCGAGCGCCACACTCCTTCCCTGGCCGCCGAGGAGCTCCAGGCACTGCTCGACCAGCAGGCCGACCTGGTGGTGCTCGATGCCCGGCGCTTCGACGAATACCAGACCATGAGCATCCCCGGCAGCACCAGCGTGCCCGGGGCCGAACTGGTGCTGCGGGTGCGTGAGCTGGCCCCCGATCCCCGCACCCGGGTGGTGGTCAATTGCGCCGGGCGCACCCGTAGCATCATCGGCACCCAGTCCCTGGTGAATGCCGGCATCCCCAACCCGGTGGCGGCACTGCGCAATGGCACCATCGGCTGGACCCTGGCCGGGCAGAAGCTCGAACACGGTCAGAGCCGGCGCTTCAAGGCCATCAACGAGGCCCAGCGGGCCCCAGCCCAGGATGCCGCTCGGGCCGTGGCCGACCGCGCCGACGTGGCACGCATCGACCTGGCCCAGTGGCGGCGCTGGCAGGCCGACCCCAAGCGCACCAGCTACCTGTTCGATGTGCGCACCCCGGAGGAATTCGCCGCTGGCCACCTGCCCGGCGCCCGCTCCACCCCCGGTGGGCAACTGGTGCAGGAAACCGACCACTTCGCCAGCGTGCGCGGTGCGCGCCTGGTCCTGGTGGACGACGACGGCGTGCGCGCCAACATGAGCGCTTCCTGGCTGGCCCAGATGGGCTGGCAGGTGGCGGTGCTGGACGGCCTGCGCGACAGCGACTTCAGCGTGCGCGGCCCCTGGCAGGCGCCACTGCCGGACACCTCGCCGGCCGAAGAAATCAGCCCCCGCACCCTCGCCACCTGGCTCCAGGAGCCCGGCACCCTGGTACTGGACTTCACCGCCAGCGCCAACTACGTGCAGCGCCACATCCCCGGCGCCTGGTGGGCATTGCCCAGCCAGTTGCAGGAAGCCCTGGCCCAGTTGCCACAACCGGAGCGCTATGTCCTGACCTGCGGCAGCAGCCTGCTGGCGCGCTTCGTGGTGCCGCAGCTGCAGGCCCTGACCCAGCGTCCGGTGTTCCTCCTCAGCGGTGGCACCGCGGCCTGGATCGAAGCCGGCCTGCCCGTGGAAGAAAGTCGCCAGCAACTGGCTTCACCCCGGATCGACCGCTACCGGCGCCCCTATGAAGGCACCGACAACCCGAAAGAAGCCATGCAGGGCTACCTGGACTGGGAATTCGGCCTGGTGACGCAGTTGGGCCGGGATGGCACCCACGGCTTCTTCGTCATCTGAACCGCTTCGCTGGCAAGCCAGCTCCTACAGTCCCCGCCTCTGCACTGTAGGAGCCGGCTTGCCGGCGAAGAGGCCGCAGGCCGGGCATCGCTCGCAAGGGCACCCTCGCGGGCAGCCCGCTCCTGCAAGGAGGGGTATTTCGGGCGCGCAGGCGGTGCTGGTGGATCATCAATCGCCCGGATGACAAATAGCAATAATTCTCGATATCATTCGCGACCTTGTGCTCACCGCGTCGTCAAGAAGGATATCCATGTCTCGCTCCAAGCCCGACTCTGCGTCGGCGGACTCTGTTCGCGGGTTCTATGCGGACATCCTGCATTTCCTGCGTAAACGCACGGACAACGCCAGCGACGCGGCGGACATGACCCAGGACGTGTTCACCCAATGGCTCGACTACCGTGACCGGGCCCAGGTCGAACAGCCCCGGGCCTTCCTGTTCCAGATGGCACGCAACCTGCTGCGTGATCATTGGCGGCGCCAGCAGGTACGCTCCCGTGCTCAGCAGGACGGGCACCACGAGCAAAGCCTGGACAACGAACCCCTGGCCGACGAGCAGCATGAGCCCCTGCCCGCGGCCCAGCGCCTGCAACGCCTGGAACAGTTGAAAGAAGTCCTCGCCCAACTCTCGCCGCGCCGCCGCGAAGCCCTTATGCTGCACCGCTTCGAAGGGCTGAGCCAGACGCAGATCGCCGAGCGCATGGGCATTTCCGTGAGCATGGTGGAAAAACACATCGCCTTTGCCCTGCTGCACTGCAAGCAGCACCTACAACGAGAAAACGGCAAGGAGCAGCCTGAATGACCCGCTTTTCCGGCACCCACAACGACCTCGACAGCGAGCAGATCGACGCCGAGGCCGCCAGCTGGTTCGCCCGCAACCGCAACGACCCGGACCGCGCCACGCGCAAGGCCTTCGATGCCTGGGTCAGCGAGCCGGCCCACGCCCGGGCCTATGCCGAGTTCGAAGAACTGTGGGTCGATCTTGCGCAATTGCAGCAACTGGGCCGGCCCATTCCCCTGCCCCGGCGCAAGCCCGCCCCCTGGCGCCCGGCCCTGGCGGCGGCCGCGGCGGTGCTCTGTGCGGTGCTGGCAGTCAACCTGGGCACGCCCCAGGGGCCCTACATCCAGCAGGTGGCGATCCAGGAAAAGGGCGCCCGCGCCTTCAAGCTGCCCGATGGCAGCACCCTGTACGTCAACGCCAACACCCAGGTGAAAGTGGATTTCAGCGCCCAGCAGCGTGATATCTACCTGCAACAGGGCCAGCTGTACCTGGAAGTGGCCGCCGACAAGGAGCGCCCGCTGTGGGTGCACAGCGGCGCGGCCAAAGTGCGGGTGGTGGGCACCGCCTTCGACGTGCGTCGTGGCCAGCGCCAGCTGGTGGTCAGCGTCGCCCACGGCCAGGTGGCCTTCAGCCCGGACGGCAAGCCCGGGGAGTTGACCCTGCTCGGCGCCCGCCAGCAAGCCACCTATGACCTGCACAAAGGCACCCTGCGCCAGCAGACCCTGGACAGCGATGAGGTCGCGGACTGGCGCAGCGGGCACCTGGCCTTTCGCAACCGCGACCTGGCCAGCCTGGTGGATGAGTTGAACCTGTATCGGCGCCAGCCGGTGCAACTGGCCGAGGGTTCTCTGGGGGCCTACAAGGTCTCGGGCAACCTCGATGTCAACGACCCCGACGCCCTGATCAAGGCACTGCCCGTGCTGATTCCGGTAAAAGCCGTACCCCTGGCCGACGGCCAGCTGAGGCTCGAGGCTCGTTGATCCAACCCATATGAGAATATTTTGCATTCGCATATGAGGTTTTTTTTCACTGCCGCGTCTTCCTCCCGTCTGCGATCTGTACGCAGCGCTTTTTTGGCCTTTAAGCCGCTCTGGGGGAAGTCATGTTTCGCGCGCTCTTGCCTGTTCCGTTAGTCCGTACCCGCCCTACCCTGCTCGCCGCCTGCCTGGCATTCAGCCTGCAGGCCTACGCCGGGCCGCTGCATTTCCAGTTGCCGGCGCAGCCTCTGGCCGCGTCCCTGAGCCAGATCGCCCAGCAGGCGAAGATCCAGCTGCTGTTCGATGAGCAACTGCTGCGCAACGCCAAGGCTCCGGCCCTGCAGGGTGACTACAGCCCGGAAGAGGCGATTCGCACCTTGCTGCAGGACGGTCGGTTCAACCTGGTGAAGGTCGACAACACCTACATCGTGCGCCCCGCCGACACCAACCTGAGCAGTGGTTCGGCCCTGCAACTGGGGGCCATGAGCGTGATCGGCAACGGCACCGAAGTGGACTCCTCGAGTGTCGGCCGCTCGACCCTGAACCAGGCGGAAATCGATCGCCACCAGGCCACCAACGTGGTCAGCCTGATCGACACCCTGCCCGGCGTGAGCCTGGGCGGCTCGCTCAAACCCGGCGGCCAGACCATCAACATCTGGGGCCTGGGGGATGCCGAAGACGTGCCGATGAGCGTTGATGGCGCCACCAAGAGCGGCTTCGAACGCTACCAGCAGGGTTCGGTGTTCATCGAGCCGGAGCTGATCAAGCGCATCGAAGTGGAAAAAGGCCCGCACTCCCCCGAGACCGGCAACGGTGGTTTCGGCGGCACCGTGCACATGGAGACCAAGGACGCCCCGGACCTGCTGCAGGAAGGTCGCAACGCCGGCGCCATGGTCAAGTACGGCTACAGCAGCAACAGCCATGAACAGGCCTATACCGGCGCGGTGTACGGCCGTACCGATGATCACCGCTTCGATGCCCTGGCCTACTGGACCAAGCGCGACGGCGACGACATGAAGATCGCCAGCGCCCAGCCCGACCCGCGCAACGCCTACCCGATCAACCCCAAGCGCCTGCCCAATACCGCCCAGGACATGGAAGGCGAGCTGTTCAAGCTGAACATGCAACTGACCGACGAACATCGCCTGGGCTTCAGCTACATGCGCTCCAACAGCGACATCTGGGCGCCCTTCTCGGCCAAGAGCTACCCGACGCCACCGAGCCAGAGCGACATCAACAAGTACGGTTATGACGGCGCCACCCGCCGCTTCCTGGCCCAGCGCAATACCATCGACACCACCTGGATCGCCAAGTACCAGTACACCCCCGTGGACAATCCATGGATCGACTTCGAGGCCAAGTACTCCGACTCCACCACCGACCAGACCGACGAACGCGGGCCGAACGCCTTCTTCCAGCCTACATCCGGTGGCCGCAAGATCACCGTGGGCTATGACGACAAGATCCTGGCCCTGAAAAACACCAGCCGCTTCAGCACCGGCCCGCTGGAACACGCGCTGACCAATGGCATCCAGATCCGCAAGCACACTCGCGAAGTGGACATGTGGATGCCGGGCAAGACCTATGAAGTACCCAAGTACAACTACGGCCACTACCAGCCTGGCTTCATGCCCCACGGCAAGGTCGACAACAATGCCTTCTACATCCAGGACGCCATCACCCTGGGGGACTTCACCCTGACCCCGTCCCTGCGCTACGACCATGTGCGCAACCGCGGCGAGAAGAACGACGCACCGTTCTACAACAGCCCCGACCCGGTGGCGGGCCACGATTACGGCGACAAGACCTACACCGGCTGGTCGCCTCGGCTGTCGGCGTTCTGGACAGTGACCCCGCAATTCGCCCTGTTCGCCGACTACAGCAAGACCTGGCGCGCGCCGGTGATCGACGAGCAGTACGAGGTCCAGTCGGCCGCTTCCACCCGTTCCGCCACCAGCCGCGACCTCGACCCGGAACGCATCACCGCGTTGCGCGCCGGTAACATCACCAGCTTCTCCGACGTGTTCACCCAGGCCGACCGCGTCCAGGTGCGTACCACCCTGTTCCACAACACCATCAAAGACGAAATCATGAAGAACCTCGGGATCGGCTGCCCCGAGCAACTCACCAGCGGCAAGAGCATCAGCCAGGTGTGCAACCAGCCGACCATCGGGGTCTATCGCAACATCGGCGACCTGACCATCAAGGGCTTCGAGGTGGAAAGCTTCTACGACTCGACCTACCTGTTCGGCTCCCTGTCCTACTCATGGATCACCGGCAAGCATGAAGGTGCCTACACCAACCCTTGGGGGCCGAACGTCTGGGCCCGGGACATCCCGCCACGCAAGTGGGTGGCCAGCCTGGGAGTGAAGATTCCACAGTGGGACGCGCAAGTAGGCTGGCAGGGCCAGTGGGTACGCCAGACCGACCGGGTGCCCAGCGACATCTATGCCAGCGGCCCGGCCAGCGTCCTGGGCGACTCCGCCTGGGACCAGTACAAGAACGACCGCTACAACGTGCACGGCCTGTTCGCCAACTGGAAACCCCAGCAGCCTTACCTCAAGGGCACCGAAGTCAACTTCACCCTGGACAACATGTTCAACCGTGACTATCGCCCACCACTGAGCGGCGATAACGCATCCAGCCTGGGGCGCAACGCCAAGATCAGCGTGACCCGCTTCTTCTGAGGGCAACTGGCTGCGGTGCATCGGACGCACCGCAACAGGCCAGCCGTTGGCCATCACGGATGTATTGCAAGCCGTTAGCCAAGCCCTGCCGCCCGCACCCGTCGGGCTAAGATCGACTCCCCTCTGAACACCGCTGAAATGCCTTTGGGCGCTTTCAGTCAACTTCCCATTGATTATGTACGACACTTGTCGTACAACCGAGAAGACGTCATGGACAGAGGCTTCAGGAAGGTCAGGCGGGACCTGATCAATGCCTTACAAAGCGGCCACTATCTGCATGCCGCGCGCGGCTCGATCGAGGTCAAGAACCTGCTGGCCACCGGCGAGATCTCGACCAGTCAACTGATCCAGGTCGTAGGCGCCTGCAAGGGCCAGGACCACAGTTGCAGCGCCCACCACAGCGTCCCGGGCATCGCGGTCCACGTGCTGAAAAAGGCCGGCTGGTACATCAAGTTCTACTTTATCGAGCCAGATGCGTGGTTCATCAGCGTTCACCGATGAGGGCATCCCATGAAACTCTTTCTGCAAGGCGACCGGGGCAAGGCGCTCTGCGAGCATTGCCAACAGGTCGTCGGCATCACCTACCTGCGACGCGACGTCCCTTTCAGCGACGGCCATGGCCTGGCCCGGGACATCCTGGTGGGGGTTTGCGACCTCTGCGCCACGGTGGTGGCCATCCCGCCCCAGTCCACACCGGCGATCAAGGAAGCGCGCAAGCAGTCATTGACCTCCATCGAGGCGCGGCTGCCGGCGGTCTACCTCGATGTACTGGATGCGGCGATGCACTGCGTGGCCCCGGATGCCGGAGTGCAGATGCGCAAACTGTTCCTCGGCTACTACTTCAGCGCCCCCGCGGCGTCTTCCCTGGAGCAAGTGCACAGCGGCTTCGTCGCGTACCTGGCCGAGCAGGCCGAGGCCCGCCAGTGGCCTGCCGTGCAGGTCATGAAACGCCTGTCGCTGAAGGTCAACCACTATGTGGCCGAGGATCTTGCGCGCCTGCTGCAAGCCACCCGGATGACCCAGACCGAGCTGCTGAAAGCGCTGATCGCGCAGATGCGCCTGGATGTGCTCGAAGGCGGCAACCCCGCGGTGATCGCCGACCTGCGCCAGCTGGCGCGCCTGGGGCTTTGACCTTCAGCCTTTGCCCCGGCCCGCGACCCGCCCCGCCCGCAGGAAATCCCCCCAGCGCCGCACCAGGTAGTTGTGCTCGTCCATCACCGAGTTCCACACGGCGATATGCCCCATGCGCTGCTGGTAGGAACCGCCATCGCGGGTCTCGCCGATATCGATCAGCGGTTCGCCGTCGCTGCCCGGCAACTCTTCCCGGGCCGGTTTGCCGGCGTACCAGTAATCCCACTCGGCGCTGCTCAGGTGATCGCGGGTACGCGCCGGGTTGCCGATGTAGTAGCCCTGGCGTGCCATCACCGCACCGGGCCAGCCCGACAGCCACCAGTTGAGGTAGGCATAGGCTGCATCCAGCACCGCGCCCTTGGCGTGGCGCGACAACGACAGCCCGCCGAACCAGGCGCGGTAGCCTTCCTTCGGCACTGCCAGGCGGTATTTGACCCCCGCCCGGTGCAGGCGCATCAGCGTCGGCGACCACAGGCTCTGGATATCGATGCGCGGGCTGAGCATCAGTTGCGCGGCCTCTTCATCGTCCGACCAGAACGCCGCGAAGTGCCCTTCACGCTGCTTGCGCACCAGGATCCCTGCCAGCCGGTCGATCTCTTCGATGCTCAGGTTGCCGATGTCCTTGAAGGCTTCCAGGCCACAGCCCTGCACCGCCAGGGCGGCGTCCAGGGCACCGATCGCCGCATCGCTCTGCAAGGCAATGCGCCCGCTCCAGGCCGGCTCGAGCAGCCAGCCCCAGCTTTCGTTGGCGCTGGAAAAACCCGCCGGCAGGCGCTCCGGGCGGTAGGCGAAACTGTCGGCGTTGTGGGTCAGCGGCAGCATGCTGATGCGCTCGCTGGCCGTACTGCCCAGGCTACCGTCGTGCTGCACATAGAGCCGTTCGCTGGGCACGCTGCCACTGCCCAGGCGATCGTCCGGCGACAGGCGCCCGCGCTTGGGCAGGTCGTTGATCTCGTGCCACAGGGCAATGCGCCGGGTATCGATGGGCTGGATCGCCTGGGCCGGCCAGACAAAATCGACGTTGTGAAACCACTGGTCATAGAGGTCGTAGCTGTCCGGCTGCATCACCGCGATGCGCTGGGCCTGCTCCACATCGTGTACCTGATACACCAGGCGGATGCCCAGGTCCTGCTCGGCGCGCACCCGCAGGGATTCGAGCAGGGTCACCGAGGTGCCCAGCACCCGCAGGGTGACCGATTGCGTCGCCGCCATCAGGCACCCTCCCCGGCGGCCGGGGCGAAACTGCGGGCGAACACTTCGAAGGAGCGGCGCAGTGGTTCGGGCTCCAGCCCGCGCAGGATAAACACCAGCCGCGAGCGATGGTCGGCACTGGGCCAACGGGGCAGATGCACGGGTGCGTGCAGGCAATGCTGCACGCCATGGATGACGATGGGGGCCTGGTTGGCGTTGATGTTGAGCAATCCTTTCACCCGCAGAATTCGTTCGCCGTGGCATCTTAGCAGCATCGACAACCAGACCCCGAAGCCCACCCAATCCAGGGCTTGCTCGAACTCCAGGCTGCACACTTGCGCCGCGCCATGCTGTGGCGCAGCCGCTTTGAGTGGCCCCTGCAACTGCCAGCGCGCCACTTCCCGCTCTGCCGTCGCACCGCGCAGCCCCTCCCCCAGCAACAGCTGATCGCCACTCTGGATCGACTGGGTCAGCAACAGGGGCGCCCCGGGATTGAGCCGCTGCAAATGCTCGCGCAACGCCGCCTGGGTTGCTTCGTCGACACAATCGGTCTTGCTCAGCAGCAAGCGATCCGCGGCCGCCACCTGGGCCAGCCACTCCGGGTGCAGGCGCTCCTGCAACGCCGCGTGGCTGGCATCCACCAGGGTCACCAGCAGGCCGATGTGCACCCGCCCGCGCAATTGCGGATCGTTGTTCACCGTGGCCAGGATCGGCGCCGGGTCGGCCAGCCCGGTGGTTTCCAGCAGCACCCGGCGAAAGGCCGGAACCTCGCCCCGGCTACGCCGCGCCAGGAGCGCCAGCAGCGCCTCTTTCAGTTCGCCGCGAACCGAACAGCAGACACAGCCGCTGGGCAGCAGCACGGTGTCCGGCGCCACCTCCTGCACCAGCAAATGATCGATGCCGATATCGCCGAACTCGTTGATCAGCAGCGCCGTGTCCCCCAGGCTCTGGTCCTGCAGCAGGCGGTTGAGCAAGGTGGTCTTGCCACTGCCGAGAAACCCGGTGATGACGTTCAGGGGCAGGCTCATGGCTGTTGCTCCAGGTGCTTGAGGATCACAGGGTCAAGTGGATCGAGGGGCCGGCCGAGCATGGATTCGGCCAGGCTCCACAACTGCTCCAGGCCGCTGGCCAGTTCCTGGCGGCCGGTAGCCCCCAGCAGCAGATAGGCCGAGCCCTGGAAGTCTTCGACCTTGAGCCGCAACGGCACCAGTACCCGGTTGATCGCGGCGATTCTGCGCAAGCGTTCGCGACGCCGGGGCAGTTCATCCCCCAGCGGATCGCTCCAGTGCACGTCTTCGCCCAGCAGCCCGCATAACCCGCACATGTTCAGCCCTCCTTCATGGCATGACGTCCCCGGAGTTCGGGCCCAGGGTCTGGCCGACGAACAGGTTGCCCCCCGGCTCGCTGGCCAGCAGCACCGCGGTGGGCGCCACTTCATCGGCCAGGCCGAAGCGCCCCAGGGGCAGCTCGGCGGCCTTGGCGGTTTTCCAGGCGCTGCTGATGCCAGACACCAGCGGCGTCTCGATCGGCCCCGGGGCGATGGCGTTGACCAGCACATTGTCCTTGGCCACTTCCAGGGCCAGGGACTTGGTGAAGCCGATGACGCCGGCCTTGGCCGCGGCGTAGTGGGTCAGCTCGGCGCCGCCCTTGATTCCCAGCTGCGAGGCGACGTTGATGATCCGCCCCCAACGCTGCGCCAGCATATGGGGCAAGGCCCGCTGGCTGGCGACGAAGACGCTGGTGAGATCGACCCGCAGCATGTCGTTCCACATCTCGATGGAGAGATCGACGCAGCGCGCCTGGGTCAGCATGCCGGCATTGTTCACCAGGATATCGATACCGCCGAAATGCTCGACACAGGCATCGACTCCGGCCTGGGCCCCTTCGACGCTGCCGACATCGGCCACGCATTCGACGACTTCAGCGCCCAGCTCGCGGCAGGCTTGGGCGCTCTCGGCCAGGCGCGCGGGGTCGCGGTCAGCCAGCAGCAGGCGTGCTCCCGCCACCGCGTAGGCCCGGGCGATAGCGGCGCCGATACCGCTGCCGGCGCCGGTGATCACGGCGCGGCGGTTGTGCAGGTGTTGCATGGGACTTTCTCCTTCAAGGGTGTGCGGTTCGCTGGCCAGCCAGCTCCTACGGAGGCGGTGAGCCGCCTGCACGAGCCGGCTGGCTGGCGAAGGGGTTCAATCCGGCCAGCGCACCGTCAGGCCGCCATCGATGACGATGCTCTGCCCGGTGAGGTAGCTGGACTCCTCGCTGGTGAGAAAGCGCACCAGCGACGCCACTTCATCGGCCCGTCCGACCCGGCCCAGGGGGATGGCCCGAGCCGCCTTGGCCAGGCCTTCCGGGCCCAGGGAGTTCTGGCTGTCCAGCGACTGCGGGGTCTCGATCAACCCCGGGATCACCGCGTTGCAGCGAATGCCCCTGGCCGCCAGTTCCACCGCCAGCGAGCGGCACAACCCCGGCACCCCGGCCTTGGCCGCTGCATAGTGAGCGTGGTCCTGCCAGCCGTAGACGCCACCGGCAATCGACGAAATCGCCACCAGGGCACCGCCCTCACCCATGTGTTTGACCGCCGCGCGGAAGGTGCGCATGACCCCGGTCAGGTCCACATCGAGCATGGCGTTCCAGGCCGCGTCGGTCATGTCCAGCAAGGGTGCGCGGCGCAGCAGGCCGGCATTGGCCACGGCGTAATCGAGGCGGCCAAAGTGCGCCACGGCCTGCTCGGCCAGGGCGTCCACCGAGGCGCTGTCGGTCACGTCCAGGGGCAGCATCAGGCAGTGCCCGCCCGCCTCGGCCACGCGGTCACTGGTGGCTTGCGGGTCATGGGGGTCGGCGGGGAAATACCCGCCCACCACCGCCACACCGGCCCGTGCATAGGCCACGGCCAGGGCCTGGCCGATGCCGCTGGCGGCACCGGTGATCACGGCGACTTTTTGAGTCATGGATAACTTTCCTTATTGAACGGATTCAGGACGCACATGGCGCGCGGCGAACATCAGCGCACCGGAGAGGAAACAAGGCAGCGCGCCGAAATACAGCGCCGAGGTCTGCCAGTCGCCACCGGCGGACAGCACCTGGGTGGCGCCGAAACCCGCCACCACCGCGCCGATCGGCCCCATGGCGTGGATGATCGCGCCGCCGGTGGCGCGGATGCTGGTAGGGAAGCTTTCGCTGATGAAGAACAGCGCCGCCGAGTACGGGCCGATCAGGAAGAACAGGCCCAGGCTGTAGAGACCCACCACCATCGGCATGTTGCTCGGGCCGTAGAGCATGCCGGCGAACGACAGGCCGCCGAGCATCCAGCCCAGGCCGATGACATTGCGCCGGCCGATCTTGTCGCCCATCCAGCCGTGGCTCAGGTAGCCGCAGTAGCCCACCAGGTTGGAGAGCACCAGGATGATCAGCGAGTTCTCGAAGGAGATGTGGTGCACGCTGACGATCACCGACGTGCCGAGCACGCTGAACACCTGGATCGCCGCCCAGTTGAGCAGGATCGCCGCGCCGATCACCAGGGTCGCGCGCCGCGCCGGGCCACGAAAGGCCGCGGCCAGGCCGGCCTTGCTGTGCTCGTCGTAGTCCACGCCGTAAGTCAGCGCCACCGCCTGCGCCTCGCTCACCGAACCACTTTTGCGCAGCTGGCTGATGCGCTGGTGGATCTGGAACTGCGGGCTCTCCTTGAGCTTGCGCGCCATCACCGCAATGACGATGGCCGGGATCGCGGCGAAGATGAAGCAGCCTTGCCAGCCGATGATCGGCAGCAGCACCGCGGTCAACCCGGCGGCGATCAGCGCCCCCACCGGCCAGCCACCCTGCACCAGGCTGTAGATGAAGCCCCGGCGCTTGGCCAGTTGCGGGTCGTCGGATGCCGCGTACAACTCGCTGAGGTAGGTGGCGTTCACCGTTTCCTCGGCATAGCCCAGGCCGCCCAGGGAGCGGATCAGGATCAGCGGCGACTTGCCCCAGGCGCCGCCGATGGCGGTCAGCGCCGAGCAGATGGCCGAGCCGCTGACGGTGAAAATGATGCCCATGCGCCGGCCCAGCTTGTCCACCAGCGGCCCGATGGCCAGGGCCACCACCGCGGTGCCCACCGCCACCCAGGTGGCGATCTCGGCCTGCTCGACCTCGCCCCAGCCGAAGTGCCGGCCGATCTCCGGCAGCAGGGTGCCAAACAGAATGAAGTCGTACACCGCAAACACCCAGGCGAAGAAGGCGATCCAGGTGGCGAAGCGCACTTGGGCCGGGGTCAACTGCTGGGGTTTCCAGCCAGTCAGGTCGAGCTTGTTATAGATAGACATCAGTCACGCCTCGATGAAGTGGCCGGGGTCAGCGGTTGCGCGGGTGGCGGCGGATAAAGTCGTCGGCGATCTCGTCGAAGGTGACGAAGCGCACGCCGGCATGGCTCTGGATGTGTTCGATCAGGCGTTCGAGCATCAACAGCACTTGCGGGCGGCCAGAGACGTCGGGGTGGATGGTCATGGTGAACACCGCGTGCTCATGCTCGCGGTAGACCCAGTCGAACTGGTCGCGCCACATTTCCTCCAGATGCCGCGGGTTGACGAAACCGTGGCTGTTGGGCGCCTTCTTGATGAACATCATCGGCGGCAGGTCGTCCAGGTACCAGTTGGCCGGGATCTCCACCAGGTCGGTTTCCTGGCCCCGCACCAAAGGTTTCATCCAGGTGTCGGGGTGCTGGCTGTAGTCGATCTTGGTCCAGCTGTCGCCGACCCGCACGTAGTAGGGATGGAAGTCGTTGTGCATCAGGCTGTGGTCGTACTTGATGCCCTTTTTCAGCAGCAGCTCATTGGTCACCTTGCTGAATTCCCACCAGGGCGCAACGTAGCCGGTGGGGCGCTTGCCGGTGACCCGGGTGATCAGCTCGATGGATTTGTCGAGGACGATCTCTTCCTGTTCCGGGGTCATGGCGATGGGGTTTTCGTGGCTGTAGCCGTGCACGCCGATCTCGTGGCCGGCCTCGGCAACCGCCTTCATCTGCTCGGGAAAGGTCTCCATGGAGTGGCCGGGAATGAACCAGGTGGTGCGCAGGCCATAACGCTCGAACAGCTTGAGCAGGCGCGGCGCGCCGACCTCGCCGGCGAACAGGCCGCGGGAGATGTCGTCCGGCGAATCCTCGCCGCCGTAGGAACCGAGCCAGCCGGCCACCGCGTCCACATCGACACCAAATGCACAGAGAATTTCTTTAGCCATGAGCGGCCTCCAGTGATTGCTTGTGGTTGAAAAAAATCGTCGAAGCTAGCGCGGCAACGCCGCCTCCAGCGCCAGGGCCGCATCCAGCAGTTGCCGGTCATGGCCCTGGGGCAGGCTCAGCAACAGCCCGGTGGGCAAGCCCTGGGCATCGCGGCCGCTGGGCAGGGCCACGCCGGGCATGTCGAGGAAACTGCCGGGCATGGTCAGGCGCAGGGTCGCCAGGTTGGTCCGGGCAAAGAGCTCGTCGTCCTGCTCCAGGGGCGCCAGGGGCGGCGCCACATGGGCCACGGTGGGGGTAATCAGCACCGCGCCGTCCAGTTCGTCCTGCACCTGTTGCTGCAACTGGCGCCGCGCCTGGTACAGCCGCAGCAACTGGCTGGCGGGCATCTGCCGGGCGCTTTCCAGGCGCCGTCGCACCCGCGGATCGAGCTGTTCGGCGTACTCGCTGTCGAGCAACGGCTGGTGCAGGGCGAAGGCTTCGGCGGCGCCGAGCCACCCTTGTTCCTGGATCAGTTGCAGGGTGGCTTGCAGGCTGTGCAGCGGCCGTTGCTCCACCAGCGCCCCGGCCTGTTGCAGGCTTTCGATGACCACCAGCAGATTGGCCCGCACGGCAACCTGGGTACGGCTGTCGTCAAGCACTTGCGAATCGACCCAGAAGCGTTGCCCGGCCAGGCTGCGGGGCGGCGGCAATTGCCGGGGGTCGCCACCGCGCAACAGCCCGTCGATCAGCCAGGCATCGCGCACGCTGCGGGTCAGCGGCCCGAGGCTGTCGAGGCTTTCGGCCAGGGGAAACACCCCCTCGCGGTCATAGCGCAGGGAGGTGGCGCGGTAGCCCACCAGGCCATTGAAGGCCGCGGGAATGCGGATCGAACCGGCAGTGTCGGTGCCCATGGCGATCGGCACGATACCGGCCGCCACCGCCACCGCGGAACCTGCCGAGGAACCACCGGGAATCCGTGGTTGGGCATCGCTGTGGGGGTTGATCGGAGTGCCGAAGTGCGGGTTCAGGCCGAGCCCGGAATAGGCGAACTCACTGAGGTTGGTCTTGCCCAGGCTGACCAGCCCGGCCCGGCACAGCTGCCGTACGCTGGGCGCATCCACCTTGGCCGGCGGCGCCTCGCGACGCACCTGGGCGGCGGCGGTGGTGATACTGCCGGCCAGGTCGAACAGGTCCTTCCAGGCCAGGGGCACGCCATCCAGCAGGCTCAGTGGCTGGCCGGCCCGCCAGCGGGCAGCCGCCGCCTCAGCCTCGCGCCGGGCCCGGGCCGGGCACAGGGAAATGAACACATGGGGCGTTGCCTCGGCCAACGCCAGGGCCTGCTCCAGAACCTGGACCGGATCGGTGCGGCCCGAGGCAAAGGCTTGTGCCATGGCCGTGGCGTCGTTCAGCGAATCAGGGGGCATGGCTCACTCCGCAAAAATCTAAAAATGTACTAAATATTAAAATATACATTTTATGCAGAGCAGATTCCGTGCCAGTTCAAAACGCAGGGAGCACCGCGTGCTTCCGGAAAATCCCCCAGATTCGCCTGTAATAGCGAGCCAGAGTGGCTAACTGACAGAGACCGCGCGGCGACCGACGGAGAAAATCCTCGCCCAAGGGTCCGCCATTGAAATAATGTATCTTTTATTAAAAAGTACATTTTGGTGCAGAAAGGTAACAACCCACCCAGGGCGGCCCCAGGACGGGGCAACCAAACGTGGCACTCAGTGACACTTGGCAACTGTGAGAGAATCCCCGGCCACCGCGGCCCGGCAACGGCCTCGTCACCCACCGGCAACAGCCCCTAGAGGAACCGATGAAAGCAGTGTCAGCAGAGGACCCGCGCACCGCATCGCGCTACGCCATGATCCGTCAGGTCTTGCGCGACGCCATCCTCCAGGGCACCGCCCTGCAGGGCCTGGTGCTGCTGGAAGCGCCCCTGGCGGAACTGTTCGGCACCAGCCGAGTGCCGGTGCGCAAGGCCCTCGATCTGTTGCACGGCGAAGGGCTGATCAGCCGTTTTGACGGCCGCGGCTACCTGATCAACCCCCAGGGCCTGGAGATCGAACCGCTGCGCCTGCCCCTGAGCCATGCCCACCTGGGGCTGGCCAGCGACGAAGAACTGGTGGATACCCGGCCCCTGGGGGAACGGATCTACGAAGAACTGGGCAGTGCCCTCTCCACCTGCATCGCCTTCGGTCACTTTCGCCTCGACGAGCAGGCTGCTGCCGAGCACTACGGCGTCAGCCGCGCGGTGGTCCGCGAAGCACTGATGCGCCTGCGCGATCGCGGCCTGGTGGAAAAGGAACCCTACTCCCAATGGCTGGCCGGGCCGCTGACCGCCCGGGAAGTCACCGAAGACTACGAACTGCGCGCCTGCCTGGAACCCGAAGCCCTGCGCCAGAGCGCGCCGGGCCTGGGTCGCGAACGCCTGGAACAGATGCTGGAACGGGTGACCCAGGCGCAACAGGCCGAGCACTGTGGGCTGGAGGCCCTGGAACGCCTGGAAGAAGACCTGCACCAGCAGTGCCTGGGTGGCTTGCAGAACCGCAAGATGGCGGCGCTGATCCGTCAGGCCCAGAGCCCGATGATCATCAACCGGATCTTCTACCGCCTGCTGGGCATCGGCGCCGACCCGGCGATGCTCGCCGAGCACCGACTGATCCTCGAACTGCTGCTGCACGGTGCCTACGACGCTGCGGCCCTGAACCTCAGAGAACACCTGCAACGCGCCCGCCAGCGCATGTTGCAACGCCTCAAAGTGCTGTCGGTGCTCCCGGAACCGGAACTACCCGGCTTCCTCAGCAAAATCAGCTGAACCCCGTAGCCGCTGCCGAGCCCGCGAGGCTGCGCAAAGGTCCGCAGGACCTTGCTTGGCGATCGCCTGCCAAACCTCCGGTGGCCTTCAGAATCCCGCGTCCCTGCGGGCCGTTCGCAGCCTGCGGCAGCGGCTACAGTGCGTTGCGCTTTACCAGGCTGAGGTCGGGGGCGGTGCTGCGGCGCTGGCTCAGGTAGCGGGTGCAACTGACCCGCAGGAAGGAGGCGAAATTCACCACTTCGCCGCGGTAGTCCATGACCTCCTCATACAGCTTGGCGATCAGCTGGTTGGTGGTCATGCCGTCCACTTCGGCGATCTCGCTGAGGATGTCCCAGAACTGGTTTTCCAGGCGCAAGGTCGTGACCACGCCACAGATGCGCAACGAGCGGGAACGGGATTCGTAGAGAATCGGGTCGGCTTTGACGTACAGCTCGCACATGGCGCGGCCCTCGCTTACAGGGTGATTTTGGTGCCCAGCAGGCCCAGGAAACCGGCCAGCCAACTGGGATGCGCCGGCCAGGCCGGGGCGGTGGCCAGATTGCCTTGAACATGGCCTTGGGTCACGGGGATATCGATGTAGGTGCCCCCCGCCAGCCGAACTTCCGGGGCGCAGGCCGGGTAGGCGCTGCATTCGCGGCCTTCGAGGATGCCGGCCGCCGCCAGCAGTTGCGCGCCGTGGCACACCGCGGCAATCGGCTTGCCAGCCTGGTCGAATTCCCTGACCAGTTGCAGGACCTTTTCGTTCAGGCGCAGGTATTCCGGGGCACGGCCACCGGGGATCAGCAGGGCGTCGTAATCGCTGGACTTCACTTGGGCGAAATCGAAGTTCAGGGCAAACAGATGGCCCGGCTTTTCGCTGTAGGTCTGGTCGCCCTCGAAGTCGTGGATCGCCGTGCGCACGGTCTGCCCGGCGCTCTTGTCGGGACACACCGCATGCACGTTGTGACCGACCATCAGCAGGGCCTGGAACGGCACCATCACTTCGTAGTCTTCGACGTAATCGCCAACCAGCATGAGAATCTTTTTCGCGGCCATGGAGTGGACTCCTTTCAGTGAAAGACGGGGGCGCAAGGAGTATTCAAGGTAGCCCCAATCCACCGGCCCGGGTAATAACCCGGTACTACAGCGACAACTGTACGGACAACTCTGCACCCAGCTGTAGCACCAGGATCGCGCGGCTTTATGGCTAGATGCAGGCACCTGTGTCCCTGTACGAATTCTGGTAGCCATCATGTCCTCGCGCGAAAACACCGGCATGGCCCTCGGCCTGCTGGGTGTCATCATTTTCAGCCTGACCCTGCCCTTCACCCGGATAGTGGTGGAGCAGATGCACCCCTTGCTCAACGGCCTGGGCCGCGCGCTGTTCGCGGCGATCCCGGCGGCCTTGCTGTTGCTCTGGCGCCGGGAGAAGTGGCCGACCTGGAAACAGGTCAAGGGCCTGAGCGTGGTGATTCTCGGGGTGATCCTCGGCTTTCCGGTGCTTTCGGCCTGGGCCATGCAGACCCTGCCCGCATCCCACGGCGCCCTGGTCAATGGCCTGCAACCGTTGTGCGTGGCGCTGTATGCGGCGTGGCTGTCCCACGAACGGCCGTCGAAGGCCTTCTGGGCTTGCGCCGCCCTGGGCAGTGCGCTGGTGCTGGGTTATGCGCTGCTCAGTGGCGCGGGCAGCATCCAGGCCGGTGATGTGCTGATGCTCGGGGCGATTGCCGTGGGCGGCCTGGGTTATGCCGAAGGGGGCCGGCTGGCGCGGGAGATGGGTGGCTGGCAGGTGATCTGCTGGGCCCTGGTGCTGTCCACGCCGCTGCTGATCGGCCCGGTGTGGTACCTGGCGGCGCAGCACCAGGGGGCGATTTCCATGAGGACCTGGTGGGCCTTCGGCTACGTTGCGCTGTTCTCGCAGTTCCTGGGTTTTTTCGCCTGGTATGCCGGGCTGGCCATGGGCGGAATTGCTCGGGTGAGCCAGATCCAGCTACTGCAGATCTTCTTCACCATCGCCTTTTCCGCCCTGTTCTTCGGTGAACAGGTGCAGCCCATTACCTGGGTGTTCGTGGTGGGCGTGATCCTTACCGTGGTCCTGGGGCGCAAGACCGCGGTGCGCCCAGCCACACCGCTACCCACGCCGCCGGCCAGCCCTCAGCCGAGGTAACCGTCGGCCTTGAGCAGGGTTTCCAGGCAGTGTTCGCTGATCTGGTAGAAGGCCTTGAGCTCTTCGATCCTGGCCAGCAGCTGGCTGGGATCCTGCGGTTCGGCGCGCTTGACCGCCAGAATCATCTTGTTCTTGTTGGTGTGCTCCAGGGAGATGAATTCAAAGACCTTGGTTTCATAACCGCAGGCTTCGAGGAACAGCGCCCGCAGGCTGTCGGTGACCATTTCCGCTTGCTGCCCAAGGTGCAGGCCGTATTGCAGCATCGGCTTGAGCAGCGCCGGGCTCTGGATCTGCTGGCGGATCTGCTTGTGGCAGCATGGCGAGCACATGATGATCGCCGCGCCGGAGCGGATACCGGTGTGGATCGCGTAGTCGGTGGCGATGTCACAGGCGTGCAGGGCGATCATCACTTCCAGCTGGCTGGGGGCCACGCTGCGCACGTCACCGCACTTGAACACCAGGCCCGGGTGCTCCAGGCGCTGCGCGGCGGCGTTGCACAGGGTCACCATGTCTTCACGCAACTCGACGCCGGTGACTTCGCCCTCGGCCTTGAGGGTATTGCGCAGGTAGTCGTGGATGGCGAAGGTCAGGTAGCCCTTGCCGGAGCCGAAGTCCGCCACCCGCACCGGCTGGTCGAGCTTGATCGGCGAGCTGCCCAGGGCGTGGCTGAAGACCTCGATGAACTTGTTGATCTGCTTCCACTTGCGTGACATCGCCGGAATCAGCTCATGCTGTTTGTTGGTCACCCCCAGGTCGGCGAGAAACGGCCGGCTGAGGTCGAGGAAGCGGTTCTTCTCCCGGTTGTGCTCGGCGGACGGCGCATCGCGCTGGGTTTGCGGCTTGCCCTTGAACAGCGAACTCTTGCCCTTCTTGCTGTATTCGAGCTGTACCTCGTCGGTGAGGGTCAGCAGGTGGGCGTTCTTGAACGCAGCCGGCAGCAGCTCGGCGATGGCGGCGATGCCTTCGTCCAGGGAGAAGTTCTTGGTAATGTCCCGGGTCTTGTAGCGATAGACGAAGGACAGGCACGGCTGCTCCTTGACCGTCAGTTGCTTGATGATCAGGCGTTGCAGGTCCGCCTCCGGGCCCACGTGCTTGGCCAGTACCAGCTTGATAAAGGCGTTCTGCGTGAGGCTGGTGTCGAGCAGTTGCAGGAACTGGGCGTGATGATCCGGCGCAGGGCGGGCGGAAGGTGCGGTAACAGACATGGGGGCAGGAGCCTCGGGCGATGCGCGGTGTCGATCAGGGAATAGCGGGTATTTTAGGGAGCAAGCCCCGCCGGGGCACGAAGTTATTCACCCGACGGTAAAAAATCCTCGCCCGAGGGCGGTGCAAGGCTCAAGGAGCTGTTCGCCGGCGAGCCGGCTCCTACAAGAACAACAACGGTATCGCACCGCTGTAGGAGCTGGCTTGCCAGCGAAGGCGTCCCCAAGGGCGGTGCAAGGCTCACGGGCCTCTTCGCCGGCAAGCCGGCTCCTACACAGGTAGCACGCCATAGTCCCCAGCTGGGTGGGTCAGTTGAGCACCACCAGGCGGTTGGGCAATTCGTTGCGTACCTGGGTCAGGGGCACATGGGTCTTGAGCAACTCGCCGCTGGCTTCAATGCAATCAAGGAAGCCCTGCAGGGTCTGGCCTTGCCGGACCTGCTGGGTAAAGGCCTGGACAATCGCGTTCCAGTTCTTGTTGTCCAGGCGCCTGGAGATGCCCTCGTCCACCAGGATCTCCACATAGCGCTCGGCTTCGCTGACAAAGATCAGCACCCCGGTGCCGCCCACGGTGTGGTGCAGGTTCTGTTCGAGGAACTGGCGCCGGGCCAGGTTGGAAGCGCGCCAGTGACGCACCGATCGCGGAATCAGCCGGGTGGTGACCCGCGGCAGGCGGAACACCAGGCACAGCACGATAAAGGTCGCCCACTGCGCCAGCAGCAACAGGTGCATGTTCAGCCAGCCGGTGGCGTAGTGCACCAGCCCCGGCACCACCAGCGCCAGCAGGCTGGCCCAGAGCAGCGGGATATAGGCGTAGTCGTCGGCCCGGGCCGCCAGCACCGTCACCAGTTCGGCGTCGGTCTGCTGTTCCACCCGGGCGATGGCTTCGGCCACCTGCCGTTGTTCGAATTCACTGAGTAATGCCATGTCGTTGGATTTCCGCTTTTTATTGTCAGTTACCAGCCGCCGGAGGAACCGCCGCCGCCAAAGCTGCCGCCGCCACCACTGAAGCCGCCCCCGCCGCCGGAGCCGCCACCAAAACCGCCGAAGCCACCGCCTCCGCCACCGCCGCGCCCACTGGTGGTGGTGATCAAGCCGAGCGCCTGCGCCACCATGATCACCAGGATGAACAGCAGCACCAGGAAGATGAACAGCAACGGGTGACGCTGGACAAAGTCGTCCTGGCTGCTGCTATCACCGCTGTCATACACCGTGGTCGGCTCGTCCAGCGGCGTGCCGCCCAGCACCAGGAGCATGGCCGAGACCCCGTCGCTGATGCCCTTGCTGAACTGCCCGGTCTTGAACGCCGGGGTGATCACCTGGTTGATGATCACCGAGGCCTGGGCGTCGGTCAGGCGATCCTCCAGGCCGTAGCCCACTTCGATGCGCAGCTTGCGCTCGTCCCGGGCCACGATCAGCAGCGCGCCGTTGTTCTTGTCCTTCTGGCCGATGCCCCAGTGGCGCCCCAACTGGTAGCCGAATTCCTCGATGCTGGCGCCTTGCAGGTCCGGCAGGGTCACCACCACCAGCTGTTCGCCGGTGGCCTGTTCGTGGGCTTGCAATTGCCGGGTCAGCAGGGCGCTGGTGGCCGGCTCGATCATCTGCGCGTCGTCCACCACCCGCCCGCTCAGGGCCGGGAACTTCAGCTCGGCCTGGGCCGAGACCGCAAAGACCCAGAGCAACAGCACCAGGCCAATTTTATAGAGTCGCATCAGCACCTCGTCCTTAATGATTGTCCGCTTGTGCTACCAACTGCCGGACGCCCCGCCACCGCCAAAACTGCCACCGCCCCCACTGAAGCCGCCCGAGCTTGAACTGGAGCTGGAACTGCTGGAGTCGAACCAGTCGAACGAACTGCTGCTCGAACCGGTGTCGCGCTCGGCCCTGGTTTCGCGCCTGGCCGAATCGCCGCTGGCAACAACCGGCGAGTCATCGCCGCTGCGCCATTGGGTCAGGAACCCGAACAACGGTACACCGACGAACACCAGGTAGAACAACCTCTCGAACCACCACATCCACTCGATGTCCTGGTACCAGCTTTTCTCCACCGAGCGGTACACCAGCATCGGCCGGTCGGTGGACGACAGTACGTTCACGATGGACGTGGCCCCGGCAATGATCCCCGAGGAATACAGGTCGTCCTTGAAGTACGGAATGATCGAACCATCGATGATGAAGTGGGCCACCATGTCGTTGAGCCGCCCCTCCAGGCCGTAACCGACCTCGATCCGCACCTTGCGATCGTCCTTGGCCACCAGCAACAGGACGCCGTTGTTCTTGTCCTTCCGGCCGATCCCCCAGTGTCGGCCCAACTGCAGGCCGAACTCCTCGATGCTATGGCCACCCAGGCTCGGCACCGTGGCCACCACGACCTGGTCGGTGGTGGTCTGCTCGAGCCGCTCCAGCATCTGCGCCAGGTAGACCTGTGCCGATGGCGTGAGCAACTGCGCGGTGTCCACCACCCGCCCGGTCAGCTTGGGAAACAGGCGTTCAATCGGTGCCGCTGTCGCAGTGGTCAGTGCGGGCTCGACCTGGACAGCGGGTTGCGACGAACGCAACGGCACCCCATCCGTGGGTGTGGGCCCGGGTGGTTGCGCCAGTACGGCGCCACCCACCAGCCAAAGCCACAGCAGCGCGCCTTGCAGCACGCGCCGCCCGTGGCTCATCAGAATTTGACTTGCGGCGCTTTGTCGGCGTCGGGGCTGGTGGCCTCGAAGGACTCACGCACCGGCATGTCGCTGTACATCAGGCTGTGCCACAGGCGGCCGGGGAAGGTACGGATCTCGGTGTTGTACTTCTGCACCGCCAGGATGAAGTCACGACGGGCCACGGCGATGCGGTTCTCGGTGCCTTCAAGCTGGGATTGCAGGGCCAGGAAGTTCTGGTTGGCCTTGAGGTCCGGGTAGCGCTCGGAGACCACCATCAGGCGGCTCAGGGCACCGCTCAACTGGTCCTGGGCCTGCTGGAACTGCTTGAGTTTTTCCGGGTTGTCCAGGGTGCTGGCGTCCACCTGGATCGAGGTGGCCTTGGCCCGCGCCTCGATCACCGCGGTGAGGGTCTGCTCTTCGTGCTTGGCGTAGCCCTTGACGGTTTCCACCAGGTTGGGGATCAGGTCGGCGCGGCGCTGGTACTGGTTCTGCACCTGGCCCCAGTCGGCCTTGACCTGCTCGTCCAGGGTCGGAATGTTGTTGATACCGCAGCCGCTGAGCAGGCTGGTAAGCAGCAACAAGGCAGCGATGGGCCAGCTCGAACGCAGGCTTTGAGTGATGTTCATGGGTGAGGCTCCTTGCACAACCTGATTGAAATGAAGCTTTTGCCCGCTTTCACACATCCTGTGGGCAAAATCTGCCTGCGCCACTGGAATGCATCGGGCTGATGGGCTAAAAGATGCCCAGCGCGAAAAAGAGTTCAGAAATAAGGCGGTGTGAAAACGTCGCGAGTGAAGGCAAGACAAGGCAAAAACAGGCGAGGAAGCGGAGTGTAGGAGCCTACATGAGCATTCCGAGCCTGTTTTTAACGCCGTATTGCCGAACGCAGCAGTTTTCACATGGCCTGAAGTGTGCGGGAATTATCTGAACAACAATAGTCGCTCCCTAAATTTTGGCTGTTCGACGCGTCACTCATGCGTCGGTCTTGAGCCCTTGAGAACAATATTCATGAAGAAGCTGTGTTTGCTGGGCCTGCTGGTCAGCCTGGCCAGTCACCCTGTATTGGCCGAAACTGCCCCGGTCCCCCTGGAAAACAAAGAAGCCTTTATCAGCGACCTGCTCAAGCGCATGACCCTGGAAGAGAAGATCGGCCAGCTGCGGCTGATCAGCATCGGCCCGGAAATGCCCCGCGAGCTGATCCGCAAGGAAATTGCCGCGGGCAATATCGGCGGCACCTTCAACTCCATCACCCGCCCGGAAAACCGGCCGATGCAGGACGCGGCCATGCGCAGCCGGCTGAAGATCCCGATGTTCTTCGCCTACGACGTGATCCACGGCCACCGGACCATCTTCCCCATCAGCCTGGCCCTGGCCTCCAGCTGGGACATGGATGCCATCGGCCGCTCCGGGCGCATTGCCGCCAAGGAAGCCAGCGCCGACAGCCTGGACATCACTTTTGCGCCGATGGTCGATATCTCCCGCGATCCGCGCTGGGGCCGTACCTCCGAAGGCTTTGGCGAAGACACCTACCTGGTCTCGCGCATCGCCAAGGTCATGGTCAAGGCCTACCAGGGCCAGAGCCCGGCCCTGCCGGACAGCATCATGGCCAGCGTCAAGCACTTCGCCCTGTATGGCGCGGTGGAAGGCGGTCGCGACTACAACATCGTCGACATGAGCCCGGTGAAGATGTACCAGGACTACCTGCCGCCCTACCGCGCGGCGATCGACGCCGGCGCCGGCGGGGTGATGGTGGCCCTGAACTCGATCAACGGCGTGCCCGCCACCTCCAACACCTGGCTGATGAACGACCTGCTACGCAAGGAATGGGGCTTCAAGGGCCTGGCGGTGAGCGACCACGGGGCGATCATCGAGCTGATCCGCCATGGCGTCGCCAAGGACGGACGTGAAGCCGCCAAACTGGCGATCAAGGCCGGCATCGACATGAGCATGAACGATTCGCTGTACGGCAAGGAGCTGCCGGGGCTGCTCAAGTCCGGCGAGATCGAACAGAAGGACATCGACAACGCCGTGCGTGAAGTGCTGGCCGCCAAGTACGACATGGGCCTGTTCAAGGACCCGTACGTGCGCATCGGCAAGGCCGAGGACGACCCCGCCGACACCAACGCCGAAAGCCGCCTGCACCGCAGCGACGCCCGGGATATCGCGCGACGCAGCCTGGTGCTGCTGAAGAACCAGAACGACACCCTGCCACTGCAGAAAACCGCCAAGATCGCCCTGGTGGGCCCGCTGGCCAAGGCGCCGATCGACATGATGGGCAGTTGGGCCGCCGCCGGGGTGCCGGCGCAATCGGTGACCCTCTACGACGGCATGCGCAATGTACTGGGAGACAAGGCCCAACTGGTGTACGCCCGGGGTTCCAACATCACCGCCGACAAGAAGGTGGTGGACTACCTGAACTTCCTCAACTTCGATGCCCCGGAAGTGGTGGACGACCCGCGCACGGCGCAGCAGATGATCGACGAAGCGGTGAACGCCGCCCGGCAATCGGATGTGATCGTGGCCGCGGTGGGTGAATCCCGAGGCATGTCCCACGAATCCTCGAGCCGCACCGACCTGCACATTCCTGCCAGCCAGCGCGACCTGATCAAGGCCCTCAAGGCCACCGGCAAGCCACTGGTGCTGGTGCTGATGAATGGCCGGCCGCTGTCGCTGCTGGAAGAAAACCAGCAGGCCGATGCGATCCTGGAAACCTGGTTCAGCGGCACCGAAGGTGGCAACGCCATCGCCGACGTGCTGTTCGGCGACTACAACCCGTCGGGCAAGCTGCCGATCACCTTCCCCCGCTCCGTGGGGCAGATCCCCACCTACTACAACCACCTGACCATCGGCCGGCCGTTCACCCCGGGCAAGCCGGGCAACTACACCTCGCAGTACTTCGACGACACCACCGGCCCGCTGTTCCCGTTCGGCTATGGCCTGAGCTACACCAGCTTCAGCCTGTCGGACATGGCCCTGTCCTCCACCACCCTGAACAAGAGCGGCAAGCTCGACGCCAGCGTGACGGTGAAGAACACCGGCAAGCGTGACGGCGAAACCGTGGTGCAGCTGTACATCCAGGACGTGGCCGGCTCGATGATCCGCCCGATCAAGGAATTGAAGAACTTCCAGAAAGTCATGCTCAAGGCCGGTGAAGAGAAAGCCATTCACTTCACCATCACCGAGGACGACCTGAAGTTCTACAACGCGCAGCTCAAGTACGCCGCAGAGCCGGGCGACTTCAATGTGCAGATCGGCCTGGATTCCCAGGACGTCAAGCAACAGAGCTTCGAACTGCTCTGAGCCTGCCAGCGGCCGGCGCATGACCTGCGCCGGCCGACTCCTTCTGTAATCCCCACAATCGCTGCAATACCTGTAGCCGCTGCCGAGCCTGCGAGGCTGCGCAAAGGTCCGCAGGACCTTGCTTGTCGATCTCCAGCCAAACCTCCATCGGACTCACGACCGCCGCGACCGCTTCGCGCTCGTTCGCAGCCTGCGGCAGCGGCTACAGCCAGCCGTGTCAGCCGTGACGGTCAGCCGCGTGAGTCAGCCGCGCCGATCCAGCAGGTTGACCACCAGACGGTCGACCCAACCCCATATCCGCTGCTTGATCCGCCGCCACAGCGGTCGCTTGCGCCACACCGCCAGGCTGACTTCCTCGCTCTGGGCAAAGTCGGCGTCAAAACTCGCCACCACTGCCTGGGTCAACGCAGGATCCAGGGCTTCCAGATTGGCTTCCAGGTTGAAGCGCAGGTTCCAGTGGTCGAAGTTGCACGAGCCCACGCTCACCCAGTCGTCCACCAGTGCCATCTTCAGGTGCAGGAAACGCGGCTGGTACTCGAAAATCCGCACACCGGCCTTGAGCAGGCGCGGGTAGTAGCGGTGCCCGGCATAGCGCACCGCCGGGTGGTCGGTGCGCGGCCCGGTCAGCAGCAGGCGTACGTCGAGGCCTCGGGCCGCCGCCTTGCGCAACGAACGGCGCACCGACCAGGTGGGCAGAAAATACGGAGTCGCCAGCCAGATGCGCCGCTGCCCGCTGCTCAGGGCCCGGATCAGCGAATGCAGGATGTCGCGGTGCTGGCGGGCGTCGGCGTAGGCCACCCGGCCCATGCCCTCGCCGGTATCGGGCAGGCGCGGCAGGCGTGGCAGGCCGAAATCGGCACCGGGCTTCCAGGCCCCGCGATACAGGTTGGCGCTCCATTGCCGGTCGAACAGCTGCTGCCAGTCGCTGACCATGGGGCCGGCAATCTCCACCATCACCTCATGCCAGTCGCAGCTATTGTCCTCGGGCTTCCAGAACTCATCAGTGACTCCGGTGCCGCCCACCACCGCCAGGGCCTGGTCCACCAGCAGCAGCTTGCGATGATCGCGGTACAGGTTGAGAAAGCCCTGGCGCCATTTCAGCCGGTTGTAGAAGCGCAGTTCGACACCGGCCTCGGTCAGGCTGCGGCGCAGGGCCTGGGTAAAGGCCAGGCTGCCGTAGTCGTCGAACAGGCAGCGCACCCGTACCCCGCGCTGCGCTGCCTGCACCAGGGCCTGGACCATGGCCTCGGCGCAGGTCCCGGCTTCCACCAGGTACAGCTCCAGTTCCACCTGGTGCTGGGCGCGGGCAATGGCCACCAGCATCCGCGGGAAGAACTGCGGGCCGTCGATCAGCAACTCGAAGCGGTTGCCTTCGCGCCAGGGGAACACCGCTGCGCGCATGTCAGCGCGCCGTGAAGATCAGCACCGCACCCACCGGCACCGAGAAACTGATGGCCGACAACCCGGCCATCTTGCGCAGGCTGTCGAGGCCGGGGGCCAGGTTGAAGTCCTCGGCGTTGAGCACCAGAGGTTCCAGGGTCACCACCTGGAAGCGCCGGTCATCCAGGCGGGTGGCCAGCAATTCGGCGTTGTAGGTGTGTTCCTCGCCGTGCAGGGCGACGGTGACCGGCAACAGCAATTCGATCTGTGCGCCGGGGGCCAGGTCGTTGATCGGTCGCAGGTTGATCTGTGCACTGATCCGCGCCTCGGGAAACTGGGCGATCTGGAACAGTTCCTGGCGCATGCGCTCATCGCGCAAGGGAATCCCGCTGCTCACCGAATCCAGTTCGATCTGCAACTGCGCCTGGCCCTTGCCATCGACCTTGCCATGCAGCACCAGAAAGCGCTGGACCTCGGAAACACTGGCGTTCTTGGTGGTGACGAAGGACACGCGGGAAGACTCGTTGTCCAGGTACCAGTTGGCCTGGGCCGGCAGGGCCAGTACCCCGAGCAGGCTGAAAAGAAGGCGGATCGGCGTACGCATGCAAGCTCCCATGAACAGAAGGCGCCACCTTAACCGCCCGCCAGAAGGCTGGCAAACGTCACGGCAGGCGGCGCAGTAGAGCTGGAAGCGGTAGGTATAGTTCAGGTAGAAGCGTTCGGCGCTATGGCTGATGATGCCTGCCAGCAGCTGAAACCCTCCTCATCCTGCATGGATAAGCTGTTCCATGGGTCGGGCATCGGGGGAGCGCTGCGGCTCATACAGCCCGCGCATTCAGGAATATTCAAGGCGCTTGCCGGTATTGTGCTGACGCCACCTGATGGCATGCATATCGGAGTCGCGCCCTGGAGCCAGTTCCAAGCGGTGGGCCAGTTTCACCGAGGAGCCGCGGGTTGAAAGCGACGGGCACTGGTTGCACAGCAGGAACCCGATACCAGAGGAGGATGTGGGAACGCAGAAATACCCGAGCGGGAGGTTTCAGGCGATGTCTTTCTGCACCTGCTCGACGGTTTCCGCCAGTAGCCACAGGTGGCGGTTGCGCACCTGTTCGACACAGGCCAGGTCCCGCGGCCAGTGCAGGGCGATACTGCCGATCACCCGGCCTTCGGCCTGCAGCGGCAAGGCCACGGCGCGGATCAGGAACGGCAGGCGCACCGGGTATTCCCAGTGCCCTTCGGTGCGCTGGCCGAACCCCAGGTGCTGGGATTCCAGGCACTGTTGCCGGGCTTCGGCCGGCACCTGCTCCTGCTCGGCCAGACGCTCGACTTCTGCACTGGCCAGGGCCCCCAGGCAGGCCTTGCCCATGGCCGAATGAAACAGGCTGGCATGCTGGCCGACAATCCGGCTGTTGCTCGGGTAGCGCTTGCGCAATACCTCGGGCACCGCACTTTCCAGGACCTCCAGGCTCTCGCCGTCGAAGCTCGACAGGTCGGTGACCAATCCGGTACGTGCACTCAATTCCAGCAACCAGGGCGCCGCCTGCTCCACCATCTGGCGCTTGAAGCGCTGCCGGCTGTCACCGAACAGGCTCCGGGCGCTCAGGCGGTAGCGCCGGTCACTCAGGCCTCGATAGATCCAGCCCTGTTCCTGCAGGGTCAGCAGCATGCGCGATACCGTGGCCTTGGCCAGGCCCGTCAGGTAGTGCAGCTCCTCCAGGCCCAGGGCCTGGTGCTGGCCGATCAGCTCGACAATGGCCAGGGCCCGCTCCACTGAGCGCACGCTGCCGGTTTCTACCTTGCTGGCCATAGTCCGAGCTCCCTGACTGAGGAAAAGATTTTACCCAGCAAGATGCGGGCCTGCGGACCTTGGCGACCACACCCCTTTGATTACCGCAGGTTGCCCGGCGGCCGCTGCCGCACCCACTGCGTCAGCTGCTCATGGGCGTAAGCCAATTGCAGCACGGCGTGGTCGGCCTGGGCCGGACCGATGATCTGCAGCCCCATGGGCAAACCGGCCAGGTTGAAACCCACCGGAATGCTGATACTGGGCAAGCCGGCCAGGGTCGGGCCGATCACCACTTCCATCCAGCGGTGGTAAGTGTCCATTTCCTGCCCATCGATCTGCCGCGGCCAGGCTTGCCGTGCATCGAAAGGGAACACTTGGGCGGTGGGCAGCAGCAGGAAATCGTAACGCTCGAACAGGCGCTGCAACGCACGATACCAGTCGCTGCGGCTCTGGGAAGCGCGATACACATCCGCCGCGCTCAGCTTCGCCGCGCCCTCCACTTCCCAGCACGCTTCCGGCTTGAGCCAGCGGCGCTTGTCCGGGTCGTCGTACAGCGCCCCCAGGGAGCCCTGGACCAGCCAGTGGCGATGTACCAGCCAGCAATCCCAGAGCTGGGCCAGGGAAAAGTCCGGCTGGCAGCTTTCCACCTCGCAGCCCAGGCTGGCGAAATCCCCGAGGGCCTTTTCGCACAGGCCCAGTACGCCCTGCTCCATGGCCAGGTAGCCGTTGTAGTCCCCCAGCCAGCCCAGGCGCAGGCCCTTCACATTTCGTTGCAGCGCCGCCTCCGGCAGCGCCGATGGGTCCTTCAGCGACAGAGGCGCCCGGGCGTCAAACCCGGCCTGGGTGCCCAACAGCCGCGCCACGTCGGCCACCGTGCGCCCCATGGGACCTTCGGTGGCCAACTGCTGCACGAACAGTTCCGGAGTCGGGCCGAACGGCACCCGGCCCTGGGAGGGCCGCATGCCGAACACGTTGTTGAAGGCTGCGGGGTTGCGCAACGAGCCCATCATGTCGCTGCCGTCGGCCACCGGCAGCATGCGCAGGGCCAGAGCCACCGCGGCCCCGCCGCTGCTGCCGCCGGCACACAGGGTGCTGTCGTAGGCGTTGCCCGTGGTGCCGAACAGCTGGTTGTAGGTATGGGAGCCCAGGCCGAACTCGGGCACGTTGCTCTTGCCGACGATGATCGCGCCACTGGCCCGGACCCGCGCCACGCTGATGGCATCCCCCTGGGGCACATGCTCGGCAAACAGCGGCGAACCCATGCTGGTGGTCATCCCGGCGGTGGCCGCCAGGTCCTTGATCGCCTGGGGCATGCCGTGCATCCAGCCCATGGACTGGCCCTGGGCCAACTGCCGGTCTCGCTCGTCGGCCTGCTCCAGCAGGGCCTCGGGGTCTCCCAGCGAGACCAGGGCATTGACCAGTGGATTGCAGCGCTCGATCTGCGCCAGGTAGGCCTGCATCACTTCGCGGCAGGACAGCTCGCGGGCATGGATGGCCCGGGACAGCGCCAGGGCATCCAGGTCGACAATCGATGTATTGATCGATGGTTCTGCGGGGTTGATCAAGACTCACCTCCCAGGCTCACGGCATCGGGTTTTTCGTCTCTGACCGCGTCATACATGCAGTAGGTACCCAGCAGGCTGAGGACCGAGGTCAGCAGGACATAGAAGGCTGGCGCCACCGGCGTGGCCATGACCTTGCTCAGCCAGGTCACGATCAACGGCGCAAAGCCACCGAACAGCATGACCGTGACGTTATACGCCACCGACACTCCGGTGGAGCGCACCTCGATGGGAAACTGCTCGGCCAGGGCCGTGGGGCCGGGGCCGAAGAAACCGCCGATGGCCCCGCACAGCAGCATCTGCATCACCAGCAGGCGCTCGATGGATGGCGCCGCAGCGACCCACACATACAAGGGATAGACCATGACAAAAAACGCCAGGGTGAACGCCATCAGCACTGGACGTCGCCCAATGCGATCCGACAAGGCCCCGGCAAAGGGAATCACCAGGGTCATCAGGGCCACGGCGAACATTTGCACCAACAGCACCTGATCCAGGGGCAGGCCGAGGTTGGTGTGGGCAAAGGTCGGCATGTTCACCAGCACCACATAAAAGGACACGGTGCCCCCGCAGCACATGCACATGGACACCAGGATCGCTCGGCGATAGGCCGATACCACCTGCCACAACCCGGGCCCTTTGCCACGCACCTGCTTGCGTGCCTCGACAAAGGCTTGCGGCTCTTCCATGTACTTGCGGATCCACAGCCCCACCGGACCGATCAGCAGGCCGATCACGAATGGCAGGCGCCAGCCCCAGAGTTCCAGGGTCTGGGGCGAGAAGAAATGGGTCACCGCCGCCACCATCGCCGCCCCGCTGAATACCGCCAGGCACTGCCCCACCAACTGCCAGGAGCCGTAAAGGCCCTTGCGGTGGGGCGGCGCACTCTCCACCAGGTAGGCCGTGGCGCTGGCGTACTCGCCACCGGTGGCAAAGCCCTGGAGCATGCGTGCCACCACGATCAGCAGCGGCGCTCCGATACCGATGGCCGCATAGTTGGGGGCGAACACAATCATCGCGATGGCCAGGGTCATCAGTTGGATGATCACCAGCATCGCCGCCTTGCGGCCCCTGCGATCGGAATAGATCCCCAGCAGCACACCGCCCACCGGGCGCATGAAGAAGCCCACGCCGAAGGTGGCCAGTGCCATCAGCAGCGAGGTGTATTCGTCTTCCGCGGGAAAGAACTGGCGAGCGATGAAGCTGGCGAGAAAGCCGTAGACGATGAAGTCGTACCATTCCAGGGCGTTGCCGACCACGGCGGCAACCACCTGCCGGGTCCTGGAAACAGAGGGAGTCGAGACGCTCATGGGATGTTCCTTGGAGACTTTTGAGCCTTCTGGCGGGCTCGCTAAAGTGCCGGGCGCCTACAGCACGCCCGGGGCAGTCAGGGACACAGGAACAGGAAGGGTCAGGACGGTTTGAGCCAGCTTTCCGCCAGGGCGCCCCAATAGGCCGCGCCGGTAAGGAGGATGTCGTCGTTGAAGTCGTAACCCGGGTTATGCACCATCGGCTGGGCCACGCCGTTGCCGATGAACAGGTAGCTGCCCGGGCAGCGCTGCAGCATCCAGCCGAAGTCTTCGCTGCCCATCAGCTTCGGCGTATTGCCGTTGACCGCCTCGGCCCCCACCAGCTCGACACCGATCTTGCGGGCGAACTCGGTTTCCTCCGGGCTGTTGACCAGCACCGGATAGGCCGGGCGATGCTCGATGCTGACCGAGCAACCGAAACTCTCGGCCTGGGTGCGGATAATGGCCTTGACCCGCTCCAGCATCTGCTCGCGCACCGGTGCGTTGAGGGCCCGCAGGCTCAGGCGCAGCAGGGCCTGCTGGGGAATCACGTTGGCCGCCTCGCCCGCTTGCAGGGCACCTACGGTGACCACCGCGGCTTCCTGGGCATCGATGTTGCGCGCTACCACTGTCTGCAAGGCCATGACCATGCTCGCCGCTGCCACCAGCGGGTCTACCGTCAGGTGCGGCATGGAGCCATGGCCGCCGACGCCTTCGACTATCACGTTGAGCAGGTCCTGGGAGGCCATCATCGGCCCCTCGCGAAAGCCCAGGTGCCCGGCCGGCAGCCCCGGCATGTTGTGCAGGCCAAACAGGGCATCACAGGGGAAGCGCTCCAGCAGGCCGTCGGCAAGCATGGCCTCGGCGCCACCCTGGCCCTCCTCCGCCGGCTGGAAGATCAGGTTCAGGGTGCCGTCGAACTGCCGGGTCGCCGCCAGGTAACGGGCCGCCCCGAGAAGTAGGGTGGTGTGGCCGTCATGCCCGCAGGCGTGCATGCAACCGCTGTAGCGGCTGCTGTAGGGCACCCCGGTGTTCTCGATGATCGGCAGGGCGTCCATGTCGGCCCGCAGGCCCAGGGTGCGGGGGCTGCTGCCGTTGCGCAGCACCCCTACGACGCCGGTCCGGCCCACGCCGGTGTGCACGTCATAACCCCACTTTTCAAGGTTGCGGGCCACCAGCGCCGCGGTGCGGTTTTCCTCGAAACCCAGCTCGGGGTGGGCGTGAATGTCCTGGCGGATGGCCCGCAGGTCGCTGGCGACATCGTTGAGCCAGGCAAGAATGTGCTGGTGTCGGGTCATGGCGTATCTCCTCTGGGCCGGGTGGGTTCCCGTTCTTTTTTTCGGAGCGCTGCACGAGGGCCAGGGCGTGCTCGAAGCTCTGCGTCAGATAACCGCGAGCCGGGGCACAGGACAATCAAATGTGGTTCCACTGGATGGAACACAAAGCTGCCGCCATCGTTTCGACCCCGGTCAGGGGTCCAGGCGGCAACCTTCACGGGCACTGCGCCAGACCGCGCTATGGGTGCGCCCCAGCGCGCTGGCGGTGACACGACGGGGCTGCGGCTCATCGAGAAAAGCGCTGGTGGGCAGGTACTGGCGCACGTAGGCGCGGCAGTAGTCGGCAGGTTGTTGCATGACGTAACGGCAGGAGCAGTACTCCTTGGCGGTGTAGGCCCCGAGGATGTCCGGGAAGGCCTGCAACGCCACCCGCTGCTGCCAGCCCCAGCCCAGCAGCAGGAGCAGCCCGAGCGCCAGCAGGCTGAGCAGCGGACGCCGACGGATCAAGGGCCAGGGCTTCATGGCTGCTCCGGCGTGTCGAAGGCGGCCAGCACCCGCTTGAGCAGTTCATTGTGCTGGTAGCTGCCGTCACGGTCGTCGCCATAGCGCACGATCACCAGGCGCTGCGCCGGCAGCACATACAGCGCCTGGCCCCAGTGTCCCAGCGCGGCGTAGGTATCGGCGGGGGCATCCGGCCAGGGCCGTGGCGCCCCGTCCACCTCGCGGTTGAGCCACCAGTGCCCGCCCGCCACGGCCACGTCCTGGTTGGCCCGATAGCCACGAAAGGGCGTGCGGCAGAATTCGACCCAGGCCTTGGGCAGCAATTGCCGGTCGCGCCAACGGCCATCGCGCTGCATCAGCAGGCCAATGCGAGCCAGATCGCGGGCCGTCAGGTAGAGGTACGAGGAAGCGACGAAAGTGCCGGCTGCATCACGCTCCCACACCGCCTGGGTGATGCCCAGGGGTTCGAACAGGGCACGCCAGGGATAGTCCGCATACTGCCCCTCCCCCACCATGCCCCGCAGGCTGGCCGCCAGCAGGTTGCTGTCGCCGCTGGAATAGCGAAACACCTGGCCCGGCGGGCCGGAGGCGGCCTGTTGCGCGGTGAAGGCGGCCATGTCCCGGTGCCCGCGGGTGTAGAGCATGGCCACCACCGAAGAATTGAGAGGGGCGTATTCATAGTCTTCCTGCCAATCCAGGCCCGAGGCCCAGTGCAGCAGGTCCGCCAGGGTGATGTCGGGATGGGCCTCGAGCGGCGGGTAGAACTTCGCCGCCGGGTCCTGCAACTGGAACCGCCCCTCGCCAAAGGCCACCCCCAGCAGCACCGCCAGCAGGCTCTTGCTGGCAGACCAGGCGAGATGGGGCGTCTGTGGCCCGGTTGCCCCGGCGTAGCGCTCGTAGAGCAGTCGACCGTCGCGGATCACCAGCAAGGCGTCGGTGCGAATGCCCTGGCGGGATTCATCGTCCCGGGGCACAAAGGCGTATTCCTCCAGGGCCTGCAGCGCCGGGCCGCTGGCTGGCGTGCCCTGGCTCCATTGCAGCGCCGGCCACTCCTCGGCCCGGGCCGGCAGGCTGAGTAATAGAAGCAGGGCCAGCAGCAACCAAGCTTTGGGCATGAAGGACACTCGAGAGCCGTCTGGGGCCGAGCCTATTGCGGGCACATGACCGTTTCGCGACAACCTTCGCCGGCAAGCCGGCTCCTACAGGGTTGGCCGAATATTCGATAGGGCGCGAGAACCGCTTCTTGTAGGAGCTGGCTTGCCAGCGAATGCGGTTTCGGAGACTGCGCATTCCTCGCGCGCCCCTTCGCCGGCAAGCCGGCTCCTACAGGGAGGCCAGGGCCTTGGCCAGGCGCTGTGCGCGAGCGCTGGCGGCGAGGTCCAGCAGGGCCTGGTCGCGGGTCCATTGCTCGCGCCAGAGCTGTGGCCCCTGGGCGAAGGCAATGCCGATCTCGGGTTTCAGCGCCTCGAACTGCACGAACAGGCCCGCCAGCAGAATGTGCCCGCTGCTCAGCGCCGGGTTCTGCCGGCTGGCTTCGGCACAGCCCGCCAGCAAGCCCAGCAATTGCAATTGCAAGGGCTGCGGCCAGCCGCTGTCCTGCCCCACGCCGTACAGCCAGGCCAGCATGGCGCTCAGGACATAGATGTCTTCCAGGGTGCGGAACGGCTTGACGTAGGCATCCCAGCCGTCGCCGGCCAGCAACTCGCAGGCGGCGTTGTCCAGCTCCAGGCAGCCGTGGCTGATCTCCGGCATCAGGGCAATGGCGGGCAGGGTCTGGACCTTGACCCCGGGCTCGCCGGGATAGACCACCGTCAGGCGCAGGGCTGCGCGCTCCCCCGGGGCTTCGCAGCGAGCCGCCACCAGCAGCCAGTCGGCGGCATCGCCGGCGGTGACGAAATCCTTGCGCCCGTGCAGGCGCAGATCCTCCAGGCGGGTCTGCATGTCCGCCGGGCGCAGGCTGCGGCGTTCGGTCGCGCACAAAGCCCCCAGACTGGACGGCGCGCTGGGCCACAACATGCGCAATGCCGCCTGGTAGCCCACCAGGAAGGCCAGCCCCGGGGTGGCCATCAAGCGCCCGCCGCGCACCGCCAGTTCGAAGGGCGTGACGTTGCCCAGGTGCGCCAGCAAAGCCCCGTAGCCCTCGGCCAGGTCGGGGTTGGCGGGCAATCGTTCACGGCTCTCGAGCAGGGCTTGCCAGGGCATTCGAAGGTCCTCAGGGGCTGTCATATAAGCATCACCAAAGCTTCATGGCGATGACACCGGGGCTACATAGCCTGACTTTGCACAACAAAGTCGATTGGCTGCAACCCAAGGCGGGTCAGTAGCCCGCACGGAGATTCACGATGACTCAGATCGCCCGCATCAGCGACACCGGCACTGAACGCCGCCTGCAAGCCGAACGCCTGATCGGCGCGAAGGCTCTGCAAGAAGCCCAGGCCCTGCGTTTCAACGTCTTCAGTGGCGAGTTCAACGCCAAGCTCAAGGGCGCGGAACTGGGTTTGGACATGGATGACTATGACGTTCATTGCAGCCACATCGGTGTGCGCGACCTGAACACCGGGCGCCTGGTGGCCACCACCCGCCTGCTGGACCACCAGGCCGCCAGCAGCCTGGGGCGTTTCTACAGCGAAGAAGAATTCAGCCTGCACGGCCTGGTGCAGCTCAAGGGGCCGATCCTGGAGATCGGCCGCACCTGCGTCGACCCGGCCTACCGCAACGGCGGCACCATCGCCGTGCTCTGGGGCGAACTGGCGGAAGTGCTCAATCAGGGTGGCTACAGCTACCTGATGGGTTGCGCCAGCATTCCCATGCAGGACGGCGGCGTGCAGGCCCAGGCGATCATGCAGCGCCTGCGCGAGCGCTACCTGTGCACCGAGCACCTGCGGGCCGAGCCGAAGAACCCGCTGCCGAGCCTGGACATTCCGTCCAATGTGATCGCCGAGATGCCGCCCCTGCTCAAGGCCTACATGCGCCTGGGCGCGAAGATCTGCGGCGAGCCGTGCTGGGACGAGGATTTCCAGGTCGCCGATGTGTTCATCCTGCTCAAGCGCGACGAGCTGTGCCCGCGCTACGCCCGGCACTTCAAGGCGGCGGTCTGATGCGCCGGCTGCGGGTCTACGGGCGTATCGCCCGAGTGCTGCTGGTGGTGGCGCTGGGCCTGAGCATGGCCAGTATCTTCGGTTTGCTGGAACGCTTGGGGGTCGCCAACTCCATGGTCCGGCGCCAGCGCTGGTCGCGCTTCTTCATGGCACGCTTGAGCAATGCCCTGCCCTTTCAGGTCTCGGTGCATGGCGAGCTGCCCCGCCAACCGATGCTCTGGATCAGCAACCATGTGTCCTGGACCGATATCCCGCTGCTGGGCATGCTGACGCCGCTGTCCTTCCTGTCCAAGGCCGAAGTGCGCACCTGGCCGGTGGCCGGTTGGCTGGCCGCCAAGGCCGGCAGCCTGTTCATCCGCCGCGGCGCCGGTGACAGCCAGTTGATCCGCAAGCAGATGACCCGGCATTTGCAGGAGCAGCACCCACTGTTGCTGTTCCCCGAAGGCACCACCACCGATGGCCGTGGCCTGCGCACCTTCCACGGGCGCTTGCTGGCCAGCGCCATCGATGCCGACGTCTGCCTGCAACCGGTGGCGATCCGTTACCTGCGCGACGGCCAGATCGATACCCTGGCGCCCTTCATCGGCGACGACGATCTGCTCTCGCACCTGATGCGCCTGTTCGCCAATGACCGGGGCCAGGTGGAGATCCACCTGCTCAAGCCGATTGCCTGCCAGGGCCAGGAACGTGCGGCGCTGGCCTTCCAGGCCCAGCAAGCAGTGCAGAAGGCGCTGTTCGGTGACCGAACCCTGCCCGCCGAACCACGCCGTAACGGCGAACTGGTCGCCGCCTGAAACTCTCTGTAGGAGCCGGCTTGCCGGCGAAAAGGCCCTTGAAACCAGCGTCGGTCATGAGAGCACCTTCGCTGGCAAGCCAGCTCCTACAACAGCCATCGTGAGTCAGGGCAATTGGATGTGCTGCGCGGCGAATGCCTGCAATTGCGGGTAGAAAGCGCGGAAGTCTTCGCTCAACGGTTCATACAGCCGTTCCAGCTCGACCATCGCCGCGGTCAGCTCCTCTGGCCGTGACAGGCGCCGGGCAATCCCCCGCAACACCTGCTCCAGCACCGCGAACTCGCGATAGGAACCCAGCCAGTCATCCGCCGCCATGTAAGGCGCAATCTGCGCCAGCCGCGCCGGCAACTGCGGCTCGGCCGCCAGCACCCGGTACACCTCGGCGGTGAACAACGGCAGGGGCCGGTCGGCGTAATGCTGCCAGTCCCGGGCCAGGCAATGGTCGAAGAACACGTCGATGACGATGCCGGCGTAACGCCTTCGCGTCAGGGAGAAACGTGACAGCGCCGCCGCCACCAGCGGGTGACTGTCGGTGTAGGTATCGATGCGCCGATGCAGCTGGATCGCCGCCTCGACCTCGGGCGAAAACTGCCCTTGCAGGCGTCCCTTGACGAAATCGCCATACAGGCTGCCGAGTAATTGACCCGGGCGCTGGCCGCCAAGGTGCAGATGTGCGAGATAATTCATGGACGCAGCTTAGCACTGCGACCAACATATCGTTATAACCCGATATACCGATAAGTAATGGTTTAAGACCAAAATCATATTGGTATATCGCGAAATAACGATTTAAATTTCGCTTCATCGCGATACAACGTTTCACAAAAAACGAGCACCGCCATGTCCCTCGACCTCGACGAAATAATAAAAGCCCTGGCACATCCGGTTCGCAGGGAAATCCTGCACTGGCTGAAAGACCCGACTGTCGAATTTCCCGATCAGGCTCACAGCAATGAGCACGGCGTCTGCGCCGGGCAGATCGACCAACGCTGCGGCCTGTCGCAGTCGACCGTGTCCGCCCACCTCGCCACCTTGCAACGCGCAGGCCTGATCAGCAGCCGGAAAGTCGGCCAATGGCATTTTTTCAAACGCAACGAGGAAACCATCCAGCAGTTCCTCACGCAAATGAGCCAACAGCTCTGACCTGACAAGGATCCGACAATGCCCCTTTCGCTTCTCATCCTGGCCTTGAGTGCCTTCGCCATCGGTACCACCGAGTTCGTCATCATGGGCCTGCTGCCCGATGTGGCGGCGGACCTCGGGGTGTCGATTCCCGGCGCCGGCTGGCTAGTCACCGGCTACGCCCTTGGGGTGGCCATCGGCGCGCCCTTCATGGCCCTGGCCACCGCCCGCCTGCCCCGCAAGGCAGCCCTGGTGGCGCTGATGGGAATCTTCATTGTCGGCAACCTGCTGTGTGCACTGGCCAGTGATTACAACGTGCTGATGTTTGCCCGGGTGATCACCGCGCTGTGCCACGGTGCCTTCTTTGGTATCGGTTCAGTGGTGGCCGCCGGCCTGGTGCCCGCCAACAAGCGCGCTTCGGCCGTGGCCCTGATGTTCACCGGCCTGACCCTGGCCAACGTCCTTGGCGTGCCCCTGGGTACCGCCCTGGGCCAGGCAGCGGGCTGGCGCTCAACCTTCTGGGTGGTGACGGTGATCGGCGTAGTGGCGCTGATCGGCCTGCTGCGCTTCCTGCCGGCCAAGCGCGACGAGGAAAAACTCGACATGCGTGCGGAGCTGGCGGCCCTCAAGGGCGCGGGTATCTGGCTGTCCCTGAGCATGACCGCGCTGTTCGCCGCATCGATGTTCACCCTCTTCACCTACGTTGCACCGCTGCTCGGTGATGTCACCGGTGTCTCGCCCAAGGGCGTGACCTGGACCCTGCTGCTGATCGGCCTGGGCCTGACCCTGGGCAACATCATCGGCGGCAAACTGGCGGACAAGCGCCTGGGCGCCACCCTGATCGGCGTGTTCGCGGCCATGGCCGTGGTCTCCACCGTACTGACCTGGACCAGCGTGGCGCTGATCCCCACCGAGATCACCCTGTTCCTCTGGGCCACCGCTTCGTTTGCCGCAGTGCCGGCGTTGCAGGTCAACGTAGTGACCTTCGGCAAGGCCGCACCGAACCTGGTTTCGACCCTGAACATCGGCGCCTTCAACATCGGCAATGCCCTGGGTGCCTGGGTCGGCGGCAGCGTCATCGCCCACGGCTTCGGCCTGACCAGCGTGCCGTTGGCGGCTGCGGCCCTGGCGATCCTGGCCCTGCTGGTGACGCTGATTACCTTTCGCCAGGGCGGCAACGCCGAACTGGCTCCTGCAACCCACTGATCCGCTCCTTATCCCTTAAAGAAGGCTGCATTCCATGACGACTCTCTTTGATCCGATCAAACTCGGCGATCTCGAACTGTCCAACCGCATCATCATGGCGCCGCTGACCCGCTGCCGCGCCGATGCCGGCCGCGTACCCAACGCGCTGATGGCCGAATACTACGTACAACGGGCTTCCGCCGGCCTGATCCTCAGCGAGGCCACCTCGGTGACCCCCATGGGCGTGGGCTACCCGGACACCCCCGGCATCTGGTCCAACGACCAGGTGCGTGGCTGGGCCAATGTGACCAAGGCAGTACACGGCGCCGGCGGCAAGATCTTCCTGCAGCTGTGGCACGTCGGACGCATCTCCCACCCGTCCTATCTGAACGGCGAAACCCCGGTGGCACCCAGCGCCCTGCAGCCCAAGGGGCATGTCAGCCTGGTGCGCCCGCTGGCCGACTTCCCAACTCCGCGGGCCCTGGAAACCGCTGAAATCGCCGACATCGTCGATGCCTACCGGGTCGGCGCGGAAAACGCCAAGGCCGCCGGTTTCGACGGCGTGGAAATCCACGGCGCCAACGGCTACCTGCTGGACCAGTTCCTGCAAAGCAGCACCAACCAGCGTACCGACCAGTACGGCGGTTCCCTGGAAAACCGTGCCCGCCTGCTGCTGGAAGTCACCGACGCGGCCATCGAGATCTGGGGTGCCGGCCGGGTAGGCGTGCACCTGGCACCACGTGCCGACTCCCATGACATGGGTGATGCCAACCTGGCAGAGACCTTCACCTACGTCGCTCGGGAGCTGGGCAAACGCGGTATCGCCTTTATCTGCTCCCGCGAGAAAGAAGGCGCCGACAGCCTGGGCCCGCAACTCAAAGAAGCCTTCGGCGGCCCCTACATCGCCAACGAACGCTTCACCAAGGACAGCGCCAACGCCTGGCTGGCCGCTGGCAAGGCTGACGCCGTGGCCTTTGGTGTGCCCTTCATCGCCAACCCTGACCTGCCAGCCCGCCTGAAGGCCGATGCGCCGCTGAACGAAGCGCACCCGGAAACCTTCTACGGCAAGGGCCCGGTCGGCTATATCGACTATCCGACTCTGTAAGCCTGCTTCGCTCGATAAAAAGCCCCGACTCTCGCGAGCCGGGGCTTTTTCATGACCTGCACATTCGTTGTAGCCGCTGCCGCAGGCTCGGGCCGCGTACGCACGGTCGCCCCGAAGGGGCGCGACCCTCTCAAGTTCGATGAAGATCCTGCGGACCTTGTCGCGGCCTGCGGCAGCGACTACAGAAAGCCATTCAACGTTTGCGCTGGGCCCAGGCCACCGCCAGGCCGCTGAGGCAGATGACCGCGATACCGACCAGGGCGTACTGGTCCGGGGTATGGTCGAAGATCAGGTAGCCAAAGAGCCCGGCGAAAAGAATCTGCCCATAGCTGAAAGGCGCCAGCATCGCCGGCGCGGCATGGCGGAACGCCTGGGTCAGCAACATGTGGCCGAGCATGCCGCAGGTGCCCAGGCCGATCATGAACAGCCCATGAACCAAAGTCGGCGTGCTCCAGAAGAACGGCAGCAGCGCGCTCATGATCAGGCTGTTGAGGATCCCGGTGAGAAAGTTGCTGGTGGTCGGGCTGTCGACACCACTGAGCTTGCGGGTCAGCAACTGGTAGAAGCCGAAGCACAGCGCCGACCCCAGCGGCAGAAGGATTGCCGGCGTGAACAACGCGCCACCGGGACGCACCACAATCAGCACCCCGACGAACCCCGCCAGCACTGCCAGCCACTGGGCGCGACTGACCCGCTCCCCCAGAAACGGCACCGACAGGGCAGTCACCAGCAAGGGCGCCAGGAAGTTGACCGCGGTCGCTTCTGCCAGGGGGATATAGCGCAGGCCGGTGGTGAACAGCAGGCTGGTGCCGATCAGGCACAGGGCCCGCAGCAATTGCAGCCCGGGGCGCTTGGTGCGCACCACCGCGGAGAAACCACTGCGCGGCACGAACACCACCAGCATCAACAGGGTGTGCACCACATAGCGGGCCCAGACCACCATGACGATGGGATAAAAAGCCGACAGGTATTTGGATAACGTGTCGTGGCTGGCAAACAGCAGGACCGCCAGGCAGATCAGGGCGATCCCCTTGATGGGGTGTTCCGCGCCGTTGAACGGTGAAGGGCTCACACTCATTCACACACCCGCAACAAAATCCCTACAAAATACGTAGCTCGCTATCTATCAACCTGCAGCAAGCCCGTATATAAAAGCACCCCATTGTGAAGTGCGACCCCGGGTATGAACGTCCCTCGCCTTAAATGTTGACACAACCGGACTCAATTACGCATTTTGTCTTAATGACGGAGGTTGGGGCTCAAGCGCAGCATATCCAGCCCGATGTCGATCCAGCGCTCTGCTTCGGTGTGCAGGGCGAAGCTGTCCGGGGCCAGCAACCACTGGTAGAGAATGCCATCGATGAATGCATGCAGCGTGATAGCTGCCCGCGCCGCATCGAGATTCTCGGGCAATTGCCCACGATTCACTGCATTACGCAACGCCAGCTCGATGTGTACGTTGCAGTCCAGGCTGGCAGCGCGACGCTGGCGGCGCAGGTCGCACATTTCGTCGGTGAACTCGCACTTGTGAAACAGGATTTCATTGATGCGTCGGGTTTTCGGGTCCAGGGCAACTTGATGAAACAAATGAATGAGCAGCTTGCGCATGCAGCCCAACGGGTCCATTTCATCTACATTCTCACTGGCCGCGGCCATTTCATCCAAAGGTTCACGCAGGCTGTCGAGCATGGCCTGCACCAGGTCGGCCTTGTTGCTGAAGTGCCAATAGATGGCACCTCGCGTGACTCCCGCCAGCGCCGCGATGTCGGCCAGGGTGGTACGCGCCACGCCACGCTCGTAAAAGGCCTTTTCGGCGGCCTCGAGTATCTGGCTGCGAGTTTCTTGAGCTTCCTCTTTGGTACGACGGACCATGGCAGTAAAACCTCGATCAGGATCTTTCAGCGATGCGTGAAGACCTTCTGAATAAATATGGAACGGCATCTCGAGTGCCGTTTGCCCAGCCTACAATTCAACACCTACAGGGGCTTTTGTAACCGGATGGGTACGCCGCAGGGGTATTTACAAACAACCATGAACGTAAGTATATTCCTTAGCAAGCTACTTATCCACTCAGCCAAGCATTTTTACCCTTCCACTTTTCTTGTGCGCATCTTGCGTGCCTGACCCGAGGATTTTCATGCAACTCAAGCCAGCTGTTACCGCTCTGGTCACTGCCGTCGCCCTGGCATCGCTGCTCAGCGGATGTAAAAAGGAAGAGGCGGCGCCTGCCCCTCAAGCCCCTCAGGTCGGCGTCGTTACCCTGCAACCACAAGCCTTTACCTTGACTTCCGAACTCCCGGGCCGGACCACTGCGTTCCGCATCGCCGAAGTTCGCCCACAGGTAAACGGGATCATTCTCAAGCGTCTGTTCAAAGAAGGTGGAGACGTCAAGGAAGGTCAGCAGCTTTATCAGATCGATCCATCGGTCTATGAGGCAACGCTGAAAAGTGCCGAGGCTAATCTGCAATCGACCAAGTCGATTTCTGATCGCTACAAGCAACTGGTCAACGAACAGGCCGTAAGCCGCCAGGAATACGACACTGCCGTGGCCAACCGCCTGCAGTCGGAAGCCTCGCTGCAAAGCGCCCAGATCAACCTGCGCTACACCAAAGTGCTGTCGCCACTGACCGGCCGAATCGGCCGTTCCTCGGTGACCGAAGGCGCCCTGGTGAGCAATGGCCAGGCCGATGCCATGGCCGTGATCCAGCAGCTCGACCCAATCTACGTCGACGTTACCCAGTCCTCGGTGGAACTGCTGGAACTGCGTCGCGAACTGGAAAGCGGCCGCCTGCAGAAAGTCGGCGACAATGCCGCCAAGGTCAAACTGACCCTGGAAGACGGCAGCCAGTACAAGCTCGACGGCAAGCTGGAATTCTCCGAAGTCTCGGTGGACGAAACCACCGGCTCGGTGACCCTGCGCGCAGTGTTCCCGAACCCTGAGCACACCCTGCTGCCTGGCATGTTCGTCCACGCCCAGCTGCAAGCCGGGGTGAACAGCGCGGCGATCCTGGCTCCCCAGCAAGGCGTGACGCGCGACCTGAAAGGCACCCCGACCGCCCTGGTGGTTGGCCCGGATAACAAGGTCGAGCTGCGTCAACTCAAGGCCAGCCGCACGGTCGGCAGCCAGTGGTTGGTGGAAGATGGGCTGAAAGCCGGCGATCGCCTGATCACCGAAGGCCTGCAGTTCGTCAAGCCGGGCATTGAAGTCAAGGCCAGCGAAGCAACCAACGTTCCAGCGAAGAACCCGGCCCCTGCACAGGCAACTGACAAAGCTGCAGGCGGCAAAGGGGAGTAAACCATGTCGAAATTTTTTATCGACCGTCCGATCTTCGCCTGGGTAATCGCCCTGGTGATCATGTTGGTCGGGGCTCTATCGATCCTCAAATTGCCGATCAACCAGTACCCGAGCATCGCGCCGCCAGCGATCGCCATCTCCGTGACCTACCCAGGCGCTTCCGCACAGACCGTGCAGGACACCGTGGTTCAGGTGATCGAGCAGCAGCTCAACGGTATCGACAACCTGCGTTATGTGTCCTCGGAAAGTAACTCCGACGGCAGCATGACCATCACCGCGACCTTCGAACAGGGCACCAACTCGGACACCGCGCAGGTTCAGGTACAGAACAAGCTCAACCTGGCCACTCCGCTGCTGCCTCAAGAAGTGCAGCAGCAGGGTATCCGCGTGACCAAGGCAGTGAAGAACTTCCTGCTGGTGATCGGCGTGGTTTCCGAGGACGGCAGCATGTCCAAGGACGACCTGTCGAACTACATCGTGTCGAACATGCAGGACCCGATCTCGCGGACCGCGGGCGTCGGTGACTTCCAGGTATTCGGTGCCCAGTACGCGATGCGGATCTGGCTCGACCCGGCCAAGCTGAACAACTACAACCTGACCCCGGTGGACGTGAAGACCGCGGTTGCCGCGCAGAACGTCCAGGTATCGTCCGGCCAGCTCGGCGGCCTGCCTGCCCTGCCCGGCCAGCAACTCAACGCCACCATCATCGGCAAGACCCGCCTGCAGACTGCCGAGCAGTTCAAGGCGATCCTGCTGAAGGTCAACAAGGACGGCTCGCAAGTGCGTCTGGGCGATGTCGCGGACGTCGGCCTGGGTGGCGAGAACTACGCCATCAGCGCCCAGTTCAACGGCAAGCCGGCGTCCGGCCTGGCAGTGAAACTGGCCAACGGCGCCAACGCCCTGGACACCGCCAAGGCCCTGCGCAACACCATCAAGGACCTGGAACCCTTCTTCCCGCAAGGGATGAAGGTGGTGTTCCCGTATGACACCACCCCGGTGGTGACCGAATCCATCAAGGGTGTGGTTGAAACCCTGGTGGAAGCGATCGTCCTGGTGTTCCTGGTGATGTTCCTGTTCCTGCAGAACTTCCGCGCCACGGTGATCACCACCATGACGGTGCCGGTGGTACTGCTGGGTACCTTCGGCATCCTTGCGGCGGCCGGCTTCAGCATCAACACCCTGACCATGTTCGGCATGGTGCTGGCCATCGGCTTGCTGGTGGACGACGCCATCGTCGTGGTGGAGAACGTCGAGCGGGTGATGCACGAGGAAGGGCTGTCGCCCAAGGAGGCGACGAAAAAGTCCATGGGCCAGATCCAGGGAGCCCTGGTGGGTATCGCCCTGGTGCTGTCCGCGGTACTGCTGCCAATGGCCTTCTTCAGCGGCTCCACCGGGGTGATCTACAAGCAGTTCTCGATCACCGTGGTCTCGGCCATGGCCCTGTCGGTGCTGGTTGCCCTGATCTTCACTCCGGCCCTGTGCGCCACCATGCTCAAGGCCGTACCGCAAGGCGAACACGCCACCGAGAAGCGCGGCTTCTTCGGCTGGTTCAACCGCACCTTCGATCGCAGCGTGAAGAGCTACGAACGCGGCGTGGGCAACATGCTGCGCCACAAGATTCCGTACCTGCTGGCCTACGTGCTGATCGTCCTGGGCATGATCTGGCTGTTCACTCGCATCCCGACCGCGTTCCTGCCGGAAGAAGACCAGGGCGTTCTGTTCGCCCAGGTACAGACTCCGGCCGGCTCCAGTGCCGAGCGGACCCAGGTGGTGGTGGACGAAATGCGCGCCTACCTGCTGGACAAGGAAAAGGACACCGTGGCTTCGGTGTTCACCGTGAATGGCTTCAACTTCGCCGGTCGCGGCCAGAGCTCGGGCATGGCATTCATCATGCTCAAGCCGTGGGGCGAGCGTTCCGCGGAAAACAACGTGTTCAACCTGGCAGCCCGCGCCCAGCAGCACTTCTTCAGTTTCCGTGACGCGATGGTGTTCGCCTTCGCCCCTCCAGCGGTACTGGAGCTGGGTAACGCCACCGGTTTCGACGTGTTCCTCCAGGACCGCGCCGGTATCGGCCATGAGAAACTGATGGCTGCACGCAACCAGTTCCTCGGCATGGCAGCCCAGAGCAAGGTGCTGTCCCAGGTACGTCCGAACGGCCTGAACGATGAACCGCAGTACCAGTTGACCATCGACGACGAGCGCGCCAGTGCCCTGGGCGTGACCCTCACCGACATCAACAACACCCTGTCGATTGCCCTGGGCAGTAGCTACGTCAACGACTTCATCGACCGTGGTCGGGTGAAGAAGGTGTACATCCAGGGTCAGGCCGGTGCCCGCATGAGCCCCGAAGACCTGAAGAAGTGGTACGTACGCAACAGCGCCGGAACCATGGTGCCGTTCTCCTCCTTCGCCAAGGGCGAGTGGATCTACGGCTCGCCCAAGCTGGCCCGTTACAACGGCGTGGAAGCCATGGAAGTGCTCGGTGCCCCGGCCCCTGGCTACAGTACCGGTGAAGCCATGGCCGAAGTCGAGGCCATTGCCGCGAAGCTGCCGGCGGGTGTCGGTATCTCCTGGACCGGCCTGTCCTACGAGGAACGTCTGTCGGGCTCCCAGGCACCTGCGCTGTACGCCTTGTCCCTGCTGATGGTGTTCCTGTGTCTGGCGGCGCTGTATGAAAGCTGGTCGATTCCGATCGCAGTGATGCTGGTTGTGCCCCTGGGGATCATCGGTGCACTGATGGCAACCAGCATGCGCGGCCTGTCCAACGACGTGTACTTCCAGGTGGGTCTGTTGGTGACCATTGGTCTGGCGGCGAAAAACGCCATTCTGATCGTCGAGTTCGCCAAGGAACTGCACGAGCAGGGCCGCAGCCTGGTAGACGCCGCGGTGGAAGCCTGCCGGATGCGTCTGCGGCCGATCATCATGACCTCCCTGGCCTTCGTCCTCGGGGTCGTGCCACTGGCCATCTCCACGGGCGCCGGCTCGGGTAGCCAGCATGCGATCGGTACCGGGGTGATCGGCGGTATGCTCACCGCGACTATCCTGGCGATCTTCTGGGTGCCATTGTTCTTTGTCACCGTATCGTCCATGGGCCGCAGGAAAGCGGACCTGTCAGAAACTACTGCAACCCCTAATGAGGCTGGCCAATGAGCAAGTCGCTACTCTCCCTGGCAATCACCGCCATCGCGCTAAGTGGTTGCTCGCTGATCCCGGATTACCAGCGCCCGGAAGCGCCGGTGGCGGCGCAGTTCCCCCAAGGCCCTGCCTACTCGCCAAAGGAGGCCGCCAACGTGGCGGCCGCCGAACAGGGCTGGCGGCAGTTCTTCCATGACCCGGCGCTGCAGCAACTGATCCAGACGTCCCTGGAAAACAACCGCGACCTCAAGGTCGCGGCGCTGAACATCGATGCCTATGCCGCGCAGTACCAGATCCAGCGGGCTGACCTGTTCCCTGCGGTTTCGGCCAACGCCAGCGGCAGCCGCCAGCGCACTCCGGCACGCATGTCGCAGACCGGCGAAGCCGGGATCACCAGCCAGTACTCGGCCACCGTGGGCGTCAGTGCCTATGAACTGGACCTGTTCGGCCGCGTTCGCAGCCTGAGCGAGCAGGCCTTGCAGACCTACTTCTCCAGCGAAGAAGCGCGGCGCAGCACCCAGATCAGCCTGGTGGCCAGCGTGGCCAACGCCTACATGACCTGGCAGGCCGACAAGGAACTGCTGAAGCTGACCCAGGACACCCTCGCCGCCTACGAGGAAAGCTACCGGCTGACCTCGCGCAGCAACGAAGTGGGCGTGGCCTCGGCCCTGGACCTGAGCCAGTCGCGGACTTCGGTGGAAAACGCCCGGGTCCAGCTGGCGCGCTACACCCGCCAGGTGGCCCAGGATGAAAACAGCCTGACCCTGCTGCTGGGCACGGCGATTCCGGCCAACCTGCCGGCGGCCCAACCGCTCTCGGCCGACCTGCTGAGCGACCTGCCAGCCGGCCTGCCGTCGGAACTGCTGCAACGGCGCCCGGACATTCTCGAAGCCGAGTACAAGCTCAAGGCGGCCAATGCCAATATCGGCGCGGCGCGGGCAGCGTTCTTCCCGAGCATCAGCCTGACCGCCAATGCCGGTACCTTGAGCCCGGATCTCTCGGGCCTGTTCAAGGGGGGCTCGGGCACCTGGCTGTTCCAGCCGCAGATCAACCTGCCGATCTTCAACGCCGGCAGCCTGCGCGCCAGCCTGGACTACTCGAAAATCCAGAAAGACATCACCGTCGCGCAGTACGAGAAATCCATCCAGACCGCCTTCCAGGAAGTCTCCGATGGCCTGGCGGCACGCCAGACCTACAACCAGCAGTTGCAGGCCCAGCGTGATTTCGTCAACGCCAACCAGGACTACTATCGTCTGGCCGAGCGCCGCTACCGTATCGGGGTCGACAGCAACCTGACCTTCCTCGATGCCCAGCGGTCGCTGTTCAGCGCCCAGCAGGCACTGATCACCGATCGCCTGTCGCAGCTCACCAGCGAGGTCAACCTGTACAAGGCCCTCGGCGGTGGCTGGAGCGAACAGACAGCGAAGAACGAGCCACTGGCGGAAAAAGCCCCGGCGCTGCACCTGTTCTGAAGCGTCACCTGGCCATATGAAAAACCCACCTGACGGTGGGTTTTTTTATATGTACCAACTGGAACATTTGTGTTCGATTACCGCCCAAAAAGTGTTTCGTCCAATTGATTGGCCCTGATCCGCGACGCACCATTCCCGGCACCTGGACACACCAATAACAACAGGTCCGATGCCATGCCCCCACGCCCTGCCCGCTGCGGCTGATACCTCCGGTTCCACCCTGCTCCCCTGAAACCTGTGCCCAGACCCTTTGCGCGGCACTGGCCGGCTGCACCCCTAACAATTAGAGAGACCGACGAATGAAGCCAAGCACCCCGCCGTCCTACCTTCTGCCCAGCCTCCTGGCCCTGGCGCTGAGCAGCACCGCCCTGCCGGCACTGGCCGCAGAGTCGGGCTTTCTCGAAGATGCCCAGGCCAACCTGACCCTGCGCAACTTCTACTTCAACCGCAACTTCACCAACCCGACCAAGGCCCAGGGCAAGGCCGAGGAATGGACCCAGAGCTTCATCCTCGATGCAAAGTCCGGCTTCACCCAGGGCACCGTCGGTTTCGGCATGGACGTGCTGGGCCTCTACTCGCTGAAACTCGACGGCGGCAAGGGCACCGGCGGCACCCAACTGCTGCCCCTGGATCACGACGGCCGCCCGGCGGACAACTTCGGACGCCTGGGAGTAGCCTTCAAGGCACGACTGTCTCAGACCGAGGTCAAGGTCGGCGAATGGATGCCAGTGCTGCCGATCCTGCGCTCCGACGACGGCCGCTCGCTGCCACAGACCTTTCGCGGCGGCCAGATCACCTCGAAGGAAATTGCCGGCCTGACCCTCTATGGCGGCCAGTTCCGCGCCAACAGCCCGCGTGACGACAGCAGCATGAGTGACATGAGCATGTTCGGCAAAGCGGCCTTCACCTCCGACCGTTTCAACTTCCAGGGCGCCGAATATGCCTTCAACGACAAGCGCACCCAGATCGCCCTGTGGAATGCCCAGCTCAAGGACATCTACAGCCAGCAGTTCGTCAACCTGATCCACAGCCAACCCCTGGGCGACTGGACCCTGGGCGCCAACCTGGGCTTCTTCTATGGCAAGGAAGACGGCAGCGCCCGCGCCGGCGACATGGAGAACCGCACCTGGTCCGGCCTGTTCTCGGCCAAATATGGCGGCAACACCTTCTATGTAGGCCTGCAGAAGCTCACTGGCGACAGCGCCTGGATGCGGGTCAATGGCACCAGCGGCGGCACCCTGGCCAACGACAGCTACAACGCCAGCTACGACAACGCCAAGGAGAAGTCCTGGCAGGTGCGCCATGACTACAATTTCGCCGCGCTGGGCGTTCCCGGCCTGACCCTGATGAACCGCTACATCAGCGGCAGCAACGTACACACCGCCACCGTCAGCGACGGCAAGGAATGGGGCCGGGAAAGCGAAGTGGCCTACACGGTCCAGAGCGGCACACTGAAGAACCTCAACCTGAAGTGGCGCAACTCCACCATGCGCCGGGACTTCAGCAACAACGAGTTCGACGAGAACCGCCTGATCATCAGCTATCCCCTCAGCCTGCTGTAAGCCCCTCCAACACGGGGCCGAGCCAAAAGGCCGGCCCCTGCAGTTGTCGGCCTTGAACCGTGGCGCCCAAGGAGAGGTCCGCTGGTCGGGCTTAGTAAAAAAAATCCAATACACAGATAAAGTAAAGGGGTATTCACTTCAGGCGGGCAGTGCTCGCTTCCAGGAAAGGAAACCTATCGATTCAGTTCCGTTATCCATCGGATGTCGTACGTGAAGCTGGCGTAGCCTTGGAGGGTCTGCGTTATGAGCAAGCACATCGTCATTGTCGGAGGAGGTGTAGGCGGTACCATCCTGGCCAATCAACTGGTCAGCAAGCTCTACCCGGAGATACTCAGGGACGAGGTCAAAATCACCCTGCTGTCCGAATCGCCGGATCATTTCTACAAGCCCGCCTTCATGTATGTGGCGTTCAACCTGTTCTTCCAAGAAGAACTCAAGCGACCCGAACGCTCCCTGCTACGCCCCGAAATAACCTTCCGGGTCGACCCCGTCACCCGCTTCGATTTTGCCGGCCAGAGCCTGCATACTCGCAGCGGCAAACGTCTTGGCTACGATTTCCTGGTGATCGCCACCGGCTGCGTGCCGGCACCGGAACGGATCGAGGGGCTCAAGGAAGCCGGCGACCACTTCTACCAATACCAGCCTGCCCGGCAACTGGCACAGCGCCTGAGCCGGATCGACAAGGGCCGGGTGTTCATCACCGTGTCGTTTCCGCAAACACCCAATGTTCCTCATCAATGCGGCATCGCGCCGGTAGAAACGACCCTGATGCTCGATGACTTCCTGCGGCGGCGCGGAGTACGGGATCGGGTCGAGATCATCTACACCTACCCCAGCACCGCGCAGCTACTGCGCAATTGCCTGTTCCTGCAACGCCCGGTCGGCGAGGTACTGCCGGATATCTTCGAACAGAGGAACATCCGCTTCCAGCGCGGCTTCACCCTGGCCAGGGTCGACCCGGACCGGCGCATCGCCTACTCGGAGGAAGGCGCTGAGCAGCCTTTCGACATTCTCATGGCCACCCCGCCGATTCGGGCCGTGGACGCCGTGCTCGAATCCGGCGCCTCTCAGGCACAGGGCCAGGAGGGCTGGTTGCCGACCCATCACGAAACCCTGCAAGTCTATGGCCTGGAGCGGGTCTATGTGATTGGCGATACCGTCGACCTGCCGATCAGCAAGGCCGGCGGCGCCTGCCACAACCAGGCCCCGGTGATTGCCAACAACATTGCCGGAGAAATCCGCCTGGGCTCTCCCGAGGCGGTTTATGACGGTAGGGTCCAGGCGGTCGCGCAGATGGGCCTCAATGCCGGCATGCCCCTTTGGTACGACTATGCCCACGACGTTCTGCCCACCCCGTCGAGCAAGTTGGGTGGCCTGCTGCGCACCGGATTCAATCGCGGCCTGTACTGGGCCGTAGCCCGCGGAATGCTTTGACCCTGCACAGGGAGGAGACAACGCCATGGACAGCTTTGATCCAAGCATGCCTGGTCCAAGGGCGACCCAGCCTGAAGTCGCCGGCACACCAGGCCTGGAAGCCCTGATGAAAAAGCTCCAGCCGCTGCTGGACAGCGCTCGCCTGGACAACATGGTCGACCTGTTGTCCCTGCTTTGCGACCTGATCGACATGCTCGATCAGGCGATGATCGAAAAACTTGCGCAACAGTTCGAAGAAGCCACCGCTGCCACCTGGATGCTGGGCAATGCACTACGCATGGCCAAGGCCGAAACCTCAGCGCAAGGTACCGCTCCCAGCCTGTACGGGCTGCTCTCGCTGCTGCGTGAGGAGGACACGCGACGTGGTGCAGCCCTGCTCCTCAGAACCCTGAATGTCATTGGACGACAACTTTAAAAAGGATGTTTACATGAGTACCAAGCCTCAGCCGACCACGGCCAGGAACCTCAGCACCCAATGGGATCCCCAGGCCTACCAGCAGTTCGTGCGCCTGCGAGAACGACCGGCGGTCGAGCTACTGGATCATGTCGCCCTGCAGCAACCCCATCACATCTACGACCTGGGTTGCGGAACAGGTATCGCCACTCAACTGCTGGCGCAGCGCTGGCCCTACGCGGAGCTGACAGGCGTGGACAGCTCCTCGGAAATGCTTGCCGAAGCCAGCTGCCTGCCGATCAAGGCGCTGTGGCGCAGGTGCGACCTGCTGCAATGGAAAGCCGAACAGCCTGCAGACCTGTTGTTCGCTGCCGCAGTGCTGCACTTCATGAGTGACCACGAACACCTGCTGCCGCGCCTGTTGAACCAGCTCAACCCCGGCGGCTGCCTGGCGGCGCATATGCCCAATTGGCGCGACGCCCTGTGGTATCAGTTGATACTCGAAAGCCTGGAACAGGCAGGACCGGACGGCAAGCCGCTGGGCACCCCGGAGCTGCGGGCGTTCATGGCCGAGCGCCGGGTACTGTCGCTGGATAGCTACTACCGTTTGCTGGCGCCCCTGACTCGGGAACTGGACATCTGGGAAACCGAACACCTGCAGGTCGTGGAAGGCCAGTCGCCGATCTTCGACTGGGTCAAGGTCTCGGCCTTGCGCCCCGTACTCCTGAGCCTGGACGAGCGGCAACGACAATGCTTCCTCAACCATTACCTGGCACGGGTACATCGCTACTATCCGCCCGAAGGCGATGGCCGGACGCTGTTCCCGTTCAAGCGGGTGTTCATTCTGGCCACCGTCTGAAATCGCGCGGTGCAGCCCCGGCGCCTCAACTGCGGGATTCGATGCCCAGTTCGTCCCACACCGATTCCGCCAGGTGGAAGGTGGCGTTGGCCGCCGGGATTCCGCAGTAGATCGCGCTCTGCATGATCACTTCCTTGATCTCGCTGCGGCTCACCCCATTGTTGGCTGCGGCCCGCAGGTGCAGCTTGAGCTCCTCGTTGCGGTTCATGCCGATCAGCATGGCGATGGTGATCAGGCTGCGGGTGTGTCGCGGCAGGCCCGGGCGGGTCCAGATGTCGCCCCAGGCATGGCGGGTGATCATTTCCTGGAACTCCGAGTTGAACTCGGTCAGGGCATTGAGGCTGCGGTCCACATGGGCATCGCCCAACACCGCGCGGCGAACCTGCATGCCTTCGTCATAACGCTGTTTCTCGTCCACAAAGGGCTCCTTGAATCGACTCTCAGGCCAGCAGAAAATCCACGACCCGGGCGCTGAAAGCGTCGCCGGCCTGGACGTTGGACAAATGCGCAGCATAGAACTCGGCATACTCCGCGCCCGCCACATGCTGCTGGATGAAATGCCCACCGGACGGTGGTGTCACGGCGTCTTCAGTGCCGGCAATCACCAGGGTGGGCACCTTGATCGCCCCCAGCCGTTCACGAAAATCCGCGTCCCGCACCGCCGCGCAGTTGGCCGCATAGCCTTGCGGCGAGGTGGCCGCGAGCATGTCGGTGATCAGCTTGGCCTGGTCAGGGTGAGCTTCGGCAAAGTCGCTGGTGAACCAGCGGGCGATGGAGGCATCGCGCAGCGCCACCATGGCCGCCTGGCCGTCACGTAGCACGGTCTCGATCCGCGGGTTCCATACGGACGGGTCGCCGATCTTCGCCGCGGTGTTGCACACCACCAGCTTGTGCAGACGCTCGCCGGCATTGATCCCCAGCCACTGGCCGATCAGCCCGCCCATGGACAGGCCACAGAAATGCGCACGCTGGATATCCAGCGCATCCAGCAGCGCCACCACGTCGCGGCCCAGTTGCTCGATGCTATAGGGACCTTCGGTGACCAGGGAACGGCCGTGGCCACGGGTGTCCATGCGCAGCACCTGGAAGTGCCGGGTGAAGGCCGCCATCTGCTTGTCCCACATGTGCAGGTCGGTGCCCAGGGAGTTGGACAGCACCAGTACCGGCGCGCCCTCGGGCCCTTCGAGTTGATAGTGCAGTTCGCCCTCGGCGAGTTTCACGAATCCCACAGCAGTCTCCTTCAGGCCTTCAAGGCAAAATGTTCAGCCACGGCGCGCTCGACCCAGGCCTGCGCCTGGCCCAGGTAGTGCGCCGGGTCCAATAGACGATCCAGGTCCGCCGCCGACAGCTCGGCGGTAACCTGGGAATCCTCCCCCAATACCCCACGCAGATGGCGTTTCTCGGCCACTGCGCGCTTGCAGCATTGTTCCAGCAGATGGTGGGCGGTTTCCCGGCCCAGGCGCTGGGCCAGGGCAATGCTCACCGCTTCGGCCAGCACCAGGCCCTGGGTCAAGTCGAGGTTGTGCGCCATGCGCGCGCTGTCGACCTCCAGGCCTTCGGCCACCAGTAATGCTTGTTGCAACGCGCCAGACACCAGGCAGCAGATCTCCGGCAGGGTTTCCCATTCGGCGTGCCACAGGCCCAGGCTGCGCTCGTGCTCCTGGGGCATGGCGGCAAACATCGTCGCCAGCAGGCCGGGAACCCGGGTCGCGGCGCTGATCAGCACCGCCGCGCCCACCGGGTTGCGCTTGTGCGGCATGGTGGACGACCCGCCCTTGCCCGGCGCCGAGGGCTCGAAGACCTCCGCCGCCTCGGTCTGCATCAGCAGGCTGATATCCCGCCCCAGCTTGCCCAGGCTGCCGGCCAACAGGCCCAGCACCGAAGCGAACTCCACCAGGCGGTCGCGCTGGGTGTGCCAGGGCTGCTCCGGCAAGGCCAATTGCAGCTCGTCGGCCAGGGCCTGGGCAATCGGCAAGGCCTGCTCGCCCAAAGCCGCCAGGGTTCCGGAAGCGCCGCCGAACTGCAGCACCAGCAAGCGCGGCTTGAGCTGCTGCAGGCGCTCGCGGCTGCGGGTCAATGCCCCCAGCCAGCCGCCGATCTTCATCCCCAGGGTCACCGGCGTGGCATGTTGCAGCCAGGTGCGGCCGGCCATCGGGGTCGTGGCGTAACGTTGGGCCTGGGCAACAAGGATGTCCCCCAGGCGCTCCAGGTCCTGCTCCAGCAGGAGCATGGCGCGGCGTAGTTGCAGCACCAGCCCACTGTCCATCACGTCCTGGCTGGTGGCCCCCAGGTGCACAAAGCGCTCGGCCTCGCCATCGCTGCGGGCGATCTGCCGGCCCAGGGCCTTGACCAGGGGAATGGCCGAGTTGCCGGCCGTGGCAATCGCCTCGCCCAGCATCTGGAAGTCATACAGCCCGGCATGGCAGGCGGCCTCGATGGGCGCTACTGCACTGGCCGGGATCACCCCGACGCGAGCCTGGGCCCGGGCCAGGGCGGCTTCGAAATCGAGCATGGCCTGGACCCGCCCCTGATCGCAGAACACCCCGCGCATTTCCCGGGCAGTAAAGTAGGCATCGAACAACTGATTGCTCGCAGTCAGGGTCATAAACAGTCCTTGGCAAACCTGCGCCCGAGCCGGGCGCAGGTACACGGGTCAAAGGTCGTGGTGCAGGTAGGCGGCCTGTTTCGGCAGGCGCAGGCTGAACAGGAAGGCAATCGCCATCATCGCGGTGACATACCAGTAAAAGGTGTTTTCCATGCCCATGTTCTTGAAGTTCAGGGCTACCCATTCCGCCGAGCCACCGAAGATCGCATTGGCCACCGCATAAGCCAAGCCCACCCCGAGTGCGCGCACTTGCGGCGGGAACATCTCGGCCTTCACCAGGCCGCTGATGGAGGTGTAGAAACTGACGATGGCCAGGGCCAGGGTGATCAGCACAAAGGCCAGGAACGGGCTGGTGACGGTCTTCAAGGTCAGCAGGATCGGCACTGTGAATAGCGTACCCAGGGCACCGAACCAGAGCATCGAGTTACGCCGGCCGATCTTGTCCGCCAGCATGCCGAACAGCGGCTGCATGCACATGTAGAGAAACAGCGCGCCGGTCATGATGTAGCTGGCGGTCTTGGCGTGCATGCCCGCGGTGTTCACCAGGTACTTCTGCATGTAGGTGGTGAAGGTGTAGAAAATCAGCGAGCCGCCGGCGGTGTAGCCGAGCACGGTGATAAACGCCGCCGAGTGGTTCTTGAACAGCGCAGCGATGCTGCCGGCGTCCTTGTCCTCACGGATTTCCTTGCTGGTGGTTTCCTTCAGCGAACGGCGCAGCAGCAGCGAGATCACCGCGGCGATGGCACCGATCACGAAGGGAATGCGCCAGCCCCAGGCCTTGAGCTCGGCCTCATCGAGAAACTGCTGGAGAATCACCACCACCAGCACCGCCAGCAGTTGCCCGCCGATCAGGGTCACGTACTGGAAGGAGGCAAAGAAGCCGCGCTGGCCCTTGAGCGCCACCTCACTCATGTAGGTGGCGGTGGTGCCGTACTCGCCGCCCACCGACAGGCCCTGGAACAGGCGCGCCACCAGCAGCAGGAACGGCGCCCAGGCACCGATGCTGGCGTAGGTCGGCAAGAAGGCGATCACCAGGGAGCCGGCGCACATCATCAGCACCGAGATCATCATCGAGTTCTTGCGCCCATGACGGTCGGCGACCCGGCCGAACAGCCAGCCGCCGATGGGCCGCATCAGAAAGCCGGCGGCGAACACCCCGGCGGTGTTGAGCAACTGCACCGTCGGATCGTCGGAGGGAAAGAAGGCCGGGGCGAAATAGATGGCGCAAAAGGCATAGACATAGAAGTCGAACCATTCCACCAGGTTGCCGGAGGAGGCGCCGACAATGGCAAAGATCCTTTTGCTGCGTTCCTCTCCGGTGTAGTGACTTGTCGTTGTTGTCATGGTTTTTTCACTCATGGGGGACAGTGTGAGTCTAGACACACTTGGCAACATTCCCGTTCCCTGCGGATAGCGCCCTGCCCTCTCCCGGGCAGAGGTCAATCGACCCTATCAACCTGTAGCGACTGTAGCCGCTGCCAAGCCACGGCGAGGCTGCGAAAAGGCCCGGTGGGCCTTGCTTGACGGTCTCAAGCCGAACCCCTGCCGGTCTCAAGCCCGCCGCGCCTGCTACGCAACCCGCGGCAGTGGCCACACAAGGCCGGGTCAGTAGTCGAAGAACACGGTTTCGGCGTCAGTACCCTGGAGAATCACGTTCCACTGGTAGTGACCGTCAGCATCGGCCTTGGCCAGCAAGGTGCCTCGGCGCTCCTCGGGCACGCAGGCCAGCAGCGGATCGCTGACGTTGGCCGGCTCCCCCTCGAAGTAGATGCGGGTCAGCAGGTGCTTGACCAGGCCACGGGCGAACACCAGTACCACCAGATGCGGGGCCTGGGTCGTGCCTTTCAGGCCCGGCACCGTGCCCGGCTTGATGGTGGTGAAGCGAAAGCGCCCTTCGGCGTCCACCGGCACCCGGCCAAACCCCTGGAAGTTCGGGTCCAGGGGTTTGTCCTGATCGTCTTCGGGGTGGCGGTACTTGCCGGCGGCGTTGGCTTGCCAGACTTCCAGCATCGCGTCGTTGACGAAGTTGCCGTTGCCGTCCACCACCTGGCCGGTGACCGCCACCCGCTCGCCCAGGGTGCCTTCCTCGGTCAGGTCTTCGCGGTTCAGCCAGGTCAGGCCGATGTGGTAGTAGGGGCCGACGGTGTGGGATGTAGTCGCGGTCAGGGTCACGTTATTTCTCCATCGGCGTGGCGTCGCGGCCGCGCAGGACAATGTCCCAACGGTAACCGAGGGCGTAGGAAGGAATGGTTTTCTCCAGGTCGAAGCTGGCGATCAGGCGTTCCTTGGCGCGGGTGTCCGGCACGCAGTTGTAGATCGGGTCATAAGCCAGCAGCGGGTCGCCAGGGAAATACATCTGGGTCACCAGGCGGGTAAGAATGCTCGGCCCGAACAGCGAAAAATGGATATGCGCCGGGCGCCAGGCATTGTGGTGGTTGCCCCAGGGGTAGGCCCCAGGCTTGATGGTCTGGAACTGGTACCAGCCGTCGGCGTCGGTAACGGTGCGCCCAGTGCCGGTGAAGTTCGGGTCCAGGGGCGCATCGTGCAGGTCGCGGTCGTGGTTGTAGCGACCGGCCGCGTTGGCCTGCCAGATCTCCACCAGGATGCCCGGCACCGGCAGGCCGTTCTCGTCCAGAACCCGGCCGTGGATGATGATGCGCTCGCCCTGGGGCTGCCCTTCGTGCTGGGCCGTCAGGTCGTTGTCCCGCTCCTGGATCGATTCGGCGCCGATGCTCGGGCCGGTGATCTCCGACAGCGAGTGGGGAATGAACACCAGCGGCTTGGACGGCGAGCGGGTGTTGGTCGACTGGTAGGCCGGGTGCAGGTAATCAGGCTGAGTGCCCGCTTGCGGGCGCCGGTAACCGGGCTTGTCACTCATGGTGGTTCCTCGTTCTCTTCTTATATAAGGCAGGCAGTCAAACTCGCTCGATAGCCAGCGCCAGCCCTTGGCCGACGCCGACGCACATGGTCGCCAGGCCTTTTTTACCGCCGCTCTTTTCCAGCTGATGCAAAGCCGTCAGCACCAACCGCGCGCCGCTCATGCCCAGGGGGTGGCCCAGGGCAATCGCGCCGCCGTTGGGATTGACCTGGGGCGCATCGTCCGCCAGGCCCAGCTCGCGCAGCACCGCCAGGCCCTGGCTGGCGAAGGCTTCGTTGAGTTCGATCACGTCGAAGTCGCTGACCGCCACGCCCAGGCGCTCGATCAGCTTGCGCACTGCCGGCACCGGGCCGATGCCCATGACCCGCGGCGCAACCCCGGCGCTGGCCATGCCCAGTACTCGCGCACGTGGGGTCAGGCCGTGTTTCTTGACGGCTTCGGCCGAGGCCAGGATCAGCGCCGCCGCACCGTCGTTGACCCCGGAGGCATTGCCGGCGGTGACGGTCTTGTCCGGGCCGTTGACCGGCTTGAGCTTGGCCAAGGCTTCCAGGGTGGTGTCGGCACGGGGATGCTCGTCCTGCTCCACCACTGTCTCGCCCTTCTTGTGGGCGATGCGCACCGCAACGATTTCCTCAGCGAAGAAACCGGCGGCCTGGGCCGCCGCGGCACGCTGCTGGCTGCGCAGGGCGAAGGCGTCCTGGTCAGCGCGGGACACTTTGTAGTCATCCGCCACGTTGTCGGCGGTCTGCGGCATGGCATCCACACCGTACTGGGCCTTCATCAGCGGGTTGATGAAACGCCAGCCGATGGTGGTGTCTTCCAGCTTCATGTTGCGCGAAAAGGCGGTATCGGCCTTGCCCATGACAAAGGGCGCGCGGGACATGGACTCGACGCCACCGGCAATCGCCAGCTCCATCTCGCCGCTGGCAATGGCGCGGAAGGCCGTGCCGATGGCGTCCATGCCCGAGGCGCAGAGACGGTTGAGGGTGACGCCGGGCACGCTGTCCGGCAGGCCGGCCAGCAGCAGAGCCATGCGCGCCACGTTGCGGTTGTCCTCGCCGGCCTGGTTGGCGCAGCCGAGGAACACCTCGTCCACGGAGCTCCAGTCCACGCTGGGGTTGCGCTCCATCAAGGCCTTGATCGGCAGCGCCGCCAGGTCGTCAGCGCGCACTGTCGAGAGGCCGCCACCAAAACGGCCGATGGGGGTGCGAATGGCATCGCAGATGAATACGTCGCGCATCAGGCTTCTCCAGGGGCTTGGCCATGGGCCGCGGCGGTGCGCGCTTCCAGGTCACGCAGGGCGGTCAGTTCAACCTCGGTGGGTGCTGCGGTCTCAGCCACCTGGTCGGCGAAGCGGATCGCCCAGCCAGTGGCGGCCACCACCTGCTCGCGGGTCACGCCCGGGTGCAGCGAAGTGACGATGAATTCGTGGGTACCGGCTTCCGGCTCCATGATGCACAGGTCGGTGATGATCCCCACCGGCCCCGCCCCTGGCAGGCCCAGGCGCTTGCGCGAATCGCCGCCTTCGCCGTGGCCGACCGAAGTCACGAAGTCGAGTTTGTCGACGAAGGAGCGCGAGGATTGCTTGAGGATGATCAGCACGCTCTTGGCCGAACCGGCGATCTCCGGAGCACCGCCGGCGCCCGGCAGGCGCACCTTGGGCCGGTGGTAGTCGCCGACCACGGTGGTGTTGATATTGCCGAAACGGTCGACCTGGGCCGCGCCGAGGAAACCCACGTCGATGCGCCCGCCCTGCAGCCAGTAGCGGAAGATCTCGCCGGTAGGCACCACGGTGTCGGCGGTTTCCGCCAGTTCGCCGTCACCGATAGAGAGTGGCAGGACGCTGGGCTTGGCGCCGATCGGGCCGGACTCGTAGATCAGCACCACGTCCGGTGATGAGGTCAGGCGTGCCAGGTTGGCGGCCTTGGACGGCAGGCCGATGCCGACGAAGCACACCGAGCCGTTCTGCAAGCGACGGGCCGCGGCCACGGTCATCATTTCATTGGTGGAGTAGGTCATTACTGGGCCTCCGAAGCTGCGGCCAGCTTGGCCTGGAATTCGCTGAAATCGGCACTGCCGTGGATGTATTCGTTGATCCAGGCGGTGAACGCGTCACGGTCGCGGGCGATCGGGTCCCAGGCCTGGTAGAAGCGGTTGTCGCGCTCGGAGTAGCCGTGGGCGTAGGACGGATGGGCGCCACCAGGCACATGGCAGACCGCGCTCAGCGCCCAGGTCGGCAGTACGCAGGCGTTCATCGGTGCGTTCAGGTCGTCGACGATTTCCTCGACGGTGACGATGCAGCGCTTGGCGGCCAGGGCGGCCTCTTTCTGTACCCCGAGAATGCCCCACAGCAGCACGTTGCCCTTGCGGTCGGCCTTCTGCGCGTGGATTACCGTGACGTCCGGGCGCACCGAAGGCACCGCCGCCAGCACTTCACCGGTAAACGGGCAGGTCACGGTCTTAATCAGGGGGTTGACCTTGGGCAGGTCGGAACCGGCGTAGGCCCGCAGGACGGCAAAGGGCAGGCCCGAGGCGCCGGCGACATAGGCGTTGGCCAGGTCGGCGTGGCTGTGTTCCTCAATCTCCAGGGGCTGTGGCCATTGCTTTTCCACGGCGTCGCGCAGGCGGTGCAGGGAGCCCACGCCCGGGTTGCCACCCCAGGAGAAAATCAGCTTGCGAGCGCAACCGGCACCGATCAACTGGTCGTAGATCAGGTCAGGGGTCATGCGCACCAGGGTCAGGTCTTTCTTGCCCTGGCGGATGATTTCATGACCTGCGGCCGTAGGAATCAGGTGGGTGAAGCCTTCGAGCGCGACGGTGTCGCCGTCGTTGACGAATTGCTTCACCGCGTCGTGCAGCGAAAGGATTTCAGCCATGGATGGGGTCTCCCGATTGTTATTCAGCGACTGGAGAAAAAGGCGCTCTGGGCGCGCCGCAGTGACTGAAGATTAAGCCGGGGCCAAACCCCAAACAATCCGATAATCGACTGAGCGTTCGATTATCGAACAGATTGTTGCAGGGCTATCGATTGCTTTTCCTCAACCCCGCAACAGCCCTGCCGGCCTTCGGGGGCCGCTGCTGCGGGCGAGGATAACGTTCGAAGAACCCTCTGCGCCCTTCAGGAGCAGCGGGCCCTTCGAGCCCGGCCGCAGCCTGCGGCAGCGGCTACAGGGTAGTCCGCGGTCAGGTCGCGTCTGCGTGACTGACCATGCCCTTGATCACCACCGCGGTGGTGGCCAGGGCCGCCGGAATCACCAGGGCAGTCAGCACTTGTTCGAAGTTCCAGCCCAGGCCCAGCAGGGTCGCCCCCATCCACGCACCGAGAATGGCGCCGAAACGGCCGATGCCAAGCATCCAGGAGACCCCGGTGGCACGCCCCTGGGTCGGGTAGAAGCGCGCGGCCAACGACGGCATTGCCGATTGCGCACCGTTGACGCACATGCCGGCGATCAGCACCAGGGTGGCCAACAGGGTGATGTTGCCCAGGCTCTGCCCGACGGCGTAGGCAAAGACCCCAGCCAGCAGGTAGAAACAGCCGATCACCTTGTGCGGGTTGAAACGGTCCATGGCCCAGCCCACGGCCACCGCGCTGAGGACGCCGCCAAACTGGAACAGGGCGCCGATAAAGGCCGCCTGTTCCATGCTCGCCCCGCTGTCGCGCATCAGGGTCGGCAGCCAGCTGGTGAGCAGGTAGACAATCACCAGCCCCATGAAATAGGTCAGCCACAGCAACAGGGTGCCGACGCTATAGGTGCCGGAGAAGATCACCGCGAACACGTTGCGCGCCTTCACGGTCTTCTGTTCCGGCACGCTGAAGCTGCCAGCCTCGCCGACTATGGCCGGGGCAATCGGCGCCAGGGTCTTGCGCACCTTGTCGGTGCCGCGATTGCGCACCACCAGGTAACGCGCGGACTCCGGCAGCCAGAGCACCAGCACCAGGGCCAGGATCAGCGGCAGGACCCCGCCGATCAGCAGCAGGCTGTGCCAGCCGAAGGCCGGGATCAGCTTGGCGGAAATGAAACCGCCGCCGGCCATGCCCAGGTTGAAACCGCAGAACATGCTGGTCACCAGCAACGACTTGTGGCGTTCGGGGGTGTATTCCGAAAGCAGCGTGGTGGCGTTGGGCATGCCCGCCCCCAGGCCCAGGCCGGTAAGGAAACGCAGGACCAGCAACTGGTCGACGTTGGTGCTGTAGGCCGAAGCCAGGCTGAAGGCACCAAACAGCAGCACCGCCCCCACCAGCACCACCTTGCGGCCGAAACGGTCGGCCAGGGGGCCGGAGCCCAGGGCGCCGAAGACCATGCCGATCAATGCAGCGCTCATGACCGGGCCGAGGCTGGCGCGGTCGATGCCCCAGTCCTGGGACAGCGCCGGGGCGATGAAGCCCATGGCCGCGGTGTCCAGGCCATCGAGGAAAACAATCAGGAAACACAGGATCACCACGCGCCACTGGTAACGGGACAGCGGCTGGGCATTGATGAAGGACTGCACATCAAGGCAGTTCCCTACAGCGGATTGGGGTTGGTTCATTGTTGTTATTTCCACGCTAAAACGCAGGCGAGCACAGGCCGCCAGGGCTGATCAGGTCACTAAAGGGGTGGCAGTATCAGGCGATGCGAGCGGGACGGCAGGAACGGTCGCGGCAACGACGCAGGGAAAGCGTGCTCATGAGTGTTGGCCTCTTCTTTATTATTGGGCGGGCCACCAGCGGCGGGCACACATGCCTGTTTGCCGCCGATGACGCTGCCGCGACATTAATGAGCCAGGGGAAACAGCGTCAATTCGCCAAAGGCGTATCTGTGCGTTTATCGAACAGCTTAAGCAAACAGTTGGGCGCTTAAGTCGCGGCTGGCGCTCAGCAAACCGGGGAGAAAGCGCTGCTCCAGCTCGGCACGGCTGACCCGCCCGGCGTGGGTACTGACGTTCAGCGCCGCCAGCACCTGGCCGGAGGCGTCGTACACCGGTACCGCAATGGAGCGCAGGCCCTGCTCCAGTTCCTGATCAACGATGCACCAGCCCTGCTGGCGCACTTGCTGCAGGCACTCCAGCAAGGCTTCCGGGGTGTGCAGGGTGCGGCTGGTCTTGGCTTGCAGGTCCGCATGGTCGAGGTATTCATGCAGTGACGAATCGTCCAGGGCCGCGAGAAGGATGCGCCCCATGGAGGTGCAATAGGCTGGCAAGCGGCCGCCGACAGACAGGTCGACCGAGATCAGCCGCTGGGTCGTGGCGGAACGGGCGATGTAGAGAATGTCGTCGCCTTCCAGGGTGGCCATGTTGCACGCCTCGTGCAGTTGCTCGCTCATGCGGTCCAGGTAGGGCTGGGCGGAGACCGCCAGAGGCGTCGACGAAAGATAGGCGTGGCCCAGGGTCAGCACCTTGGGCAGCAATGAATAGGTACGCCCGTCGGTGGTGGCGTAACCCAGCTTGATCAGGGTGTGCAGGCAACGGCGCACCGCAGCCCGGGGGATTTCCGTGCGATGGCTGATCTGGGCGATGGTCAAGTGCCGCTTGCGCTCCTGGAACGCCTGCACCACCGCCAGGCCCCGGGCCAGAGAGGTCATGAAATCCGGGTCACCGGTCAACGCCTGAATCCTCTTTGCCGCAGACGCCACGATCGGCGGGGCCACTGAGGTAAAGGAATTACGCATCTGATCGTTCATTTCAGGCTCTCTGCGACGAAATTCTTCGGTATTACAAGCCGTATTGGCGAAGAAGCACAAGCTGGGGCCGGCAACATTGGGCGATTATCGAACCATCGACCGATAATCGCAATCCGCCAAGCCTGGCATCCGCGGCAGTGAGCCCCTGGGTTTATTGCCAAAAACCATAGTAATAATCACCCGTGGAATACCCGGTTATCCCGAGTCTTTTGCAACCGACCACTTGCATCAAGATGCAGACTCCCCATATAGACTTGTACCAGCGGAGTAAGAATCAGGCTTTCCTTGTGTAGGAAATGGTTAGAACTTTTGTGTCACAAAACGCTCACAATAAAGTTGGTCATTTTAAACTTGCCGCCCATAGAGTTATTCTTCGCCGAAGCTATACTGCCGGAGTGAGGAATGTGGAGTCAGTTGCCCCATGCTCCTCTCTCGGGTGACTTGAGACGGTAATCGGTCACCTGCCGCAAGCGCTTGACCCCGAACCAGATTTGGCCAGCCCGCTTGCAACCAACAACACTGTTGCTACGACAGTTGTTTTCATCCGGTGACGTGGCCGCATGCAATTAACGGCACGCTTGAGAGACTCGAAGTCAAGGCCAGACTGGCACTGACTTCAGCTCTGCGTAGATGCCCGCAAGCAATGCGTCGCACCGGACTGGACCTTCACTCAATTAGGTAACACTGTGACGAAAGATGAACTGCGCGCGGAACTTGAGCGCCAGGAGCAACGTTACAAGGAAGTTTACGGCGGCGAGATCACCCGTTATGCCGCCCAGCCGGAACCTGAACGCAAACCTTGGCGCAAACGCGCCAGTATTCTCGATCAGGCCTTCACCCAAGAACTGCAAAAGATGGAAAAAGAGCTCAAGGCCGAACAGCCGTAATGCTGGCAGCCTGACTCATTCAGGGCTTGCTCTACTTGCCCGCCCGATCATCCCGGCGGCCAGGCAGACCATTGATGCTCGTTACCCCGGGCCCATGGCCATCTCGCCCATCCACAGCGAGAGAGGCTACCGGGCAAGCCCTTTGGTTGAAATTTCATACACGCGTTTTAACCCTCTGATTTCCGCGCCCAGGCCATCGGATTGACCGCTCGTGCCCAATAAACTCAATGGCTTGCCGTGTTTGAGGGGTATGTGCGAAAACTCTGCTCCCGGTCAGTTTTTTCGTTGAAGAATGTTACCGGCGAGCACCTTGTGCATTGATTAGCGGGGTTTTCTGGCATAATCGCGCCCCCTTATGACCGGGTCAGAAAACCTTCATGATCGATTTATTCAGCGGACTGGATGCTTGGGTGCTTGTGAGCCTCTTGCTCGCCCTGGCTTTTGTCCTCGCCTACGAGTTCATCAACGGCTTTCATGACACCGCAAATGCGGTTGCCACTGTTATCTACACCAAGGCCATGCCGCCGCACCTGGCCGTGTTCTTCTCCGGTGTGTTCAATTTCCTCGGTGTGCTGCTGGGCGGGGTTGGCGTGGCCTATGCCATCGTCCACCTGCTGCCGGTCGAGCTGCTGATCAACGTCAACACCGGCCACGGCCTGGCCATGGTCTTCTCGTTGCTCGCCGCGGCCATTACCTGGAACCTGGGCACCTGGTACTTCGGCATTCCGGCCTCCAGTTCCCATACCCTGATCGGCTCCATCCTCGGTGTCGGCCTGGCCAATGCCCTGCTCAGCGACATTCCCCTGGGGGATGGCGTGAACTGGCAGAAGGCAATCGACATCGGCGCTTCCCTGGTGTTCTCGCCGATGGCGGGCTTCATTATTGCAGCGCTGGTACTGATCGGCCTGAAATGGTGGCGGCCGATCTCGAAGATGCACAAGACTCCGGAACAGCGCCGCAAGGTCGATGACAAGAAGCACCCGCCGTTCTGGAACCGCCTGGTACTGGTGATCTCGGCCATGGCCGTGAGCTTCGTGCACGGCTCCAACGACGGCCAGAAAGGCATCGGCCTGATCATGCTGGTACTGATCGGTATCGTGCCTGCCCAGTTCGTGATGGACCTCAACAGCACCACCTACCAGATCGAGCGCACCCGCGACGCCACCCTGCACCTGAGCCAGTTCTACGAGCGCAATCACGAGTCCCTGGGTGAGTTCCTGGCCTTGGGCAAAAGCGTGAAAGACGACCTGCCGGGCAAGTTCCGCTGCAATCCGCAGCAAACCGAACCGACCATCGCCGCGCTCCTGAGCAGCCTCAAGGGCGTTTCCGACTACCATTCGTTGTCGCCGGAAAGCCGCATCGAAGTGCGTCGCTACCTGCTTTGCCTGGATGACACCGCGAAAAAGGTCGGCAAGCTGCCAGGCATCTCGGCCCGTGAAAAGGCCGACCTGGACAAGCTGCGCAAAGACCTGACCGCCACCACCGAATACGCACCGTTCTGGGTCATCCTGGCTGTCGCCCTGGCTCTGGGCCTGGGCACCATGATCGGCTGGAAGCGCGTAGTGCAGACCATTGGCGAGAAGATCGGCAAGCAGGGCATGACCTACGCCCAGGGCATGTCGGCACAGATCACCGCCGCCGGCCTGATCGGCCTGGCGAACATCTTCAGCCTGCCGGTTTCCACCACCCACGTACTTTCCTCCGGCGTGGCCGGGACCATGGTCGCCAACAAGAGCGGCCTGCAGAGCGGAACGGTACGGACCATCCTCCTGGCCTGGGTCCTGACCCTGCCGGCGACCGTGGCCCTGTCCGCCGGCCTGTTCTGGGCAGCCTCCAAGATCCTGGGTACCTGATACCCCAGCCGGCAACAAAAAAGGTGCGTCCCCAGGGACGCACCTTTTTTTATGCCTTGAGCTTTCTTGCAGGCAAAAAAAAGGGCAACCGAAGTTGCCCAAAATGCCTTGCGTGCTCGTTGCCCTGGAAAGACTTAAGGCTTCTTGCGCTTATTCGCGTCTTTCCAGATAAAGAATCCAAACCCTGCGAAAAACAGAACCATGAGGCCGACAGTCAGCACTCCGGCGATCACCACATTGTCGAAAAACATGACTGGCCTCCTGCTCTTGCCCTGTTGCGATGGGGCTAAGTTAACCAAACGGGAGGCGGGGGAAATTGACCGGGGTCAATGTCGCCCATGACTGGGCGCGAGGAAGGGGGAATAAGTGACTTGCATCAACAGAAAGCGCCCAGATCAGCGCTTTTTCGGTTTGTTTTTCGGTTTTTTCTTGGCCTTGCCCAAGGGCATGGCGTGTTCGAATGCCTGGCGTACTTCGTTCAGGCGCTTTTCATTGAGATCATGCACACGCTTGGCACGCTCGGCGTTCAGGTCGATCAGCTTGTCGTCTTGATTCATGGCTTGGCTTGCATCACTCATGGTCTATATCGGCCGCACGCCTTGAAGCAGCGGGCGGCCCTGGCGAATGTGCCAATAATGCGACGTGGCGCCGCACCTGACCAGTGATCAGACCAAGGCGACTGCAATAAAGTCGCTGCCGGGAAGACTTTTTATCCGCACAATGGCCGCCCCTCCCCACAGGAAACCGCATGTGGAAATGCCCAAGCACCTGCCCCCGCTGCTGGCCCTGCGCGCCTTCGAGGCCGTGGCCCGGCACCTGAGTTTCAGCAAGGCGGCCCGGGAACTGTGCGTCAGCCAGAGCGCGGTCAGCCATCAAGTGCACAAACTCGAACAGCACCTGGGCCAGCCGCTGTTTGTACGACGCACCCGGGCCATTGACCTGACCACCGCCGGCGCCAGCTATTACCAACAGATCCAGCCGGCCCTGGAGCAGATCGCCGAAGCCACCCGGACGCTGTTGGCAGCAGAGCCATCGCAGGTTCTGCGCATCGGCCTGCTGGCCTCCTTCGCCACCTTGTGGCTGGCGCCGCGCCTGGCGGACTTCAGCCGCCGCCACCCTAAGATCCAGCTGGAGCTGCAACCGGCCATCAACCTGGCAGATGTGGCCGGTGCCGAGGTCGACCTGGCCATTCGCTATGGCAAGGGCCACTGGCCCAACGTCCAGGCCACACGCTTTCTCGCCGAGCAACTGTCACCGGTGTGCAGCCCCGAGTTCAAGGCCGGAGCCCTGGCCAACGGCACCTTGCTGATGGCCCGCTCCCACCGGCCCTTTGAATGGGACGACTGGAGCAGGCAGAACACCGTCGACCTCAGCCCTCACCCCAGCGTCATGCTCCACGACTACAACATCGTGGTGGAAGCGGCGGTGGCCGGCCAGGGCATCGCCATGGGCCGCCGCCAGTTGATCCGGCGCCACCTTGCCCAGGGCAGCCTGGTGGATGCCTTCGACCTCCCGGCTCTGCACAACGATCAGATCGGCTACTGGCTGGTGACCGCCGAAGGTCCGGCGAATCCGGCTGTGCAGTGCTTCGCCCAATGGCTGCTGGAGCAAGGGAGCGACCCATGAAAAATTCAGATACGTCGGATTAGATCTATCCGTTTGTCGCCCCCAGCCTGAACACCGATGCTGCAAGCCTTCCATTCGAGGACTTGCCATGCGCGACTCTCTGCAGCAACGAGTGCAACAACTGGGTCTTGAACTGCCGATCCCCGGCCAGCCGATCGCCAACTACGTCAACCATGCCCAGAGCCAGAACCTGCTGTTCATCTCCGGGCAAACACCGCAAGCAGAGCAGCATCCCCATCTGCTGGGCCGGCTCGGTGACAACCTCAGCATCGAGCAGGGTGCCCAGGCCGCGGAACTGGCGGCCCTGGCCCTGCTGGCGCAACTCTCGGCGGCCCTGGGGGACGACTTGTCGCGGCTGCAACGCATCAGCCGGCTGGGGGTGTTCATTGCCGCCAGCGCCGACTTCAAGGGCCATGGCCAGGTCGCCAATGGCGCCTCCAACCTGCTGGTCAATGCCCTGGGCGAGAAAGGCCGGCATGCCCGCACTTCGGTGGGCGTCGCCAGCCTGCCTGCCGGCGTCGCCGTGGAGGTCGACGGGATTTTCGAGCTCAAGCCGTGATGCCCCTGAACCCGGACCACATCGCCCGGCTACGGGCGGCCACACCGGGTTGCACCCGGGTCTGTCACTTCAACCATGCCGGGGGGTCCCTGCCCAGCCAGGGCACCCTGGACGCCATGTCCGGGCAACTGCAGCGGGAGGCCCACAGCGGGCCGATGGAAGCGGCCGGCGCCGGCGCCCAGTTGCAGGAGCAGGCGCGACAGACCGCCGCCCGAGTGCTCAACACCTGCCCGCAAGCCATCGCCTTTACCAGCAGTGGTTCGGCGGCCTGGGGCATGGCCTTCAACGCCCTGCCCGCCTGGCAGCCGGGCGACCGGATCCTGGTGGGGCGCCAGGAATGGGCCGGCAACCTGGCCTGCATGGCCCCGGCCGTGGCCGCCGGCACGCGGCTGGAAGTCATTCCCTGTGACAGCCACGGTGCGGTTTCAGTCCCGGCGCTGGAGTCCATGCTCGACTCCCGGGTGCGCCTCATCGCCTTGACCTGGCTACCGGCCAATGGCGGGCTGATCAACCCGGCCGCAGCCATCGGCCAACTGGCGCGCCAATGGCGCATCCCCTACTTCATCGATGCCGGCCAGGCTCTGGGCCAGGTGCCCTGCGACGTGCAGGCGCTCAACTGCGATGTGCTCAAGGGCGCGGGGCGCAAGTACCTGCGCGGCCCGCGAGGCACGGCCCTGCTCTATATAAGGCCCGGCTTCCTCGAGCAGTTGAATCCGCTGCCGCGGGACGTGCTGTCGGCGCCCTGGGACGGCCAGGGCTTCGCTCTGCGCAACGATGCCCGGCGCTTTGAAACCAGTGAAGTGTCGATGGTGCTGCTGGCTGGCCTGGCCAATGCCCTGCAGGAGTTCGAAAGCATCGGCGTGGCCGCCATTGCGCAAAGGATCAATGCCTTGAGCGAGCCGCTGCGCCAGAAGCTGCAGCGCTTGCCCGGCCTGCAACTCCAGGACCTGGGCAGCCCGGGGCAGCAATCGGGCCTGATCGCCTTCACTCTCGAAGGTTGGGACGGGCTGGCACTCAAGGAGGAACTGGCGCGGCGCGGCATCAATATCGGCGCCAATGGCGTCAACTACACACCACTGGACATGCAGGCCCGAGGCCTGGGCAACATTGCCCGGATCGCCTTGAGTTACTTCAATACACAAGAGGAAATCGAGCGCCTGTTGCAGGCCCTCGGGGAACTGGCGGGGAACAAGCGCTCCTAGACCTCGACATCCACCCACAGGCCCTGGCGCGGAGCATCTTCGATCAACGGCACAACCGGCACGGTGTTGTCGGCGTTCAGTTCATCGCCGGGCACTGCCAGGTGCTCTTCGGGGTCGTCCTCGGCCTCACGCTCACGACGCTGCTTCTGTTGCTGGCGCCGCTGTTCCTCGCGCAGCAGCAGGGCGGACTCCTCGGGGTCGCGCTTTTGCAGGTCGATGGTGCTTTCGTTGGAGCTTTCCTGCACCGGTACCACAGGCGGGATGTCCGGTCGCTGGCGGATCGGATCCTGCTGGGCGGTGATCGGCACGGCACTCAAGGGGAGCATCGGTGGCAGCATATTATTGGTCTCCTGTCGGCAGGCTGTCGGCTGCGGCATGGGCGACTTGAGCCATCGGTCGCAAAACTGTGACCCAGTCGTCAGCCGATAGTGCCCCGCCACCCGACGAATGCACGCCGTACGCTACCTTTTAATCCAGGGGATTGATCAGAGTTCTTTGGACTGGAAGCGTCGTTCCGTTAAGATAGTCGGCTTTTTCAAAGCGGGAGTCAGGCAGCATGGCGCAGCAGTATCAACCGGGGCAACGCTGGATTAGTGACAGCGAAGCCGAGCTGGGTTTAGGCACCGTTCTGGCACAGGACGGTCGCTTGCTGACCGTGCTCTATCCGGCCACTGGCGACACCCGCCAGTATGCGCTACGGAATGCGCCCCTCACTCGCGTGAGGTTCTCTCCGGGTGACAGCATCACCCACTTCGAAGGCTGGAAAATGACCGTACAGGAAGTCGATGATGTCGACGGCCTGCTGGTCTACCACGGCCTCAACGGGCAGAACGAAGCCGTCACCCTGCCGGAAACCCAACTCTCGAACTTCATCCAGTTCCGTCTAGCCAGCGACCGTCTGTTCGCCGGGCAGATCGACCCGCTGGCCTGGTTCTCCCTGCGCTACCACACCCTGGAACACACCAGCCGCCAGCTGCAGTCCTCGCTCTGGGGCCTGGGTGGCGTGCGCGCCCAACCCATCGCCCACCAGTTGCACATTGCCCGTGAAGTCGCCGACCGCATCGCGCCGCGGGTCCTGCTGGCGGACGAAGTGGGCCTGGGCAAGACCATCGAGGCCGGCCTGGTGATCCATCGCCAACTGCTTTCGGGTCGCGCCAGCCGAGTGCTGATCCTGGTACCGGAAAACCTCCAGCACCAGTGGCTGGTAGAGATGCGCCGGCGCTTCAACCTGCAAGTGGCACTGTTCGATGAAGAACGCTTTATCGAAAGCGATGCCAGCAACCCGTTCGAAGACACCCAGCTGGCCCTGGTGGCCCTGGAGTGGCTGGTGGACGACGAGAAGGCCCAGGACGCGCTGTTCGCCGCCGGCTGGGACCTGATGGTGGTGGACGAAGCCCACCACCTGGTGTGGCACGAAGACCAGGTCAGCCCGGAATACGCCCTGGTGGAACAGCTGGCAGAGACCATTCCTGGTGTGCTGCTGTTGACCGCAACCCCGGAACAACTGGGCCAGGACAGCCACTTCGCCCGCCTGCGCCTGCTGGACCCGAACCGTTTCCACGACCTCGCGGCCTTCCGCGCCGAGAGCGAGAACTACCGCCCGGTGGCCGAAGCCGTGCAGGAACTGATGGATAAAGGCCGCCTGTCTCCCGAGGCGCACAAGACCATCCACGGTTTCCTCGGCAACGAAGGCGAAGCCCTGCTGGCCGCGGTCAACGACGGCGACAGCGAAGCCAGCGCACGCCTGGTGCGTGAACTGCTGGACCGCCACGGCACCGGCCGCGTGCTGTTTCGCAACACCCGCGCCGCGGTGCAGGGTTTCCCCGAGCGCAAGCTGCACGCCTACCCGCTGCCATGCCCGGACGAATACCTGGAACTGCCCCTGGGCGAACACGCCGAGCTGTACCCGGAAGTCAGCTTCCAGGCCCAGCCCGACGTCAGCGATGACGAACAGCGCTGGTGGAAGTTCGACCCGCGGGTCGAGTGGCTGATCGACCAGCTGAAAATGCTCAAGCGCACCAAGGTGCTGGTGATCTGCGCCCACGCGGAAACCGCCATGGACCTGGAGGACGCCCTGCGCGTGCGCTCCGGCATCCCGGCCACGGTATTCCACGAGGGCATGAACATCCTCGAACGTGACCGTGCCGCCGCCTACTTCGCCGATGAAGAGTTCGGCGCCCAGGTGCTGATCTGCTCGGAAATCGGCAGTGAAGGCCGCAACTTCCAGTTCGCCCACCACCTGGTGCTGTTCGACCTGCCGTCGCACCCGGACCTGCTGGAGCAGCGGATCGGCCGTCTCGACCGGATCGGCCAGAAGCACGTGATCGAACTGCACGTGCCGTACCTGGAAACCAGCCCGCAAGAGCGCCTGTTCCAGTGGTACCACGAAGCCCTGAACGCCTTCCTCAACACCTGCCCTACCGGCAACGCCCTGCAGCACCAGTTCGGCCCACGCCTGCTGCCGCTGCTGGAAAATGCCGATGACGGCGAGTGGCAGGCACTGATCGATGCCGCCCGCGGCGAACGCGAGCGCCTGGAAGCCGAGCTGCACACCGGTCGCGACCGCCTGCTGGAGTTGAACTCCGGTGGTGCCGGCGAAGGCGACGCCCTGGTGGAAGCGATCCTCGAACAGGACGATCAGTTCGCCCTGCCGATCTACATGGAAACCCTGTTCGACGCTTTCGGCATCGACAGCGAGGACCATTCGGAAAACGCCCTGATCCTCAAGCCCAGCGAGAAGATGCTCGACGCCAGCTTCCCCCTGGGCGACGACGAAGGCGTGACCATCACCTACGACCGCAACCAGGCGCTGTCTCGCGAGGACATGCAGTTCATCACCTGGGAACACCCCATGGTGCAGGGCGGCATGGACCTGGTGCTGTCCGGCTCCATGGGCAACACCGCCGTGGCGCTGATCAAGAACAAGGCGCTCAAACCCGGCACCGTGCTGCTGGAGCTGCTGTACGTCAGTGAAGTGGTCGCCCCGCGCTCACTGCAACTGGGCCGCTACCTGCCGCCGGCTGCCCTGCGCTGCCTGCTGGACGCCAATGGCAACGACCTGTCGGCGCGGGTCGCCTTCGAGACCCTGAACGACCAGCTGGAAAGCGTGCCCAAGGCCAGCGCCAACAAGTTCATCCAGGCCCAGCGCGATCAATTGGCGCCGAAGATCAACGCCGGCGAAGCCAAGGTCGCACCGCGTCACGCCGAACGCGTGGCCGAGGCGCAACGCCGCCTGGCAGCCGACACCGACGAAGAACTGGCGCGCCTGACCGCGTTGCAGGCGGTCAACCCGACTGTCCGTGACAGCGAGCTGGTGGCCCTGCGTCAACAGCGCGAACAGGGCCTGGCCATGCTGGAAAAAGCCGCCCTGCGCCTGGAAGCGATCCGGGTGCTGGTGGCGGGCTGATAGTCCGGTTGTCAGCACTGAACAAAAGGCCCGCACTGTGCGGGCCTTTTTTTTGCCTGTCGCCTGCCAATGCAGCAACGCGCCCTAGCGGCTCACTGCACCATCGTTGATCGCCGGCAGGCTCGCTTCTGCTGGCGCATCAGCGGCATCCCCACAGGCCAGACCCTCTTTCATCCGCTGGGCGTCACGGACAAAACAGCGCGCTGCCTGGAACAGAAACAGCAGGGTCAGGAACAGGGCCACGGGAATCAGGTACATCGCGTCGTGCAGACCGATGGCCTTGAACTCCTCGGTCATCAGCTCTGCGCCTGCGGCATACATTGCCGAATGGGCGAAGTGGTCGGAGAGCGCCCCCACCACCACCGGCCCCAGGCCGCCCCCCAACAGGTACAGGCCGGCGAAGAACAGGGCCATGGCGGTGGCGCGCAAGCGCGGTTCGACCACATCCTGCAGGGCGGTATAGACGCAGGTATAGAAGTTGTAGGCAAACAGCCAGCCGACACTGAATACCGCGACGAACACCCCGACCTCCACCCGCCCGGCATGCAGTGCCCATCCGGTGGCGAGGGTCGATATGATCAGGCTGCAGGCCGCGAACAACAAACGACCATTGGCTACCCGCTGATGAATCTTGTCGGCGATCCAGCCGCCCAGGGTCAGGCCTACCAGGCCGGTCACCCCGACGATCAGCCCGGTGGCCATGGCGGCTTCCTGCAAGGGCATGAGGAAGTAGCGCTGCAGCATCGGCACCAGGAACGAGTTGCAGGCATAGGTGGCGAAGTTGAAAGTCAGCCCGGCCAGAGTCAGCCAGAGAAAGGTCGGTATCGCCAGCACCCGGCGAATGGGCCGGTCAATCCGCACCTGGGCCACTTTCACCGTTTCCGCCGCGCCGCGCTTGGGTTCCTTGATGAAGAACATGAACACCGCCAGCACCAACCCTGGCACCGCCGCAATGAAGAACGGCGCCCGCCAGCTGTCGAAGGCCTTGACCATGGCACCGATGGTGAAGAACGCCAGCACCAGCCCCAGAGGCAGGCCGAGCATGAAGATGCCCATGGCCCGGGCCCGGCGGTGAGCGGGGAACAGGTCGCCGATCAGCGAGTTGGCGGCCGGGGCGTAGCTGGCCTCGCCAATCCCCACGCCCATGCGCACCAGCAAAAAGCTCCAGAAGCTGCCGACCATGCCGTTGACCGCGGTGAGCCCGCTCCACACCGCCAACCCCCAGCCCATCAGCTTGCTGCGCGAGCCGGTGTCGGCCAGGCGCCCCAGGGGCAAGCCGGCAATGGCATAGACGATGGTGAAGGCGGTGCCGATGATCCCCAGCTGGAAGTCGCTCAGGTGCCATTCCATGCGGATCGGCTCGATGATGATGGCGGGGATGGTGCGATCGAAGAAGTTGAACAGGTTTGCCAAAAACAACAGGAACAGAATGCGCCAGGCATTTGCCGCTTGAGTCGAATTATCCATGGATCGATCTCTTTTATTGTTATTGGGCCAGACGCGAGCGGGCCTGGAAGCTGCAATCTAGTCAGCCGCACCCACGCTGTCTGTAATCATTCGCCAGCCTGATACCAAGGCATCGCAGGCAGGCGCGGGGATGGCACTTGCGGCTCCCCGGAACAAGCCGCCCGAACTTCGCCACAGCCCCCGCTACCCGGGCCTTTCCCAGTCTTTTCAAGGGCTTGGCCAAGGCCGAAAAAATACCTTGCGCCCCCCCTTCCCAAGGCCGATGCGAAGCCTAGAATAGCCGCCTTCCCAGCCCCCCTTATCAACCCCTCCCCCATCGAATACGCCAATGTCCGAAGCCAGTCCGTGTCTGAATTGCGGTGCCTGCTGTTCATACTTTCGTGTGTCTTTTTTCTGGGGCGAATGCGCCTCATCCGGCGGGACTGTCCCCGACGAGCTGGTGCAAAGCATCAGCCCCAGCCGGGTGGCAATGCTCGGAACCGACTGCAAATCCCCGCGCTGCATCGCCCTTGAAGGCGAGGTCGGCCAGGGTGTGAGCTGTTCGATCTATGACCAGCGCTCCAGCCCGTGCCGCGAGTTCGAGGCTTCCTGGACCGACGGCCAGCCCAACAGCGACTGCGACGCCGCCCGCGCCGCCTTCGGCCTGGCCCCCCTGGAACCGGCGGACACCGAGCCCTGGTACGAGGAAAGCGCTTAGCACCTTTGGCGATAGGGCTCATAAGCAAATCATTAGCAGCAGCGTGCCACCTCCCATTGCAGCCAGCGGGTGCCTTCTATACTCCAAGCACTCGTTGGCGCGCGGCTCCGCCGACCTCAGATGACTCAGAGATGGGCAGGCTATGGACTGGCTGGGCGTGCATTTCATTACCGAGCTTCCACAGGCCGGGCAAGTGGTCCTGCATTGCACCCACAACCCGGTTCTGGTGCTTCTGGCCTACCTGGTAGCCTGTGCCGCCAGCTTCGCCACCCTGGACATGGCCGAACGTGTCAGTCATGCCGAGCGACCGGCCAGCCAGCGCCTGTGGCGCTGGGTCGGAGCCTGCTGCCTGGCCGGGGGGATCTGGGCCATGCACTTCATCGCCATGCTGGCGTTCGAGGCGCCGCTGCAGATCCACTACGACCTGCCCCTGACCCTGCTGTCGCTCCTGATCGCGCTGGTCGCCGCCTGGCTGGCGATGAACACCCTGAGCCACGCGCACATGCCGCTGTGGCGCTATGGCGTTGCTTCGATCTGGATCGGCCTGGGCATCGCCGCCATGCACTACGTCGGCATGGCGGCCATGCGCAGCAGCGCCAGCCTGTACTACGACCCCTTACTGATGGCGCTGTCGGTTTTGGTGGCGATCGCCTGCAGCCTGGCGGCGCTGCTGCTGTCCCGTCACCTGCGCGAAGGCAGCGGCATGTTCCACCAGTTGCTCAAGTACGCCAGCAGCCTGGTGCTGGGCGCTGCCATCGTGCTCATGCACTTCACCGGCATCTGGGCCATGACCCTGGTGCTGCCCGCCGGCAGCCTGCCCGCCCCCGCCACATCCGACGGGCATCTGCAACTGGGCCTGACCCTGAGCGCGATCGTGCTCTTGATCATCGGCAGCGGCATCAGCGCGGCCCTGGCCGACAAGAAGCTGCAACACAAGGAGCGGGACCTGCGGCGGGTCAATGCCCTGCTTTCGCAACTGGACCAGGCCCGGGTTTCCCTGCAGCAGGTGGCCCACTACGACGCCCTGACCAACCTGATCAACCGCCGCGGCTTCAACCAGCTGTTCGCCGAAAAGCTCATCGAGAAAACCACCTTTGGCGGCATGCTGGCGGTGATGTTCCTCGACATCGACCACTTCAAGCGCATCAATGACAGCCTCGGCCACGATGCCGGGGACGAGTTGCTGAAAGTCATCGCCGGGCACATCAAGAGTTCCACCCGCAGCCATGAAGACGTGGTGGCACGCCTGGGCGGCGACGAGTTCTGCATCCTCATCAATCTGTACGAGCGCGAAGAAGCCCGGCAGATGGCCCAGCGCATCATGCAGAAAATGAAGGAGCCGATCGAACTGGGAGGGCGGCGCATGGTGATGACCACCAGCATCGGCATCAGCGTCTTCCCCGATGACGGCAAGACCTGCGAGGAGTTGCTCAAGAACGCCGACCTGGCCCTGTATCAATCCAAGGATTGCGGGCGCAACAGCCTGCATTTCTTCAACTCCCACCTCAAGACCCGGGCCACCCTGGAACTGCAACTGGAAGAGGAATTGCGCAACGCCCTGCGCGACGACCAGGGCCTGCTGCTGTATTACCAACCTATCTACGACCTCAAGAGCGGCAGGGTCACCAAGCTCGAAGCCCTGATCCGCTGGCAGCACCCGCAACATGGGCTGCTGACCCCGGATCGCTTCATCTCCATTGCCGAAGCCAACGGCATGATCGCCGAGCTGGACAACTGGGTGCTGCGCAAGGCCTGCGCGGACCTGGCCTACCTGTCGCGCCATGGCTGTGGCGAACTGAAGATCGCGGTCAACTGCTCGGCCCTGAACCTGACCCGCGAAGAGCTCGCCGGGGAGATCGAAAGCGCCCTGCGCCAGGCTCAGGTGGCGCCGCAGCGGCTGGAGCTGGAAGTCACGGAAAACGCCCTGATGGGCAATATTGCCAGCACCCTGGCGCTGCTCAAGCAGATCCGCGGGCTGGGGGTGTCGCTGTCGATCGACGACTTCGGCACCGGCTACTCATCCCTGGCCTATCTCAAGCGCTTGCCCCTGAACACCCTGAAGATCGATCGATCGTTCATCCAGGACATCCCCAAGTCGACCCAGGACATGGAGATCGTCCAGGCGATCATCATCATGGCCCACACCCTGCACCTGCAGGTGGTCACCGAAGGGGTCGAAACCCCGGAACAGCAAGCGTTTCTCCAGCACCATGGCTGCGACTACCTGCAGGGCTACCTGCTCAGCCATCCGGTGCCGCTGCGGGAGTTGCGCGGGGTGCTGGAGGAGCTCGACCAGCGCCACGCCGCGCCGATCAATCCGCGGGCGCCGGGTCCCGATAAAGGCGAACCAGGGTCGCTGGATCTTTTTCCAGATAGCCCTGCCCACCATGCAGACGCATCAACTGCGCAGCTAATCCGCTGATCGGCGTCGCCGAGCCCTGTTCGCGGGAAAACTTCACCGCTCCATCCAGGTCCTTGAGCAGGGTGCGCACATGCCACTTCACCGGCTCGAACCGGCTTTCAGCCATTTGCGGGGCCAGGATCTGCAAAGGTTTCGAGTCGGCAAAGCCACCGGCCAGGGCCTCGGCGATCAGCCGCGCATCCACCCCCGAGCGCTCGGCCAGGGCCACCACCTCGGCGATCACCAGGGCGTTGCAGGCGACGATCATCTGGTTGCAGGCCTTGGTCACCTGCCCGGCGCCCACCGCCCCCATGTGCGTGACCCGCTGCCCCAGGGTCAGCAGCACTGGCCGCACCCGCTCGACGTCCGTCGCCGCACCGCCAACCATGATGGCCAGGCTGCCGGCCTCGGCGCCCGGGGTACCGCCGGACACCGGCGCATCGACCCAGGCCACGCCGCGGCTTGCGGCCAGTTCGGCGGCCATTTCCCGGGTAGCCGTGGGTTCCAGGCTGGAGAGGTCCAACAGTAGCTGGCCGGCCCGGGCCCCCTGGGCGATACCCTCGGGGCCAAACACCACCTCGCGCACCACCTCGGTATTGGCCAGGCACATCAGCATCAGGTCGGCATGGGCACACAGCTGCGCCGGCGTGGCAACTTGTCGCGCCCCGGTAGCCACCAGGGGCGCGCATTTTTCCGGGTTGCGGTTCCACACCGTCAGCGGATAGCCCGCCGCCAACAGCCGGCGGCACATCGGCAAGCCCATCAGGCCGATTCCGGCAAAGCCGAGTGAAGGTAACGCTGACATCATATTGCCCTCATTTGATTAAAGATCACCGAATACTGGCCGATTCATCATGATTCAGGAAAGGATTCCCCCGAGCGTCGCTCAGAAAAAACCCTGACGCCTTGGGCAAAATTCGCGCTCCACGCAGCGACGAGGTCCCATTCCGTGATGGTTCGACGACACCTCGTCCACGAGCCAACCTGACCAGGCATATGGCGCACAATGACTTCTAAAAACAAACCTGCCAACGCAGTCTCCGAGATGACGCTGACCTCCCCCACAACTAGCCCCTCAGACCCGAAGCCATTGTCCAGTTCACGCCCCCTGTCGACTCAGCAGTACCTGTATTTCACCGAAACCAATACCGACCGCATCCTCGACAACCTCGACGGTCTGCGCGACACGGTGTTCCCGCGGCCACCGCACCTGGAAGGCGAGCCGGACAACCGTCGCGACCAGGAATTTCCTTCGGTCTGCCTGATCGGCCTGGGCCGCTGCGGCTCCAACATCGCCCTGGATGTGGCCGAGTTGGTGTACAACGCCCGCAAGTTCTACCTCAACGAATTCAATAACGAAGACAAGGCCTACGAAGGCGGCTATAGCCCCGGCCAGTGGATCCGCCAGAACCTGCGCCTGGGCCAGAACAAGGCCAGCAAGCCGGTGTTCCTGGTGGAGCCGCTGGTGATGCTCGGCGACCTGGACAAGGACATTGCCGGGCGCATCCGTTTCTCGCGCAAGGGCGAGAAAAGCGGCTTCATCCGCGACTACAGCAAGATGAAGATCATGGACCTCTCGGAAGTCCACGCCGGTGGCGCCGGTAACGCGCCGATCCTCGGCCAGTACCTGGCCAAGATCATCCTCAACAAGGACACCCAGCGCTTCTCCAGCCCCGACTGGAAGATGATCCACTCGTACCTGATCGACTCCTGCGGGATCAAGGCCAACCAGTCGCGCCTGTACTTCTCGATCTTCAGTGCCGGCGGCGGCACCGGCTCGGGCATGGCCTCGGAATTCGGCCTGGCCCAGCAGTACTCGTACATGAACAAGACCTTCGACACCAAGCCGATGGACGAGCACGACAGCAAGAGCGGGCACTCCTTCGTCTTCGAGCCGATCTTCACCAGTGGCATCTGCGTGCTACCGAACATTTCGGACCATCGCAGCGAAATGTCCGAGGCTCTGCACATCAACGCCGGCCGCCTGCTGTGCAAATACCTTTCGGAAGAGTGGGACTTCTCCTACAACTTCGACAATGAAGACAGCAGCGAAGCCAGCGTGATGGGACGGATCCGCCCCTGGAACGCGATGATGCTGATCTCCAACGACATCATGCGCTACGCCGAAGAAAGCGATGACGGCAACATCCAGAACATCGACGTCAACGCCATGGAGAAGCACGCCAACCAGTACATCTCCCAGCAGATCTTCAACATCCTCACCGCCCAGGCGGTGACCACCGACTACGACCAGAACTACTTCCGGCGGGCCGGCATCGACATCGGCGAAACCATCCGCCTGGATGCCAACGACCTGTTCATGAGCCTGGCGGGCCCGGTGGCGATCGCCTACGCCGAATCCGTGGTGCCGGAGCAGCCGGTGCCCACGGGCGACAAGTTCAAGGTGTTCGAGAAAGAGCCGCAGCGCCTGAACATCGACGACCTGTTCTTCCGCTCCATCGACCTGCCGCACTTCAACAAGGTGACCCAGGCCATCGAGGGCATCAGCCTGCTGCCGATCGAGTCCAAGCGCTACCGCGCGGCCCTGGAGCAATACAAGGCTTCGGGTTATGACGCCGCGGCGCTGCATGACCTGCACTTCTTCAAGAACTGCTCGTCGGTGGTGTCGATCGTGTCCCTGCCCAAGGACTACAAGCTGTCCTACATGGACCTGAACCGGCTCAAGACCCACCTCAACAGCCTGTTTCCCAACACCACCCTCAAGCGCTACGCGCTGGTGATCGGCGCTTCGGCCAACCTGTCGCTGACCACCCTGATCGCCAAGAGCCCGTGCCTGTCGGATGACTTCCTGACCCTGATCGTGGCCTTTATCAAGCGTTGCTTTGCGCGTAATCCATACCGTTTCGACGACACCCTGGACAACTCGGTGCTGGATTTCATCGTCAGTGACCAGTTCGATGAAGACCGCATCGACGATCTGCTCAACGAATTCGAGAACCCGGCGAAGATCCTCGACACCAACTGGTATGCGATCAAGCCGATGTACGAGAAGAAATACCGCGAGCTGATCAACGACAAGGACAAGTTCGTCTCGATCAACGACATCCGCCTGTCCCGCGATTGCGTGAAGAAGGCCATCAAGTACCTGCGGGAAATCTACCGCCACCGTATCGGCAAGACCCGGGTCATCTCGCTCAACAGTCACACGGGCAAGACCGCGTATTAAGAAGGGCTTCGCCGGCCAGCCGGCTTCTGCACGGCAGGGGAAAACCTGCTGTCCTGTGGGAGCCGGCTGGCTGGCGAATGGTCAACTTGCTCACATCGCGAAACAATTAAGCAGCTCGTCGGCTGGGCTTGAAACTGTTCCCCTTCCGTGAACGTCACCCTGAGGGAAAAGCCCGTGGGGCCTTTCTCTACGGCAAGGTGCCATCACTGGATTCACGGTTACTCGGCTACACACTTTTGTCCGACAAAAACCCGCCCCTTATCGGTGCACGCGCTTAGCGCGATGCCCTTTCCTGGATCAGGATCCAGGGTGAAACCACCACCGCCCACAGCGTCGGATCACGTTCCAGCAGATCGGATGCCCGCGTCGCAGACAGTTTCTCGACCTTTCCTTCGGCCAGCCAGGCCGCCACTTTTTCTGCCTGGTTCTCGGCCACGGCCTGGGCCGCCTCGATCAGATCCAGGTCAGCCTCGACCCACAATAGGGCACCCTTGGCGAAGAACGGCTCCAGTTCCTTCCAGCTGATAGATGCGGTCTCACCAAGCAGCTTGGCATAGAGGGTGCTAGGTTCTTGAGTCATGGGACTGTCCAGAAATGAAATCGGCGCAATCATAACGTCGGGGCTCTGGCAGAAAAACCCAGAAGCAAGCGTGACACCGATCGAGAAGCTCAGAAGCGCCAGGGACTGACGCCGAACCGGGCGCAAGCCACGCCGCAAATCTGTCTTTTTCTTTCAATTAAGCGACACCCCGCGTTTTTGCCCCCAGCAGCCAGCTTTTCAAGCGAACAACCGGCGCTCTACACTGTACCGGTACAGTTGCCAGGGGCATTTTCCGACGGGTATTCACGAAATATCTGATTCGGTTCTGCGACCAAGGCCGCCGGAACTATAAAAATTACAACAGTAAGAGTGGAGCACTATGAATAAGGCTACTAAGCAGATTTCCAAACTGTTTGCCGCTATGGTCCTGGCCGGGGTTGCCAGCCATTCGTTCGCAGCTGACACCATCAAGATCGGTATCGCCGGCCCCAAGACCGGTCCTGTAGCCCAATACGGCGACATGCAGTTCAGTGGCGCGAAAATGGCCATCGAACAGATCAACGCCAAAGGCGGCGTCAACGGCAAGAAGCTCGAAGCCGTTGAATACGACGATGCCTGTGATCCCAAGCAAGCCGTGGCAGTCGCCAACAAAGTGGTCAACGATGGCGTCAAGTACGTGGTCGGCCACCTGTGCTCCAGCTCCACTCAACCTGCTTCCGACATCTACGAAGACGAAGGCGTGATCATGATCACCCCGGCTGCCACCAGCCCGGACATCACCGCCCGTGGTTACAAGATGGTGTTCCGCACCATTGGCCTGGACAGCGCCCAGGGCCCTGCCGCCGGTAACTACATCGCCGACCACGTGAAACCCAAAGTGGTTGCCGTGCTCCACGACAAGCAGCAGTACGGTGAAGGCATCGCCACCGCCGTGAAGCAGACCCTGGAGAAGAAAGGCACCAAGGTCGCCGTATTCGAAGGCATCAACGCCGGCGACAAGGACTTCTCTTCGCTGATCGCCAAGCTCAAGCAGGCCAACGTCGACTTCGTCTACTACGGCGGCTACCACCCTGAGCTGGGCCTGATCCTGCGCCAATCCCAGGAAAAAGGCCTGAAGGCCAAGTTCATGGGCCCGGAAGGCGTGGGTAACGACTCCATTTCGCAGATCGCCAAGGATGCTTCCGAAGGCCTGCTGGTCACCCTGCCTAAATCCTTCGACCAGGACCCGGCCAACGTGGCCCTGGCTGACGCGTTCAAGGCCAAGAAAGAAGACCCGAGCGGTCCTTTCGTATTCCCTTCCTACTCCGCAGTTGAAGTCATCGCCGGCGCCATCACCAACGCCAAGAGCGAAGACGCGGCCAAGGTGGCTGAAGCCATCCACGCCGGCACCTTCAAGACCCCTACCGGCGACCTGAGCTTCGACGCCAAGGGCGACTTGAAAGACTTCAAGTTCGTGGTCTACGAGTGGCACTTCGGCAAACCTAAAACCGAAGTTTCCCCTCAGTAAGGCGCGGCCTGACTGACTGCCAATAAAGCCCACGGCGTGCCGTGGGCTTTGTTTTACGAATGTATGGGCCTGTGTTCCGTGATCCGGAATCCCGCCCACCTGAAAATCTCAAAACCGTCATCAGCGGTTCGCTGGCAAAACCCAGCCCGAAGTGGGTGCAGATCCACGGGGCCTGGGCGGGAAAATGACTCCACCAGTGAAATGCGTATCAGGTTTTTAGGAGCGTTGTAATGCCTGACATCTATCACTTTTTCCAACAGCTGGTTAACGGTCTCACCGTTGGCAGCACGTATGCCCTGATCGCCATCGGCTATACGATGGTTTACGGCATCATTGGAATGATCAACTTCGCCCACGGCGAGGTGTACATGATCGGTTCCTACGTGGCGTTCATCGCCATCGCCGGGCTGGCCATGATGGGACTCGACAGCGTCCCGCTCTTGATGACCGCAGCCTTCATCGCGAGCATCGTCGTCACCAGTGCCTACGGCTACAGCATCGAACGGATCGCCTACCGCCCCTTGCGGGGTAGTAACCGCCTGATCCCGCTGATCTCCGCCATCGGCATGTCGATCTTCCTGCAGAACACCGTTCTGCTGGCGCAGGACTCCAAGGACAAATCCATTCCCAACCTGATCCCGGGCAACTTCTCCATCGGGCCAGGCGGCGCACATGAAGTGCTGATTTCCTACATGCAGATCGTGGTATTCGTGGTGACCCTCATCGCCATGCTCGGCCTGACGCTGTTCATCTCCCGTTCTCGCCTGGGTCGCGCCTGCCGCGCCTGTGCCGAGGACATCAAGATGGCCAACCTCCTGGGGATCAATACCAACAACATCATCGCCCTGACCTTCGTGATCGGCGCCGCGCTGGCGGCCATCGCCGCCGTGCTGCTGAGCATGCAATACGGTGTGATCAACCCCAACGCCGGTTTCCTGGTGGGCCTGAAGGCCTTCACCGCAGCGGTCTTGGGCGGCATCGGCAGTATCCCGGGCGCGATGCTCGGCGGGCTGGTGCTGGGGGTGGCCGAAGCCTTTGGTGCCGACGTGTTCGGCGACCAGTACAAGGACGTCGTGGCGTTCGGCCTGTTGGTTCTGGTGCTGTTGTTCCGTCCGACCGGCATTCTGGGCCGTCCGGAGGTTGAGAAAGTATGACTAGGAATCTTAAATCGGCGCTGTTCAGCGCCTTGTTGGTCTGGGCTGTCGCCTACCCGGTGCTGGGCCTGAAACTGACCATCGTCGGCATCAACCTGGAAGTCCACAACACCAGCCCGACCATTCTTGCCACCATCGCGGTGTGCTCGGTGCTGATGTTCCTGCGGGTACTGTTCCATAGCCAGATCAGCGCCGCCTGGAAGTCCTCTCCCAGCATGCCGTTGATCCCGGCCAAGGCCAGCAACTTCCTGACCCTGCCCAGCACCCAGCGCTGGATCATCCTGGCGTTGATCCTTGGCGCCCTGGTCTGGCCGTTCTTCGGCTCCCGCGGGGCGGTGGACATTGCCACGCTGATCCTGATCTACGTGATGCTGGGCCTGGGCCTGAACATCGTGGTCGGCCTGGCCGGCCTGCTGGACCTGGGTTACGTGGGTTTCTACGCCGTCGGCGCCTACAGCTATGCGCTGCTGTCGCACTACTTCGGCCTGAGCTTCTGGATCTGCCTGCCGATCGCCGGCCTGATGGCGGCCACTTTCGGCTTCCTACTGGGCTTCCCGGTGCTGCGCCTGCGGGGTGACTACCTGGCAATCGTGACCCTGGGCTTTGGCGAGATCATCCGTCTGCTGCTGCGCAACATGACCGATCTCACCGGCGGCCCCAACGGCATCAGCAACATCGAGAAGCCGACCTTCTTCGGCCTGACCTTCGAGCGCAAGGCAGCAGAAGGCATGCAGACCTTCCACGAGTTCTTCGGCCTGCAGTACAACTCGATCAACAAGGTGATCTTCCTCTACCTGGTGGCCCTGCTGCTGGCACTGGCGGCGCTGTTCGTCATCAATCGCCTGCTGCGCATGCCCATCGGCCGTGCCTGGGAAGCCTTGCGTGAAGACGAGATCGCCTGCCGTGCCCTGGGCCTGAACCCCACGGTGATCAAGCTCTCGGCCTTTACCCTGGGCGCCGCGTTCGCCGGTTTCGCCGGCAGCTTCTTCGCCGCGCGCCAAGGCCTGGTGACCCCGGAATCCTTCACCTTCATCGAGTCGGCGATCATCCTCGCCATCGTCGTGCTGGGTGGCATGGGCTCGCAGCTGGGTGTGATCCTGGCGGCGATCGTGATGATCCTCTTGCCTGAAATGATGCGTGAATTCAGCGAATACCGGATGTTGATGTTCGGCGCCATGATGGTGCTGATGATGATCTGGCGTCCTCAAGGTCTGCTGCCCATGCAACGTCCTCACATGGAGCTGCGCAAATGAGCCGTGAGATCCTCAAAGTAACCGGCCTGTCGATGCGCTTCGGCGGCCTGCTGGCGGTCAACGGCGTGGCCCTGACCGTCAAGGAAAAACAAGTGGTGGCATTGATCGGCCCGAACGGTGCCGGCAAGACCACGGTGTTCAACTGCCTGACCGGTTTCTACCAGCCCAGCGCCGGCAGCATCCTCCTGGACGGCGAGCCGATCGAAGGCCTGCCGGGCCACAAGATCGCCCGCAAGGGCGTGGTGCGTACCTTCCAGAACGTGCGGCTGTTCAAGGACATGACCGCGGTCGAGAACCTGTTGATCGCCCAGCACCGGCACCTGAACACCAACTTCCTCTCCGGGCTGTTCAAGACCCCGGCGTTTCGCAAGAGCGAGCGCGAGGCCATGGAGTACGCCGGCTACTGGCTGGACAAGGTCAACTTGCGGGAGTTCGCCAACCGCCCCGCCGGCACCCTGGCCTATGGTCAGCAACGGCGCCTGGAAATCGCCCGCTGCATGATGACCCGCCCGCGGATCCTCATGCTCGACGAGCCAGCCGCCGGCCTCAACCCCAAGGAGACCGAGGACCTCAAAGCGCTGATCAGCGTGCTGCGCGAAGAGCACAACGTCACCGTGCTGCTGATCGAACACGACATGAAACTGGTCATGAGCATTTCCGACCATATCGTGGTGATCAACCAGGGCACGCCCCTGGCCGACGGCACGCCGGAACAGATCCGCGACAATCCCGAAGTGATCAAAGCCTACCTGGGGGAAGCGTAAATGCTGCAGTTCGAAAACGTTTCCACCTTCTACGGCAAGATCCAGGCGTTGCACAGCGTCAACGTCGAGATCCGCCAGGGCGAGATCGTCACCCTGATCGGTGCCAACGGTGCCGGCAAGTCCACCCTGCTGATGACCCTCTGCGGCTCGCCCCAGGCCCACAGCGGCAGCATCCGTTACCTGGGTGAAGAACTGGTGGGGCAAAGCTCGGCGCAGATCATGCGCAAGAGCATTGCCGTGGTGCCGGAAGGCCGCCGGGTATTCGCCCGCCTGACCGTGGAAGAGAACCTCGCCATGGGCGGCTTCTTCACCGACAAGGGCGACTACCAGGAGCAGATGGACAAGGTCCTGGAGCTGTTCCCGCGGCTCAAGGAGCGCTTCACCCAGCGCGGCGGCACCATGTCCGGCGGCGAACAGCAGATGCTCGCCATCGGCCGTGCGCTGATGAGCAAGCCCAAGCTGCTGCTCCTGGACGAACCGTCCCTGGGTCTGGCGCCGATCATCATCCAGCAGATCTTCGACATCATCGAACAGCTGCGCCGCGACGGCGTGACGGTGTTCCTGGTGGAGCAGAACGCCAACCAGGCGCTGAAGATCGCCGACCGCGCCTATGTGCTGGAAAACGGCCGGGTGGTGATGCAAGGCACCGGTGAATCGCTGCTGACCGATCCGAAGGTGCGTGAAGCCTACCTGGGCGGCTAAACACCTGCGTCACTGAAAACGGCCCTTCGGGGCCGTTTTTTTTATTCCGGGATAAAAAACTGCCCCGGGCTGTAACGAATCCCTATGAGCCTTCTCTAGAGGGGTAAGCAAGCACAGATGCTTCCTTACCCCACCCGCACTGGAGAAACATCATGAGCAACACTCGTACCCTGTCCGCCACTGCCCTGGTCCTGGCCCTGGGCTCTGCCCTCAGCGTCGCCGCCCTGCCCACCACCGCCCATGCTGCGGACGACATGGAAAAGTGCTTCGGCGTGGCCATGAAGGGCAAGAACGATTGCGCCGCGGGCGCCGGCACCACCTGCGCCGGGACCTCCAAGGTCAACGACCAGGCCAACGCCTGGAAGCTGGTACCCAAGGGTAGCTGCGAGAAAACCGCCAGCAGTACCTCGCCTACCGGTTTCGGCCAGCTCGAAGCCTTCAAAGCCAAGTCCTGATCCTGCGCCAGCCTGAGTGTCGACGATGAACACCACTCCGCTGCACCATCCTGGCCACGACATTCAGGCGCGCGCCTCCAGCCTGCCGCCCCGCGCCGGGCTGGGGCTCAAGACCGAGCATTTCAAACACGTGCTGGAACAGCGGCCCGACATCGGTTTCTTCGAGGTGCATGCGGAGAACTACATGGTGGCGGGCGGCCCTTTCCACCATTACCTGGGCCTGATCCGCGAACGCTACCCGCTGTCGCTGCACGGTGTCGGCCTGTCCATCGGTGGCGAAGGCCCCCTGGACCTGGCTCACCTGGAGCGGCTGGCCGGCTTGATCGAACGCTATCAGCCCCAGTCCTTTTCCGAACACCTGGCCTGGTCCAGCCACGGCCCGGTGTTCCTCAACGACCTGCTGCCCCTGGCCTACGACGGGCCCACCTTGCGCCGGGTCTGCGAGCACATCGACCAGGTGCAGAACCATCTGGGACGAACCATGCTGCTGGAAAATCCGGCCACCTACCTGCAATTCCAACGCTCGACCCTGGATGAGACCGACTTCATCCGCGAAGTGGTCCAGCGCAGCGGCTGCGGCCTGCTGCTGGACGTCAACAACCTCTATGTGTCGTGCATCAATCACCAGCGCGATCCCCTGGCCTACCTGCAAGCACTGCCGCTGCAGGCGGTGGGCGAGATTCATCTGGCCGGGTTCGCCGAAGACCGGGACAGCCTCGGTGACCGTCTGTTGATCGACGATCACGGTGCCCCGGTCGACGCTGCGGTCTGGGCCCTGTACCAGGAGGTGCTGGGGCTCATCGGCCCGATGGCCACCCTGATCGAGCGCGACAACCACCTGCCGGCCTTTGCCACCCTGATGGCCGAGGCCTGCCAGGCAGAAGCGCTGTTGCTCGGCGCCCAGGTGCAGCCATGAGCGGCCAGGGGGAATTCGCCAGGGCCCTGCTGAGCGCCGAACCGGGCTGCCCACAGGGGCTGTCCAGCAGCAACGGCGCCGATCCGGCCAGCCGCTTCGCGGTCTATCGCAACAATGTGCAGGCCTCGTTGAGCAACGCCCTGGCCGAGTCATACCCGGTCGTCATGCAATTGGTTGGTCGCGAGTTTTTCAACGCCATGGCCGCGCTCTACATCCGGGACTTCGCCCCCGCCAGCCCTCTGCTCAACGACTATGGCCGGGACCTGGGCGACTTTATCCAGGGCTTCGGGCCGGCCGCCGGCCTGCCCTACCTGGCCGACATGGCCCGCCTTGAACGGCTGCGGGTCGAGGCCTACCACGCCGCCGACGCCCGCCCCATGGAGCCGTCACGGCTACTGGCGGCGATGAACCAGCCCGACCGCCTCGGCCAGGCGCAACTGCTCCTGCATCCGTCACTGCGCACCCTGCACTCCGGCTACGCCGTAGTGAGCCTGTGGGCGGCGCACCAGAGCGACCAGCCCTGGCCGGCTTTCGACCTGCAGCAGGGGCAGAACGCCCTGGTGCTACGCAACGCCCTGGAGGTCGAGGTGATCGCCGTGGATACCGGCGCCATGACCTTCATTGAAGCCCTACGCAACCACTGGCCGCTGGAAATCGCCGCGGCCCATGCCCTGGACGCCCAGGCCGACTTCGACCTGGGCCAGTGCCTGGGGCTGCTGCTCGGCCACGGCGCTCTTATCGACCTGCAACCCCAGAAGAAGGCCTGACCATGAACACCCAGACAGAAACACCCATTGCCGGACTGGTGAATCGGATCATTCAAGGGTTTGAGCGCATTCCCTACAGCCTGATCGCCTTTATCGCGCGTTTTTCCATTGCCGCGGTGTTCTGGAAATCCGGACAGACCAAGGTCGAGGGGCTGGCCATCGACCTGGTCGATGGCACCTTCCAACTGGGCTGGCCGCGCCTGGCGGATTCGACCATTCCCCTGTTCAAGAGCGAGTACCACGTGCCCCTGTTGACGCCGGAAGTGGCGGCGCACCTGGCGGCCTTTGCCGAGCATTTTTTCCCGATGCTGATCCTGCTGGGCCTGGCCACGCGCTTTTCCGCCCTGGCGTTGCTGGGGATGACCCTGACCATCCAGCTCTTCGTCTACCCGGACGCCTACCCGACCCACGGCACCTGGGCGGCGATCTTCCTGCTGTTGATGGCCCGCGGCCCGGGCGTGTTGTCCCTGGACCACCTGCTGGCCCGGCATTTTCGCCACCGTCCTCTGTAGCCGCTGCCTCAGGCTGCGAAAAGGGCCGCAGGCCCATCAAGTTCACAAACGACGGTAAAGCCGGAGGAAGCTACAAACGATCCAGCGCCTCACCGCTGCGACGAAACCAGTCCATCAGGTAATCGGCCAGCACCTGGGTACGCTTGGGCAGGCCGCCCTGATAGGAGTGCACCAGGTACATCGGCATGCTGCGGGTCTGGTAGTCCCGCAACAGCCAGCGCAGGCGGCCGTCCGCCAGTTCGCTGTGCAGCACATAGGACGGCAGCCGGGCGATCCCCGCGCCTACCAGGGCAGCCTTCTTCAGGAGGTTGTAGTGGTTGCTGGCGAAGGGGCCGCTGACCCGCACCCGCAACAGTTCATGGCGCTGGTGGTACAACCACTCTTCCCGACCGCTGTAATGGCTATTGAGCAGGCAGCGATGCCCGGCCAGCTCCTGAGGCGTGCGCGGCTCGCCGTATTGCTCCAGGTAGGCCGGGCTGGCGCAGGTCATTTCATGCCAGGCCAACAGCGGCCGGGCCACCAGGCGCTGGTCGTTGGCCACCTCCGAGCGCACGGCCAGATCGAAACCCTCCCGGGTCAGGTCGCGGTAGCTGTTGTTCAGGTCCAGCTCGATCTGCACCTGGGGATAGTGCCGGGAGAACTCCAGCAGCAGGCCGTCGAAAAAGGTTTCCCCCAGGGAGACCGGGACGGTGAGGCGCACCGGCCCGGCCATATCGTCCTTGAGCCGCGCCAGGGCCTGGTGGGCCCGCTCGACCTGAGCCACCAGGGCCTGGGCCTGGGGTAGCAACGCCGCGCCGGCGGCCGTGAGGTCCAGGCGCCGGGTGGTGCGTTGCAGCAGTACCACGGCGTAGCGGGCTTCCAGGGCGCTGATGCGTTTGGAGAGCTGGCCCTTGCTGCACCCCAACCGCTGGGCCGCCAGGGTAAAGCTGCCGGCTTCCACCAGCACCGCAAATGCCGCCAGGTCATCCATCTCGCTCATGGATTGTTTCCATTTGAAAACCAAAGGTTGCCTATTAGCGCGTTAATCCATGAAAAAAACCACTCTAGACTGCAACCTCACCCCCCTTTTCGAGGAACAGCCCATGAAGATTCTCTTGATCGGTGCCAATGGCACCATTGGTTCGGCGGTCGCGCGGGAGCTGGAACAACGTCACGAAGTGGTGCGCATCGGCCGTACCAGCGGTGATTTCCAGGTGGATATCAGCGACAGCCAGTCGATCCGCGCGCTGTTCGAAAAGACCGGGCGCTTCGATGCGCTGGTGTGCGCCGCCGGTAACGTGACCTTCGCGCCGCTGGGGGAAATGACTGCCGAGCACTTCAGCCTGGGCCTCGAGGACAAGCTGATGGGCCAGGTCAACCTGCTGCTGATCGGCCGCGAGTACGCCAACGACGGCGCCTCCTTCACCTTCACCACTGGCGTACTGAGCCATGACCCGATCCGCAGCGGCGCCTCGGCCGCCCTGGTCAACGGCGCCATCGACAGCTTCGTGAGGGCCGCTGCCATCGAGCTGCCCCGGGGCCTGCGGGTCAACTCCATCAGCCCCAACGTGCTGCTGGAAGCCATGGGCAGCTACGCGCCCTACTTCCGTGGCTTCAAGCCGGTGCCGGCGGCCGACGTGGCCCTGGCCTACGCCAAGAGCGTGGAAGGCCTGCAGACCGGCCAGACCTACCGCGTCGGCTAAGCCCGTTTGTGCAAAAGCCGGCTTGTGCAGGAGCTGGCTCGCCCACGCAGGCGTCCTCCCAACCCACACAAGGCTCCTGGGCCTCTTCGCCGGCAAGCCGGCGCCTACAGTGGATGGCGCTGCTGCGTTCAATCCGGGGTTGTGGTGGCCGGGCGGGCTGCGTAACGTGTCGGACTTCCGCCTGGAGGCCCAATGATGCGCACCGCCCGTTCCCTGCTTTGTTTCGCCCTGTTGCCGCTGTTTGCCGGCTGCCAGATGCTGCCGATGTTCAACCAACAGCCCCAGGCGCCGTCCATGGCCGGGTTGACCCGGATGCAGGGTGAACTCAGTGCCGCCGATGGCAAGCTGCTGTTCAAACCCTGCACCGAAGACCGCCGTTATGTGGTCAACGATGGCGGCAACACCAGTGTGCTGCAGGAAGCGGCAACCCTGGCCGAGAAGCAGGGCAAGCTGTTTGCCGACCTGCGGGGCAAGTTCTCCGCCAGTGCCAGCAGCGACGGCCAGCTGGACCTGCGCCAGCTGTACCGCGTGGAGCGCTCCGCCAGCGCCTGCAGCGATCCGAACTTCCAACGCCTGATCCTGCGGGCCGGTAGCAAGAACCCGGCGTGGAACGTCGATGTCAGCGCCAAGGGCATGATGATCGAACGCGCCGGCCAGCCGACCCTGGCCCTGCCCTATCTGGAAGAACAGCTGGGGGATGGCCGCTTCAACCTCACCAGTGAAGCCAATCACCAGCGCGTGGAGCTGTGGGTGGCCCCGCAACGCTGCGTCGACCCCGTCACCGGCAGCGTTCAGCACCTGAGCGCAGAGCTTCGGGTGGACGGCCAGGTGCAGCGCGGCTGCGGCTATTTCGGCGGCTCGCGCAACGACTGATTCGACGAGCAGCGGTTTTAGCCTCACGGCCAAGGTGGTTTGCGGCTTATAATCGCCGGTTTGTGCAAAGCAAGCCGGCGCACTGTTGCGCACCGCCTACCCCGGATCCTGTCATGTTACGAATCACCGAACTCAAGTTGCCGATCGACCATCCCGATGAAGACCTGCGCGCCGCCATCGTGCAGCGCCTGGGGATCGCCAGCGATGAGCTGCTCGATTTCACCTTGTTCAAGCGCAGCTACGATGCGCGCAAGAAGTCTTCCGAGCTGTGCTTCATCTACACCATCGACCTCAGCGTGCGCGACGAAGCGCCGCTGCTGCTCAAGTTCGCCGACGACCGTAACGTCAACCCGGCGCCGGATGTCAGCTACAAGGTGGTGGGCCAGGCTCCGGCCGACCTCAGCCAGCGGCCGATCGTGGTGGGCTTCGGCCCCTGCGGGATCTTCGCCGGCCTCTTGCTGGCGCAGATGGGCTTCAAGCCGATCGTCCTCGAACGTGGCAAGGAAGTGCGCCAGCGCACCAAGGACACCTGGGGCCTGTGGCGCAAGAGCGTGCTCAACCCCGAGTCCAACGTGCAATTTGGCGAAGGCGGCGCCGGCACCTTCTCCGACGGCAAGCTCTACAGCCAGATCAAGGACCCGCAACACCACGGCCGCAAGGTGCTCCACGAGTTCGTCAAGGCCGGTGCGCCGGACGAGATCCTCTACGTCAGCAAGCCGCACATCGGCACCTTCCGCCTCACCGGCGTGGTGGAAAACATGCGCCAGCAGATCATCGCCCTGGGCGGTGAAGTGCGCTTCGAGCAGCGGGTTACCGACGTGCTGATCGAAGACGGTCAACTGCAAGGTGTGGAACTGGCCAGCGGCGAACAACTGCATTCGCGGCACGTGATCCTGGCCCTGGGCCACAGCGCCCGCGACACCTTCCGCATGCTCCACAGCCGCGGCGTGTACATGGAAGCCAAGCCGTTCTCGGTGGGCTTTCGTATCGAGCACCCGCAATCGCTGATCGACAGCGCGCGCCTGGGCAAGTACGCCGGCCACCCGAAACTCGGCGCCGCCGACTACAAGCTGGTCCACCACGCCAAGAACGGCCGTTCGGTCTACAGCTTCTGCATGTGCCCGGGCGGTACCGTGGTGGCGGCGACCTCCGAGCCGAACCGGGTGGTGACCAATGGCATGAGCCAGTACTCGCGCAACGAGCGCAACGCCAACTCCGGCATCGTCGTGGGCATCACCCCGGAGGAGGATTACCCGGGCGGCCCGCTGGCAGGCATCGAGTTGCAGGAGCGCCTGGAGTCCCACGCCTTTGTCCTGGGTGGCAGTAACTACCAGGCCCCGGCGCAGCTGGTGGGCGACTTTATCGCCGGCAAGCCCACCACCGCCTTGGGCAGCGTCGAGCCGTCCTACAAGCCCGGCGTGACCCTGGGTGACCTGGCCCTGGCCTTGCCGGACTTTGCCATCGAGGCCATTCGTGAAGCCCTGCCGGCCTTCGAACGGCAGATCAAGGGTTACTCGCTACATGACGCGGTGCTGACCGGTATCGAGACCCGCACCTCATCGCCGCTGCGCATTACCCGCGACGCCTCGATGCAGAGCTTGAATGTGAAGGGGCTGTACCCGGCCGGTGAAGGCGCCGGTTATGCCGGTGGGATTCTCTCCGCCGGGGTCGACGGGATTCGCATTGCCGAAGCCGTGGCCCGCGATATTCTCGGCATCCAGGCCTGAGGGACGGGCCCTTTCGCCGGCAAGCCGGCTCCTACCGCCTACCGTAGGAGCTGGCTCGCCGGCGAAGGCGTCGTCCAGAACAACGCAAGGCTCAAGGGCCTCTTCGCCGGCAAGCCGGCGCCTACGACAAGTTCAGATACCGGCGCGCAATACGCTGGCAGGTAGCGCCTCACCACGCTCGGCACTGGCGGCTACCGCCTCGATCAACACCGTCAGTTCATAACCCTGCTCTGCCAGCCACTGCTCATCGTAGTAGGTGGTCGCATAGCGCTCGCCCCCATCACACAGAATCGCCACGATCGACCCCGACTCGCCGGCCGCAACCATCTGCTGCGCGGCCATCAGCGCGCCGATCAGGTTGGTGCCGCTGGAGCCGCCAACCCGACGACCCAGGCGCTGGGCCAGATAATGCATGGCCGCCAGGGACAGGGCATCCGGCACCTTGACCATGGCGTCGATCACCTTGGGCAGGAACGAAGCCTCGACCCGTGGCCGGCCGATGCCCTCGATCCGCGAACCGCAGTCCAGGCGCAGGCTGGCGTCGCCACTCTGGTAATAGTCGAAGAACACCGAGCGCTCGGCGTCGGCACACAGCACCCGAGTGCAGTGCTGGCGATAGCGCACGTAGCGCCCCAGGGTCGCGGTGGTACCGCCCGTGCCCGGGCTGGAAATCAGCCAGCTGGGCTCCGGATAACGCTCGAAACGCAACTGCTGGAATATCGACTCGGCGATGTTGTTGTTGGCCCGCCAGTCGGTGGCGCGCTCGGCATAGGTGAACTGGTCCATGAAATGGCCGCCGCTCTCCCGGGCCAGGCGCTCGGACTCGGCGTAGATCTGCGTCGGGTCCTGCACCAGGTGGCTCTTGCCGCCATAGAAGGCGATCTGGGCGATTTTCTCCTGGGAAGTGGTCGCCGGCATCACGGCAATGAACGGCAGCCCCAGCAGCCGGGCGAAATAGGCTTCGGAGATCGCCGTGGAGCCACTGGAGGCCTCGATCACCGGCGCGCCGGGCTTGAGCCAGCCATTGCACAGGGCATAGAGGAACAGCGAGCGGGCCAGGCGATGCTTGAGGCTGCCGGTGGGATGGCTGGACTCATCCTTGAAATACAGCTCGATGCCCGGCAGGCCCGGCAACGGCAGCGGGATCAGGTGAGTGTCGGCGCTGCGCTGGAAGTCGGCTTCGATGATACGGATGGCCTCACGGGCCCACTGGCGATTGTCGCTCATGCTCTATTCTCGTTGGATCGCACGCCGTACCGGCGCAAGAAGATGAAATGCACCCAGCATAGGTGATCCAGGCTCGCGACGGGCAGGCGCCTTTTCCTGGAAAAAATGCCCCGTCAGCCGCTGCGGACGGACATGTTAGGAAATATCCTGCCCCCCTTACAGGTACAGCTATGAAGCAATTGGAAACACAACTGCAAGGGGGATTTTTCAACAGCCCGCTTGTCTTCTGCATATAACAAAAAAGAATATAACTTTTGTTTTAACAACTAACTGTACGGGTTAGGGTGTGCCACCTTTTTAGTTTTTAGATGGAGAGCGACCTTGCCTCTGCGTAGCACTTTCACTCGTTTCTTTGCCATGGAAGCTGCCAGCGGTCTGTTATTGATCGCCGCTGCCATCCTGGCCCTGATTATCAACAACTCCCCCCTGTCCTGGCTGTACAACGGCCTGCTGGAGACCCCGGTGGTGGCCCAGGTTGGCGCCCTGAAGATCGCCAAGCCGCTGCTGCTGTGGATCAACGATGGCCTGATGGCACTGTTCTTCCTGCTGATAGGCCTGGAGGTCAAGCGCGAAGTGCTGGAGGGGCAGTTGGCCAAGCCGTCGCAGATCGTCCTGCCCGGCGCAGCGGCCATCGGCGGCATGCTGGTGCCAGCGCTGATCTATTGGTTCCTCAACCGTGACAACCCGCCCGCCCTCAATGGCTGGGCGATTCCCACCGCCACCGACATCGCCTTCGCCCTCGGGGTGCTGGCCTTGCTGGGCAAGCGGGTGCCGACCTCGCTGAAACTGTTCCTGATGACCCTGGCGATCATCGATGACCTGGGAGCGATCGTGATCATCGCGATCTTCTACTCCGGCACGCTGTCGACCCTGTCGCTGATGCTGGCTGGCGCCTGCATCGCCGCCCTGGTGGCGATGAACCGGATGGGCGTGGTCAAGCTCGGACCCTACATGATCATCGGCCTGATCCTCTGGGTCTGCGTGCTCAAGAGCGGGGTCCACGCGACCCTGGCCGGCGTGACCCTGGCCTTCTGCATACCCTTGCGCACCCGCAACGCCGAACCCTCGCCGCTCAAGGCGCTGGAACACGCCCTGCATCCCTGGGTGTCGTTCGGCATCCTGCCGCTGTTCGCCTTCGCCAATGCCGGGCTGTCGCTGAGCGGCGTGACCCTCGAAAGCTTCACCCACCATGTTCCCATGGGGATCGCGGTCGGCCTGCTGCTGGGCAAGACCATCGGCGTCTTCGGCCTGACCTGGATGGCAGTGAAAACCGGTATCGCTGCCTTGCCGTCCGGGGCCAACTGGGGCCAGGTGCTCGGCGTGGCAATTCTGTGTGGTATCGGCTTCACCATGAGCCTGTTCGTCGGCTCCCTGGCCTTCGAGCCCGGCAGCAGCGAATACGCCGGCATGGACCGCATGGGCATCCTGACCGGTTCACTGTTTGCGGCCCTGATCGGTTACGCCGTCACCGCCGCTGCCAGCCGCAGGAACAACACCCTGGCGTCCTGATCCGCAGCGCTTGGCCAGGCTGAAAACACAAAACCCCGACCAGTTGCCTGGCCGGGGTTTTGTTTTGTAGCAGGGAAGGTCAGCGGGTAACGCGGCTGGTACCGTTGACCGTCATGATGCGCACGCGGTCGCCCACGCGGAACACTTCGTTTTCCTGAACCTGCTGCACATAGGCACGCATGCTGCCGTCGTCTTCACGAACGGTGATTTCAACGCCCTGGGTACGGGTCAGGCCTTCTTCAGTGGCCGAGCCCAGCAGGCCGCCGGCTACTGCACCGATGACTGCGGTGACGATGCTGCCACGGCCACCGCCGATGGCGCTGCCGCCAACGCCGCCGATCACAGCACCTGCAGCGCCGCCGATCGGGGTCTTGGTGCCTTCGATTTTCACCGGACGCAGGGATTCGATGGTGCCCATGCGCACGGTTTGCACACGACGCGCTTCATCACGGGAATAGGAGTCACCGGTCAGGTTGGAGGCACAGCCACCGAGCAACATTGCCATCGTGGTGAAGGATGCAACCAGCAAAACAGACTTACGCATAGGATCAACTCCAAAGGACAGATAATCATTAGACTCCGCAGCTTGACGCCTGTCACGGCATCGCCCGGATAAAATTGCTTTCATTCAGCCAAAGTACAGGCTGTGTAAACGCCAGGCTTTCTCATTACGGTAGCTCCAGCTCCCTGCATAGCGCCACCGAACAAAGGATTTTCCATGGACTACTTCATCATCATCGCGACCACCGCTGCAGGCTTGTATTTCCACTGGTGGCTGTATGTACGCATCAAGCGTTGGACCGATCGGGACCTGGCCCTCTCCCTGGCCGGAACCGATGCCCAGAAGAAGCAATTCATGCTCGAGCAACTGGCCGAGGCCCAGCGCCAGAAAGTAAAACGCCGGGACCTGCCGCAATGGCTGGAAGCCGCTGCGGCCGGCTACCCCGGCGAGTGACCTGCAATCCGATCAAGGAGCCAGACGTTCGCGGACCCACTCCTGGCCTTGCAGGCGATAGTTCAAACGGTCATGCAGTCGGCTGGGGCGCCCCTGCCAGAACTCGATGCGCTCCGGCAGCAGGCGATAACCACCCCAGTGTTCCGGGCAATCGGGCTGGCTATCGCTGAAGCGAGCCTCAGTGGCCTTGAGCAACTCTTGCAGTTCGTCACGATCGGCGATCACCCGGCTCTGCGGTGAAGCCCAGGCTCCCAGCCGGCTGCCCAGGGGACGCACCTGATAATAGGCATCGGACTCCTGTGGAGTGACCTTGACCACCCGTCCTTCAATCCGCACCTGACGCTCCAGGGTCGGCCAGAAGAACGTCATGGCGGCGAAGGGCCGTGCAGCCAGCTGCTGGCCCTTGGCGCTCTCGTAGTTGGTGAAGAAGGTGAAGCCCTGCTCATCCAGGCCCTTGAGCAACAGGATGCGGCAGTGAGGGCGACCATCGGTATCGACGGTCGCCACGGTCATGGCATTGGCTTCCACCGGCGGTTGCTCGGTTTTCACCGCATCGGCGAACCACTGGTGGAACAGCGCAAAAGGTTCAGCCGGGGCCTGCGCCTCGGACAAGCCGTCGCGAGTGTAGTCGCGGCGCATATCAGCCAGGGACTGAGTCATGCCTGCTTCCTTATCCTTGAAAATCAGTTTTTAGCCTGGGCGGTAGCCGTTGCGGTCTTCGAAGAGGCGGCGGCCTTCTTCACCGGAGCCTTCTTGGCTGCCGGCTTCTTGGCCACGGTAGCCTTCTTCGCAGGCGCCGCTTTCTTGGCAGAAGCCGCGGGTACTGGAGGCACGGCATCCTGTACGGCAACCATTTCAGTCTCGGAAGGCGTCGGCTGGTTGTACTTGCTCAGCAGGCCCAGCATGGTGCTGCGCTGGGTCAGCATGATTTCCACCCGACGGTTCAGCGAGCGACCCTGGGGGCTGTCGTTGGCGGCACGCGGCATCACCGAACCCATGCCACGCAGCATCAGGCGGTCCTGCTTCAGGCCGCTGAGGCTGAAGATCGCCGCTACGGACTGGGCACGATCACGGCTCAGCTTCTGGTTGGCCAGGGTCGGGCCGGTGGCGTCGGCATGGCCGAGAATCAGTACGGCAGTCTTCGGATCACCCTCCACCGCCTTGGCGACGCGGGTGAACGGACCCAGGGTGACCGGCAGCAACATGGCTGGACGATCCGGGTTGAACGAGGCATCTACCAACGCAGTGACCACCAGCACGTTTTCACGACGCTCGATCTGCAGCTTGCTGTCCTTCACCGCTTCGCGCAGGCGTGGCTCGTAGTCGTCCAGCCAGGCCTGGGTGATTTTCGGGTCGGGCATCGGGATGTCCGCCACATTGACCTTGCTCAAAGGCTTGGGCTGGCTCTTGGGGAACGGCCACCACCAGTGGGTTTCGGAGTCGGCTGCCGCTGCCACTGCCGGCGCTGGGGCAGGCTCGGCCTTCTTCGCTTCGGCCACTGGCTTGTCGGAAGAGTCCTTGGAGGAGAACGGCCACCACCACTTGCTGCTCTCGGCCTTGGCGGCAGGAGCGGCAGGGGCTGCGGCAACGACCGGCGCTGGAGCTGGAGCGGGCTCGGCAGCAGCGACAGGCGCCGGCTTGGCGCCAGCAGCGGCCTTGGCCGCAGGGGCCGGGTGCTTGCCAGCGGCTGTGTTCTTGGCAGCAGGGGCCGGTGCAGCGGCCTTGGCTACTACCGCAGGCTTGCTTGCAGAAGCGGCAGGTGCGGCTTCAGTGGTGGCAACCGGCTTTTCAGGCGCAGCTGCGGTTTCCTTGCTGCTGGCCTTATCGGAGCCGAATGACCACCAATGGCCGCCATCCGCTTCATTTTGTGGGGTTTGCGCGCAACCGGTAACGGTCAGGCAGATGGCCAAGGCTAGAGACTTGTTCGACGACATGGGATATCCACAAAATGAGATAAAAAATTCGGTCTAAACAACCGTTACAAACAGACGCTTGGAAATTATAAAAGCCACAGGGTTCCATCCTGCAGCTTTCCAAGCATGTTTAAGCAAAAAAGTTCTTAACAGCAACCTTTTTACAGACAATCCGACAAAACCCGCACCAGCTTCTGTGCCCGAGGGTCCATCAATACATAGGGCCCCAGGGTATTTGTCACAAAACCGAACGCCACATCATGCTCCGGGTCAGCAAAACCGATGGAGCCCCCTGCCCCCGGATGCCCGAACGCCCGCGCGCCCAGGCCAAAGGTGGCATTGGCTACCTGGGGCTGATCGAGCATGCAACCCAGGCCGAAGCGGGTCTGGGTCAGCAACGTCTTGTCCATGCCCAGGCTGTGTTCCCGAGTCAGCTCTTCGAGCATGTCGGCTTCCAGCAAACTGCCGTCCAGCAGGCCGCTGTAGAACCCGGCGAGGCTGCGGGCATTGCCGTGGCCGTTGGCCGCCGGCTGCTGCATGCGCCGCCACTCGGGTTTATTGGTGCTGGTCAGGATAGACGGTGGGTTGGTAAACGCCCGAGTACTCATCGCATCGGGTTCGCGCATGGTGACTTGCAGCAGGCGCTGGGCCGCAGCATCGCCGATATTGCCCTTGCCACGGGCGATATGCGCCACGCGGTAGAACTCCTCATCGGCCAGGCCGACATGGAAGTCCAGTCCCAAAGGCCTGGCGACCCGGGCCACGATGGACTCCCCCGGCCCGCGCCCATCGGCACGCCGGATCAACTCGCCCACCAGCCAGCCATAGGTGATGGCTGCGTAGCCGTGCCCCTCACCGGGCGTCCACCAGGGCTGCTCGGCGGCCAGGGCATCGACCATGGTCTGCCATTCGTACAGGGCTTGCGCGGGCAACAGCTCGCGCACTGCCGGCAGGCCGGCCTGATGGCAGAGCAACTGGCGCAAAGTAATGGCTGCCTTGCCCGCCGCGGCGAATTCCGGCCAGTAGTCGGCCACGGGAGCATCCAGCTTGAGCTTGCCCTCGGCCACCAACTGCAGGGCGGTGACCGCGGTAAAGGTCTTGGTGCAGGAGAACAGGTTGGCGATGGTGTCGCTGTGCCAGGCCTCGGCGCCGTCCTTGTCCGCGGTACCGGCCCACAGGTCGATGACGGTTTCCCCGCCGACCTGGATGCACAGCGCCGCGCCACGCTCCTGGGAGTCCTCGAACAGGGCGGCGAACGCCTCGCGTACCGCTTCGAATTTAAGCTCGTAATGACCTTGAATCTGCACCCCTGACTCCCCCTGCAACAATGCTCGACAACGTGGCGCGCATTGTTCCAGCCCCGAAGGCATTTGGGAACAGCCGGCGAGCTGCCGGCTATCACCGGCAAACCCTCGTTTCAGAGGGCTGCCCGAGGTTTCCCGGAAAGCCGCTCAGGCCTTGTGAATGTCAATGACCGTTGCCGGCATGGCCTCCGGCGTGCCCGCCCGGGCCCTTGCCGGCGCGGCCTTTGTCAGCACCATCGCCCCCATGCTCGCCAGCCACGGCCTGCTCCGCCTCGACCCGAGCCTGCTCCGCGGCCTTGCCCAACTGGTCAATGGCCTGCAGGTTGCTCTTGCGCACGCTGTCGACAAAGCCCTGGAACGGCACATCGGTGATGCCCACCAGGCCGAAATGGCCGTTTTCACCGTCCAGCAAGCGCCCGGTCACCGGCTGGTCCAGGTACTGGAACCAGTGCACGCCGACAATCGACGGCTCGCTGACCGCCTGCTTGAGGAAGTTGGCATAGGCCGGGCCACGGTCCTCTTCCCGGGCCAGCTCGGTCACACCGCCCCAGAACGGACCGCGATCCCGGGAACCGAAGTTGAACTCGGTCACCAGTACCGGCTTGTCGAGGCTGCGCAGGTAGGCAAAGTCCTGACCGTCCTGGGGCTTGAGGGTGTACATGTTGAAGCTCAGGACATCGCAGTACTGGGCGCAGGAAGCCACGGCCTCAGGGTTGCTCACGGCAAACCGCCCGCCCAGCAGCAGGTGATTGGGGGCGTGCCATTTCAGCGAGTCGGAGATGGTCTTGAAGTAAGTATCGGCGAAGACCTTCTGGAAATACTTGAAGTCGGCCTCGATCTCCGGGTGCTCCGGGCTCGGCAACGGCGGCACGAACCCCGGGTCTTCCATCAACTCCCAGGCCGGCAGGTCGATGCCCCAGGCTTTCGACAGCCCGGCCTGGTTGCGGTACTTGTCCCGCAGTTGCTTGAGAAACGCGCGCTTGGCCGGTACGTCGGTGGTCAGGCGCAGGGTGCCGTAGGCCAGGGCATAGCGGGATTTGGCATCGTCGCCGGGGCCGGCCCAGGCCAATTCGTTGTCGGCAAAGTAGCCGATCAGCCAGGGGTCGTCCCGATGGTCGCGGGCGGCAATGGCCACGGCACGTTCGGTGGCCATGGCAAAGCGCGGGTCGAAAGGATCCGGCATGCCGCCCCACCAGTCACTGCCGGTGCTGATGCTGGCGTAATCACCCACGATCGACAGCGGCAAGGTGTAAGGCACCCGGTCGGCCAGCCCCAGGGCCGGAGCGCTCCAGTTGCCGATGGTATTGAAGCCCCAGGCCTGCAAGCGGTCCAGGGTGTGGCCAACCCAGCGTTTCTGGTCGAAGGCCGGAGCCACGCAAGGAGTTGCCTGGGGCGCCTGCGAGGTGTCGGCCGACGCCTGCTGCGCAGCGGCGCTGTCCGCGGTGCAGGGCTTGCCGTAGGTTCGTTGCAGGTTGGCCTGATAGAAGTCATACCAGCGCCCTGAACCATAGCCACGGCCCTGGTCGGCGCCATTGCCGCCACGGTTGTCGCCTTGACCGTAATACGCCGCCAGGGGTTCGTCGTCCTTGGGCAAGGCGCCGAACATCCATTCCCGGCCCGCGACATAGGTCTGGTTGTTGTCGGGCGCCACAGTATTGACCCCCAGGGAATAGAACGGATGCCCCTGCGGGGTCACGAGGAACCAGCGGCCATCTCGTTTTTCCGTGCGAAAAAAGCCGCTGGCCTTGAAGCTCGGCCCCTTGTTCCAGCCACCGTAGCTGTCCAGCGAAGCCTTCTCGCGCTCTCCCAGCCAGCCCTGGAGCTGTTGCTGCTCCTTGGCGTCGGCCGCCTTGAGCTGATCGTCGCTGGTGATCTTTTCCGGCCAGCGGGCCCGGGTCGATTGACCGTAGGCATCCACCAGGGAACCGTAGACCGCCTTGATCACCCCCTCGCCGTCCTGCACGCCGAAACGCTCCAGCAGAATGCTCTGGGCCGCCTTGGGGTTGTCCATGGACAAGGTCACCGACACCACCTGGCTGCGATCCAGTTGCCCTTCACTGCTGGCCAGCAGGATGCGCTGGCCGTCCAGGGTCATCGGCATCGGTGGCGCGGCCTTCATGCCCTGGCTCAGCGGACTGCTGGCCACCAGTGGCACCAGCAGGGTCTGCGCCGGGCCGGCCGGCAGGTCGACGCGGCTGACCAGGGTCTTGCCATCATTGCTCTGGATGGTCACGTAGAGGGTCAGGGCCCAGTTCATCGCGCTCTGGATACGCAGGCTCATCATCCCCGACTGTGACCAGTCCCAGGCCCCGCTCTGGGGCGCCAGGCTCAGGCTCGGCCGGCTCGTGGGGTTGAAGATGATGCGCCGCAGCACTTCGCCTTCGGCCGTTTGCTCTGCGTTGGATTGCGGCAGGCTGGCATCCTGTGTCGCCACCTGCACCACAGCAGCAGGTCGGACAAAGTTGAACAGCGTCTGTTGTCCGGCAGGGGCCGCCCAGACGGGCGCGGCAAACAACAGGGCAAATACAGCGGGCAACGAACGGCGAATCATATGAACCTGGCTCTCCCTAAAGACCGATGAACGGCCGGTGCTGAAGCGGTGACATGAAATAGACAGCACGGCACGCAAATATGCGGACCGTGCTTAAGATATTTCTCGGCGAAACGGCGGCAAGGCATTGAGGATAGCCTTGCCATAGCGCTGGGTGACCAGACGGCGGTCCAGCAGAGTGATGGTGCCGCGGTCCTGTTCGGTGCGCAGCAGGCGACCGCAGGCCTGGACCAGCTTGAGGGATGCATCCGGCACCGAGATTTCCATGAACGGGTTGCCGCCACGGGCTTCGATCCACTCCGCCAGCGCCGCCTCCACCGGGTCATCCGGCACCGAGAACGGGATCTTGGCGATCACCACGTGTTCGCAGTAGGCCCCGGGCAAGTCCACCCCTTCGGCGAAACTCGCCAGGCCGAACAGCACGCTGGAATCGCCACCGTCGACCCGCGCCTTGTGCTTGTTCAGGGTTTCCTGCTTGGACAGGTTGCCCTGGATGAACACCTGCTTGCGCCAGTCCCGGTCCAGGCCGTCGAACACGTCCTGCATCTGCTTGCGCGAGGAGAACAGCACCAGGGTGCCCCGCGAGCCCTCCACCAGTTCCGGCAGGTCGCGAATGATCGCCGCGGTATGCGCCGGCGCGTCCCGCGGGTCGGCCCGCAGGTCGGGCACCCGCAGCACCCCGGCATCGGCATGGTGGAAAGGGCTCGGCACCACGGCGGTCACGGCCTTTTTCGGCAGGCCGGCGCGCATGCGGAAACGGTCGAAAGTGCCCAGGGCAGTCAGGGTCGCCGACGTAACCAGGGCACCGTAGGCCACGTTCCACAGATTGCGCCGGAGCATTTCCGCAGCGAGGATCGGGCTGGCGTTGACCTCGATGTCGAACAGCGAGCCGCTTTCGGCCAGGGTCAGCCAACGGGCCATGGGCGGATTGTCTTCCGGGTCCTCGATGGTGAACGCGGTCCACAGCTCCCAGTTGCCCGAGGCACGGGCCAGCAGGCTGCCGAACAGCGGGTACCACTCTTCGGCCTGGTTGCTGGCGATACCGATGTTGACCTCGCCATCCATGCCTTCCTTGAGCAACTCGGTCAGGCGGGTGAACAGGTCGGTGAGACGGGAAAAGCCCTTTTTCAGCTCCAGGCCCATCTCGCGCATGTGCTCGGGGATCAGCCCGCCGACAAAACGGTGGCGTGGCCGCTCGCGGCCTTCCATGTCCTCGCCGGTGCGGAAATCAGCGATCTGCTCGCAGGCGGTGAACATGAACTGCTGCTGGGTCTTGATCTCCCGCGCCAGCTCCGGCACCTGCTCGATCAGGCGCCCCAGATCACCCGGCAACGGGTGCTGGGCCAGCAGCTTGGTGAGGTTCTTGGCGGTCTGCTCCAGCCAGTCGGCAGTGGAGCGCAGGCGGGTGTAATGGGCGAAGTGGCCAATGGCCTTGTCCGGCAGGTGGTGACCTTCGTCGAACACATAGAGAGTGTCGCGCGGGTCCGGCAGCACGGCGCCGCCGCCCAGTGCCAGGTCGGCCAGGACCATGTCGTGGTTGGTGACAATCACATCGACCTTGCCCATGCCTTCCCGAGCCTTGTAGAAGGCGCACTGGCCGAAGTTCGGGCAATGGCGGTTGGTGCACTGGCTGTGGTCGGTGGTCAGGCGCGCCCAGTCGGCGTCTTCCAGGGCAGTGGGCCAGCTGTCGCGGTCGCCGTCCCATTTATTGCCGGCGAGTTTTTCGATCATGCTGGTGAACAGCTTCTGGCTGGCTTCATCCACTTCGATCTTGAAGCCTTCTTCCTCGAACAGCTGGGCCGTGGCGGTCTGGGCGTGGCCTTCCTGGAGCAGCATGTCGAGCTTGGACAGGCACATGTAGCGACCGCGGCCCTTGGCCAGGGAGAAGCTGAAGTTCAGCCCGCTGTTGCGCATCAGGTCGGGCAGGTCCTTGTAGACGATCTGCTCCTGCAGGGCGACGGTGGCGGTAGCGATCACCAGGCGCTTGCCGGCGGCCTTGGCCGTGGGAATCGCCGCCAGGCTGTAGGCCACGGTCTTGCCGGTACCGGTGCCGGCTTCCACGGCGACCACCGCCGGGTCGCCACTGCGCCGGCCTTCGTCGTCGGTGTCGATATCACCCAGGACCTTGGCCACTTCGGCGATCATCAGGCGCTGGCCGTAACGCGGCTTGAGGCTCTTGGCTTCGAGAAAACGCGAGTAGGCGCCCTGGATCGTGGTTTTGAGTTCGTTGCTGATCATGGTTTTTCGGGCGCACAAAACGCTGGATAAATTTTCAGTGGTTCGAATCGGCCGCTATCATACCCCGCTAATTCATCCCGCGCAGAACGGAGTACCCGAATGACCCCTTTCGCCCTTGCCTACACCCTGCATGTCCTGGCCGCCCTGGTCTGGGTCGGCGGCATGTTCTTCGCCTGGATGGTCCTGCGCCCGGCGGCCATGGTGGCCCTGGAGGGGCCGGCGCGGCTGAAGCTGTGGGCGCAAGTGTTTCCGCGTTTTTTCGTCTGGGTGTGGATCGCCGTGGTGCTGTTGCCGATCAGCGGTATCGGCCTGCTGCATTTGCGCTTCAGCGGCTTTGAAACCGCGCCCAAGTATGTGCAGATCATGATGGGCCTGTACCTGGTGATGACCGCCCTGTTCATCCGCATCCAGTCCCTGCAGTTGCCGGAGCTGCGCAAGGCAGTAGCGGCCGAGGATTGGCCCGCTGGCGCCGCGGCGCTGGGCAAGATCCGCCGGCTGGTGGGCAGCAACCTGATCATCGGCCTGGTGCTGGTCGCCCTGGCGGCGGCCCGGCCGACCTTCTGAAAACAGGCCGCCCGCTACAGAAGCGGGCGGCCGGGCAAGGTTCAACGCAAACGTTACGTTACAGGCGCTGCACCGTCAGCGCGCCAGGCTCGCCGGCCGGGCCGGGCTGCCCCTGGGCGCCGGGCCGTCCGCTCTTGCCACCGTCGGTGCGGTACACCAGGCAGCCCTTGGACTTGCCGCCCGCACCCGGCTTGCCACCGGCACCGGCCAGCCCGCCTGCGCCACCATCGACCCAGACCTTGATCTGCTCGCTGGGGAAGTCCCGCGGCAGTTCCACCCGGACCTGGGCGCCTGCCGCACCAGGACGGCCATCGCCGCCATTGTCACCGTCAGCCCCACGCCCCGCGCTGCCCCAGGCGCAGCCCGGTTCCTGGCCATTGGCGCCATCCAGACCGACATAACCCGGCGCACCGGCACCGCCCCGGGCATCCACGGACAGCATCTCGGCCTGTAACGACTCAATGCGCAGGTTCAGGTTGCGCCCCGGCTTGGCGGCCTTCAGGTAGGTACCCGGCGCGCCGCGGGAAGTGATCTGGCTGCCCGCTTCCAGCTCCGCACGGCGAACAGTCAAGTGCAGGCTCTGTTCGGTAGGGACGATGGCGATCCGCGCCTCATGCCCCAGCCGCAGTTCGTCCACCTTGAGTTCGGTGACATTGGCCGGGATCAGCAAGGTGCCATAGTCCGCCACTTCCAGCCGCTCCAGTTGCAGAGTGCTGGCGGTATTGGGCAGACGCATCAGGGAGTTGGTTTCGACCTTGACCACCTGGGCCATGGCCAGGGGGCTGCAGAAAAGAGCCAGCAGGCAGAGCTTACGCATGGTCGGCCTCGACAACGACAGGAGCAGGAAGAGTCTGCAGGTGGAAGATCCCCACCAGCAGGATGTACAGCCGGTCACGCCAGGGATGTGGCCGATCCTTGAGGCTGCCGTTGAACAGCAGCAGTTCCAGCAAATGGGTCAGCAGCAACAGGCTGCCCGCCAGATTCACTAGAAGATGCAGCGGGTTGATCAAAGGCCTGGCCAGGTTGATCAGCACCACCAACCAGAAAACCAAGGTCAGAAACTTCCCCAGCCCCCATAAAACCTTCATACGCTCCCCTCGTGAATTATTCTTTGCGCGCACAGTAACGACTTATCCCGGGGGTAAGCCAGAGGGGAATGAAAATTCTTCACGAAGTGGCTGTTTAGCCACCGGATCGACGAGGATCGCCCGTTACAGACAGGCTGAGCCCATCGCCGAGAAGGCACCGGGATCAAAGGCTCCTGCGCCATCAGCATGGTCCTGGCACAGGAGCAGAGGCGGCCACGTGCGGCTCGTCGCCGCACTGGCCCTGGGGTTTCAACGGTTGATCTGGATTTCCGTACGACGGTTCATCGCCCGGCCTTCGGCGGTCTTGTTATCCGCCACTGGCTTGCTTTCACCGGCGCCGGTTACCGAGACGAAGCTGCTGCGGGGAATGCCGTTGCTGATCAGGTACTCCACGACCGAGTGGGCGCGCTTGTCCGAGAGTTTCTGGTTGTAGGCATCGCTGCCGACGCTGTCGGTATGGCCGGTCACTCGCAGTTGGGCACTCGACGCCTCCTGTTTCAGTCGGGTGACGATGGTGTTGAGCTTGGTTTTGTCGGCATCGGTCAGCTTGGCCGAGTCGAAATGGAAGTGCACATCACGAATGACAATGGTTTCTTCCTTGACCACTACCACCTCTTCTACCACCGGTGGCGGTGGTGGGCAGCCGTTGGCATCGACCTGGACGCCTCTGGGTGTGTGGGGGCACTTGTCGCGGCTGTCCGGCACGCCATCGCCGTCCTCGTCGCCATCACCTTTTACCCAGCAGTACGCACCCGCCAGGCCACCGACTACCAGTGCGCCGCCGCCCGCCCACGAGGAGCTTTCGGTGGCGCCCAGCGCCGCGCCCGTGACGCCACCTACCGCGGCGCAGATCGGCCAGTCGGTTTTCTGCAAACCTGCACAACCAGTCAACACACTGGTTAACAGAACCAGGGGTACTGCCGTCCGAATGATGCTCATCTGATTTCTCCTGAGGGATCGGCTCAAGGCCGATTCACGGAGTAAAGACCGCGCATTTCATCTGCGCCAGCACCTGGCTATCACCGGTTTCGCCCTGTAAACACGGGAGGTTCGCCGATTTAGTGGTGAACCGCTCTAGGCCCGCAGATGCCGGCACGCTAGTCTTTAGCGTTCTGACCGAGGAGCTAAGATGAGCGCCGGCATTTCCAACCGTACCCCGCAGCAGGCCCTGGCGGCTTTGCTGGATCGCTACGCACCACAACAGCTGCTGCTGATCGGTGCCAGCGACTTCCCTGCCCTGGCTGCCTTCAAGGAGGCCCACCCCACGACCCAAGTGGCCCAGGCGGTACCCGGCCCTCTGCCTGCGCAACTGGCAGCGCGGCGTTTCGACCTGGCCCTGGCCGTGGATTGCCTGGAACACTTGCCCAAGCGCGACGGCCTGAACCTGCTTGGGGGCATTCGCAACCTCAATGCCAGCCGGATCGCCGTACTGGCCGATCTGCAGGCCTGCGGCTGGCAGGAAACCGACTTCTATTCCCTGGCGTTGCAGGCCAGCGAACGCTTTCAGCGCGATGAACAGGTCCTGACCCTGTTCACCTACGATCTGCTTGAATACAAGCAAGTGCCCGATTGGCTCAATTCACGATTCTGGGCAAACCCGGAAAACTTTGGAAAGTATTGGTGGTAACACAATGAGTGCCTCGATTTGTCCCTGCGGCAGCGGCAACCTGCTGGATGCCTGCTGCGGCCATTACCATGCCGGCCATCCCGCGCCCTGCGCGGAAGCCCTGATGCGTTCGCGCTACAGCGCCTATGTGCTGGGGCAGGTGGATTACCTGCTGGCCACCACCCTGCCGGCGCAACAGGCGGGCCTGGATCGCCAGTCCATCAGCGACTGGAGCGCCCAAAGCACCTGGCTGGGGTTGCAGGTCGAAAGCTCGGAAGTCTTCGGCGGCCAGCCCGAGCATGCCTTTGTCACCTTTACTGCCCGCTGGCACGACAGCCAGGGCGAGCATAGCCACCGCGAACGCTCATCCTTCGTGCAGAACCAGGGACGCTGGTATTTCATCGACCCCACGGTTCCCCTCAAATCCGGCCGCAACGACGCCTGCCCCTGTGGCAGCGGGCACAAGTTCAAGAAGTGCTGCGCCAGCTACTTCAGCCGCTGAGCCGCGACTGGCCGATACCAACCCGGGCCCAGGATGGGCACCGGCATCCAGAGGGATTCTTGCAATGATCGGTGAGCTGCGTGCGTTACGAACCTTGTGCCTGCTCGGCGCGCTGGGCCTGACGGGGTGTGCCTCCTGGTTCAGCGATGAGTCCGTCGACCCGACGGTGCATCTGGTCAAGGTCGAGGTGGTCAAGGCCAACCTGCTGGAACAACGCTTCACCCTGCACCTGCGGGTGGATAACCCCAACGACAGCGACCTGACCGTGCGTCGCCTGACCTACAAGGTCTACCTGGAGCGCTTCCTGCTCAGCGAAGGCGAGCACGAACACTGGTTCACCGTCACGCCCCACAGCAGCCGCTTTTTCAAGGTGCCGGTGCGGACCAACCTGTGGCCGCAGATCCGCGATGTGGTGAAATTGCTGCGCAAGCCCGAGCGACCTATCCCCTACCGCCTCGAAGGGAAACTGGAAATCGGATTATTCATCGGCCAGGACGTGCACCTGAAGCGCAATGGCGTGATAATTCCCGGCGATTTTATCCCGGAGTAACCCGCAATGATCCAGCAACCTCATGTCCATGGCCCTGACTGCAACCACGATCATGACCATCACGATCACGACCATGGCCATGTTCACGGCCCGCACTGCAACCACGCTCACCAGGAGCCGGTACGCAACGCACTGAAAGACGTTGGCCGCAACGACCCTTGCCCATGCGGCAGCAGCAAGAAATTCAAGAAGTGCCACGGCGCCTGACCTGAGCGCGGGCGGGGCCTGCCTGAGCACTTGCGCCTTCAGCTGCGCCCGGTCTCCTGGGCCAGCAACTGCGCCAGGTCCAGGACGGTGGCGTACTCGCCATCCAGATTGGCCAGCGACATGGCATGCACCTCCTCGGCACTACGGGCCCGACCGCTGAAGTCGGGCTTGTCGAAGGTGTAGCAGGCGTCGGCCACCACCCACACGGCAAAGCCCAGGTTGCCAGCCGTACGCGCCGTCGACTCCACAGAGTTGTTGGTGGCGACACCGACAATCACCAACCCGGCAATCCCCTCGCGCCGCAAATCCGCTTCCAGCGAATTGGCGCAAAACGCATCCGGCACCTGCTTCTGAACCCGCCATTCCCCGTCCCGGGGCTCAAAGCACGGTTGAAACTCCACCCCCGACTGCCCGGGCCAGAACACCGAATCCGGCGAACGCGACAGGTGTTGCACATGGATCACCGGCCAGCCGCGGGCGCGCCAGTGGGCCAGCAGTTCGAGCATCCGCACCTGCGCCTCGGGGTTGTTGCGCGGGCCAAGCCGAGGCTGGAGGATGCCTTGCTGCTGGTCGATGAGCATCAGTGCGGTGCTGGCCGGAAGGGGCATGTTTTTCTCTGTCGAGGTCATTGAATTTGCCGCACTTGAGCATCACTTAGCTGTTCAGGCAAGCCATCGAATGCAGACAGGACGACCTAATGCCGGAGTTTGCTGTCCTTAAGCACAGATACATCCCAATTGGAGCGTTCCATGATCGACCTGTATTACTGGACCACCCCCAACGGCCACAAGATCTCCCTGTTCCTGGAAGAAGCCGGCCTGCCCTACACCCTGTACCCGGTGAACATCGGCCTGGGTGAGCAATTCAAGCCCGAATTCCTGAAGATCGCGCCCAACAACCGCATTCCGGCGATCGTTGACCACCAACCCGTCGATAGCGGCCAGCCACTGTCGCTGTTCGAGTCCGGGGCGATCCTGTTGTACCTCGCGGAAAAGACCGGCCAGTTCCTGCCCCAGGACCTGCGCGGGCGCCAGGAAGCCCTGCAATGGCTGTTCTGGCAGATGGGCGGGCTGGGACCGATGGCTGGGCAGAATCATCACTTCAGCCAGTTCGCCCCGGAAAAGATCCCCTACGCCATCAAACGTTATGTGGATGAAACCGCGCGCCTGTACGGCGTGCTCGATCGACGCCTGGCGGACCGCAAGTTCGTCGCCGGCAGCGACTACAGCATTGCCGACATGGCGATCTATCCCTGGATCGCTTCCTACAAGAAGCAGAGCCAGAAACTCGAGGACTTCCCGCATCTGCACCGCTGGTTCAACAGCATCCAGGCCCGGCCGGCTACCGAGCGGGCCTATGCCTTGGTAGAGCAGGTCAATCCCGCCTCCTGAGCCTTGTGCCTGCAGGAGCTGGCTTGCCAGTCACGGTGCCCGCAAGGGCCAGCCAAGGCCAGAAGGCCTCTTCGCCGGCAAGCCGGCTCCTACGGGTTTTGCCAGGCGCTGACGCGCCAGCGATCGCTATTTGCAGCGTCGTCGAGAAATACCTCCTGCCCCCGCTTGCGCGGCACTCGCCTGCTCACTAACGTAGCGCCTTTATCGACGCTACCCCCCGCAGGAGCTTTGCCATGGCCTCGCCAGCCTTCTCACATTTTCTTCCCCGGTTCGGCGTTGCCGCGGCAGTGGCCAGTGCTCTGAGCCTGGCCGGTTGCCAGTCCTGGAACACTCAAGACACCCTGCCCCCCACCTCTGGCGTGCAACCGCTCAAGGGCCTGGCACAGAACGTTTCCGTGCGGCGCAACGCGGTCGGCGTACCGCTGATCGAAAGCAGCAGCTTCCATGACGCCCTGTTCACCCTGGGCTATGTGCACGCCAGCGACCGCATTGGCCAGATGGTGACCCTGCGCCTGCTGGCACAGGGCCGCCTGGCCGAAATGTCCGGTGCCGACGCACTGGAAGTGGACCGCCTGATGCGCGCGATCAACCTGAAGAAAAGCGCCGATGAGCTGTACAAGGCTTCGTCGCCACGGATCAAGCGCTTCTTCGAGGTCTATGCCCGGGGCGTCAACGCCTACCTGTTCCGCTATCGCGACAAGCTGCCGCCGGACCTGGCAGCCCAGGGCTACACCCCCGAATACTGGAAAGCCGAGGATTCGGCGCTGATCTTCTGCCTGCTGAACTTCGGCCAGTCCGCCAACCTGCAAGAAGAGATCAACGCCCTGGTGCTGGCGCAGAAAGTCGGCAGCGACAAACTGCCGTGGCTGACTCCGAGCTATCCCGATGAACCCCTGCCCTTGGCCGAAGCGGACAAACTCAAGGGCCTGAATCTCACTGTGCCGGGCCTGAACGAAGTCAGCCGCGCCATCAACCGTCTGGCCCAGCTCAACAGCCTGGGCACCCGCGGCGGCAGCAACCTGGCCATCGCCCCACAGCGCAGCCGCACCGGCCGCAGCCTGCTGGCCGCCGACAGCCACCTGCAAGCCTGGTACTACGCCCAGATCCGCGCGCCGAAATACCAGGCCGCTGGCGCGTCCATCGCTGGCCTGCCGGCGATTCTCCAGGGCTTCAACGGCAAGGTGGCCTGGAGCATGAGCTCGGTGGAGGGAGACAACCAGGACCTGTTCCTGGAAAAGCTCAAGCGCCAGGGCAACGCCCTGTACTACCAGAACAACGGCAAATGGCAGCCGGTGACCGTGCGCAACGAAACCTATTTCGTCAAAGGCCAGCGGCCGATTCGCGAAGCCGTGTACGAGACCCGCCATGGCCCGCTGCTCAACAGCGCCCTGGGGGCAGCGCTCGGTAACGGTTTCGGCCTGGCCCTGCAGACGCCGGAGCTCAAGGACGACAAGACCCTGGATGCCTTCTTCGACCTGTCCCGGGCGCAGAACGTCGAGAAGGCCTCGGATGCCAGTCGGGAAATCCGCGCCATCGCCCTGAACATGGTGTTTGCCGACGCCAGCAACATCGGCTGGCAGGTCACCGGGCGCTTCCCCAACCGCCGCGAAGGCGAAGGCTTGCTGCCCTCACCGGGTTGGGATGGCCGTTACGACTGGGACGGCTACGCCGACCCGATGCTCCACCCCTACGACCAGGACCCGCCCCAGGGCTGGATCGCCACCGCCAACCAGCGAGTGATCTCGCGGGGCTACGGCATGCAGCTTTCCAATTCCTGGCACGCCCCGGAACGGGCCGAGCGCATGGCCGGTCTGGCCTCCAGCGGCAAGCAGGACAACCGCAGCCTGATCGCCCTGCAGTACGACCAAAGCACCCTGTTCGCCGCCAAACTGAAAAAGATGTTCGAAGCTCCGGGCATGGCCCAGCCGCTGAAGCAGGCCATCGAGGCCTTGCCCGATACCGAACGCGCCAAGGCCAGGGAAGCCTATAGCCGCTTGCTGGCGTTCGACGGCAAGGTCAGCGCCGGCTCGGCCGACGCGGCGTTGTACGAATTGTTCCTGCAGGAGAGCGCCAAGCAGATCTTCCTCGACAAGCTCGGCCCCGAGTCCAGTGACGCCTGGCAAGCCTTCGTCGCCAACGGCAACCTTTCCTACTCGGCCCAGGCCGACCACCTGCTGGGCCAGGAAGACAGCCCGTTCTGGGACGATTCGCGCACCGCGCAAAAGGAAGACAAGCCAGCCATCCTCGCCCGCAGCCTGGCAGCCGCCATCAGCTCCGGCGAGCAACTGCTGGGCGCCGACCGCAAGGCCTGGCAATGGGGCAAGCTGCACAGCTACCAGTGGACCAACGCCAATGGCCGGCAGATCCGTGGCCCGCTTCAGGCCGGAGGCGACCACAACACCATCAACAGCGCCGCGTACCGTTGGGGGCAGGATTTTGCCATCACCGATACACCGGCCCTGCGCCTGATCGTGGATTTCGGCCTCAGCGAACCCTTGATGGGCCTCAACAGCAGCGGCCAGTCCGGCAACCCGGTGAGCCCCAACTATGCCAACGGCATCGACGGCTGGCTCAAGGCCCAGTACCTGAGCCTGCCGATGCAACCGCAGAACTTCGAGCGCAGCTACGGCAAGACCCGCCTGACCCTGGTTCCAGGCAAGTAACCTTCCCCCACCCGCTTGCACGTCCTGTGCAAGCGGGCCTGCTCCAAAACGAACAGCTCACCGGCGCCCTCAACCGCGCTTGGCACTGGCAGCCCTGTCAGTTCGCCCATCGTAGATTGCCCACCCCTTCGCACCTTATTGGCGCCTGCCAAAAATCACGCCCCATCTCGGCGCACGGGTTCCCTCGTGTCGCTGCTTTCCAGCGCTTTTAAAACACCTGTTCGGGACTCTGGTTCGGAAATTGCTACTTTCATTAAGTCTTATGCGGTCCAGTAACAGTACTCCTGCGCCACAAGCGCTCATATTGGTTCTTAGGGATTGAATAATGAAAAAAGCATTGCTGACCCTTTCTGCATTGGCTCTCTGCATGGCCGCCGGCTCCGCGCTGGCCAAGGAATACAAGGAACTGCGCTTCGGCGTCGACCCTTCCTACGCCCCCTTCGAATCCAAGGCCGCCGACGGCAGCCTGGTGGGTTTCGACATTGACCTGGGCAATGCCATCTGTGCCGAGCTGAAGGTCAAGTGCAAGTGGGTCGAAAGTGACTTCGACGGCATGATTCCAGGCCTCAAGGCCAATAAATTCGACGGTGTGATCTCGTCCATGACCGTCACCCCGGCTCGCGAGAAAGTCATCGACTTCTCCAACGAACTGTTTTCCGGCCCCACCGCATTCGTGTTCAAGAAAGGCTCGGGCCTGAGCGAAGACACCGCCTCGCTCAAGGGCAAGACCGTCGGCTACGAGCAGGGCACCATTCAGGAAGCCTACGCCAAGGCCGTGCTGGACAAGGCCGGGGTCAAGACTCAGGCCTATCAGAACCAGGACCAGGTCTATGCCGACCTGACTTCCGGGCGTCTCGATGCCTCGATCCAGGACATGCTGCAGGCCGAACTGGGCTTCCTCAAGTCACCGCAAGGCGCTGACTATGAGATCAGCAAGCCGGTGGACGACCCACTGCTGCCGGCCAAGACCGCGGTGGGTATCTCGAAAGGTAACAAAGAGCTGAAAGCGCTTCTGGATAAAGGTATCAAAGCGTTACACGATGATGGCACCTACGCCACCATCCAGAAAAAACACTTCGGTGACCTGAACCTCTACAGCGGTAAATAACCTGTCGGCGCCCATCCTCGATGGGCGCCTTTTTTATCGCTACGGGTCACAGATCAATGCTCGAAGAACTTCTAAAAAACCTGGGGCTTTCCGCACTCAGCCTTAAGGGTTTCGGCCCTCTGCTGCTGGAAGGTACCTGGATGACCATCAAGTTGTCGGTGTTGTCGCTGCTGGTCAGCGTTTTGCTGGGCCTGATCGGCGCCAGCGCCAAATTGTCCAGCGTTGCCCTGCTGCGGGTTCCGGCCCAGCTCTACACCACCCTGATCCGCGGCGTGCCGGACCTGGTCCTGATGCTGCTGATTTTCTACAGCCTGCAAACCTGGTTGACCTCCTTTACCGATTTCATGGAGTGGGACTACATCGAGATCAACCCCTTCAGCGCCGGGGTGATCACCCTGGGTTTCATCTATGGCGCCTACTTCACCGAAACCTTTCGCGGGGCGATCCTTGCCGTGCCCCGGGGCCAGGTGGAAGCGGCCACCGCCTATGGCCTGAAACGCGGCCAGCGCTTTCGCTTCGTGGTCTTTCCGCAAATGATGCGCTTTGCCCTGCCAGGCATCGGCAACAACTGGATGGTGATGCTCAAGGCCACGGCCCTGGTGTCGATCATTGGCCTGGCCGACCTGGTCAAGGCTGCCCAGGACGCCGGCAAGAGCACCTACCAACTCTTCTACTTTCTGGTTCTGGCGGCGCTGATCTACCTGTTGATCACCAGTGCCTCCAACTTTGTCCTGCGCAGGCTTGAACGGCGTTACGCCGCCGGCGCCCGGGAGGCCGTGCGATGATCGAACTCCTGCAGGAATACTGGCGTCCCTTCCTTTATAGCGATGGCTACCACGTGACCGGCCTGGCCATGACCATGTGGCTGCTCAGTGCCTCGATCTGCATCGGCTTTTTGGTGTCGATCCCGCTGTCCATCGCCCGGGTCTCGCCCAAGCGCTACATCCGCTGGCCGGTGCAGTTCTACACCTACCTGTTTCGTGGCACACCGCTCTATATCCAGTTGCTGATCTGCTACACCGGGATCTACAGCATCGCCGCGATTCGCGCACAGCCAGTCCTGGATGCGTTCTTTCGCGATGCAATGAACTGCACCATCCTTGCCTTCGCCCTGAACACCTGCGCCTACACCACGGAGATCTTCGCCGGGGCGATCCGCAGCATGGCCCACGGCGAAGTCGAAGCGGCCAAGGCCTATGGCCTGAGCGGCTGGAAGCTGTACGCCTACGTGATCATGCCCTCGGCCCTGCGCCGCTCGTTGCCCTACTACAGCAACGAAGTGATCCTGATGCTGCACTCCACCACCGTGGCCTTCACTGCGACCATTCCCGACATACTGAAAATCGCCCGGGACGCCAACTCAGCGACCTTCCTGACATTTCAGTCGTTCGGCATCGCCGCCATCATCTACCTGTGCGTGACCTTCGCCCTGGTGGGCCTGTTCCGCCTCGCCGAACGCCGCTGGCTGGCTTTCCTCGGGCCGACCCACTAGGACTTGCTGCAGGAAAACCGTCAATGCGCCACGAGATCCACGACCTGCTCGCCCCGCTGCCGGGCACCGCGCGCCAGGTCCACAGCTTTCACTTCGGCCCGCCCCAGGCCGCCGGCAAGGTCTATATCCAGTCCTCCCTGCACGCCGACGAGTTGCCCGGCATGCTGGTGGCCTGGCACCTCAAGCAACACCTGGCCGAGCTGGAAGCCGCCGATCGCCTGCGCCAGGAAATCGTCCTGGTGCCGGTGGCCAATCCGGTGGGCCTGGAACAGGTGCTGATGGATGTGCCCCTGGGCCGCTACCAGCTGGAAAGCGGGCAGAACTTCAACCGCGGCTTCGCCGACCTGGGCGAACAAGTCGGCGATGCCATCGAAGGGCTGCTCAATGCCGACCCTGAACACAACCTTGAACTGATCCGCCGTCACCTGATCGATGCCCTGGCGCGCCAGCGGCCGCAAACCCAACTGCAGTCCCTGCAGTTGACCCTGCAACGGCTGGCCTGCGATGCCGACATGGTGCTGGACCTGCATTGCGACTTCGAGGCTGTGGCGCATCTCTACACCACCCCCGAAGCCTGGCCCCGGGTGGAGCCGCTGGCTCGCTACCTGGGCGCCGAAGCCTGCCTGCTGGCCACCGACTCCGCGGCCTGGTCGTTCGACGAATGCTTCAGCCTGCTGTGGTGGCAACTGCAACAGCGCTTCGGCGAGCGTTTCGCCATCCCGACAGGCAGCTTTGCGGTGACCGTCGAGCTGCGCGGCCAGGGCGACGTCAACCACGGCCTGGCCAGCCTCGACTGCCAGGCCCTGATCGACTACCTGACCCGGCTTGGGGCCATCGCCGGTGAAGCGCCGCCACTGCCCGAACTGCCCTTCCCGGCCACGCCCCTGGCCGGCGTCGAACCGGTGGCGACCCCGGTAGGCGGGCTGCTGGTGTTCAACGCCCTGCCGGGGGAATACCTGGAGGCCGGGCAACTGGTGGCCGAAATCATCGACCCGATCCACGACCGGGTCACCCCCATCCATTGCAACAACGCCGGGCTCATGTACGCCCGCTCGCTGCGACGCATGGCCACCGCAGGCATGGTGATCGCCCATGTCGCCGGTCGCGAGGCCTATCGCAGCGGTTACCTACTTTCGCCTTGAGGATGCACGCCCCCATGTACAAATTGACCGTTGAAGGCCTGCATAAATGCTATGGCGACAATGAAGTGCTCAAAGGTGTTTCCCTCAAGGCCAGGACCGGCGACGTGATCAGCCTGATCGGCGCCAGCGGCTCGGGCAAGAGCACCTTCCTGCGCTGCATCAACTTTCTCGAAACCCCGGATGACGGCGCCATGAGCCTGGATGGCCAGCAGATCCGCATGGTCAGCGACCGCCACGGCATGCACGTGGCCGACCCGGCCGAACTGCAGCGGATTCGCACCCGCCTGGCGATGGTGTTCCAGCACTTCAACCTGTGGAGCCACATGACCGTGCTGGAAAACATCACCATGGCCCCGCGCCGAGTGCTGGGGGTCAGCACCAGGGAGGCCGAGGAACGCGCCCGGCGTTACCTGGACAAGGTCGGCCTGCCGGCACGGGTGGCCAGCCAGTACCCGGCGTTTCTCTCCGGCGGCCAGCAGCAAAGGGTGGCCATCGCCCGGGCCCTGGCCATGGAGCCGGAGGTCATGCTGTTCGACGAACCCACCTCGGCCCTGGACCCGGAGCTGGTGGGCGAGGTGCTCAAGGTGATCCAGGGCCTGGCCGAAGAGGGCCGGACCATGATCATGGTCACCCACGAGATGAGTTTTGCGCGCAAGGTGTCCAGCCAGGTGCTGTTCCTGCACAAGGGCCTGGTGGAAGAAGAAGGTGCTCCGGAGGACGTGCTGGGCAACCCGAAAAGCGAGCGCTTGCAGCAGTTTCTCAGCGGCAACCTGAAGTAACAGCGGTACCGCGCCCGTTCAGGCTCTGGGCCGGTCGGGCGCGGTACGGGCTTCAGGCGACAGGCGCGGGAGGCGGCTCGTCGGGCAGGGTCGGTTCGCCCGGCTCGGTGGGTTCAAGGGGTTGCGGGGAATCGGGATCCGGCTGGCCGGGAATGCCACCGGCCATGCTGACGGGAGGATGCGCCAGCAGGGTCCAGGCCAGTACGCCAACCTGATTGGGTTCCAGCCTGGCCAAGGTGGCACTGATTCGCGGATCTATCTTCATGAGGGCACTCCTGAGCTGTGCCGGGTACGCCTTGCGCGTACCGGCAGTACCTCCAATAGAGTGCCTGCCGGCTCAGGAATTCCCGCTATTCGTCAGACAGACGAACTCAGGTGCGTGGCAGGGTCACGCCACGCTGGCCCTGGTATTTGCCGCCACGGTCCTTGTAGGACACTTCGCACTCTTCGTCCGACTCCAGGAACAGCATCTGCGCCACGCCTTCGTTGGCGTAGATCTTCGCCGGCAAGGTGGTGGTGTTGGAGAATTCCAGGGTCACGTGGCCTTCCCACTCGGGTTCCAGCGGGGTCACGTTGACGATGATGCCGCAACGGGCATAGGTGCTCTTGCCCAGGCAAATGGTCAGCACGTTGCGCGGAATGCGGAAGTACTCGACGGTGCGTGCCAGGGCAAAGGAGTTAGGCGGAATGATGCAGACGTCGCTCTTGATGTCGACGAAGCTCTTTTCATCGAAGTTCTTCGGATCGACGGTGGCCGAATTGATGTTGGTGAACACCTTGAATTCATCGGCGCAACGCACGTCGTAGCCGTAGCTCGACACCCCGAAGGAGATCAGCCGATCCTGGCCTTCGCCACGCATCTGGCGCTCTACGAAGGGCTCGATCATGCCGTGCTCTTGCGCCATGCGGCGAATCCACTTGTCCGATTTGATGCTCATGGCGGGTGTCCTGAAATAGCGAGGTGAAAAAAAACGGTCTGGCATCTTACCGGGGCGCGAGGTCGGGTTCAAAGTCTGGGACGTTTTTCTCGCCTCACGCCACGATTTTCAAGGGCTGGGCGACGAGCGCCCCGCCGTCAGTCACGAAAACCGAGAAACCTTCGCACTGACCATTGGCACGTTCAGGAAAAAGGGTTAAGGTGGCGCCACTGTGCTGCTTGTGTCACTGAGAATCTCTACACGATGTTGAATTTCGATCCAACCATCTCCAAGAATTTTTCCTGCTCTTTGCACTCAGTCTCGGCCAGGGCTTTTCCTGAGTCGCAGTTAACTTTGTCCAAGGAGATACACCATGTCTAATCGCCAAACCGGTACCGTTAAGTGGTTCAACGATGAAAAAGGCTTCGGCTTCATCACTCCACAATCCGGTGACGACCTGTTCGTACACTTCAAAGCTATCCAATCCGACGGCTTCAAAAGCCTGAAAGAAGGCCAACAGGTTTCTTTCATCGCTACCCGCGGTCAGAAAGGCATGCAAGCTGAAGAAGTTCAAGTTATCTAACTTGTACTGATCCAGTAAAAAAGCCCCGCCCTCAACAGCGGGGCTTTTTTGTGCCCGTCACTTTTGTCGGCGCCCTCGTTGAAAAGGCGCCCATGCGTCCCGGGTTACCAGGTCACGCCAAAGCCCACGGTGTAGCGGGTCTTGTCCAGATCGCTGTCTTCGGTACCGCGGATCAGGTCTTTTTCCGCCTTGAGGTTCAATGAAGCCCAGTCGGTGACCTTGTAGCGCAGCCCCATCTCGGCATCCAGTGCATAGTCGGCCACCCCCGAAAGCGGCCGCCCCACCTCGCCATTGGTGAAGAACTCCACCCGCTTGCCGATCAGGTAACGGTTGTAGTCCCACTTCATCGCCAGGGAATAGAAGTTGTCCTTGCCACCATCGGCGTACTCGTAATCGGTACGGTTGAGCAGCGAGCCCAGGGAGAACGCACCCAGCTCATCATCCCAGAACTGGTAGCCGGGGCCGGTACCCACCACCCGCTGCCGCGCCAGGTCCTCGACCTTGTCCCGCTTGTAGGTCAGGCGCCCCTCCCAGAACCACTTTTCCGTGATGAAACGGTCCAGAGCGTACTCGGCGCTCCAGTTGTCCGTGGTCACCACATGATCCTGGAACTCACGGTTGTATTCGCCCTGGGCATTGTGGCGCCAGGCCCCGTGACGCGCCGAGGTCTTGAAGTCGATGTCGTAGTCATCGGTATTCTTTTCGGCGCGCTTGTAGTCCATGGCCACGTCGACGTTGCCTTTCCAGACCATGTCCTCCACCAGCGGCTTGGGCTTCATGATCTGCTGGATGCTCGCCAGCTCCACCGTCTTGGGCGCCTCGCCGTTGGCCAGGATCACCTTGCCTTCGTCCGCCGCCTGCAGCGACTTGGCCTTCTCTCCGGTGTAGGCATCCTGCTTGACCAGCAGCTCCTGGTCGCTCTCCAGAGTCTTGACCTGCTTCCAGTCAATATTGATGGCGCCGCCATAGTCGGTCTGGATCAACAGCTTGCCGCCGTCGAACACCTTGATCTTGCCACTCAGGCGATCACCGTTCTTCAACCATACGGTATCGGCCAATACAGGCATGGAGGCGCTGAGCACCGCGAAACACAGCAAAGTTCTAGGCAACATAAGCAATAGAGGACTCGATCTTGCGAAAAAAAACGGCATTATTCCTGCTGAACAAGCCTTAGTCAGGACTGACCCGGGTATTGAGAGTGAGTTCAATACTCATCCGGCTTTGATCACCACAGCCGACCGGCGTCCCTCCTCTATTATCTGGAAGCGCGAATGTGACCGAACACAGCGAAGAGCCGCAAAGCCCTGCACAGATCCGACGTACGGCGCTATACCTGACCCTGGCCCAGGTCCCCGAAGGCAGGGTGGTGAGCTACGGCCAACTGGCGGAGATGGCAGGCCTGGGACGGGCGGCACGCTGGGTCGGGCGTACCCTCAGCCAGTTACCCGCCGACACCAGCCTGCCCTGGCACCGAGTGCTCGGCGCCGGTGGTCGCCTGAGCTTGCCGGCCGGCAGTCCCTCGGGCGACGAGCAGCGGGCCAGACTGCGTGGCGAAGGTGTCTCTATCCTGAACAATCGCGTGGATATTCAGCGCCATGGCTGGCGCCCGGTGGAGCACAGCGGTTAGAGTGCGCGCTTTGTTTCCGTAATCTGAGGCAGACTTCAGCCCATGCCCCGTAAAACCTGGCGCGCCGCACTTGCCGCCTATGCCAGCCCCTCGACGCTCGTGCTGTTGCTGCTTGGTTTCGCCGCCGGCATGCCTTACATGCTGGTGTTCTCGACTCTTTCGGTGTGGTTGCGCGAGGCCGGTGTGGCCCGTGAAACCATCGGTTACGCCAGCCTGATCGGCCTGGCCTATGCCTTCAAGTGGGTATGGTCGCCCCTGCTCGACCAATGGCGCCTGCCCCTCCTGGGCAAGCTCGGTCGACGTCGTTCCTGGCTGGTGCTGGCGCAGACCCTGGTGATTCTCGGCCTGATCGGCATGGGTTTCTGCGACCCGCAAAAGCACCTTTCCTGGCTGATTGCCATTGCGGTGATCGTGGCATTCGCCTCGGCCACCCAGGACATCGCCATCGACGCCTACCGCCTGGAAATCGCCGACGACAGCCGCCAGGCCGCCCTGGCCGCCAGTTACATGTCCGGCTATCGGGTTGCCGTGCTGCTGGCCACCGCCGGCGCACTGTTTTTCGCCGAAGGCTTCGGCTCCACCGGTTTCAGCTACAAGCACTCGGCCTGGACCGGCACCTACGTGCTGTTCGGGGTGCTGATGATCCCCGCGCTGATCACCACATTGCTGATGCGTGAACCCGCGGTGCCGCTGCGCACCCAACTGTCCGCCGGGCGCTACAGCTTCGCTCACCAGTTGATCTCGGTATTCGTGCTGATCGTGCTACTGGTTTCCGTCCCCGCCACCTTCACCCAGCTGTACAACACCGACTTCGCCAGCGTGATCTTCGACGGCGTCAGCCTGCTGGACCTGCTGCTGGAAGACCGCGCCTTCCTGCGGGCCATCCTCTACATCACCCTCAGCACCCTGTGCCTCTCGGCCATGGGCCGCCGGGGCCTGGCGCCGGTGCTGACGCCGGTCAACGACTTCATCCTGCGCTATCGCTGGCAAGCCTTTCTGCTATTAGGGCTGATTGCCACCTATCGCATGTCGGACACGGTCATGGGCGTCATGGCCAACGTGTTCTACATCGACCAGGGTTTCACCAAAGACCAGATCGCCGGGGTCAGCAAGATCTTCGGGCTGATCATGACCCTGCTCGGCGCCGGCATGGGCGGCCTGCTGATCGTGCGGTTCGGCATCCTGCCGATCCTGTTCATCGGCGGCGCCGCATCGGCCGGGACCAACCTGCTGTTCCTCATGCTTGCCGACATGGGCCCGAACCTGAAGATGCTGATCGTCACCATTTCCCTGGACAACTTCAGTTCAGGCATGGCCACTTCAGCCTTCGTCGCCTACCTGTCGAGCCTGACCAACCTCAAGTTCTCCGCCACCCAGTACGCCCTGCTCAGTTCCATCATGCTGCTGCTGCCGCGCCTGATCGGCGGCTATTCCGGGGTCATGGTGGAAAAGTTCGGCTATCACGACTTCTTTCTCATCACCGCGATCCTCGGGGTGCCGACACTGATCCTGATCGCCATTCACTGGTTCCAGGAGAGCCGCCGCGCCGGGCCGAAACCCGAGCCCGAAAGCTCCGCCAACAGCACCGCAGTCGGCGAAGAATCCTAGAAAATCCCGGGGGTTGCACACTTTTCGCAGTAGCCCCCGCCCCCTCCGAGCGCAATCCTGTACGCCAGCGGAACTCGCCCGTACAATGCTCCGTCACTTCCAGTCTTCAGCAACCGACAACGGCCTACCATGCGCACCAGTCAATATTTGCTCGCCACACAGAAAGAAACGCCTTCCGACGCGGTCGTGATCAGCCATCAGCTGATGCTGCGCGCCGGCATGATCCGTAAACTGGCTTCCGGCCTGTACACCTGGCTGCCGATGGGCTTGCGGGTGATGCGTAAGGTTGAAGCCATCGTTCGCGAAGAAATGAACGCCGCGGGCGCGCTTGAAGTGTTGATGCCGAGCACTCAGCCGGCTGAGCTGTGGCAGGAATCCGGTCGCTGGGAAGAATACGGCCCGGAGCTGCTGCGCTTCAAAGACCGTCACGGTCGCGATTTCTGCGCCGGCCCGACCCACGAAGAAGTGATCACCGATCTGGCTCGCAACGAGCTGAGCAGCTACAAGCAGCTGCCGCTGAACCTGTACCAGATCCAGACCAAATTCCGCGATGAAATCCGCCCACGCTTCGGTCTGATGCGCGGCCGCGAGTTCATCATGAAGGACGCCTACTCCTTCCACGCCGACCAGGCGTCCTTGCAGGTCACCTACGACCGCATGCACCAGGCTTATTGCAATGTCTTCACCCGCCTGGGCCTGAAGTTCCGCCCGGTTGAAGCGGACAACGGCTCCATCGGCGGCGCCGGCTCCCACGAATTCCACGTGCTGGCCGAATCCGGTGAAGACGATATCGTCTTCAGCAACGGCTCCGACTACGCGGCGAACATCGAGAAAGCCGAGGCAGTGCCTCGCGAAACCTCGCGTCCAGCGCCAGCCGAAGAACTGCGCCTGGTCGATACGCCAGACACCAAGACCATTGCCGCGCTGGTGGAAAAATTCAATCTGCCGATTGAAAAGACCATCAAGACCCTGATCGTCCACGCCGAAGAGCCAGGCAAGCTGATTGCCCTGATCATCCGTGGCGACCACGAACTCAACGAAATCAAGGCCGCCAACCAGCCTGGCGTTGCCAGCCCGCTGGTCATGGCGTCCGATGCCGAACTGCGTGACGCCATTGGCGCCGGCGCCGGTTCCCTCGGCCCGCTGAACCTGCCGCTGCCGATCATCATCGACCGCTCGGTCGAGCTGATGAGCGACTTCGGTATCGGTGCGAACATCGACGACAAGCACTACTTCGGCGTCAACTGGGAACGCGATCTTCCGGTTCCGACCGTGGCCGACCTGCGTAACGTGGTGGCCGGCGACCCGAGCCCGGACGGCAAGGGCACCCTGGAAATCAAGCGCGGCATCGAAGTCGGGCACATCTTCCAGCTGGGCAACAAGTACAGCAAGGCGATGAAGTGCGAAGTGCTGGGCGAGAACGGCAAGCCGGTGACCCTGGAAATGGGTTGCTACGGCATTGGCGTATCCCGTGTGGTGGCTGCTGCCATCGAGCAGAACAACGATGCCAACGGCATCATCTGGAGCGACACCCTGGCGCCGTTCCAGATTGCCCTGGTGCCACTGCGCTACGAAACCGAGCAGGTTCGCGAAGCCACCGACAAGCTCTACTCGGAACTCACCGCTGCCGGCTTCGAAGTGCTGCTGGACGATCGTGACAAGAAGACCAGCCCGGGCATCAAGTTCGCGGACATGGAGCTGATCGGCATTCCTCACCGGATCGTGGTCAGCGACCGCGGCCTCGCCGAAGGCAACCTGGAATACAAGAGCCGTATCGAAGCCGAGGCGCAAGCACTGCCCGTGGCCGACGTACTGTCCTTCCTTCAAGCCCGTATCCGTCGCTGAAACCAGATAGAGAAGTCATGTTCAAGCGAAACACCTTAAGCCTCGGGGGCGCCGCTTTATGTGGCGCCCTGCTGGTCAGCGGCTGTGCCAACCAGATGTCGCAACGCAGCGAACACGAGGAACGTGTCGAGCGCAAACTGCTCGATCACAGCCTGCAGATCGATGTCGGTGAGCCTAAGGTGCTTGAGCTGCCGCAACGCCGAGTGCGCATTCACGAACAGAAGACCTTCGAAGTCACCGAGTTCGAGGTCACTCGCCGCTACGATCGCTACACGCCCTACCAACCCTGGCGCGAGATCTACGAGATCCCGCTGGGCGCGGTGGCACTGGTGGCGGGCGTCGGAGCCAATGTGGTCAATGTGTTCGCCCTGGGCAACCTGCCGGACAGCGTGACCAAGGACTGGATCAGCTACGGCGTGTCCGGACTCAACCCGTTCATGAACATGCCGTCCCATGGCCGTGCTCAGCAGAACCTGGCAGCCATCGATGAAGTCCAGCGCGACAAGCGCCTGGAGTATTCGAGCCTGCCATGGAGCGAGCGTCCGGTGCAGGTCAAGGCCGGCAAGCAGACCTACGAGCTGAGCACCGACCGCAATGGCGTGCTGCGCTTGAACCTGCTGGACAATCCGTTTTCCGAGCAGGACCTGAATCACATCGGCAAGCTGCAGATCAGTGTCGAAGACGCTCAGGACGAAGTGCATTCGGACTCCTCCCTGAGCATCAGCAGCGGCCTGCGCAGCAAATTGCAGGAAGCCCATGCACTGATCTACGACGACCTGGAAGATGATGAGGTGAGCCAGTGGGTGCACCGGGTCAAGCGCCTGTCGGAGCTGGGCCTGGAGGAAGAAGCCAGCGAACTGGAGCAAAGCCTGATCGAGCTGACCCGCAACGATCCGGAGCTGCAGAACGAGTTCCTCAAGTCCCTGACCAAGAATGCCGGCCGCCTGGTGGCCGACCCCGGCAGCAACTGACCCCCTGTAGGAGCCGGCTTGCCGGCGAAAGCGATGCCTCGGATGGATCGCAACCGGCCAGCCCCTACCCCCCCCCTTGGAACAGCTCCAGCTGTTCATGACCGCCGCGCATATCCTGCAAACGCACGCCAATTCCCAGCAGGCGCACCGGCTTGCCGCCGCGCTTGAAGGCCTGGGTCAGCAATTGCCGATAACTCTCCAGGTCACGCCCCGCCCCCGCCTGTTCCAGCGTGGTCTGGGTAAAATCATGAAACTTCACTTTGACGAAAGGCTTGCCCGGCCGGTAGCTGCTGTCGATGCGCGCCATGCGCCCCGCCAGGATCTCCATCAGTTCCGGCAACTTCTGCAGGCAACTGTCCAGATCCGGCAAGTCCACGTCGTAGGTATTCTCCACGCTGATCGACTGCCGCCGGCTATCGTTCTGCACTGGCCGCTCATCGATGCCCCGGGCCAGGCTCCACAGGCGCTCGCCAAAACTGCCGAACTCGCGCACCAGCGCCAGCTTGCTCCAGTCCCGTAATTGCAGGCAGTCGACAATGCCCAGGCGCCCCAGCTTGTCCGCCGTGACCTTACCCACTCCGTGCAGCTTGCTCACTGGCAGCTCGGAGACGAAATCCTCCACCTGGTCAGGGGTGATCACAAACAGGCCGTTGGGCTTTTTCCAGTCACTGGCGATCTTCGCCAGGAATTTGTTCGGCGCCACCCCGGCCGACACGGTGATGTGCAACTGATTGGAAACCCGACGGCGAATGTCCTGGGCGATACGCGTGGCGCTGCCGGCAAAGCTCGGGCTTTCGGAAACATCCAGGTAGGCCTCGTCCAGCGACAGGGGTTCGATCAGGTCGGTGTAGTCGCGAAAGATCGTATGGATCTCTTTGGAAGCTTCCCGATAGGCCTCCATGCGCGGCTTGACGATCACCAGGTCCGGGCACAGGGTCAGGGCGTGCCGGGAGGACATGGCCGAGCGCACCCCATAGGCCCGCGCCTCATAATTGCAGGTAGCAATCACCCCCCGTCGATCTGCAGACCCGCCCACCGCCAGCGGCTTGCTGGCCAGGTGCGGGGCATCGCGCATTTCGATGGCGGCGTAGAAGCAATCGCAGTCAATGTGGATGATTTTGCGCTGCATCATATAAAGGCAGAGATCATGGAAGGCACAGGTCGCAATGAAAGCAGAAGGCAAGTATCTACCGACACCTGTATATAGCACCAGTACCTTGCATCTTCGCGCTGACCTTCATCAGGCCCGGCTGAATTTATTTGCTCAATGACAACAACGCCGTCAATAGAGCTGCAAGCCCCGTTCTAGCTAGGCCCGAGCCCTCCGAAAAGCCCCTTCAAGGAAGCTAAGCGATTGAACCGGAAGCAATTTTCAAAATTTAATGATTGACAGGATCTGCCGGCTCTGTAGAATTCGGCCACACAGACGCGGGATGGAGCAGTCTGGTAGCTCGTCGGGCTCATAACCCCCGAAGGTCGTCGGTTCAAATCCGGCTCCCGCAACCAAACATCAAAAAAGGCTACTCGAAAGAGTGGCCTTTTTTGTGCGCGTGTGTTTCTCCCTACCCTCACGCCCTGTAAAACTCCTTGCAGGTCCATGACTTAAGTTGGCCAGCCAGGTTTTCGACGTTAATTTGACCTCTGGGACCATTAAAGGTTGACACTCGGTCGTTCGCCTGTAGAATGCCGCCACACAGACGCGGGATGGAGCAGTCTGGTAGCTCGTCGGGCTCATAACCCGAAGGTCGTCGGTTCAAATCCGGCTCCCGCAACCAAACATCAAAAAAGGCTACTCGAAAGAGTGGCCTTTTTTGTATCTGTCGAAAAAGTCCTTTGGCAACAATGATCTGGCAATGTGTTGCGAACCTTTAGCAGCGCGTCGACTCTTCACCATGCAAGCTATGCTCTGTCTCGGGGCAACCACCTTGCGTTGATCGCGCAGGCTCGCCGGGCCACGGTGAGACGCGTTAATATTTGAAATTATTTTTTCTACAGGGATTGGTAACTTGGCTGGATACCTCCATCCTGTCGCGCACAATCCACGAGGTGATTGATGCGCGCCAACATGTCTGATTCACAAGACGCCGATACCGCTACCACCACTCAACCCATTACAGTCACTCGCTTGCGCTGGCTGGACCTGTTGAGCAAATACCGCCAGCCGCTGGGCCTGGCCGTGACCCTGCTGCTGTTCGCCATTGCCCTGATCGCCTGTCGCCACCTGCTCAGCGAGCTGGACTTCTACGCACTGCACGACTCGATCCTCGACGTGCCCAAACCGGCCCTGCTCGGCGCCCTGGGCGCGACCATCGTCGGCTTCATCATCCTGCTGGGCTACGAGTGGTCCGCCAGCCGCTATGCTGGGGTCAACCTGCCCGGCCGCACCCTGGCCCTGGGCGGTTTCACGGCCTTCGCCATCGGCAACGCCATAGGCCTGTCGCTGCTCTCCGGCGGTTCAGTGCGCTACCGGCTGTACGCCCGCCATGGGCTGGGGGCCGCCGATGTGGCCCACATGACCCTGTTCGCCAGCCTGTCCCTGGGCTGCGCCCTGCCTCCGCTGGCAGCCCTGGCCACACTGAGCAACCTGCCGGCAGCCTCCGCGGCCCTGCGCCTGCCGGAAAGCCTGCTGGCGGGCATCGCCCTGGCCATTCTGCTGCTGGGAGCGGTGCTGGCCATCGGCATCTATCGCCGGCGCCTTCCGGAACAGCCTCTGCGCGACAACCTGCTGGTGCGGGTTGGCCGCCGTACCCTGCGCCTGCCCGGGCGTCGCTTGACCTTCCTGCAACTGATCATCACCGCCCTGGATGTCGCCGCAGCCGCCACCGTGCTTTATCTGCTGCTGCCCGAAGCGCCGCCGTTCGGCGCCTTCCTGCTGGTGTACCTGCTGGCCCTGGCGGCCGGGGTACTCAGCCACGTGCCCGGTGGCGTCGGGGTGTTCGAAGCCATCCTGCTGGCGGCCTTCGCCGACAAGCTCGGTGCCGCGCCCCTGGCTGCGGCACTGCTGTTGTACCGATTGATCTACGTGGTGCTGCCGATGCTGGTGGCCTGCGTCCTGCTGCTGATCAACGAAGCCCAGCGCCTGTTCCAGACCCGGCAATCGCTGCGGGTGGCATCCGGCCTGGCCGCTCCGATCCTCGCGGTGCTGGTGTTCCTCTCCGGTGTGGTACTGCTGTTTTCCGGCGCCACCCCGGAAATCGATACCCGTCTGCAACACATCGGCTTCCTGATTCCCCATCGCCTGGTGGATGCCTCGCACTTCGGAGCCAGCCTGATCGGCGTACTCTGCCTGCTGCTGGCCCAGGGCCTGCGCCGGCGCCTGTCGGCGGCCTGGATGCTGACCACCATTCTCTTGCTGGTGGGTGCCCTGCTCTCCCTGCTCAAGGGTTTTGACTGGGAAGAAGCCTGCCTGATGACCCTCACCGCCAGCCTGCTGGCCGTGTTCCGCCGCTCGTTCTATCGCCCCAGCCGCCTCACCGAACTGCCGTTCTCGCCGCTGTACCTGGTGGCCAGCGTCTGCGTGCTGGGGGCTTCCATCTGGCTGCTGCTGTTCGCCTATCAGGACGTGCCCTACAGCCATCAGCTGTGGTGGCAGTTCACTCTCGACGCCGACGCCCCCCGTGGACTGCGCTCGCTGCTGGGCGCCGCGGTGCTGCTGCTGGTGGTGTCCCTGACCTGGCTGCTGCGCACCGCGCGCCCGGTGATCCACCTGCCCACCAGCGAGGAGCTGGACAAAGCTGCGAAGATCCTCATGGCCTCTTCCCAACCCGATGGCGGACTGGCCCTGACCGGCGACAAGGCGCTGCTGTTCCACCCCAACGACGACGCCTTCCTCATGTACGCCCGCCGCGGCCGCAGCCTGGTGGCGCTGTACGACCCCATCGGCCCGACCCAGCAACGCGCGGAAATGATCTGGCAGTTCCGCGACCTGTGCGACGTGCACCACGCGCGCCCGGTGTTCTACCAGGTACGGGCGGAGAACCTGCCCTACTACATGGACATCGGCCTGACCGCGATCAAGCTCGGCGAAGAAGCCCGGGTCGACTTGCAGCGCTTTGATCTCGAAGCCAAGGGCAAGGAGATGAAGGACCTGCGCTACACCTGGAACCGTGGCACCCGCGACGGCCTGTCGCTGGAGATCCACGAGCCGGGCCAAGCACCGATGGACGAGCTGAAAGTGATCTCCGACGCCTGGCTGACCGGCAAGAATGTCCGGGAGAAAGGCTTCTCCCTGGGCCGCTTCAGCGACGACTACCTCAAGCACTTCCGCATCGCCATCATTCGTTTTGAAGGGCGCCCGGTGGCCTTCGCCAACCTGCTCGAGACCTACAGCCACGACCTGGCCAGCCTCGACCTGATGCGCGCGCACCCGGACGCGCCGAAGCTGACCATGGAGTTCATGATGGTCGGCCTGATCCAGCATTATAAAAATCATGGATATGCCCGCTTCAGCCTGGGGATGGTGCCGTTGTCTGGCCTGCAACCACGGCGTGGCGCACCGCTGACCCAGCGCCTGGGCTCGATGGTGTTCCGCCGTGGCGAACAGCTGTACAACTTCCAGGGCCTGCGCCGTTTCAAAGACAAGTTCCAGCCTGACTGGGAACCCCGTTACATGGCCGTGCCGGCAGGGCTGGACCCGCTGGTCGCATTGGCCGACACTGCCGCCCTGATCGCGGGCGGCTTGACTGGATTGGTGAAACGCTAATGATTCAACGCTCTTGGCGGTACCTGCTGGCGACCCTGGTGGTGCTGGCTCTGATTGCAGGTGGCGGCTACTGGTGGTGGAACCGCCCCGCCCCTGAACCGACACTGGAACAACTGACTCAGGCCGACGGCTCGACCCTGACCCGGGTGACCCCAGGTACCCAGGCCAAGGCCCGGGTAGTGGTGGCAGTGCTGCCTGACGCGACCCTGACCGACAAGCAACTGCTGGCCCTGAGCCGCAGCGGCGCGGCGCAGATCGTCCAGGTGGTCCTGCCCAAGGACGACTGCAAGCTGCAGGAACAAGCCCTGCAGAACGCCCTGCCGCAACTCGCCGGCCCGGCCACCCTGGTCAGCGGCATCGGCCCGGGCGCAGCCCTGGCCTGGCGCTGGATCGCAACTCAGAACGACGACAAGGCCCAGGCCGTGTCGGTGGGCTTCACCATCAACCCGGCCCCCGGCTGCACCGATCCATTGCCCAAGACCCTGGCCCACGGCCATTGGCTGGTGGCCTGGAACGACAACCCGGATGACGAAAGCGCCGGCTTCGTGCGTGATACCCCCAACGCCACCACCAGCATCAGCGACTACGACATCCACCTGCCCCAGGTGCTGAACAACGAGTTGCGCAAGCTGCTGGTGGGTTCGGAAAACGGCGGCCTGAGCATCCCCGTGGTGGAAGTGCCGGCCGGCCAGGCCAAGGACACCGTGACCCTGTTCCTCTCCGGCGACGGCGGCTGGCGCGACCTGGACCGCGACGTGGCCGGCGAGATGGCCAAGATCGGCTACCCGGTGGTGGGCATCGACACCCTGCGCTACTACTGGCAGCACAAGACCCCGGAACAGAGCGCCATCGACCTCACCGAGCTGATGCAGCACTACCGGCAGAAATGGGGCACCAAGCGCTTCGTGCTGACCGGCTACTCCTTCGGCGCCGACGTGCTGCCTGCCATCTACAACCGCCTGCCGGAAGCCGAGCAGCAGCGTGTCGACGCCATTATCCTGCTGGCCTTCGCCCGCACCGGCAGCTTCGAGATCGAAGTCGAAGGCTGGCTGGGCAACGCCGGCAAGGAAGCCGCCACCGGCCCGGAAATGGCCAAGCTGCCAGCGGCCAAGGTGGTGTGCATCTACGGTGAGGAAGAAGTCGACGAAAGCGGTTGCACCGACAAGACCGCCGTCGGTGAAGCCATGAAGCTGCCAGGGGGCCATCACTTCGATGAGAACTACCCGGCACTGGCCAAGCGCCTGGTGGATGCCATCGAGAAGCGCCAGGCCAAGGATCAGGCCACCGCTCAAGAGTGAGCCGAGCCTCGCCCGGCAAAGCCCCCGCAGCCTCAGGTTGCGGGGGCTTTTTTACATCGACGGTCTAAACGCCCTCGCTGATTGGGGACGGGTTAGGTTTGCGGGAAGCCTCCGACCTGCCGCCCCTGGCCAAGGCCTTTGCCAAGGACGCCGCCTACAGCAAGGACAGCGATCGTCACGCCTGGGCCGCGCACTACCTGAGCGCCATGGGCAAGGCGGTGGTGGACGATGGGATGCAGGCGCTAGCCGCGTAACGACCAAGGGCGATCTCGGGGCCGGTGGGCTCCGGGAGAAACCGTCCTGTCATTAGCATCGATGTCGATGGCCGGTCCGTCATCGCGAGCAAGCTCGCTCCTACAGGGCCGTGAAACGAAAAAGCCCCCGCTACCGCAAGGCAACGGGGGCTTTTGTCTGGTCAGGATTACATCTCGACCTGGGTACCCAGTTCGATCACCCGGTTCACCGGCAGCTTGAAGAAGCGCAGGTTGCCGTTGGCGTTCTTCAACATGAAGGCGAACAGCGCTTCGCGCCAGCGGGCCATGCCCACCAGCTTGGAAGCGATCACGGTTTCACGGCTGAGAAAGTAGGTGGTGCGCATGGGACTGAAGTCCAGCTCATCCAGGTGGCACAGTTTCAGGGCCTCCGGCACGTCTGGCTCGTCAGTGAAACCGAAGTGCAGGATCACCCGGAAGAAACCTTCGCCATAGGAGTCCACCTCGAAGCGCCGCTGTGCCGGCACCCGCGGAATATCCTCGTAGACCACCGTCAACAGCACCACTTGTTCGTGCAGCACCTGGTTATGCAGCAGGTTGTGCAGCAAGGCGTGGGGCACGGCGTCTGGACGGGCGGTGAGGAACACGGCGGTGCCCTGCACCCGATGTGGCGGCTGTACGCGGATGCTGCCGATAAAGATTGGCAGTGGCAGGCCGCCTTCGTCCAGGCGATCCACCAGCAATTCCTTGCCGCGCTTCCAGGTGGTCATGAGGATGAATAGCACGATCCCCGCCAGTACCGGGAAGGCGCCGCCCTGGAAGATCTTCGGCACGTTGGCGGCGAAGAACAGCCCGTCCACCAGCAGGAAACCCACCAGGAGCGGCACCACCAGCATCGGCGGCCACTTCCACAGCAGCAGGATCACCGCCGACACCAGGATGCTGGTAATCAGCATGGTCCCGGTCACCGCCACGCCGTAGGCCGAAGCCAGGGCACCGGAGGACTCGAAACCGAGCACCAGCAGAATCACACCCACCATCAGCGCCCAGTTCACCGCGCCGATGTAGATCTGCCCCTGCTCGGCACTGGAAGTGTGCTGAATGTGCATCCGCGGGATGTAACCCAGCTGGATCGCTTGGCGAGTCAGGGAGAAAGCCCCGGAAATCACCGCCTGGGACGCGATCACTGTGGCCAGGGTGGCCAACACCACCAGCGGAATCAGGGCCCAGCTCGGCGCCAGCAGGTAGAAGGGGTTGCGGGCGGCTTCAGGGTTTTCCAGCAGCAGCGCGCCCTGGCCGAAGTAGTTCAGCACCAGCGCCGGCAACACCAGGGCGAACCAGGCCCGGGCAATGGGCTTGCGCCCGAAGTGCCCCATGTCGGCGTACAAGGCTTCGGCACCGGTCAATGCCAGAACCACCGCACCGAGGATGGCGACCCCCATGCCCGGATGGACAATGAAGAAGCGCACGCCCCACATCGGGTTCAACGCCTGCAGCACTTCCGGGTGCTGGAGAATGCCATTGACCCCCAGCCCGCCCAGAACCAAGAACCAGGCCACCATCACCGGGCCAAACAGCTTGCCGATGCGATCAGTGCCGTGTTTCTGGATCAGGAACAAGGCCACCAGTACCACCAGCGCCATTGGCACCACCCAGTGTTCCAGGCCGCTGAATGCCAGCTCCAGGCCCTCTACCGCCGACAGCACGGAAATCGCCGGGGTGATCATGCTGTCGCCATAGAACAGCGCCGCCCCGATCAGGCCCAGAATCACTAGCATCGAACGCAAGCGCGGATAGGAACCGGAAGCCCGCCTGGCCAGCGCGGTCAGGGCCATGATGCCGCCCTCGCCCTGGTTGTCGGCCCGCAGGACGAACAGCACGTACTTGATCGAGACGACCCAGACCAACGACCAGAAAATCAGGGCCAGGATGCCAAACACCCCGTCGTGATTGACCTGAACCCCATAATGGCCGGCAAACACCTCCTTGAGGGTGTAGAGCGGACTGGTGCCGATATCGCCATACACCACCCCGACCGCCGCCACCAGCATCCCCAGAGGCTTGCCCCCGGAGTGCTCGCCACTCGCCGCCTGACTACTTGCCTGACCCATCAATGACTCCTACTACTCAAGACCGGGGCTTCTTATATAGAAAGCGCAAGGTTATACAAGCGCTATTCTCTTAAGTTGCGCAGTTTGCCATGTAATTTGCAGATTCTTATTACCACTAAGGCACCAACTAACACCGTATGAAAACAACCGGGCATAACGGGACGAAGCATAGTCCAGCGCTCGTCGTATTTCCCCCGCATAAAGCTGGTCAAGCGCTTCGACCATCGCTAGAATTGCGCACTTTTTGATCAGAGGCGCAGCCAGCGCCCAACCGTCGCACTTGCCCCCCAAGTGGCTCGACACCCAATACCGAGGTTAGACATGTCCACCCCCTCCGCGCCGGCCAACCCGAAAGTCGGCTTCGTATCCCTGGGTTGCCCAAAAGCTCTGGTCGACTCCGAGCGCATCCTCACTCAACTGCGCATGGAAGGCTATGACGTGGTCTCCACCTACCAGGACGCCGACGTCGTGGTGGTCAACACCTGCGGTTTCATCGACTCGGCCAAGGCCGAATCCCTGGAAGTGATCGGCGAAGCCATCAAGGAAAACGGCAAGGTCATCGTCACCGGCTGCATGGGCGTGGAAGAAGGCAATATCCGTGACGTGCACCCTAGCGTGCTGGCGGTCACCGGCCCGCAACAGTACGAGCAGGTGGTCAACGCCGTGCACGAAGTGGTGCCACCGAAACAGGACCACAACCCGCTGATCGACCTGGTGCCGCCGCAAGGCATCAAGCTGACCCCGCGGCACTACGCCTACCTGAAGATTTCCGAAGGCTGCAACCACAGCTGCAGCTTCTGCATCATCCCGTCGATGCGCGGCAAGCTGGTCAGCCGCCCGGTGGGCGATGTGCTCGACGAGGCGCAGCGCCTGGTCAAGTCCGGGGTCAAGGAACTGCTGGTGATCTCCCAGGACACCAGCGCCTATGGCGTCGACGTCAAGTACCGCACCGGCTTCTGGAACGGCGCGCCGGTGAAGACCCGCATGACCGAGCTCTGCGAAGCCCTGAGCACCCTGGGCGTATGGGTTCGCCTGCACTACGTCTACCCCTACCCGCACGTGGACGAGCTGATTCCGCTGATGGCCGCCGGCAAGATCCTGCCGTACCTGGACATCCCGTTCCAGCACGCCAGCCCGAAAGTGCTCAAGGCCATGAAGCGCCCGGCCTTCGAAGACAAGACCCTGGCGCGAATCAAGGCCTGGCGCGAGATCTGCCCCGAGCTGATCATCCGTTCGACCTTTATCGTCGGCTTCCCGGGCGAAACCGAAGAAGACTTCCAGTACCTGCTGAACTGGCTGACCGAAGCCCAACTGGACCGCGTCGGCTGCTTCCAGTACTCGCCGGTGGAAGGCGCTCCGGCCAACGACCTGGACCTGGAAGTGGTCCCGGACGAGGTCAAGCAGGACCGTTGGGAGCGCTTCATGGCGCACCAGCAGGAAATCAGCTCGGCACGCCTGCAACAGCGCATCGGCAAAGAGATCGAAGTGCTGATCGATGAAGTCGACGAGAATGGCGCCGTGGGCCGCTGCTTCTTCGATGCCCCGGAAATCGATGGCAATGTGTTCATCGACGGCGCGGGCGACCTGAAGCCGGGCGACAAGGTCTGGTGCCGGGTGACCGACGCCGACGAATACGACCTCTGGGCCGAAACCCTGTAAGGCGTAAAAAAACTGCCAAGCCCCGCTCTCGCCACGAGATGCGGGGCTTTTTTCGGTCTATCGTTTGCTCTGCCAGGCCTGCAATCACTGCGGCCTATCTCAGGGGCAGGCGGCATGCGCCAACACTCGGTCGTGCATACACCCAAACTCAGCGATTACCCGGAACTGACCCAGGTCTGGGAAGCTTCGGTGCGTGCCACCCACGACTTTCTCCCGGACAGCTATATAGAGTTGCTGCGCAAACTGGTGCTGACTCGCTACCTGGACGCAGTGATGCTGATCTGCACCCGCGATGCACGCCAACGCATCACCGGCTTTGCCGGGGTCGCGGCGGGCAAGGTGGAAATGCTCTTCATCGACCCGGCCCACCGGGGCCGAGGCCTGGGCCGCCAGCTGCTGCAGTACGCGGTGGAACACCTCAATGCCCAGCAGTTGGACGTCAACGAGCAGAACCCCCAAGCCCTGGGCTTCTACTTCAGGCAAGGCTTCGAAGTGGTCGGGCGCTCGGAGCAGGACGGCATGGGCCAGCCCTACCCGCTGCTGCACATGCGCCTGAAACAGGCACAACTGCAGGCCCGGCGCGGCTAAAAGCCACAGCCGGCAAATGGACCCGCGATTAACCGGCGCCAGGCAGGTACAATAGCTGCCCTCTTTTGTTACGGCCCCTGTCATGACTGACCCGATTCGTCTCTCCAAACGCCTCATCGAACTGGTCGGCTGCTCCCGCCGGGAGGCTGAGCTGTTCATCGAGGGCGGCTGGGTCACCGTAGACGGCGAAGTCATCGACGAACCGCAGTTCAAGGTCGGCGCGCAAACCGTCGCTCTGGCCCCCGAGGCCAAGGCCACTGCGCCGGAGCCTGTGACCATCCTGCTCAACGTGCCCGCTGGCCAGGACCTGGACAGCGCCATGCAGTCCATTGGCGCCGACAGCCTGTCCGAAGAACACCGCTACGGCAAACGTCCATTGCGCGGACATTTCCTGCGCCTGACCGCCAGCAATGACCTGCAGCCCAACGCCAGCGGCCTGCTGGTGTTCACCCAAGACTGGAAAGTGCTGCGCAAGCTGACTGCCGACGCGGCCAAGATCGAGCAGGAATACGTGGTCGAGGTCGAAGGCGAGATGATCGACCACGGGCTCAACCGCCTGAACCACGGCCTGACCTACAAAGGCCGCGAGCTGCCACCGGTAAAAGCCAGCTGGCAGAACGAGAACCGCCTGCGCTTCGCCATGAAGAACCCGCAGCCGGGCGTGATTGCGCTGTTTTGCCAGGCCGTCGGCCTCAAGGTCGTCGCCATCCGCCGCATACGAGTCGGCGGCGTGTCCATCGGCAAGGTGCCGCTGGGCCAGTGGCGCTACCTGTCGGCCAAAGAGAAGTTCTAAAGCCGCCCCCATTCAGACGCCGTGCCCTTGCGCGGCGCTCCACGCGCATTGATCAGGACTGTAACCATGATTCATAACGATGTACTGCGCAGCGTGCGCTACATGCTCGACATCAGCGACAAGAAGGTCGTCGAGATCATCAAGCTCACCGGCTTCAAGGTCAGCCTGGACGATGTCGTCAGCTACCTGAAGAAGGATGAGGAAGAAGGTTTTGTGCATTGCCCGGACGAAGTCATGGCGCACTTCCTCGATGGCCTGGTGATCTTCAAGCGCGGCAAGGACGAAAGCCGTCCCCCGCTGCCGATCGAACTGCCGGTCACCAACAACATCATTCTGAAGAAGCTGCGAGTGGCCTTCGAACTCAAGGAAGACGACATGCACGCCGTGCTCAAGGCGGCCGACTTCCCGGTGTCCAAGCCGGAGCTGAGCGCGCTGTTCCGCAAGTTCGGCCACACCAACTACCGCCCGTGCGGCGACCAGCTGCTGCGCAACTTTCTCAAGGGCCTGACCCTGCGCGTACGTGGCTGAACCCCTTGCGCGGCCGCAGTACATTCTCAGCGGCCCTGATGAGCCGCTATTGCCCCAGGCAATAGTGGCTCCCCGGCAAGCGCCTGAAGACTAGGGTAGGCACACACCTATCTGCTCAGGACTTCCCATGCATCCCTATTTCTCCCTGCAAGGCCGCACCGCCCTGGTGACCGGCGGCACCCGTGGTATCGGCAAGATGATTGCCAAGGCCTTTGTCGAAGCCGGTGCCCGGGTGTATATCTGCGCCCGTGATCCCGACGCCTGCCAGCAGGTCGCCGAGGAACTGGCCGCATTCGGAGAGTGCCGGGGGCTGGCCGCCAACCTGGCCAGTGAGGAAGGCGTGCAGCAGCTTGCCGCCACTTTGGGCCAGCAACTCGACTCCCTGGACATCCTGGTGAACAACGCCGGCACGACCTGGGGCGCGCCACTGGAAAACTACCCGGCCAAGGGTTGGGAAAAGGTCATGCAATTGAACGTGACCTCGGTGTTCAGCTGTATCCAGCAGTTGCTGCCGTTGCTGCGCCGTGCCGGCTCGGCGGCCCATCCGGCGCGCATCATCAATATCGGCTCGGTGGCAGGAATCAGCTCTTTCGGCGAACAGGCCTACGCCTATGGCCCGAGCAAGGCGGCGCTGCACCAGATGTCGCGGATCCTCGCCCGGGAGCTGGTGAGCCAGCACATCAACGTCAATGTCATCGCTCCGGGACGTTTTCCCAGCAAGATGACCCAGCACATCGGTAACGATGAACAGGCCCTGGCCGAAGACGTGGCGCTGATCCCGATGAAACGCTGGGGCCGGGAAGAGGAAATGGCCGCCCTGGCCATCAGCCTGGCGAGCACTGCGGGGGCCTACATGACGGGCAATATCATTCCTCTGGATGGCGGCTTCAGTCTCTGATCGGTGTCGTATGCTTCGCCGGCAAGCCGGCTCCTACAGATTGCGCGAGGTGTTGTAGGAACTGGCTTGCCAGCGAACGGGTTATCATGCCCTCCCCTTACAGCCTCGACCCCAGAACATGACCTACAGCGTTTCCCCCATCGGCTTCGTGCGCTCCTGCTTCAAGGAGAAGTTCGCCATCCCGCGCCAGCCGCAACTGGCGCCGGCCGCGCGGGGGGTGCTGGAGCTGGTGGCCCCCTTCGATCAGGGCGAGGCGGTGCAAGGGCTGGAGCAGGTCAGCCATGTCTGGTTGCTGTTCCTGTTTCACCAGGCCCTGGAAGACAAGCCGCGACTCAAGGTGCGCCCGCCGCGCCTTGGGGGCAACAAGTCCATGGGGGTCTTCGCCACCCGCGCCACCCATCGCCCCAATGGCATCGGCCAATCGGTGGTCAAGCTGGACAAGGTCGAGGCCAATCGCCTGTGGATCTCCGGCATCGACCTGCTGGACGGTACACCGATCCTCGATATCAAGCCCTACGTGCCCTACGCCGACATCATTGCCACCGCGAGCAATGAGATCGCCAGCGCCGCGCCGCAGATTATTCCGGTGCAGTGGCAGGACAATGCCCTGCAACAGGCTCAGATCCACGCTCAGCGTCTGCAGGAGCCCCTGGTGGAGCTGATCGAGCAGTGCCTGGCTCAGGATCCGCGTCCGGCCTACCAGGTGCCCACGACCGAGCGTGAGTACGGCGCCCAGTTCTGGGACTTGGATGTGCGCTGGCATTACCCAGAGCCCGGGGTGATCCGGGTGCTGGAAGTGGTCCCGGCGGGCTGAACCCCGGAAACGAAAAAGCCCGCGCTGCCTTTCCAGGCAACGCGGGCTTTTCTGTGTCCGGGAGAATCCGCCCAGTCAGCACCAATGCGCTGCCTGGACGGTCTTCGCGAGCACGCTCGCTCCTACTTTTCGACGAATGCACGCTCAATCAGGTAGTCACCCGGCTCGCGCATGCGCGGCGAAACGGTCAGGCCGAAACTGTTGAGCACTTCGCTGGTTTCATCCAGCATGCTCGGGCTGCCGCACAGCATGGCGCGGTCGTCCTGCGGGTTGATCGGCGGCAGGCCGATGTCGCGGAACAGCTTGCCGCTGCGCATCAGGTCGGTCAGGCGGCCTTCGTTCTCGAACGGCTCGCGGGTCACGGTGGGGTAGTAGATCAGTTTTTCACGCAAGGCTTCGCCGAAGAACTCGTTCTGCGGCAGGTGCTCGGTGATGAACTCGCGGTAGGCGACTTCGTTGACGTAGCGTACGCCGTGGCACAGGATCACTTTTTCGAAACGCTCGTAGGTTTCCGGATCCTGGATCACGCTCATGAACGGCGCCAGGCCGGTGCCGGTGCTGAGCAGGTACAGGTGTTTGCCGGGCTTCAAGTCATCCAGTACCAGGGTACCGGTTGGCTTCTTGCTGATGATGATCTCGTCGCCTTCCTTCAGATGCTGCAGTTGGGAAGTCAACGGACCGTCTGGAACCTTGATGCTGAAGAATTCGAGATGCTCTTCCCAGTTCGGGCTGGCAATGGAGTAGGCACGCATAAGCGGACGGCCATTAGGCTGTTGCAGGCCGATCATCACGAACTGACCGTTCTCGAAGCGCAGACCCGGATCGCGGGTGCACTTGAAGCTGAACAGAGTGTCATTCCAGTGATGAACACTGAGGACACGCTCGTGGTTCATGTTGCTCATGTACGGGGGCTCCTAGAAATTGCCTGCGCTGACCATGAGCGCAATTGCACAGCATTCTAATGGCGGCGACAATATCTGTTAACTGGATTATTAAGATAAGGGTTATCGGTTATATCGATATGCGATTTACTCTCCGTCAACTGCAAGTCTTCGTCGCCGTCGCCCAGCAAGAGAGCGTTTCTCGTGCTGCGGGGCTGCTGTCCCTCTCGCAATCGGCCGCCAGCACCTCGATCACCGAACTCGAGCGCCAATCCAGTTGCCAGCTGTTCGATCGCGCGGGCAAGCGCCTGAGCCTCAATGCCCTGGGCAAACAGCTGCTGCCACAGGCAGTGGCCCTGCTGGACCAGGCCAAGGAGATCGAAGACCTGCTCAACGGCAAGTCCGGGTTCGGCTCGCTTTCGGTGGGTGCGACCCTGACCATCGGCAACTACCTGGCCACCCTGTTGATCGGCAGTTTCATGCAGGTGCATCCGGAGAGCCAGGTGAAGCTCCATGTGCAGAACACTGCGCATATCGTGCAACAGGTGGCCCACTACGAAATTGATCTGGGTCTAATCGAGGGCGACTGCAGCCATCCGGATATCGAAGTCCAGACCTGGGTCGAAGATGAACTGGTGGTGTTCTGCGCGCCCCAGCATCCACTGGCCAAGCGCGGCCACGCCACCATGGAAGAACTGACCCATGAAGCCTGGATCCTTCGCGAACAGGGTTCCGGGACGCGCCTGACCTTTGACCAGGCCATGCGTCACCACCGCAGTGCCCTGAACATCCGCCTGGAGCTGGAGCACACCGAAGCCATCAAGCGTGCGGTGGAGTCGGGTTTGGGGATTGGCTGTATTTCCCGGCTGGCCCTGCGCGATGCGTTTCGCCGCGGCAGCCTGGTGCCGGTGGAAACCCCGGGCCTGGACCTGGCCCGGCAGTTCTACTTCATCTGGCACAAGCAGAAGTACCAGACCTCGGCCATGCGCGAATTCCTCGAACTGTGTCGCGCCTTTACCGCCGGGGTGCAACGCAGCGACGAAATCGTCCTGCCGAGCATTCCCTGATTCAGATCAGGATCACTGCCCAGACGATGGTGATCATGCTCAGAGCGACAAACTGCGCCGCGCTGCCCATGTCCTTGGCATTTTTCGACAAGGGATGACGATCCAGGGAGATACGGTCGATGGCCGCTTCCACCGCCGAATTGAGCAGCTCGACGATCAACGCCAGCAGGCACACGGCGATCAACAGCGCACGCTCGACCCGGCTGACATTGAGCAGGAAGCTCAGGGGAATCAGGATCACATTCAGCAGCACCAACTGACGGAATGCCGCCTCGCCAGTGAACGCCGCGCGCAAGCCATCGAACGAATAGCCGGCGGCGTTAAGGATACGTTTAAGACCGGTTTGACCTTTGAAAGGCGACATAAGCTGGGCAACTGAAGAAAAAGAAGTGGGGAAGCTAGTTCAACCAAAGTCAAAAAAGCGTGAACAAACAGCCGGTTAATGACTGGAAATTGACTCAAGTTGTTGCAAGAGCAGCGCTGCCTGGGTCCGGGTACGCACCCCGAGCTTGCGGAAGATCGCCGTCACGTGGGCCTTGATCGTGGCTTCCGACACGCTCAGCTCGTAGGCAATCTGCTTGTTCAGCAACCCTTCGCAGACCATGGTCAGAACCCGGAACTGCTGGGGCGTCAGGCTAGCCAGGCCTTCGCTGGCGGCCTTGGCTTCGGCTGAGACACTGACCTCTTCAAACGCCTGGGGCGGCCACCAGACATCACCGTCGAGCACACTGCGCACGGCCTGCTGGATGACTTCCAGGGAACTGGACTTGGGAATGAAACCGCTGGCGCCGAACTCTCTGGAGCGCACCATGACGGAGGCTTCTTCCTGCGCCGAAACCATCACCACCGGAATTTGCGGGTACTGCCCGCGCAACAGCACCAGACCGGAAAAACCGTAGGCACCGGGCATGTTCAGGTCCAGCAGGACCAGATCCCAGTCGGATTTTTCGGTGAGTCGCACTTCCAGTTCGGCAATGCTTGCCACTTCCACCAGACGCACATCAGGGCCCAGGCCCAAGGTGACAGCTTGATGCAGTGCACTGCGAAAAAGCGGGTGATCATCGGCAATCAGGATTTCGTATGTGGCCATTTTTCAAATGATCCTGTTTTTCATGGCAGGACTGATGCATTCAGCCCTCACCAAAACAACACGGAGGCACGCCAGAATACCGCACCCAAAGAGCACGAACGCCGCGAAAAGCCTGAGCAAAACAGTGGTTCAAACAGCGCCGGCGCCCTAATCGGCGCCAAGCATGCCCAGCCAAGCCAGGGTGGTCAAGCGTGAAGCTTTGCGGCATCTTAGCTGGCTAACTAATAAGAGAGCCATCATGCGCAGCCAAGCCTTGCGTGCCGATGTCCTGATACTGATTACCGCAGTGATCTGGGGCTCGGCGTTTGTCGCACAAACTTCCGGTATGGATCATATCGGCCCCTTCCTTTATTCCGGCCTGCGCTTCGCCCTCGGCTCACTCTGCCTCTTGCCGCTGGTGCTGCGTAAAACACCCACGGATCGTCAGCCCGAACCCTTGCTCAATCGTGGGCTGCTACTGGGCGGCGTACTCATGGGGCTGGCCCTGGCCCTGGGCATCAATCTGCAACAGGTGGGGCTGATGTTCACCACCGTCACCAATGCAGGTTTCATCACCGGGCTCTATGTCATTGTAGTGCCGCTTCTGGGGCTGCTGATTGGCCACAAGACTGGCTTGGGTACCTGGCTCGGCGCCGTGCTGGCGGTGGTGGGCATGTTCCTGCTGAGCGTCAGCGACAGCTTCCACGTTGCCTCGGGAGACTGGCTGCAGTTGATTGGCGCCTTCGTCTGGGGTGGGCACGTGATTCTGGTGGGAGTTTTCGCCGGCCGTCATGACCCGATTCGCCTGGCGTTCCTGCAATTTGCTACCTGCGCGGTGGTCAGCCTGATCCTGGCGTTGTGCCTGGAACCGCTTCACTGGGAAGCGATTGTCGGCGCCGGGCCGGCCATTCTCTATGGCGGGGTGGTGGCCGTCGGTATCGGCTACACCTTGCAGGTGATTGCCCAAAAGGACGCAATCGCCTCTCACGCGGCAATCATTCTGTCCCTGGAAGCGGTATTTGCCGCCATTGCCGGGGCCTGGTTGCTGGATGAGTCGCTGCAGGCCCGCGGCTACTTCGGCTGCGCGCTGATGCTCAGCGGCATGCTGGTAGCCCAGCTATGGCCACAAAAGCCTCATTCCAGCACGACTACACAAAGGGCTTGAGCCGGGCATGCACATCGTCATCCGGATCGATGGCCTTCTGGAACTTCGCTGACAGGTAATGGGTGCTGAACACATCGAGGTAGGCATCCAGTACCTGGCTGACCTGCTCATCGCCGGCCAGCTCCAGGCATAACGCCGCCACTTCAGCGGTACAGAAGTGATCATCACGCTTGGAGCGACGCAGCTTGTAGCGCGAGAGCTTCTCCGGGGACAGGCTGAGAACCGGCAAGTGCTCCAGGTAAGGGCTCTTGCGGAACATCTTGCGCGCCTCGCTCCAGGTAGCGTCCAGCAGAATGAACAGCGGCCGCTTGCCCTCCTCCTGCCTGACTTCGCTGACCACCCGTTCGGGCGCGACGAACTCGCCCGGAAACACGATATAAGGCTGCCACTGCGGGTCGGCCAGCAACGCCAGCAGTTGCGGATCGACCTCAGTACGCGACCAGCTGAACGCCGTTGTGTCGCCGATTACATCGGCAATCAGCCAACCGGTATTGCTCGGCTTGAGCGGTTCGACGTCGTGCATCACCAGGCACATGGCTGACCGGGCAACGACTTTCGGTCGCCAGGCACACAGGCAATGGCTGGGAATCACTCGGCAGCGGGGGCAGCGTTCAGCCCGTGAGCCGCGTGCGAAAAAGGGCTTGGCCACGCGCGCCATCCGCAGATCACGTAGACGGGAAACCGCATGACTCATCGCAGGACATGCCAGCAAGAAACAGAAATCAACACGACAAACACTCAAGAGGGTAAAAAGTCGGACAAGTTTATCAGAGCTATCTGTTCAAACCTGTACCGCCCTGCGGCCTCTCCCCCTATAATTCGTCGCCACTGAACGCACAGTCGAGTGGCTGGTCGAAGCATCAGTCACTGCACCAGGAGAGTTTCATGTTGCGCTTTACCATTCCTACCGTCGCCCTTCTGCTGGCCCTGCCCCTGGGTGCCCAAGCTGCGTCCCTGCAAGAATTCGAACTGGGCAAAATGCTGGAGAAGGTCGCTGCGGAAAGCAACGTCGGCACTCCTCGGGAAATCAACGAGAACATTCTCGACCAGGGCTATACCGTTGAAGGCAAGGAACTGATCAACCACCTCAGCGTGCAGTCTGGCCATGCCGAGCAGATGCGCGCCAATCCCAAGGCGGTCTACCTGCAACTTGGGGCAAGCGTCTGCCGCAACCCCAACTACCGCAAGCTGATGGCCAAAGGCGCCATCATGCGTTACGAGTTCACTGAAAACCGCACCAATCGCCCAGTGGCCTCGGCGCGCTTTCAGGAGTCGGATTGCCCGGCGCAAAGCACGCCCAAGAAAAAGTAATCACGAACGAGCGGCGCGCCGCTGCTGATCATCGGCGCGCAGCTCGGCGACCAGGGCCTGTAGGTATCGCGATGGCCGCTCCTGTGCTGCCAATCGGCGCCGGCACTCATCCTCCAGGCTTATTTGATGGTCAGCGGCGGCGGCTTGCAGCAACTGATACAACTGCGGATCAATCTCCAGCGTGACAATGGTCATCCTCTGCCTCCCTGCTCTGGGCCTGCATGGCCCAGAACCCGCCTGCCTCTCTCCGGCCCCTGCTCCTGCGCCAGACGCTGCACCTTAGTAAATCAGAGCCGTCATCCCTTGCCGCCCCTCCTGACCAGCGGTGCCAGCCTGGGGAAAACCGCGAACAAGCGGTTGCCAGCCAAGACTTTATGGGCACATGATCAAGCCATGTCCGAAACAGCTTGCGGACGGTTGAGGAGGCCGTCCTTGTGCGTCTTGCTGTGCAAATGTTCTCAAATAAAGGAAAGCAGGACCTCTGTGGATGACCCCAACACTGCCCAGCGATTGTCAGCTGTGATCGGGTCCGGAAATTCGCTCATTCGCTGGGCTGAGCAGGCAGCGACACAGGCAGTGTCGTGGCACATTCGAATATCTCGATCGTGCGCAAGGTTCTGTGCAGAAGGAGAAGCTGAATGCCTTACCAATCGAATGACCTGTTAAGTCGTCATTTTCAGAGCAACGGCGTCGACCTGACGAACCAGGTCGAAGCGCAACTCAACCAGATAGCCCCCAACAGCCCGAATCTTCCTCTTTACCGCGACATGGTGCTCACCGTCCTGCGTATGGCCGAGGATGACCTCAATCGCTGGAATGCCAAGATAACCCTGCAGGCCCTGCGCGAACTGGAGCACGCCTTCCGTGTCCTGGAACAGTTCAAGGGCCGACGCAAAGTGACGGTCTTCGGCTCGGCACGCACCCCCAGTGAACACCCGCTATACGCCATGGCCCGAGAGCTGGGCGCGGCCCTGGCCCGCTCGGATCTGATGGTCATTACCGGGGCCGGCGGGGGCATCATGGCCGCCGCCCACGATGGTGCAGGCCTGGAGCACAGCTTGGGGTTCAACATCACCCTGCCTTTCGAGCAGCATGCCAACCCCACCGTTGGCGGTACGGAGAACCTGCTGTCGTTCCACTTTTTCTTCACCCGCAAGCTGTTCTTCGTCAAGGAGGCCGACGCACTGGTGCTTTGCCCTGGCGGCTTTGGCACCCTTGATGAAGCTCTGGAAGTACTGACCCTGATTCAGACCGGCAAAAGCCCGCTGGTACCCGTGGTACTGCTAGACATGCCGGGTGGACAGTTCTGGCAAGGCGCGCTGGACTTCATCCACAACCAACTGGAAGCCAATCGCTACATTCTGCCCAGTGACATGAAGCTGGTGCGCCTGGTGCACAGCACTGAAGAAGCGGTGCAGGAAATCCAGCAGTTCTATGCCAACTTCCACTCCAGCCGCTGGCTCAAGCAACAGTTCGTCATCCGCATGAACTACAACCTCAATGAGCAGGCGCTGGAGCAGATGCAGACAGCATTCGCCGACCTGTGCCTGAGTGGCCAGTTTCAACAGCATGCCTACAGCGGGGAGGAACACGACGAAGTGCAGTTCAGCCACCTGGCGCGACTGTCATTCGCCTTCAATGCTCGCGACAACGGTCGCCTGCGCGAGCTAATCGACTTCATCAACCTGCCGGAAAACTGGGCCAGGCCTCAGCCTCAAACAACGCAACGGGCACGAGAAACCAGCAAAGCCAACTGACCCCAGCCATAGCCCGCTGCATTATGCAGCGGGTACGGCGTCAGTCGTCCATGCCCCGGCCACTCAACAAGCGGCTGATCATGTCCATGGAATACCCGCGATAACTCAGGAAACGCCCTTGCTTGGCACGCTCTCGAGCATCTGCAGGAAACTGCCCGGCAAACTTGCGTTGCCAGACGTCACGCAATTGTTCCTGCCAATCGATACCGCACTCGCGCAGCGCAAGATCAATATCGCTGCGCTGCAAGCCGCGCTGGCCCAGTTCCTCGCGAATACGCATGGGCCCGTAGCCGGACCGTGCACGATAGGAAACAAAGCTTTCGAGATAACGGGATTCGGACAGCAGGCCTTCTTCCGTCAAACGGTCAAGGGCTGCTTCGATCATTTCAGGAGGGGCGCCGCGCTGACGCAGTTTACGCGTCAGCTCGACCCGACCGTGCTCGCGTCTTGCGAGCAGGTCCATTGCGGTTCGCCGCACCGCGACGAGGGTATCGAGTACGGCGGTCATTGGATCAATCAGATATCAGCGTCGGCCATATCGTCTTCGGTCTCTTTGACCGGGTTGGCTTTGACGTCTGGCGATGCAGTCAGCAGTTTTTCACGGATCTGCTTCTCCAGCGCGTTGCCGATTTCCGGGTTGTCCTGCAGGAACTTGGCCGAGTTGGCCTTGCCCTGACCGATCTTGTTGCCCTGGTAGCTGTACCAGGCACCGGATTTCTCCAGGAAGCCGTGAAGCACGCCCAGATCGATGATTTCACCGTTGAGGTAGATGCCCTTGCCGTAAAGAATCTGGAACTCGGCCTGACGGAACGGTGGAGCCACCTTGTTCTTGACGATCTTGACCCGGGTTTCGCTGCCCACCACTTCGTCGCCTTCCTTCACCGCGCCGGTGCGGCGGATGTCCAGACGGACCGAAGCGTAGAACTTCAGCGCGTTACCACCGGTGGTGGTTTCCGGGCTACCGAACATCACGCCGATCTTCATGCGGATCTGGTTGATGAAGATCACCAGGCAGTTGGCGTTCTTGATGTTACCGGTGATTTTGCGCAGCGCCTGGGACATCAGGCGGGCTTGCAGGCCCACGTGCATGTCGCCCATTTCACCTTCGATTTCAGCCTTGGGCACCAGGGCCGCCACGGAGTCGACGATGATCACGTCAACGGCGTTGGAACGCACCAGCATGTCGGTGATTTCCAGGGCCTGTTCGCCGGTGTCCGGCTGGGAAACCAGCAGGTCGTCAACATTCACACCCAGCTTCCCGGCGTATTCCGGATCCAGTGCGTGCTCGGCATCGACGAACGCACAAGTGGCACCGGCTTTCTGCGCCTGGGCAATAACCGACAGAGTCAGGGTAGTTTTACCGGAAGACTCAGGGCCGTAGATTTCAACGATACGGCCTTTTGGCAGACCGCCAATGCCCAGAGCAATGTCCAGACCCAGAGAGCCGGTGGAAATGGCCGGGATCGCCTGACGGTCGTGATCGCCCATACGCATTACGGCACCCTTGCCGAATTGACGTTCGATCTGACCCAGGGCCGCAGCCAAGGCTTTCTTCTTGTTGTCGTCCATTAAAGTCCTCACGTAATCAATAAGGCCTGACGGCCAACACCTGTATAAGTAGCCAGTATTATTCCACAGCGTTCGAGGATCGCCTACCCCTGATTTGCGATTTCTGCCGCAGCATGTTGCAGCAACCCCTCTAGCGCGGCCTTCACCGTTTGTCGGCGGACCTCATCGCGATTTCCCGGAAAGTGCCGGCACTCGGTGGTCAGGGTCTCTCCCGCCCCCCAGGCCAGCCACACAGTGCCCACAGGCTTCTGCGCAGAACCGCCATCCGGCCCGGCGATACCGCTGACCGCCACGGCAAAATGGGCATGACTCCTGGCCTGTGCCCCACGGACCATGGCCTCGACCACTTCACGACTGACAGCGCCGACCGAATTGAACAAATCGGCCGGCACATTCAATTGCAGGGTCTTCTGGCGATTGGAATAGGTGACATAACCGGCCTCGAACCAGGCCGAACTGCCAGGAATCCTCGTGATCGCCTCGGCGATGCCTCCCCCGGTGCAGGACTCCGCGGTGGTGACGTGGGCATTCAGAACCTGCAAACGCCTGCCGAGTTCAGCGGCAAGCTGGGTGATTTCTTTCACAATCCTCTCCTGATGGGGCTGGCGTGTGCTTACCGTACACCAGGCTAAGTGGCTTGCAAGTGACAGGCTGTCAGATCGGAATCAGAGTTGAGTACTCGTGGACCGGTTTATCTCCCTTGCGCAGCTTCGACAATCACGCGCGGCCTCCAGAACCACTGAAACAGGCACGTCACTTGGTGATCAGCATGTCGATGGTGCTGGTATCACAAGAGTAATTGGCCTTCTTGTCCAGGACAAAATAGATGGACGACAACTTGCTGACAGGCACCTTGCTTACCGAAAAAACAGCTCCCGTACCTCTGGCCAAGCTACCCGACTGAAGAACCGAGTCATCCAAATTCAGGGACCAGGCAACCCCATCGCCACAGCTGTCGTGAATGCTGTTGACACGCCCGAGAACATTTACCTCACCAACGACCGGGCTGCTCCAGCGGATAACCGTCTGGCTATTTTTCCCGGGGTGAAACGCCACATTGCCCGGAGCGATAACAAAACTGCCGTTTCCAGTGAATATATAAGTCTTGAAGTGGACCGATACGTGAGCCCCTGATACCGGGTCCTGCCAACAGGTCACAGGTTGAGCAGTGCAGTCGTCCGCCTTGAAGAAAGGTAGCAACGTATAGTTTTCAGGCTTGTTCACCCCTGATGTGTTCTGCATGAATGTCCAGGGCGAGTTCGCCACGACACTTTCCTTGGCCAGCATTACATCCCTTGCCAGGTTCCACGACATGGCCGTCTCTGCACTCACATTGAAGGAAATCCCGATCAGTGCAAACAAGCTCATCAGCAAGATGTTTTTAGTATTCTGCATAACTTCTCCAGTAGTTCTCATTCCGAGCGTGCATGCTCATTTTTCAAACAAAGCCGCGCGCATTCGGCAGTCCTGAAACGGCCAAATAATGCGAACTTCATATAAATCCCCAAGTACCCGAGGCCATAAGCCAATGTCCTGCATCGCTGACGCGATAGCACTTTTACTGGCTATCACTGGCCGTCACCTTGTCACTCCTCCCTTCCACCTGGATGCGACCCAATCCGGTCGGCTCCAGTGGAGCCGGAGAGTGAATCGGCAACCTGCTCTCAGGGCTGCAGCAACGTCCCCGTAGAGCTACGCAGCACAGCCTGGGATTCGCGCACCCACCGCTGCAACGCCTTCAATTGCTCGGCATTGGCGTGGCATTCGCTGTAGTTGTCGACGACGCTGGCGGCGACGGTAGAGAGTGCAAGGCCCGAGGCGGCGCCATCAGTGACGCTGGGGCCTCCGGCCACGGGCAGGTTGGCGGCGCCGGCGTCGTGCACCCGGACAAAACCATCAGGCACAACGCAGGCCCTATCAGCCGCTTTCGAGACATAGACAGGAACCTCCTTGGTGATGGTGGCGCCCGCCTGATAGACCTTGACGATACGGTCGACGTACTCGACCACCACCTTTTCCCTGACCGTGCCCAGGGCCCGGCCTTGTTCGAAGGATTGCTGCAGCCGAGCCTCGTCGAGGCGCTGGTGTTTAGTGCGTTCACTGCCGGCGCCGCCGACAAAACCGAGGGCATAAAGCAACGCAGCCGCCAGGGCTACGGCCAGCCAACCGCTGATGTTCATCAAGCCACTCCTGCTATCCGTAAAAGAAATGGGCCTGCCGATCCGCGACCATCAGCCCCCAATCAGGCAGGGAATTCAGACCACGGGCAGGCAAAGCACCGCCCGCGCCCTGGCCCAGAGTTGCAGGCGATCCTGCAAGCCGTTCAAACCACCGTTGATGCGGCGGGTAATGCTATTGAACTCATCGCGATCAGCCAGGGCATTGAGTCCGCCGCGCTCCCAGAACCAGGCCGCCGACTCGGCGGCCCATTGCGGCTGCTCCAGCAGTTCCGGCAACTCCAGCAGGCGCTCATCACCGAACAGCCCGAGGCTGCACTGGCGATAGTTGCTGCGCCCGGTGATCTGGATCAGCCCACGCCCGCGATAACGCTGGCCGTCGCCGTCAGCCTCCGGTGTATTGCCCAGGCGTGCCGCGAGCGTGCCGGTGTCGTACTTGCTCAGGTATTGATCACTGCCCAGCTCGCGCACATATAGCAGTTGCCCGGATTCGTGGCCGATCTGGGCAAGAAAGGCCGCCTGGCGCTTCGGCGTATCGATCTGCCGGTGAGCCATGGCGGTATTGAGTGGAGAAACAAAAACGCCCGCTTGGCGGCGGGCGTTAGGCATGATTTGTTGCAGTTGTTGTTCGGTGATTGGCATGGTCGGTGTTTGTAAATGGGATAAGAAAACGCCCCGACGGTGCGGGGCGTTTATGAGATATGTTCAGCCATCCAGGTTGGCGCTACTGGCCGGAAATTGGCATCTGGAAAATCCGCCGACTGAGGCCAGTCTCGTAGGGCCTGCATATGCACGAGCAACTGTATGAACTGATCAGCAGAAAGCGTGGTAACCATCGCGATCTCAGTTTGATCACGGTGACGGTCACGCAGCCACACGCCCCGCGCCAGCTCTTGGTCACGATAGGAGCGTTCGGTAGCAGCCAGCTCTTCTTTTGTCAGAGGTGACGGAACTGGATCAGGGGGAATACCGATACAGTACCACTCATCGTTTCCCACGTTGTCAGGCCCCGAAACCGCTCGCCATCCCTGGCCATCATTACGAACTGCATAACTCATAAACTGTCCTCCCATCCCAAACAAGTAAGACGATCTCCGGCGTACTGAGCGGCGCGATAGATGTTCGGGCCTTCCAGTTGTAGCTGGTACTGCGCAAGGTGTTGAGATGCTGCATAAAACACCAATGGCTGATTTGTGAGGCTCGTGTACCCACCATAACCATCATTGGGAGCAACCATTTGCGTGCTGTTGGTCCCCGTCATCGCCATATGAATGGTAACGGCTGTAGGGGGCACAAATGGCGCTACTGGAATCGCGACATAGGTCGGAATGCTGATGTGCCCCTGCACTCCAGCCGAAATGACGACATTGCCAGGGACATTGCTGCCGGGCGTTACTCTGTAACTGCAACGATTCCCGCGCTGTATGAAGTTCAGCGGATATTTGTTCGCCGTCGCATCAGTTTTAATCCAACCGACTCGTGCCTTGTGCGTATAGCCGGCCGGCAACTTTGGGGCTGTTGCACTCAGCGAGAGCAAGCCAGCCGGAGCGTTACCGTTCCAAATCACCCAAACGCTATACCAGGTTGATGGGGCCAACTCGCCGACATCTATCCCGTTTTCTCCCACAGTCAGGCCACTAAAGCTCAAGTTGATCCCACTCAGTGAACGCAATAGCCCACCCGCACCAACGATCAACTGGTCAGCCGAAACATTCACCTGCGCGCCCCCCCCCGAGGCTGAAAGCGACAGACTCCTATACCCACCTACAATCGATATTGGTTTTTGCTCTTGGACTTCCAAAGCCAGAGAGGCAATGTCGATGTTTCCCTGATTGACGGGTGCGTTCCAGGCCTTGATACACCACATAACCACCAAGTTGCGAGGTCGGTTTTCCCCCCCTGTCCGCGGTGTGCCATTTGCAGCATCAGGCAGGGCTCCTCCAACCATAAATGGGTTAGCCGAGTCCGTTACACCTGAGGAGCCGAGGTTAGTACCACTGCCGGCATGAGAGCATGCAACTGAGGTCGATGTAATTCCTGCTGATGCGGTTACACCCATTCTGAAACGATATTCGTGTATGTGCCCTTGCATCTGATCGATTTGGTAACTGCCCAGAACGCGTCCAGAATCAACGCCCCGCCCATGATCCCAACCCCGCAGAAACTCCCCTCGTGACTCAGGCAAGCGGAATTTACCCGTTCCTTCCCCACCCGTATTGAACGTAGTCCCCAGATAAGCCGCCAGATCCGGATAGGTCGCAGCACTCTGCACACTGCCATCCACCTCCAGGAACCCAGCCGGCACCGTCCCCTTGGGAAACGGCACCATGGCCCCCACCGGCAAGGCCGACATGTTTTTCAACAGTGCCTCGATCTCCGCCTTGGTGTAGGTCACCGACTTGGTGTAAGCATCGGTAATCCCGTACTCGGCCAAGGTGGTGCGGATTTTCTCCGGTGGAATTGAATCCCGAACGATCGCCTTGATCGCCGCCAGCAACTGATCATGCTCGGCCTCGGCCGGCTCCTTCCCACCCGCACGAATCACATTGAGCAATTCGTCGGTAACCGCGTTTCCCCATTCCGAGGAAATCAGTGAGCCGACTTGCCCAGTCACCGGGTTCTCGTCGACAAACTTCCCATTTACCAACCCAACACTTGGCACACTTTTCGGATAGTCCACGTTGTCCAATCCTCTCTATTCATAGTTGATGTACACCTGGGTATGCGCCGGTGTACTGCGATGGATCAGGCATTCCAGGGCGCTGCCCGGGTTCATGCCAAAACGTTCGCCCCAATAGCTCGCGCCGAAGCGCCGGCCCAGTTGCAGGCGGCCGCCGGTATTGAGGGTCCACATGAAATTCGCCCGCCAGGTGCCGAAATGGGCGTGACCAAAACGTGAGCGGCCCATGCGTGGGGTGCTCAGTTCGGTGACGCTGGCATTGGGGTAGCCCTGGCTGCGGGCGATTTCGACGAAGTAGGCGGCGCGCTGGCTGCCCACCGCCAACAGACGACGGCGCACGGCCAGGCGCCGGTCTTCGAACAGCGGGGTCAGGCCCAGGCAGGGGTCGGGCAGATCCATGACCTTTTCCCAATCCGTCACCAGTTCGCTGACGCTGGCCGGGTCCATTTCGTTTTGCAGGTCCACGGCCCGGGCGTCGATGCGCGCCAGCTCCTGGGAGATGCCCTGCAACACCCGTTCAAGCTCCGGCACCCGTTCCGGGTCCCACGCCGGGCCGCTGGGTAGCAGGCTGCGCAGCTGGCCCTGGTACTGGGCGGCGCTTCTTATTGCAGCCATTGGCAACCTCCAAATACCAGCAGTTGGTTGCTGCTTGCCGGCACATCGGCCAGCGGCGCCAGCAGGCGGTGATCCTGTTCACCGGTGGCGCTGCTGATGGCCTCGCGGATGTGGCTCAGGAGCAGGGTTTCTCCCAGGCCGGCCTCGCGGCTGTGCAGGTCGCGCAGTTGGTCCTCGACCGCGGCCCGCACCGCACTGGTGTCGGGGGTCAGGCGCACCTGGTAGATCACCGGCTGTATCACTGGCGCCAGCACATGCACTTCGGCGGTTACCGGGCGCAAGGGCTCGATATAGGCCAGAACCCGCGCCAGCTGCTCGGCATTGGGAATCGGCTGCAGGTCGTCGTCACGCATGACGAACAGGCCCACCGTGCCTGGCCCCAGGTAGTTGCGTCGGCACCAGGCACGGGTGATGCCCGGGCACTCCATGGCCCAGGTTTCGTAGTCGTCCGCCGAGCCGCCATGGGGAATGATCCGATAGGAACGGATCACCCGCGAGCGCAGGGATTCGAGGCTTTCCCGGGCCACGCCACCGCTCAGGCCCGGGGCCAGGACGGTGAACGAGTTGCTGATGCCCTGCACCGGCTGCACCGCGGTCAGCTCCAGGCCGGCATCGGCATTGCCCAGGGTACCGCCGTCGACGGCCTGGATCGTGGTGCTGTTGAGGCCTGCGCTGGTGGTGCGCGCGGCGGTCACTGTGTAGCTGCGACCGTCGCTGCTTTGCAACAGGGTGCCGAGATCCAGCACGGCACCAGCTGCCGCGTTGAAACTGACGCTGCCACTGGCCGCCTGGGCGGTCTTGCGCGGCTGGTTCAGGCGCAGCGCGGCGATGCGCTCCAGGGTCGACTCATCGGCCTTGTCCGGAAGGATCTGCTCGGCGATCCAATCCAGGTAGCCATACAGGCCAAAGGCGGCACCGCTCAGGGTGTGGGCCAGCACTTGGGCATCGGACTGGCGCAGCGAATCGCTGGCCAGGTCGCTTTGGGTGCGCTGAATCAGCACCGGCAGCGAAGGCGTTTCAAACGGCATAGGTCACCTGCCAACTGTGAATGGGGTTGATGTCCAGGCGCTCGCCGTCGGCCAGGATCAGCACCGTGCGCAGGTTCAGGCGCTGGGCATCGAGGCGCTCGGTCATGATCTCCACGGCGTTGCAGTGGCCATCGTCGATCAGCCACTGCAGGGCCTCGCGGGCATAGAACTCGGCATCGAGCTGGGTCTGCCGGCTCAGCTTGACCCGGCGCAACAGCCACAGCCGCGAGCCGATACGGTCGTCGGCCACGCTGGGAAAACTGTCGCCCCACCAGCCGTAGCGCTGATCGTCATCCAGGGCGTCGTCATCGGCGGCGCGGCGCCAGGTGAACAGGCTGATTTCCACAGCCCGGGTCAGGGCGTTCTTCAGGTCATAAGTGGCGAACATGCTTAACCTCCCACCGGCGCGCCGGTCTGCCCCGGGCCGGGTTGCACGCCGCTGTGGACGTGGTTGATCTGGCTGATGCCGGCGGCGACCTGATCGCCCTGGGAGACGATCTTGCCGCTCATGCTCAGGGTCGGGCTGTCGATGATGACGCCGCTGCTGGCGCGGATATTCAAGGTGGCGGTGTCGATGTCGATGACCCGCCCGCGCTTGAAGTGAATCTTGTCGCCCTCGTCGGTGTAGATCGCCACTTCGCCGGCGGCCAGGGCCTTGAGGCGATAGCGCCGGTCGGCCACCACCAGCACCACTCCATGGGAGCGATCGCCGCCGAGGAAGGTGGCGATGCCCTCGGCGCCGGCCAGGGGGTTGCTGGTAAAACCGTAAGGCTCGAAATGCTCCATGTCGTCGTTGACCTCGCCGGCGGTGAGGCGCATTTGCAGCGATTGCAATTTGTTGGCCGAATGGGCGAGCACCACGGTGCCCCGCGCCAACAGGCGTGTCAGTAGGCTCATGCTGGGTTCCTTGGGGGGAGAAGAGCCGGCTTGCCGGCGAACAGGGATTGCGCGGTTTCGTGCCGGGTGCCTTCGCCGGCCAGCCGGCTCCTGCGGTTGGGCGCAGGTTTCAGTTTTTTGCGGGTGTCGGGTTGGCATCGAAGGTCTGCGGCGGCGCCACCTGCAAGGTGGTGATGGAGCCCTGGTCGGACAGCGACCAGGTGACCTTGGAGATCAGCATGTCCTGGTCGAAACCCAACACCGGGTCGATGACCCGCACCAACGTGTTGTGTCGCCACAAATCACCATTGCTCTGGCGCCAGCCCTGCACCTGATAGGTGGTGGTCAGCGCCTTGCCGGTGCGGGTGCCGCACTCCCAGTCAGCCCGCTGCTGAGCCAGTTCCGCACTCAGTTGCGCCGCCTCGTTGATCACCGTCACCCGTTTGCGCGAAGCCCGGGCATCGCTGGCCTGGCCGGACACCTCGCAGACCGCGACACCGCTGCTCTGGTCGCTGCCCTTGTGCTGGCCGATCACCCGGTACTCGGAAAACACCGCGGAAAAATCCATCGCTGCATTGGCCGAAAGAATGTTCTTGCCCAGCTCCAGGGCATCGCTGGCGCGCCCGCCGCTGCCCGGTGCCGCCAGCAGCAGGTCGCCGTCGGCGTCATCGCTGGAGAACACCCGGTACAAGGTCAACAAGCGGTCGATGGAGGCAAACACCGTCTCCCCCGGCACAATGCTGTGGGTGTGCAACTTGCTGGTGGGTGCAATCTCGCTGCGCACCCCCACCCCGTAAGAGCCGGCCAGGGCGCGGACGATGCTCAGCACATCCTGCTGGCGCCACTGGCTCGGCCGGTTGATGGCCGCGCAATCCACCAGATCCTGGGTCAGGGAGCTGCCCTGGATGCTCAGGTTGATCTGCCTGCCGTCATAACTGACCGGCGCCTTGTAGACATGCCCGGTGAGCACCAGGTCGCAGCCGATGCGCACCTGGCAGCGGGCGCCCGGGCGGATCCGCACCTGCCTGTCCTGCCCCGGCCATTGCCAGGTGATGTTGAGGCTGAAGGTGCGAAACTGGCGCTCCAGGTCCGCCGTGATCTCCACGCTTTTCCAGCCGCTGTAGTCGAGCCCGTCCACCGTCAGGGTGACGATATTTGCCAATTCGTCCATGGGTCACTCCCGCGCAATCTGCAGATCGGCCGGCGGCAGGAAGCCCGGATGGGCCACCCGGTTGCGCTGTACCACTTCACCGACCCGCGTCGCATCGGCAAACCGCTCATAAGCCAGGACCAGCGCCGGCATGCTGCTTTTGGGGCTGAGACTGACCAGCCGTACCCCGGACGAAGCCACTGCATTGAGGTGGCCCTGCAGTTGCTGGCGCAGGGTGTTGAGCGCCTGGTAATGCATCGGGTCGGCCTTGAGCGCGGCTTGCCAGATCACTTCGTTGAGCTGGTCACGCAGGGCCAGTACATCGTCGGCCACCGGCACCTCCAGGCGCTGCACCGGCTGGCTGGCCTGCTGCGCCAGGGGCGGCGTGCTCTGGAGCTTGACCACCGGGGTGGCCACCGGCAAGGCCGACACCAACCGGGCGATCTGCACCAGCAACGCATCCTGGACCAGGTTCGCTACCGCCTCGGCCGCCGCGGTGGTGTCCTTGCCGGTGGTCAGCTTGGGCGCATCGATGCGCCTGGCCGCCTCCACCTGCTGGGAAATATCGGAGAGCATCTGCCGATAGCCGGTGCGGGCAAAATCCTTGAGCCCGCGTACATCCTCCAGCAACCCCTTGAACTCCGTGCTCAGCTCCTTGGGTATTTCCTTGACCGCCTTGACCAGGGTGTTGAGGTCGCCATAGAACTCGATCAGCGGCTTGAACTCGTGTTCGATGACCGCGTACACCTCGGTCAATCCCTTGCGCAGCGAATCCACGCCGATCCGCGCCTGCTTGATCAGGTTGGTGGCGAACTCGAACCGCAGCACCGCCGAGCCCAGCAAGGTATCGCTGGCCACCAGCACCTGCTGCTGGGTGTTGACCACCGCCGAAGGAAAGCGCAGCGGCTGGTCCGGGTAGAACTTCAGGCTGAAGGTCACCAGGCCGCCGTCCTGGCGGCTCTGGGTCATCTCGCACTCGCCGACCTTGACCTGCATCCGTCCAAGCCACGGATGCACCAGCTCGCCGCTGCCCTCCTCCAGGGCCTTGAGCAGCCTGTCGCGCTGCTCCAGGCAATCGGCGCCGACGATGAAGGCCGTCAGGTCATGGACTTTCGCCTGCTGGCCAAGGCCCTCGAAAAACGGCTGGTCGCGCTGCGGGTACTCATGCAACTGGCCTTTTTGCCCCACCGGGGTTTTCGCCTGGTCGACCCAGAAGGGCACGCCGCGAAAGGATGCGGGCAACAAACGATCACGCCAGTTATCCGCCATGGGAACCTCCTAGGGAAAGTGAGCGATAGCCCAGGGTCGAAGCCACGTTCAAGCCTGGTTGATTGGTCGTGGCCTGTTCGGCGCGCAGGCCGGGAGGTGCGTTCTCAAAGCGCAGCAGCAGCCCGCCTTCAAGCCGAGTGCGATTGTTGGCCGCAGCCTGTTGCAGCAGCGAACTGGAGCTTTGCGGCAAATTGCCCGGGGTCAGCAGCGGAGAAGGTGTATCGGTCAGCGAGTCCTCACCCCGGTTTGCCGAGTTGTTGTGCTCCACCACACTCTCGGTCAGCGAATTGATGCTCCCGGTGACACTGACAAGCAAATTGCCAAAGGTCGCTCGGAGCTTTTCGCGGATTGGCTCCAGGACCTTTTCCAGCCGCTCACGAAACGAAGAGAACCACTGGATCAAACCGTCGAGGTCCTTTCTCATCCCCTCACCGGGTGACCAACTGAACAGACTGGCAACGTTGTTCTTTGCCGTGATCGACAACGCCCAGATCAGATCCCAGATCGCTGCAAACAGGCCTACCACGGGTTGCCAGTTACTGCTTATCAAGCCAAGCGGGCTCCACTCGAAAACCTCTCGCAGGCTGCGAAAAATCACCTGGACAGCCTCTCTGATGGGCTCCAGGTTTCTGATCAGCAACCCAAACCCGCTCATGTTGAAGAGCAGATTCAACGCCTGGTACACCCGCCCGGTACCGGCGCTAAAGTCTTGCCAGAGGGCGCTCAGATAAGCGCTAACCGGCCCCCAGTTGGCAATCAATTGCCCAATGGGCGTCCAGGCGAACACCTCCTTGAAAAGACCGACCATGGACATGATCGTGGGTGAAATCTTCCCCCACAGCTGGATGAAAAACCGCGAAACCGGCTTCCAATTGGCCACCACCACACCGGCTACCGCAGCAATCGCCAGCATCGCCAAACCTATAGGCGAGGACAGTGCAGCAAAGACCGTGGCCGCCGAAGCTGCCACTGTAAAAGCGATTGCGGCGGCCGCGAGCCCTTCCACCAACCCGGGGTTATCAGCGACAAATTGACCGACCGATGTCAGTACGGGCTGAAGCCCCGTGACAATGCTGTTGATGGCCGGCAACAGTGCAACCCCCACATTGAGGGTGATTCTTTCCACTGCCTCATCAAAGTGCTTGAGGTTTAGCGCGGTATTGCCCAGCTCGTTCTCCGGACTTACCTCCCCCCTGACTGCGGCGGCCGTTACAGCCTGGATGTTCTGCGCCTTGATCGCCGACTGCATGCCCGCAACAAAGGGGGTCAATAGGCCCTGCCCAGAAAACAATCCTGAAAGATCGAGATTTCCTAGGCCACTTTCTTCCAGGCTTTTCCTGAACTTGCCCACCACTTGGCGAATGCCGGTGAGCTCCGGGTCGACGGCCTTGCTTGCGCTCTCGGCCACAGCAGGCTTGACCACCTCAGTTTCGGCTTTGACCTGCTGCACAGGTGCTGCCGGTTTGGCCTGTCTTGTCTGCTTGGGCCGCCGGCCCTTGGTCTTGTTTCTTTTTCGATACGCCATCACTGCACCTGCTGCATCGCATTGATCCGTTGCGCGTGCTCCAGGGATTCGCGGAGCACATCCAGTGGCCTGGCCATCATCTGTTCGGGGTCAACCTTCCAGAACCAGGCCAGGTCATAGGCGACAGCGATCAGGTCGGCGATGGCTGCGATGCCGCACTCATGAAAAAACTCGCCACCGCCCAGCTCAGGGCGTTGAGGTCCACCAGGTCGAGCTGGTTCACCGAGGACGGTGGAATGCCGGCGCAGACCGCGATGTATTTGGCCGCGACGTCCATGTCGAGGCTGACCTCTTCGCTCTTGTCGATCTTGTACGGCAGCGCCTTGATCGCTCGCACTTCCTGCACCGTCGGGCGGCGCAGGCTGAGTTCGGCCAGGGGCTCGCCGTGGGCCTCGATGGGCACCTGCAGCTTCACCGTGTTGCTCATTGCCAGGTCCCCTTCTGCCCTTCGAAGTTCAGCTCGATGCTGGCGTCGTCGCCCTTGGCAATAGGCTCGTCCACCAGGTAGGCACCGGCCAGTACGTAGACCTTGCCGTTGGCGAACTCGCAGGTGACGGTCATGTCGACGCCTTCGATCAGTTGCTTGAGCGGAAAGTCCGGGGTGTGCAGCGCGGTGACTTTGAACGACGGCGTGAGGTCGGTTTCCTTGTAGAAGCCCGGAACCACGGTTTCCCGCTTGACGGCCATCAGTGGTGCTTCGCAGCCGCCGCTGATGGTCAGTTGAGCGCCGTCCACTTTGACGTAGCAGGTGCCCGCTATCAGTTGACCCATGTTGTTTCTCCCAAAAAATAAGCCCGCTCAAGGCGGGCTGAAAAAGCGCAGCGATGCAGGTCCGGCTCAGGCCGCCGCGTCGTACTGCAGGCGGAATTGGTTGAGCAGCGCGAATACCCGCAGGCCGTTGATGTAGTCCGGCGGAAACAGCACGTTGACCCGGCTCGGGTCCTGCACATCGCGTTCGACGATCAGGTGCTCGGCGAACAGCTCGGCGTTCTCCACATGGCCCTCCAGCTCCAGCTTGGCGTACTGGGCAATCAGCTCACCGCGAATGGTGCTCGGGGTAACGATCGGCTGGCCGGCGCCGAAACGAGTGCCGTCGGCAGCCAGCTTGTGGCGCCCGTATTTGCTGGTGATCACGCTTTGCAGGCGGCGCACGATGAACGCCGACTGGTGCATGGTTTCGCTGTCCAGGTAGGAGTTGTCGGCCTGGCCGTAGGCGTTCTTCTGGTAGGTGGTGATCGCCCGCTGAATGCGCATGTAGCCGCCTTCGTAGTAGGCGGTGGCGATGCCGTAGCTCAGCAGCGACTGGCGCTCGGTGAGGGTGAAGCGCTCGCTGGCCGGTGCCGGGTCTACGCCCGGCAGGCTGCCGCTCTGGGTCGGACGGCTGGCATCGGCGGAGATGAACACCGAAGTCCGCGCCGCCAGGGCGGCGGCCTGGACCCACACCGGCTGGGGCACGCCGGTTTCCAGGGCCTGGATGGTGATGTGCTGGTCGTTGCGTGCCTGGCCGGCCGCCACCAGGGTGCCGACGGTGCCGCGCTTGGCGCTGTAGACATGGCCGAACAGCTGCTTGGCCCAGGACCAGCGGCCGGTGTTGTCGTCCATCACCGCTTGCCAGGCATTCAAGCTGGCGGTATCGGTCCAGGGCATGCAGATGAACTCGAACGGCTCGTCGCCCAGGGCGGCCAGCGCCGCGACCTGATCCGGCACACCGGTGCCGCCGGCCATCTTGCCCAGCACCAGGGTCAGGCCCGCCGGGGTTTCTTCGCCATTGCTCTTGCCCAGGCGATTGAGTTGCAGGCTGATGTCGTTGCCGCTGTCGCCGGTCCACTTGGCGTTCAGGGTCACAGTGCCCTCGGCCGCGGTGGCGGTCACCGGCAGATCTACTGCAGCGTTGACCTTCAAGGCCAGGGCGCTGGCCGCTTGTGCGGCACTGGCGCCGCTGACGATGGAGGCTTGCACCCGCACCCCACCGACGTACAGATTGAGCAGGCCGGCGGCGCCGGCGCTACCGCTGATCTTCAGCTCGGCCTTGGCCACGCTGCCCTCGGTGCTGTGCAGCGGCAGGCACCAGATCTCGCCCACCGGGTCGGTCTTGCGCCAGGTTTCGTACATCGAAGCGAGCATCGAGCCCTGGCCGCCGATGCTCCTGGCCAGGGCCACGCTGGACACCAGCACCAGTTTGCCGAGATCGTCGCCAGCCTGGTTGTCGTTGACCTGGGCGACGATCAGACGACGCATGGCCGAGGACGCGCTATTGGCCGCCGAATTGTCCATCTCGGCGTAGAACAGCGGCACACGGATGTCCGCCGGGATATTGCTGAAACCGATCGCCATTATTTGGCTCCTTGAGATTTCGCCGCTTTCACGGCTTTGCTAGTGATATCGCCATCGGCCAGACGCCGGCGCCACCAGGCGCTGTCCGACACTTCACGGCCGGAAGCGGGCAGCAGATCGCCCGCTTCCGGGTCCGGTACGGCGCGGCCGGCGACCGGTAGCACGGTGATGCGTTTGCTCATTGCTTCAGCTCTCCTGAAAAAGTTAGCTCCAGGCGCCCATCGGGCCCTGGGCGTTGCAGATTGGGGTCCGCCGGATCGATGGCATCGATCCGCACCGTGACCCCGGTCAAGGACGGCAAGCCGTCGAGTTCACGCTCATGCCAGGTTTCCGCCGGCTGGCCGGGCAGATTGCGCCCCAGCTGGAACTCGGCGAAGAAGCGCAGGCGGTAGAGCAGGCGGGTGGTGTCGAACGACACCAGTTCACCGCCGTCGTATTGGATCGGGTTGTACTCGGCGCCGGGTTTGAAACCGACCAGGGCGCGCCAGAGTTCGGCGCGTAGGTCGTGCAGCGGATTCAGCGCTTTTGCAGGCTCGGCGGCGCCAAGCGCCAGGACCACCTCGAAGCGGTCGCGAATGGTCTGGCGAATGACGTTCTGCCCGGCGCTGGCACTGGCCAGATCGTTGCTGGGCGCCAGATAGGCGACTGGCATTGGCGCACCAACGCCTGAGGCAGAATCGGCATGGGTGCCGACAATGATGCGCCCGGTAAAGCTCGGGCACTGCGCTTGTAGCTGATCGAGAACAGCCGAAAGTTTCATGACAAGGCTCCTGGAACGGGATGAGGCTGCGGTGAGGCTTGTTTCTGCCGGGCATGAAAAAACCCGTCGAGACGGGTTTCGCAAAAGCGCTCTGGAATCATGGCCCCAGGCGTGCTGCAGAACCTGTGGCAGCCAGCTCCGGAGCCCCTCTGGCCAGTCACTCCCGCCCGGTCGGCAAGAGCTCATTGCTGGCCTTGAGCCCTGACTGCAGCGCGGCCCAGAACTCGGCATTTTCATAGCCCATGGCCCAGACGCTGGTGCCGCCCAGGCCCAATCTGGTCACCAGGGCGGTCTTGGTCTTGATGCTGGCGGCATCGTCGTACCAGAGCACGGGTTGCGCTCGTTCCGGGGTCCATTCCACGCCATCGGCGAAGCTCTTGACCGGGCCCCAGGTGGCATAAGGCGTCGCAGAAGCGGCATCCCGGTGAGTGGCTGCCCGGTGCTCGGCAATGATTTCTTGATAGGCCGACCAGTGCACCCGGTTGCCGATGCTGTAGTCCTGGCCGTATGCGGGCAGCCCTGCCAGGACCTTGCTCGCCGGGACTCGGGAAACGGCGTAACTGAGCAGCGCCTGCTGCCAGTCGAAGCCCGATTCGGGGCCGGGCCAGGCTTCATTGTGAAAGCCGCCGCTGCTCCAGCCCGGCCCGACCTGGTCGTAGGTCATCACCTGGAAGTAGTCCACCGCCGCGCCCAGAGCCTTGTAGTCGTAGCCCTGCAGGTACTCAGGCTCGGTGTCGCTGAGCTTGGGCGGGATGCTGATGATCAGCTTCTTGTTGCCGGCATGCAGGGCGTTGCCCAGGGTTTTGACGAAGGCGCAAAACGCGGCGCGATTCCTGGGTTCGACCTTCTCGAAGTCCAGGTTGATGCCGGCGAATCCGCCCTCTTTGGCCAGCTTGACCAACTGTTTGACGGTGCCGGCGCTCAAGGCCCGGTCGTTGAGGATGGAATGGGAAATAGCCGGGTCGAAGGCGCCGATGCCTTCGTTGTAGTCGGAAACAGTCGGGTACAGCGGCAGGGATTGGCTCTTGGCAAAGCGGATGATGTTCTGCGTGGTTTCGTTCATGCCGTCCTGATGCAGCTTGCCGGTGACGGTCAGGCCGTAGGTGCTGCCCAGGCCGACGGCGGACAGGTTGCGGTGGAACGCCTGCAGATTGCTGTAGGACGCTTCGACCTGGCCGTCGGTATAGGCCAGGACAAAGGGTGCCGCATGGGCGGCAGCGGCCAGCAGCAAGCTGCAACCGGCGATCAAGGTCCGGAGAAAATGCCGGATCGCCAGGGTGATGCCTGGTTTCATGAATACTCCTGTGGGCGGGTTGCCCCGTCAGTGGGAATGGGATCAAGGCTCAAAGCTGCTCGACCCTGAGGGGGTTGCGGGCCTGGGGCGGCTTGCCCTTGGCCTTGCCTTGCTTGCCGCCGTTGCACTGGACCGTGGTCGTCCATCCGGCCTGGGTGAACAACTGTTCGACCGAGTCCACCAGATAGTCACCGTCGAGCCCGGCCTTGAAGCCCTGGGCATTGATCATTCGCTCGGCGAACAGATCGGTGCGCCCCGCAAGGTCCAGGCGCAGGCTGGCGGTGCTGCGGTTGAAGGCCGCCAGGCGCGCCTTGGCGGCCTGCTCGGCGGCAGACTGGTTCGGGTAGAGGTGGCGGTCGGTGTGCACGGCGGGCGAATCATCCGGCGAACCATCGTTACCCAGGTCGATGACCCGCAGCTTTCCGCTCCTGGGATCCTGGTGCCGGGTCTGCACTGCCTTGTGGGTGCTGCCGTCACTCAGGCGGAACTGGTAGCGGCTGACATCGCCACGCCCGAGGGTGACAACCCCCAGGGCCTTGCCGCTGGCGCTCTGCCCGGCCTGGCGGGGCAACACCAGCAGCTTGCCTTCGGCCACCTTGGCGGTACAGTCGTATTGCCGGGCCAGGCGGGTGATGAAGTTGAAATCCGACTCGTTGAGCTGATCGATGCGCGGCACCTTGATGACGAGCGGGCAGACCGGCTGCCATCCATTGCGCGCCGCCAGGTCACGGACGATGAGCTGCAGCGCAACGTTCTCCCAACTGCCGCTGCGGGTGGTCTTGCCACTGCCGCGCATGTCGCTGGCCTTGCCACGGATCTCGAGCGTATCGGGCGGCCCGTTCACCACCACTTCGTCCACGGTGTAGCGCCCCAGGCGAGTCAGCTCCTGGCCGGCGTAACCGAGGAACACTTCAATGCTCGCGCCGCGCCGGGGCAGCGCCACGGCGCCGTCGCGGTCATCGATGCGCAGCTCGAATTCATCCGACTCCAGGCCGGGCTTGTCCGTGGTGCGCAGGCTCAGCAAGCGGTCGTTGATCTGCGCGGTGATGTCCCGGCCATCGGCGACGATGCGAAACGCTGGGGTCATGTGCCGTACTCCAGAAAAAGCCAACCCCGTGCTCGACGGGGTTGGGTAAAGGGGTTGGGGCTCAATCCCATAGCTGGACCATGGCCTCGGCCCGGGCCGGCAGCTCCGGCAACCGGATCAGCAGCCCGGCGCGAAACGGCTGTACCTCGTCGGCCAACCCCTGGTTGGCGTCCAGCACCGCTTCGACACAGCCGTTGAGGTGGCCGTAATACTGGTAACACAAGGTATCGAGCAGATCCCCGTCAGACGTTCTGCAAGTCGTCGCCATAGCTTACGAACTCCAATGAAAAACCTTGTTTGCGCGGGATACCGCCGGCCAGCAGGTGGCTCTGATCTTCCTCGATGCTGGTCAGGCACCAGGTGCCCAGCACTTCGCCGTAGCCGGTGGTCAGGCTTAGCGGCTGCAAGCGCCGCCCGATGCTGCGCAAGGTCTGCAACTGCCCCAGGCCGCCCTTGAACCCGGGAAACACCGTGCCTTTGAGAGAGATCCGCTCTTCACCCTGGCCCACCGCCTGCTGGGCGACACTGCGGCTCAAGCGCTCCTGACCGGCCCAGCGGAATCCGCTCTGCCGGCGCAGCGCCTCGAAGGCTGCGGTATCGACGTTGAAGTAGTAAGGCTGGGCGCCCGCCCCGAGCGGTTGCAGGATCAACAGGTGCGCGAAGGGCTTCACCGCCTCGGCCGCCGGAGTGGTCTGTTCGGCAAATGCGGCGGTCGGGAAGATGTTGCCCAGGGAAGGACTGATCTGCCCGCCGATCCGATTGATTGCCGCGCCGGCCTTGGCCACCTGTTCCTGCAGGGCGCCAAGACGCTGCTGCATCTGCCCGGCCACGGTCACTGCCTGGCTGTACTTGGCCGCGACTTCCCCCACCACCGACTGCGCCGCACCGATACTGCGCATCGTGCGTTGCAGTTTGGCGCCCAGCGCCGGCCCGACAACGGGCAGGCTTTCAAGCTCCAGGGCGGCGCCGCTGATGTCGCTGATGGCACCGTTCATGGGCCCGAGCATTTCATCAGCACTGCGCCGCCCCGCTTCCGCTGCCGCCACCAGGGAACCCAGCCCCGATTGCAGCTGCTCCATGTAAGCCATGCGATCTCCTTAAACGTGTGCGGCGTCGAACAGCTGGCGAGCGGCAGCCTGGCGGCTGAACTCGTCGAACTGCCAGCGCAGGTGGGGTTCCAGTTCCCGGGCCAGTTGCGCGGGGTCGCGCACATCACCCTGGACCGAGATCGACAAGTAGGGCGCGAAGCTGAACTGCTGCTCGATGACTGGAGGTACCTGGGGTTTGAGCGACTCCGGCGCGGTGATCGTGGCCGGCGCCGCAGCAGACGACGATGGGCTGAGCATCGAGCGCGCCGCCTGCCCCATCAGCGGGGGCGTCTGGCCTTTCTGGAAGGATTTGGCGATATCGCCCATGACCGGCGGGATGTTCTGTCCGGCGTTGCGCATCATCAGCGGACCGGCTGCGGGCAAGTGCTTGAGCGACTCGTCGGAGCCGAACAGCTTTTTACCCAAGGCGCCACCGGCGGCCGAACCGCCCCAGGCACCCAGGGCGCCGCCCACCAGCCCGCCAATCACCGTGCCGATCACCGGCACCACGGAGCCAATGGCCGCCCCTGCTGCTGCACCCGCGGCGGCGCCAGCAAGATTGCCCGCCGCCTCGCCGTAGCCTTCGGCTTTTTCATCCTGGGTCTGGGCATTCAGGTAAGTGTCCGCCACCTGGAAGCCTGCACCGAGCACCGAAAGGATCGCACCGCCCTTGAGCAAGGGCGCGACTCCCTTGGCCAGGGAACCGGCGCCTTTCATTACGGCACCAGAGGTGGCAGCCCCTCTGGCCACTCTCTCCAGGCCGCTGGGCGTCAAAGGGCTCTTGAAACCTTTGCTGCCCGTGCCCCTCGAACGAGGCTCGCGCCTGGGCGTCTTGCGCCCGCCACGGCCCTTGCGGCGTTTTTTGTCCGGGCCGCAATCGAGCATGGGCGCACAACAGTCGATACCGCTCGCAGTGCCACCAGAGGAGCGTTTCGCCATTTTGCGGCCAACCTGCAGTGAACCTCGAGCGACATTCAGCAGGCCCTTGCCAATGGTGTAGACAGCCATCAGCTTTTTCACCGCGACATAAGCGGCGCCCAGGGCAGTCACCCCCAGTACCAATGAGGGTGCCTTCTCCGCCAGTTCGGTCAGCTTGCCGACCACCAGCGTGATGCTTTGGGCCACCAGATCCGTGGCTGGTTGCAGGGCCTTCCCCACGGCAAGCATGCCACCGTCGACCGCCTGCGCGGTTTCCTTCCACAGCTGGGCGGAGGCTTGCCGACGCTCGGCCAGGTTCTTGTCGATAACCCCCGAAGCACTCAACGAGTCCTTCTTCAGTTGCTCGTACTGCTGCCGGCCCTGGGTCTGAGCCAGCAAGGCCGCCTTGATCTGCATATCGGTGAACAGGTCACCGGTACGCAGGGACTCTTCCAGAGCCTCGAGCATGGACTTGGCCTTCGCCGGATCGGTTTCCTTGCTGATCTGCGCCTGGGCCTCGGCCATCTTCGCGGCCTTGGCCGGGTCGATGGCCCTGACATAGCGCATGGCCAGGGCAAAGCTCGCCTCCAGGCTCGACATACCCTTCTGGATACCGGTGTTCAGCGACGCCTGATAATCAATGCCGGCATCTTCGTAAGCCTTGACCGCCTCACTGGAACCGATTTTCTCGATCCAGTTCTGCAGTTGACCGGCGGCCTGATCAGCACCGCCCGCGGTGTTCATCTGCACTTGCAGCATCGAGCCCAGCTGGCTCACCGCATCCATGCCGGTGAGCCCCTCCCCGCTCGCGCTCTCGAGCAGCGCCGGGAGCAAGCGCGCCATGTCGGCGGCCTCGAAATTGCCCGCCTGCCCCTGCAAGGCGATGGCCTCCAGGGCCTGCTCCATGACCTTGGGGTCGCTGATCCCGGCCTTCAGCTCAAGGGCCCGCATCAGGTTCGCCGTGTCTTCGATACCCGCGCCCTGCCCCACCGCGAACCTGGCCGCAAGCCCCGCGTAACCTTGCGCCTTGTCCAGCGACATGCCCTTGGCAATCATCTGCCCCACCAGAGCCGCCACCTCGTTGCGGGCCATTCCCGTATTCCGTGAAGTCTGAACGACGCTGCGGCTCAGCTGTGCTTCCTGAGGTTGATTGGCCACACCGGCCTTGATCGCGATGTCACGGATCAGCGCCTGATAGTCGGCATTGATCTTGACCGGAATGGCCAGCTTGCCGACCCCGTCCTTGGCCAAGCCATACGCCGCCTTGAAGTCGGCCTTGCCCTGGTCGAACTGCTCGTGCCCCCGGGCCTGCAGAGCGGAGCCCCGGGCCACCTTGCCCAGCGCCTGATATTCCTGACGCAGTTTATGTACCTGCACACCTTGCTGGCGCAGGCCATCACGGCTCTGTTCCAACCGGCGCAACAGCCCAACGGCAGAAGCAGCACCGGTGTCATGGGCCTTTTTCCATTCATCCTGCAGGCGCAGGGTCTGGCCAATGGTCTTTTCCAGCACCCGGGCCTTGCTGCCCTGCTGCTCCAGTTGCTTGATCCGGCCTTCCACCGTCTTGAAGGCGGCGTCCCACGTCGAACTGAGGGCAGTACCCACCACCAGCAGCCCTGATTCCAGCTTGTTCGCCATCTGCTTCTCCTGCTCTTTGGGTGACGGGCTCAATCCGTGAGCCACCAGACCATGTCGGAAAATCTCATGGTCATGATTTCCTCGGCGGCGAAATGCAGCTCGCTGGCGAGCCGCTTCGCCGCCATCTTCATCACCGCAGGGTCAAAGCTCGTCGTCGTGCACCAGGCGAAAATAGCCGGCCTGCAGGCGCTGATAGTCCTTGAGCGCCATGCCCTCCAGATCCTTGGCACTGATTTGCGCCAGGCTGGCAAACAGCATCAGTTCGCGCTGTTCATCATCACCGGCAGCCCCGGAATTGGCCGCACGCACATCGCGCACGGTGGGGGCGCGCAAGGTGACCTTGTCGCAGACCACGCCATTCATCTCCACCGGTTTGCTCAGCGCCAGCACCACGCTGTCGCTGCTCAGGGTCATCCAGGACGGGGTCTTGTCGATTGCTTGAGACATGTTTTTTCCTTACAGGCCCAGGGCCGAACGTTGCGCGGCAAGCTGGTCGACGCCGTTGATCACGCGCTTCATGCCCAGGGCATCGATCTCGTAGATCAAGCGACCATCGACTTCCAGCTTGTAGTAGGTCAGGGCCACGTTGTGCTTGACCTCGGCCTTGTCGCCGGATTTCCAATCGCCCATGTCGACTTCCTTGAGCAAGCCGCGCAGGGTCACGATCACCGGCGTGACCTTGCCCTTGAGGCTCTTGAAGGCGCCACGGAACACGCCGTTGAAACCACTGCCATCGGCCAGGCCGAACATCTTCAGCGACTCGCGGCGCACACCGGTGGTGGTGAAGCCGGCTTCCTGCTTCTCCATGCCCATGTCCAGCTCCACCGGCACATCCATGCCGCCGACCCGATGCTCCTCGGTCTTGAGGGTCAACTTGGGCAGGGTCAGGCTCGGCACGTCACCTTGAAAGCTGATGCCATCGACAAACAGGTTCATGTTCGCCAGGGTTTCGGGAATCATTGCCATTGCTGCTGCTCCTTAAGCGGTGTGTTCGAGGACTTCGGTCAGCCACTGGTTGGTGACCTCGACGCGGAAGTTGGGGTTTTCGGCCGGTGGCACGTCGGTGAAGCGGATGTTCCAGTACACCTTGCCCTGCTCCAGCTGGCTGGCAGTGTTGAGTTCGGTGTCGGCATAGACCTCGAAATTGATGATCGCGCCCTGGTTCTTCAGATCACGCATGAACGCCTGCAGGCCCTCGGTGACGTCCTTGACGTAGGTCGCGGTGATCGAGCGGTCCACTGCCCATTTGTGGCCGTAGAGGATCGCGTCCATGACGATGTCCATGGTCCGTACCCGGGTAACGAAGGCCCACTTCGGATCGCTGGAGAGCGTGCGGTTGCCCCACAGGCGGAAACCTTCATCACGAATGATGGTGGTGATGTTGGCGTTGTTCAGCAGGTTGGCGCGGCAGGTTTCATCGCCGTCCAGGAATTCGATGGCACGCGAGGTACCGGTGATGCCGACAAACTCCTTGTTCGACGGCGAGGCCCAGAAGCCGTACTCGTTGTCGGTCCAGGCAAACAGGCCCGCGACCCAGGCCGAAGCCGGCGCATCGACGGTGGCGCTGGCGCCGTTGTCCCAGTACTGAATGCCCGGGTCGACCATGTAGGCGCGCTTGGCGCCGAAGTGCTTGACATACGCCATGGCCGCTTCGTCGGTGCTGTTGGGGCCATCAATGATCGCCAGGCCACGCAGCTTGTCGGCCAGGGCCACCAGCGCAGTACCAACCGCCTGAGTCGAGCTGTGCTTGGGGGTCACCAGCAACCGCGGCTGGGCGTTGAAACGGCTCTTGCCATCCAGCAAGGCTTGCAGGCCGGTACGCTTGCCGTCGGCCAGCACCCCGCCGATGATCGCCGAGGTCTGCTCGGCCGCATCCGCCACCTTGGCCACGCCGCAAGCGACGATCACCGCCTTGGCCCGCTGGTAGATGGCCTGGCAGGCCTTGGTGATGGCCGCATCCGGGCCCCAGGCTGCGATAGCCTCACGCTCGTTGGTGATCAGCAGCAGGTCGTTGGCCTTAGCGGTGATGCCCGGGCCTTCGGTGAAGGTATCCACCAGGCCGATGATCGAAGACGTGGGCAGCGAGATGGTGCGTGCGCCGGTGTCGACGTTGGTGACAGTAACGCCGTGGAAAAAACCACTCATGGATAAACTCCAGACATGAAAAAGCCCCGGGTGAAGGGGGCTCGTAGGGATGATTGATTAGTGGGAAGCGGGAAAGAAAACGCCCCGACGGTGCGGGGCGTTTATTGGGTTTGTTCGGCGATCCAGGATGGGGCTACTGGGCGATTTTCGGTTTGTGGGAAGTCCGGGGATTGGGGCCAGTCGCGCAAGGACTGCATGTAAACCAGCAGTTCCTTGAACTGCTTCCCATCAATGCTCGTCGGGGCTTCGATCTCAAGTTGATCACGTTGCCGTTCGCGCAACCACTTGACGGATGAAAGCTCAGTATCACGCCATGCCCGCTCTCGCATAGAAAGATCAGTAACCAGTAAAGGAGCATCGACCAGGTAGGGCACCCCATGCTCATCGTGAGCACGAACCTTTCCAATGGCTGGATTACCGATTACCGACTGATAAAGAGCTTCGGACATCTCTACCGCATCCTCGGGTATCGATGCATGAAATCCATATAGATAAGTTGTCTGCGTACTTGGGCTGTAAAAACGTTTCATTGAGTACCTCTGCCTCTCATCGCCCGATCGCAACCAGCTTCGGGTAGATCAGTGTCGAATCGGAGTTTGCATATGCCTGCAGGTAGACCTCGCTGGAGGTCAGCCCAGGAATACCGATTGTTTGATAAGCGCTGTTCGCGTAGGCAGAAGCCGAGGCAGCGTGAGTCGATACAACACGGAAGAAAACTTCATTCGGAAAGGCCATGGGATATGCAATAGTCTGGGCCCCTTCAGTTGCAACACCGACCCCGGTGGCCCATTGGATGATCAAGCCACCGAGCCAAGATGGAAAAGCGATATAACCATTTTGAGCCAGGTTTATCGCAAAGCCCTTACGAAGCGTCTTCGGAGTGACCACTACCTTGTCGTTGCTACCGTCCAACATCTGGGCATCGCTTGCGACTTTCAATGTGCCTTGGTTGGTTTCAGTGGCCTGACTCGCCAGCGGAGCCAGTGCGGCGATATCAATATTTCCCTGATTGTTCGGCGCATTCCAGGCCTTGATGCACCACATGACCGCAAGGTTGTGCGGGCGGGTTTCGTTTGACGTGCGGGCAACTCGGCTGGCATCGAAAGTCAATGAACTCCCTTGTCTATCTGAAACAGCACCGTCAGCAAACGAATTGCTGATGCGCTCAGTCAACGCAAATGCACCGGACGCCGTTACCCCTTCACCCAAAAACTGATATGCCGCTGAAGGGTTAGCGTTCAACCCCGCAATGATATTTTGCAGGGTATCTTCTTGCGCAGTGCCACACCCCCGACCTGGGTCCATGCCTCGCCCATGGTCCCATCCACGCAGGAACTCGCCCCGAGACTCAGGCAGGCGGAAGTTACCGGCACCCTCATTGCCCTTGTTGAAGGCCGTCCCCAGGTACACCGCCAGGTCGGGATAGGTCGCAACGCTCTGCACACTGCCATCGATCTCAAGGAACCCCGGCGGCACGCTCGACTTGGGAAATGCCACTATCGAGCCAACCGGCAACGACGACGCTTGCGCCACAATCGACTCGATCTCAGCCTTGGTGTAAGTGTCGGTGATGCCATGCCCGGCCAGAGTGGTCGGGTTCGTACCTGCGATCACGCGGCCGTACTTGTCGACCGTGACATTGGCATAGGAGCCCGCGCTGATACCGGTTCGCCCCGTCGCCATCTCGAAGGTCAGCGGCGTGGTGCCGAGAACAATCGGCCCGTCGGTGACCAACTGCCAGACGCTGTCGCCGTTGACCGTGCCCTTCTCGATGCTGACGAACAGTCCGGGAGTGACCTCCAGGCTGGTATCCGCATCCTGGGCACGGGTCCAGACGCCCGTCGACGACACGACATACAGCCCGTTGTCCTTGGCCTGGGTCTGGTTTTTCACCAGCACCCGGGCATCAGCCGGGAGCAGTACGCCGTCGATGGTCTGAATCCCGCTCAGGGCAATATTGGCGGTGGTGGCCACCAGCGCCGAGTGCTTGAAGTCCAGCTTGGCCAGGGCCTCGATCACCGCATTGTCGACATACTCGCGGGTGGCCAGCACCACTGCCGGGTCGATCTTCAACACGATCTGCGCAGTGTTGGCGACGATGAAGTTCATGCGGATGACCTGGGTCTTGCCGGTACCCTGGGCCAGCAGGGGCTTGAAGCTCGGTGCGCAGTTGGCCACCGCCACCAGGTCGCCGTCGGCGTCGAGCAGGCCGATTTCACGGATCCAGCGCCCGCCGACATCAGGCGGAATCACCTGTTCGGTGATGATGATGTTGGGGTTGGCCGGATCAGTACGCACCTGATTGACCGGGGCACGTCGCCATTCGTTGATCAGCTTGGTCTGGGTTCTGTTCGGGATGGGGTCGGTGCCGTTGGCATCGCCGATCGCCATTTCCTTGAAGGTCCAGGGCGTGCCCAGGGCAGTGGCGTTGGCCTGTTTCGCCTCGCCCACCGCAGTGAGGATGGCGAAGAACTGACTGTTGGAATCGATCATGAGTACACATCCAGGGTGTCTGTTTCATCAATGCACATGACCTGGCCGTAACGGCCGATCACTTCAATATCGCGAGGGGTCGGGGGGTAAACGTCGAGTACTTCACCCTGGTCCACATAAGCGCCGTAACTGATGACACCGGAGGTTTCCAGGCTGATGGCAAGGCCCGTCATGTGCCGGCTCACCGGCCTGGCGTCATCGATCAGCCGGGTCAGTTCCTGGTACATCTGTTCGGTGATGCCGGTATCCAGCACCCCGACTTTCAGGGCAAAGGTGGCTGGCTCGCCTTGGGGAGCCATCTGCCACCACTCGACCACTTCAATCAGGTAGCCCAGCGGTTCCACCACACGGCGCAAAGCGCCGATGGTGCCCTTGCGGGCATGGATGAAGAACGAGGCGCGAATGGCATTGCGCTTGACCGTCTCGCTCCAGCGCGGGTCCCAGCGATCCACCGACCAGGCCCAGGCCAGCTGTGGCAGCAGGTGCACCGGGCAGGTCGAGGGGTTGTACAGGGTGCGCAACATGGTGGCGGTGTCGCTGCTGTTGGTCGCCTCCAGGGCGCGTTCCAAGAGTGTGCTGTTGCTTGGCAGCAGGCTGGTCATATCAGCTCCCCAAGGTCACGCTGTAGCCGGTGCAATACGCGGCCTGTGCCTTGCTCGGGACTATGTCCTGCCAACCCCGCAGTTCAACCCGGGCCACGCCGGCCACATGCAGCTGGGCATCGACGGCTGAACGCGCCACTTCGATGCCCAGGCGCCGGCGTAGGTTGACCCAGGCGGCCAGCTTGCGCTCGGCCTCTGCCAGGGCGGCATCGCTTTCCGGACCTGGCCCTTTCATGTGCAGCACCGCGTCGATGCGATACGGCAGTATCTGGGCGCTGTTCACCGTGACCCGATCCCCCAGTGGTCGCACGTCCTCGTCATTGAGGGCCGCGGCGACCGTCGCCAGCAGTTCCGGCGCCGCTGCGCCGTCACCTTCCAGGCTCAGCACCGTAACCGTGACGCAGGCCGGTGACGGGCTTTCGGCCTCGGCGTCCGCCACCCGGGCCGAGGCATTGCGGGCATGCAGGATGTAGCTGTTGCGTGGCCCGGCGGTGGTCAGGCCTTCATAGGCCAGTTGGACACGCTCGCGCAGTGCGTCGTCGGCTTCCTTGACCTGCGCCACAGGCGGTACCGCTTGCAGGTCACCGGCCTGGATCACCAGGCGCTGCAGGTTGACGTTGGCGGCCAACTGATCCAGGTCCGTGCCTTGGGCATGGGCCAGCAGCAGCGCCTTGGCCGCATCGTTGACCCGGGCCCGCAACAGCATATCGCCATAGGCCGACAGCTCCAGTTGCTTGGTGACCGGATCGCTTTCCAGATTCGCCGTCCAGTTGTCGCCCATATAGCGGCGAAAGGTCGCCAGCTTGCCCTGATACAGCGCTTCAAAATCCAGGGTTTCCAGCACCTGCGGCGCCGGCAGTGCCGATAAATCCAGCATGCTCATGCCGTCACCTCCAAAACCGCGTCATTACCCAGGTAGCGGCCCGTCAGTTGGAAACTGACCTGGCCCTCCACCACCGCTACAACCTTTACCCGCTCCAGCTTCAAGCGGGGCTCCCAGCGCAACAGCGCCCGGGCGACTTCTGCCTGAACCGCACTTTTCCAGCCACCGGTCACCGGCAAGTCGACATAACGGCGCAGGTTGCTGCCGTATTCAGGAAGCATCCGCCGGCTGCCCAAGGGCGTGGTCAGGATGTCCTCGATGGACTGCCGCAAATGCTCGATGCCGGACAGCGGCAAGCCGGTACGGCGATCCATTCCGATCATCGTGTTACTCCTGCAACTGAAAGTCCGGGTGCTGCTCCAGGTAGTCTCGGGCGAGGGTGTCGCTGACCGGTACCGATACCTCGCCCAGGGCCACCGACAGCGCGCGGCCGTCCGCCAGGATCAGAATGCGCGAGGTGTAGAGGGTGTCGCGAAAGACCGCAGCGCCAATGGTGGACGTGGGGCCGGGCTTTTTTTTCGGGATTGTCATGCTTTTCTCCGGGTACAAAAAATCCGCATTCGGCAGATTGATCGGGTTTATCGGGGGTTGTAGGTTGGGTAGCCGGCGTTGATCGCCAAGACGTCACTGCGGTGGAGTGGTTGCTCCAGGGCCGGGCATCACGCCTGGGTGGATGTGGGTCGAGCCGACATTCACCCCGTTGTGCTTCAAGCTCGCACCGTTGATTTGCACCTCGCCATTCAAGGTGATTGCCCCCGTCAGGGTGATGCTGTCGGTGTTGCCGGTAATGCTGCTGTCCGTCACCACGACCGAACTGGTGCCGACCTGAATCGTCACCGTGCCGCTGGGCAGGGAGATGCTGTAGCTCTTGGCCTGCCAGTCGTAGACCAGCGAGCCGCCATCATCGAAACGCCAGACCTCGACGTGCTCGCGGTTATCCGGCTGGGCACCGGCATCGCCATACAGGCCGGGAACGAAGGTGCCCTGCGCCGGCTCGCCACTGGGGCTGATCAGTACGCCCTGCTCCCCCAGGCTCGGCGCCCGCCAGTGCCGGGCCTTGCCGGCGGCCTGGCTGTGCCAGCGAACCCAGGCGCTGGTCCAGCCCGCGCCATCGGATACCCGCAGTCTGCCCGCGGCAAGGTCCACGCCGACCACAGCGCAAGGCAGGATCAGGCCAGAAAGCATTCGGTCGTGAGTTGCGGTAACGTAACTCACGACATCTGCTCCGGCGCCTGATAGTGCCCCTCGTGACCGGGGCCGGTGTCGGGGCTGAAACCCAATACCAGTGTTCCCGGGGGTTGATCGGGCCAGGGCCATTGTTCCTGGCCCAGGTAGATGGACTGCTGCCATTGCACGGTCCACTCGGTTTTCGGCGCCGAATCCACGGCCGTGCCGGCTGGTTTGGCCCACACCGCCTTCACACTATCGACAGAATCAAGATTCCAGTACTGGCAACGCAGCAGGTCCATGAGCTGCGCTGCCAGAACGACCGCCTGCAAGGAGGCTTGCGCAAGGCTCGGGTCAACCCGCACTCGGGCCTCGAAGGTCGCCCGCAGGCAACTACGGCCGTCGCCCGGATCAGCTCCCGGGTCCATGCCGGTGATTGCAAAGTAGATCGCTGTCTCGGCGGAGCCATCAACGGTCTCGGGAAATGCCTCGACCCTATGCAGATGCGGCATGGCCGTCTTGATCGTGTACGTGATGGCCTCGGGTAGCTGCGTCAGTACGCTCATTGTCTGCTTCCAGAATCAGGCCGAGACGGCCCCGGCGGCGAAAGCCGGGGCGCACGACCGTGTTGAGGGCGGTAGCCGCCCGGTGAGTCAAGGCTGGTCCGAATGGGAATCCCGGGAAGGCGGTTCGCATACCCCGATTCGCTTGGCCGCCCAGCGCTCATAAAGGCCGATGGCGACGTCGGCGCCGGCCATGGCGGTCAGGCAACCGAAGGCGCAGGCGGTCCAGATCGACACGCCGGCGGCATACAGCAGCATGATCGCCGAGACCCCGCAGACCACGCAGGCTCCGGAGCGCAGTGCCAGGCGCCGCAGCAGCGACCAGCCACGGGCGCCCTCCTTGTCGGCGCGCCACATTTCGCCGGAAACGCCACCGACCAGGGCCAGGACGATGACCAGCCAGATCGGCATGTCCAGCAACGCTTGTTGCTCGTTTGTCATTCACGTCTCCCGTGCGGATTGAGGCCAGCGAAATGGCCGGTTGATAGAAGGCTGATAACGATGTTTCAAAGGGTCCCTGTCTGTTGGTGGCCCACATTAGGCAGGCATTCCAAAAAGCCCGGTCGCCCGGGCTTTTCAGTAATGCAAACCTTGGTCTTTCGGCACTGCTGGTGCGGTACGGACCCATTCAAATTGTTCCTCCGACCGCGACCCTGTCCGCCGGATAACTGCTTCTGGTGCTTTACGCTGCACACCCGGGCCAGTTGCCAACCCTCTGAACCGTCGAGGCCGGTTCATCGCTGCCTTTGCTTTGCCACTAAAGAGCGTCTTTGCAGCCGCTGTTGCGCGGCTTGAGGCTCATATTATGCACTTATGCATATGCGGTCAATGCGCAAATGCATTTATTTATGCGCAAGATTTGCTGAAATGCATGGGAGGCGCATAAACAAAGGGCTGGGGATTATTCGCGGGCAAAAAAAAGCCCGCTCAAGGGCGGGCTTTGTGCAAGAGGGCTGGCTTAGCGGGCGTACATGCCCCACCAGAAGACGTGACCGAGGATGCTGATCTGCTCTTCCTGGATCTCCTGGAAGCTGTAGTCCTCATCCGGATGTTCATCGCGGTTGAAGCTGCGCAGGCGGATCCCTGTAGGTAGGCGATACAGCTGCTTCACCCGCAATTGGCCGTTGTGGTTGATCGCGTAGAGGTCGCCATCAACGATGTCGCCAATTGCGCATTTACCGGCATTGACGCCCACCGTGGCGCCGTCCCGCAGCACCGGCAACATGCTGTTGCCACGCACCGTGACGCACTTGGCCTGGTCGAACTGCACGCCGTTGTGCCGCAGGCTGCGCTTGCCGAAGCGCAGGCTGGCGCGTTCGCTTTCCTCGATGACGAATCTTCCTGATCCAGCAGCCAATTCAACCTCGCGCAGAAAGGGAACCGACACCTCGTCGTCATCGACAGGGGTATCGTCGTCCCACAGGCTTATGTCCTTGAGTTCCGAATGAATCTCGTCACGGGGCGCAGCAGCCCGGGTAGGCGCGATATCAACGCGCCCACGCAACTGGTCGGTGCTCACCTGGAAGTATTCGGCGATCCGCGAGATGTGCTTATCCGAAGGATCGACGATCTTCCCGCTGAGAATCCGCGAGAGGGTGGATTGAGGCACACCGGTGCGACGGTGAAGCTCCGTGGGGGAGATTCCATCACGATCCAGCAGCTCTCTTAAGACGGTAGAAACGTTGCGTATTTGCATAGAACGCATATTGCTTGATCTTTTGCGCAATGACAAATGCTGATTTGCATATATGTAATGCATTTACCGGACAACCACAGGAACGCCTTGGTGCCTGCGAGGCCGGGGCACCCATGGTAACCTTGCCGCCATCTGCAAAAAGCCGAGCCCAGCGCTCCTTTGCTTCACCCATTCAACGAATCCGCCTGAATACCAATGAGTAAAAATACCTCCGATCTGTCCTCCCACACGCCGATGATGCAGCAGTACTGGCGCCTGAAGAACCAGCACCCTGATCAGTTGATGTTCTACCGCATGGGCGACTTCTACGAGATCTTCTATGAAGACGCGAAGAAGGCCGCCAAGCTGCTGGACATCACCCTGACGGCGCGCGGGCAGTCGGCCGGCCAGGCGATTCCCATGTGCGGTATTCCTTACCACGCCGCCGAGGGCTACCTGGCCAAGCTGGTAAAGCTCGGCGAGTCGGTGGTGATCTGCGAACAGGTGGGGGACCCGGCGACCAGCAAGGGCCCGGTGGAACGCCAGGTGGTGCGTATCATCACGCCAGGCACCGTGAGTGACGAGGCTCTGCTGGATGAGCGCCGCGACAACCTGATCGCCGCCGTGCTGGGTGACGAGCGTCTGTTCGGCCTGGCGGTGCTGGACATCACCAGCGGCAACTTCAGCGTCCTGGAAATCAAGGGCTGGGAGAATCTGCTGGCCGAGCTGGAGCGGATCAACCCAGTGGAGCTGCTGATCCCCGATGACTGGCCACAAGGCTTGCCGGCGGAAAAACGCCGCGGTGTGCGACGCCGTGCCCCCTGGGATTTCGAGCGGGACTCGGCGCACAAGAGCCTCTGCCAGCAGTTCTCTACCCAGGACCTCAAGGGCTTTGGCTGCGAAACCCTGACCCTGGCCATCGGCGCCGCCGGTTGCCTGCTCAGCTATGCCAAGGAAACCCAGCGTACCGCTCTGCCCCACCTGCGCAGCCTGCGTCATGAGCGCCTGGATGACACCGTGGTGCTGGACGGCGCCAGCCGTCGCAACCTGGAACTGGACACCAACCTGGCGGGCGGGCGCGACAACACCCTGCAATCGGTGGTCGATCGCTGCCAGACCGCCATGGGCAGCCGTTTGCTGACCCGCTGGCTGAACCGCCCGCTGCGCGACCTCAAGGTCCTGGAAGCGCGCCAGTCCTCTATTACTTGCCTGCTGGACGGCTACCGTTTCGAACGGTTGCAACCGCAGTTGAAGGAAATCGGCGATATCGAGCGTATTCTGGCGAGGATCGGCCTGCGCAATGCCCGTCCGCGGGACTTGGCCCGTCTACGTGATGCCCTGGCCGCACTGCCGGAACTGCAAGAAGCCATGACCGAGCTGGAGGCCACTCACCTCAATCAGCTGGCCGCCACCACCAGCACCTACCCGGAACTGGCCGCTCTGCTGGCCAAGGCCATCATCGACAATCCGCCGGCGGTGATCCGTGACGGCGGTGTACTCAAGACCGGCTACGACGCCGAGCTCGACGAGCTGCAGTCGCTGAGCGAGAACGCCGGACAGTTCCTGATTGATCTGGAAGCCCGCGAGAAAGCCCGTACCGGCTTGGCCAACCTCAAGGTCGGCTACAACCGTATCCATGGCTATTTCATCGAGCTGCCAAGCAAGCAGGCCGAACAGGCCCCGGCGGACTACATTCGCCGCCAGACATTGAAAGGCGCCGAGCGCTTCATCACTCCGGAACTCAAGGAGTTCGAAGACAAGGCGCTATCGGCCAAGAGCCGTGCCCTGGCCCGGGAGAAGATGCTCTACGACGCGCTGCTGGAAACCCTGATCAGCCATTTGCCGCCGTTGCAGGATACCGCTGGTGCCCTGGCTGAGCTGGACGTGTTGAGCAACCTGGCCGAGCGCGCCTTGAACCTGGACCTCAACTGCCCACGTTTTGTCAGCGAGCCTTGCATGCGCATCACCCAGGGTCGTCACCCGGTGGTGGAGCAAGTGTTGACCACGCCGTTCGTGGCCAACGACCTGAGCCTGGACGACAACACGCGGATGCTGGTGATCACCGGTCCGAACATGGGCGGTAAATCCACCTATATGCGCCAGACGGCCCTGATCGTGCTGCTGGCCCATATCGGCAGCTTCGTCCCGGCGGCGAGCTGCGAGCTGTCCCTGGTGGACCGGATCTTCACCCGTATCGGCTCCAGCGACGACCTGGCCGGCGGCCGTTCGACCTTCATGGTGGAAATGAGCGAAACCGCGAACATCCTGCACAACGCAACGGAACGCAGCCTGGTGCTGATGGACGAAGTGGGACGCGGTACCAGCACCTTTGACGGACTTTCCCTGGCCTGGGCTGCGGCAGAACGTCTCGCCCACCTGCGCGCCTATACCCTGTTCGCCACCCACTATTTCGAACTGACGGTACTGCCGGAAAGCGAGCCGCTGGTGGCCAACGTGCACCTCAATGCCACCGAGCACAATGAGCGCATTGTGTTCCTGCACCATGTACTTCCAGGCCCAGCCAGCCAGAGCTATGGGCTGGCGGTAGCCCAGCTGGCCGGGGTTCCCAGCGCGGTCATCACCCGCGCCCGGGAGCACTTGAGCCGCCTGGAAACCACCAGCTTGCCCCATGAAGTGGCGCCTCAGGCACCGGGCAAACCCTCGGTTCCGCAACAAAGCGACATGTTCGCCAGCCTGCCGCACCCGGTGCTCGACGACCTAGCCAAGCTGGATCTGGATGACATGACGCCACGCCGAGCGCTGGAAATGCTCTATACATTGAAGACACGCATCTAACGCGAACGCCTTCAAGCTGTTAGAATCTCGCGCGGTTTGGGATGCTGCGGACTATTAGCCTGGTTGCGCAGACTATCGCTCCCAAACCTGGCGACCCCGTCATGTAGGGGCTCCGCTGCCGCCGCCTGAGGAGAGAATTAGAAATGACCTTCGTCGTCACCGACAACTGCATCAAGTGCAAGTACACCGACTGCGTAGAAGTCTGTCCGGTGGACTGCTTTTACGAAGGCCCGAACTTCCTGGTGATTCACCCGGATGAGTGCATTGATTGCGCACTGTGTGAGCCTGAATGCCCCGCTGTAGCGATTTTCTCCGAGGATGAAGTCCCGGAAGAGATGCAAGAATTCATTCAGTTGAACGTCGAGCTGGCAGAGATCTGGCCGAACATCACTGAAAAGAAAGAATCGTTGCCAGATGCCGAAGAGTGGGATGGCGTCAAAGGCAAGATCAAGGATCTCGAACGCTGATTGCAGTTGCGTTCCCAAAAGGCCCCTTGCGGGCCTTTTTGCGTTTCTGGGGCAAGGAAATGCCGGCGGGACTTTTCGATAGACGAAAAAAGGGGCGGTATGACCCGCCCACATTTTTCCCTAGTCCCTGTGTTCCTTTTCATCGTCCTGATGAATCGCTTCCTGCGATGTCCTGACCATCGTCCTTGATGGCTGTGTCTATCCGTCGACACAGGGTTGATATTAGAGAGTTCCCCGGCAAGAGCAATCGCACTATTCGTGTGAAACTTTGTCGAAACTCATAGCCATTCATAAAAAATATTATATAAATCAACAATATAAAAAACAGCCTACGGAAAACTAGACAACGCAGAAGTAGCCGAGAACCGAATGCGTACGAAAAAGTAATCTTTGGCTTACATGACGGTTGAGAGTTAAGCCAACTTCTCTGGCAATGGCCCATTCAAAATCACAACCTGCATGCAATAAAAAGCCCCGAGTCGATCGGGGCTCTTGTGAATCGATCCAGTAGCTACTGAAACAGCGACTCACTGGACAATCCATTCTTCTCGAGAATCTCCCGAAGGCGCTTGAGCCCTTCAACCTGGATCTGCCGAACCCGTTCACGGGTCAGGCCGATCTCCAGGCCCACATCCTCAAGGGTGCTGCTCTCGTGTCCTCGCAGACCGAAGCGTCGAACCACCACTTCACGCTGCTTCTCGGTCAATTCGGAAAGCCACTGATCGATACTTTGTGACAAATCGTCGTCCTGCAACAACTCACAAGGATCTGTCGGACGGTCGTCGGTCAGGGTATCCAGCAGGGTCTTGTCCGAATCCGGGCCCAAGGAGACATCAACCGAAGAAACCCGCTCGTTCAGGCCGAGCATGCGTTTGACTTCGGCCACCGGCTTCTCCAGCAGATTGGCGATTTCTTCGGGGGAGGGTTCATGATCGAGTTTTTGCGTCAACTCACGGGCGGCGCGCAAGTAGACGTTGAGTTCTTTGACCACATGGATCGGCAACCGGATGGTCCGGGTCTGATTCATGATAGCCCGCTCGATGGTCTGACGAATCCACCAGGTGGCATAGGTCGAGAAGCGGAAGCCGCGTTCCGGATCGAACTTCTCCACCGCTCGGATCAGCCCGAGGTTGCCCTCTTCGATCAGGTCCAGCAGCGACAGGCCACGATTGACATAGCGCCGGGCGATTTTCACCACCAGCCGCAAGTTGCTTTCAATCATGCGCTTGCGCCCGGCCGGATCACCACTTTGCGACAACCGCGCAAAGTGCACTTCCTCTTCGGGGGAGAGCAATGGAGAAAAACCGATTTCATTGAGGTACAGCTGCGTCGCATCGAGTGCACGCGTGTAATCAATGTATTTGTGTTGCTTTAATGAAGCGGAGCTTTTGGATTTGGTGCGAACGGAAGGTGGAGTTTCCCCCTCATTATTCGACATCGAATCCATATCGATGCTGCTCTCCATAAGGAGAACCTCATCGTCGATGTCAAACTCCGGCACTTCTTTACTGAGAGCCATTGTTATAGTCCTTTGGTGAGTTCGACCTCAGGCTCAAGCGGCGCCTTTATCCCTGGCAACGCTGGAGCCTGTTCCCTCTACGTGAGCGGAACAGGCTGGTAACGGATCAACGACGTGGCAGGAATTGCAGCGGATCTACAGGTTTACCTTGTCGGCGAATCTCAAAGTGCAGTTTCACCCGGTCTGTACCAGTTGATCCCATCTCGGCAATTGTCTGTCCGACTTTGACCTGCTGTCCCTCCCGAACCAATAGCTTGCGGTTGTGGCCGTAAGCACTGACGTAGGTTTCGTTGTGTTTGATGATGACTAATTCGCCGTAGCCCCTTAAGCCACTCCCGGCGTAAACCACCGTCCCATCAGACGCAGCTAAAACAGGCTGTCCCAAATCTCCGGCGATATCAATGCCTTTATTCAAACTACCGTTTGAAGAAAATTTCCCAATTAGAACACCGTTCGAAGGCCATCCCCAACCCGTAGGAGCGGGGCCCGCGGGGGTAGCCGGAGCAGGCGCCGGCTTGCTCGCAGGGCTGGTGGTGGTCGCAGTTGCAGGCGTTGTCGTGGTGCCTGCCGGGCGACGAATGACCGTGGTCTTGCTGGAGGAAGAGGCACTGGACTGGGTGCTGGTAACAACCGTCGCCGGCGTAGTGCCAGTGCGGCCGTCAAAGCGAATGACCTGCCCGGGATGGATGGTGTAAGGCTCGGCGATGTTGTTGCGAGCGGCCAGCGCCTTGTAGTCCCAGCCATAGCGGAAGGCAATGGAAAACAAGGTGTCTCCGCGACGCACCGCGTACTGCCCGGTGGTCACCGTAGGACGCTGCGGCGCAACAGTGTTACTGCGCTCGACCACCCCCACGCTGCTGGATTTGGTGCTGGAGCAGCCGACCAACAAGGAACTCAAGGCAAGGCCAATCATCAGTCGCTGAAAGCTTGTTGTACCTATACGCTGCGCAATGACTGTGAGACTCACCCGCCGCTCCCTTTGTGGTGGTTGACGATATAGATTGCCTGACTCAGGCGTGAAGTGACGCAAGTATAACTGGACACAGGCGCTTTACCGCTGGCCCAGCACAAGGACAGCCACAAGAACCTGCCTCTGACCGTCGTATCACTCATTGACGATCGATACGGCACTAAGACACAGCCCGCCAGACAGAATTCACCCCAGCCTGATAAATGCCTTCAGGCCAGGGGACCATTGAGCAACGGCACAAAACGCACCGCCCCCAGGACGTGCCGGGCAAAGCCCTGTTCTTCACGGATGATCAGCATCAACTGCTGCACCTCCCCTGCCCCCACCGGAATCACCAGGCGCCCGCCAGGCGCGAGTTGATCGAGCAGGGCCTGGGGAATATCGGTGGCGACGGCAGTGACGATGATGCCGTTATAGGGCGCCAGCGCCGGCCAGCCTTCCCAGCCGTCGCCCCAGCGAAACACGACGTTGCGCAGGTTCAATTCCTGCAGGCGCTCCTTGGCCCGGTCTTGCAGGACCTTGATCCGCTCCACCGAAAACACCCGCTCCACCAGCTGCGACAACACCGCCGTCTGGTAGCCCGAGCCGGTACCGATCTCCAGTACCTTGTCCAGCGGCCCGGCCGCCAGCAGCAGCTCGCTCATGCGGGCCACCATATAAGGCTGGGAGATGGTCTGGTTGTGGCCGATCGGCAGCGCCGTGTCTTCATAGGCACGATGGGCCAGGGCCTCATCGACAAACAGATGCCGCGGTGTGCGCCGAATCACTTCCAGTACCTGAGGGTTGGACAGCCCCTCGTCATACAGGCGCTGGATCAGGCGTTCGCGGGTACGCTGGGAAGTCATGCCGATTCCCCGCCGCAGCAGATCGTCTTGCTCGCGAGCCATCAGCGCAGCCCCTCCAACCAGCCATCCAGACTCCTGAACGCGTCATTGAAGGTGCGATCCAGCTGCAGCGGCGTGACAGACACGTAGCCCTGCATCACTGCATGAAAGTCGGTACCGGGCCCGCCATCCTCGGCGTCGCCGGCGGCAGCGATCCAGTACCCCGCCTTGCCGCGGGGGTCGACCACCTTCATCGGTGCCGCAGCACGGGCGCGATGGCCCAGGCGGGTCAGCTGGATGCCCCGAATATGATCAAGCGGCAGGTTGGGAATATTCACGTTCAACACCGTCCGTGGTGGTAAATCCAGCAAGCCCTGGGCTTGCACCAGCTTGCGCGCGAAATAGGCTGCGGTCGCAAGGTTCTCCACCTGGCGCGAGACCAGCGAAAAGGCGATCGCAGGGCGTTGCAGGAAGCGCCCTTCCAATGCAGCGGCGACCGTCCCGGAGTACAGCACGTCATCACCGAGGTTGGCCCCCAGGTTGATGCCCGACACCACCATGTCCGGGTCATGCTCCAGCAGGCCGTTGAGCCCCAGGTGAACACAGTCGGTGGGGGTGCCATTGATGCTGATAAAGCCGTTGCCAAGGGTATGCGGATGCAACGGACGGTCGAGCGTCAGCGAGCTGCTGGCGCCGCTTTTGTCTTGATCCGGAGCGATAACCACGCACTCGGCGTAATCCGCCAGCGCAGCGTGCAACGCCGCGATACCGGGTGCAGTTACCCCATCATCGTTAGAAATCAGAATGCGCATGAGCTGTCCGTCTGCCCCACCGGCACCAGATCGACGAGTTCACGCACCAAGGCGGTGGCGAAACATCCGGCCGGGAGGACGAATTCCAGTTGCAGAATATCAGGCTCGGGATAATGCCACGTCAAACCGCCAATGGGCAGCCGCAGGATGCGTCGTTCATGGCTCATGCCGGCTTTTATCAGCCATTCGCACAGTGCCACCTGGCGGTCGGCCATCTGCTGTTCAAGTTCATGAACCGCACCACCCGCCGGAGACTCGCCTTCGCCCCACAACGGGCCTGTGGGATGCAAGTCAAGAATTGCCAGGCGCGGATCCGTGCATTCATCCGGGCCGGCCATGAAAAAGCTGCGGCTGTCGGTAAATGCCAGCAAGTCGCCCAATTGCGCCTGCTGCCAAGTGCCGTCCGCCACTCGCGCTGCCAGCGCCTGGTTGAACAGGTAGCTGCGGGCGGTGGACAACAGGCGCGAACGTACATTGCGCTGCTCCGGCAGCGCCTGGCGGGCAGCCCAGCTACGGGCGTCCACCAGGTTGCCACCGTCGTGGCCGAAGCGCTGGGCGCCGAAATAGTTGGGAATACCTTGAGCGGCAATTCTCTTCAGGCGCTCATCGAGGGCTGCCTGATCCGCCTTGAGCTCTGTCAGGCGCAGGGTAAAGCCATTGGCGGCATGGGCCCCACGCTGCAATTTGCGCTTGTGGCGGGTGGCCTCGAGGATCTTCAGAGTGTGATTTTCCGCTGCGCCAAGATCCGGATCGGCCTTGCCCGGCAGTTGCACACTGAACCACTGGCGAGTCAGCGCCTGGCGATCCTTGAGCCCGGCATAGCTGACGGTGCGCAACGACACCCCCGCCGCCTTGGCGATCCGCCGCGCCGCTTCCTCGGTGTTCAAGCCGCGTTTTTCCACCCACAGCCACAGATGCTCGCCTTCCCCGCTCAGCGGGATATCGAGTACTTCATCAACCTGGAAGTCTTCGGCAGTGGCCTTGAGTACGGCGCTGCCCAGGGCATCGCCATAGGCCCGCGGGCCCAACAATTGCAGTTCATTCATGGGCGTTGCAACAAGGCCACGGAATGCACGGCGATGCCTTCCTCGCGGCCGACAAAGCCGAGTTTTTCGGTGGTGGTTGCCTTCACGTTCACCTGGTCCAGCTCGACCTGCAGGTCCTCGGCAATCAAGGCCCGCATGGTTTCAATGTGAGGTGCCATTTTCGGTGCCTGGGCGACGATGGTGTTGTCGACGTTGCCGATCTTCCAGCCCTTGGCATGAATCAGCGCGACAACATGACGCAGCAGGACACGGCTGTCGGCGCCCTTGAACTGCGGGTCGGTGTCCGGAAAGTGCTTGCCGATATCACCCAGCGCGGCAGCGCCCAGAAGGGCATCACTGAGTGCGTGTAACAGCACATCACCATCGGAGTGCGCGAGCAGCCCGAAATGGTGGGCAATACGCACCCCCCCCAACGTGATGAAGTCGCCCTCAGCGAAACGGTGCACATCGTAGCCGTGGCCAATACGCATAAAAAAACGCCCCGAAAAAGTCAGGGCGTGATTCTACCTGCTTTGGCAGGTATTAGGCGTTAAGAGCACGTGCATGGTGCTGCAAGTGGTCGTCTATGAAACTGGCGATAAAGAAGTAGCTGTGGTCGTACCCCGGCTGCATCCGCAACGTCAGCTCATGCCCGGCATTCTTTGCCGCTTGCTGCAGGACCTCAGGCTTGAGCTGGCCGGCGAGGAAGTCGTCACGATCCCCCTGATCCACCAGCAACGGCAGCTTCTCGGTGGCCTCGGCGATCAGCACGCTGGCATCCCACTCGCGCCAGCGTGAGCGCTCCTCCCCCAAGTAACGGGAAAACGCCTTCTGCCCCCAGGGGCAATCCATCGGGTTGCTGATGGGAGCGAAGGCCGAAACCGACTGATAGCGCCCCGGATTACGCAGCGCGCACACCAATGCCCCGTGACCGCCCATGGAGTGCCCGCTGATCCCACGCTTGAGCGAAGCGGGAAAATGCGCCTCCACCAGCTCCGGCAGCTCGTTCACCACATAATCGTGCATCCGGTAATGCTGGGCCCAGGGCTCCTGCGTCGCGTTCAGGTAGAACCCGGCACCCAGACCGAAATCCCAGGCACCGTCCGGGTCACCGGGCACGCCGGGGCCACGCGGGCTGGTATCCGGAGCGACGATGATCAAGCCCAGCTCGGCAGCCATGCGTTGAGCCCCGGCCTTGTGCATGAAGTTCTCGTCGGTACAGGTCAGGCCGGACAACCAGTAAAGCACCGGCAGCTTGCCGCCCTGCTCGGCCTGGGGCGGCAAATACACGGCGAACACCATGTCACAGCCCAGCACCCGGGAATGATGCTTGTAGCGTTTATGCCAGCCGCCGAAGCTTTTCTGGCAGGAAAGGTTTTCCAGACTCATGGCAGACCTCCAGCGGCACGCCGCAAGCCATGGGCCGCAAGCGGAACTCCCGCTTGGCGCCTGTGGCTTGCCGCTTGCCGCTGCTCTTAGAAGTGAATGACGGAGCGAATGCTCTTGCCTTCGTGCATCAGGTCGAACGCCTTGTTGATATCTTCCAGGCCCATGGTGTGGGTGATGAAGGTATCCAGGGGGATCTCGCCGGTCTGGGACATTTCCACGTAGCTTGGCAGCTCGCTGCGCCCGCGCACGCCACCAAAGGCTGAGCCACGCCATACCCGACCGGTCACCAATTGGAAGGGACGGGTGGAGATTTCCTGGCCGGCACCGGCCACGCCGATGATTACCGATTCGCCCCAGCCCTTGTGGCAGCACTCCAGGGCCGCACGCATCAGTTGCACATTGCCGATGCACTCGAAGGAGAAATCCACGCCGCCATCAGTCATGTCGACAATGACCTCCTGAATCGGACGGTCGAAATCCTTCGGATTGACGCAGTCGGTGGCGCCCAGTTGCTTGGCGATCTCGAACTTGGCCGGGTTGATATCGATGGCGATGATACGCCCGGCCTTGGCCTTGACCGCACCGATGACCGCCGACAGGCCAATGCCGCCCAGGCCGAAGATGGCCACGGTATCACCGGCCTTGACCTTGGCGGTGTTGATCACTGCTCCGATCCCGGTGGTCACGCCGCACCCCAGCAGGCAGACCTTTTCCAGCGGCGCTTCCTTGGGAATCTTGGCCACGGAGATTTCCGGGAGCACGGTGTACTCGGAAAAGGTCGAGGTACCCATGTAGTGGAAAATCGGCTGACCCTTGTAGGAAAAACGCGTGGTGCCATCAGGCATCAGACCCTTGCCCTGGGTGGCGCGAATGGCCTGACAGAGGTTGGTCTTGCCCGACAGGCAGAATTTGCACTTGCCGCATTCCGGGGTGTACAGCGGGATCACATGGTCACCCACAGCCACCGAGGTCACGCCCTCGCCCACCGCCTCAACCACCGCACCGCCTTCATGACCGAGGATCGCCGGGAAGATGCCTTCAGGGTCGGCACCAGACAGCGTGTAGGCGTCGGTGTGGCAGACGCCGGAGGCGACGACCCGTAGCAGCACCTCGCCCGCCTTGGGCATGGCGACATCCACTTCGACGATTTCCAGCGGCTTCTTGGCCTCGAAGGCTACGGCAGCACGTGACTTGATCATCCTGACTCTCCAGCGAATAAAAACGAGGCACAGAGTGTAAAACAGCGCAATGCGATGAATAATCCAGGCAAAAGCAAAACATTATTGCTGTATGGGGACAATCAATGAATGACAACCGTTGGGAAGGTATCGACGAATTTGTCGCGGTCGCCGAATGCAGCCAGTTCACCGCTGCCGCCGAGCGCCTGGGAGTCTCTTCGTCCCATATCAGCCGTCAGGTGGCACGGCTTGAGGAACGCTTGCAGACTCGCCTGCTGTATCGCAGTACCCGCCGGGTGACCCTGACTGAGGCCGGGCAGACCTTTCTCCAGCATTGCCAACGTCTGCAGGACGGTCGCGAGGAGGCCCTGCGGGCCGTAGGCGACCTGACCAGCGAGCCCAAGGGCATGCTGCGCATGACCTGTGCAGTGGCCTACGGCGAGCGCTTTATCGTGCCACTGGTTACCCGGTTCATGAGCCTTTACCCGCAGTTGCGGGTGGATATAGAGCTCAGCAACCGCCCCCTGGATCTGGTGCATGAAGGGCTGGACCTTGCGATTCGCCTTGGGCGCCTGCAGGACTCGCGCCTGGTCGCCACTCGCCTGGCCCCACGCCGCATGTACTTATGCGCCTCGCCCTCCTACCTGGAACGTTATGGACGCCCACACAGCCTCTCAGAGTTGAGCCGGCACAACTGCCTGATCGGCAGCTCGGATATCTGGCAATTGGAACTGGATGGGCGCGAATTTTCGCAACGGGTGCAGGGTAATTGGCGCTGCAACAGCGGACAGGCGGTGCTGGATGCGGCCTTGCAAGGGGTAGGGCTGTGCCAGTTGCCGGACTACTACGTCCTGGAGCACCTGCAGAACGGTACGCTGATTTCCTTGCTGGAAGCTCACCAACCGCCCAACACCGCAGTCTGGGCGCTGTACCCGCAGCAACGGCACCTGTCACCGAAAGTGCGCAAGCTGGTGGATTATCTGAAACAAGGGCTGGCGCAGCGCCCGGAGTACCGCGACCTGTAGCTGCTGCCGCAGGCTGTGACAAGGCCCGCAGGGCCTTCAGGGCCTCAAGAGCGGCGCCTCCTTCCGAGTCGTTCGCAGCCTGCACCAGCAGCTACAAGGTGCAGCGCAAGCCAGCAGTCAGCGGCGGTTGGACCAGCGCTGGCGCAACCATTCCAGGTCTTCGGGACGGGTGACCTTGAGGTTATCCGAGCGGCCTTCGATCAGGCGCGGCGCCTGGCCGGCCCATTCCATCGCCGAAGCTTCATCGGTAATCGCCACATCGGCCACCAGGCTGTCGGCCAGGGCACGATGCAGGGCCCCGAGGCGGAACATCTGCGGTGTGTAGGCTTGCCAGATCAAACTGCGGTCAACGGTTTCCAGCACTCGGCCGTGCTTGTCCACACGTTTCAGGGTGTCCCGGGCCGGAACTGCGAGCAGCCCCCCCACCGGGTCATCCACCAACTCACCCAGCAGTTTGTCCAGGTCATCCCGGGAAAGATTGGGCCGGGCGGCATCGTGAACCAGCACCCAGTCGTCATCGGCAGCGCCCTGGGCGTGCAGATGGAGCAAGGCATTGAGCACCGAGCCGGAACGCTCAGCACCACCTTCGACCCGCTGGATCCGCGAATCATGGGCGCAAGCGAGGGCCGGCCAGTAAGGATCATCAACCGCCAGGCTGACCACCAGCCCCTTGAGGCCGGGGTGGTCGAGAAAGCAGCCCAGGCTGTGTTCAAGAATTGTGCGTCCGCCCAGTTGCAGGTACTGCTTGGGGCGGTCCGCGGCCATGCGGGCACCAACGCCCGCGGCAGGAATCACGGCCCAGAAGGCCGGTAATACGTCGCTCATTGGGCCAACTGGTAGAGGGTTTCACCCTCCTTGACCATACCCAACTCATGGCGAGCCCGTTCTTCCACGGTCTCCATGCCTTTTTTCAGCTCCATGACTTCCGCATCGAGTACGCGATTTCGTTCCAGCAAACGCTCGTTTTCAGCGTGCTGGTCGGCAATCTGCTGAGTCAGGTCAGCAACCTGGGCCAAGCTGCCGTTCCCCACCCACAGGCGGTACTGCAAGCCAGCCAGCAGCAAGAGCAAGACCAGGAACAACCAATTGGGACTGCGCATCGAATATCGGGTATCCAGTGAAAAAAGACAGCCATGCCAACAACTTCGGACCTACTGATAGCACGAAGCCTGGAAGACCCAGGCTTGTGCTCTTAAGGCATCAGATTAGTGGCAAAAAACTCGCTGTAGCGATTTTCCCGACACAATCCGGTGTCTTTTTACCATCTACTGCTTAGCCGCGAAACTCACCGCGACCGTTGTACTTGGCCTTGCCGTTCAATTGCTCTTCGATACGCAGCAATTGGTTGTACTTGGAAACGCGGTCGGAACGGCACAGGGAGCCGGTCTTGATCTGGCCAGCCGAGGTACCCACGGCCAGGTCGGCGATGGTCGAATCTTCGGTTTCACCGGAACGGTGGGAGATCACCGCAGTGTAGCCGGCAGCCTTGGCCATCTGGATGGCTTCCAGGGTTTCGGTCAGGGTGCCGATCTGGTTGAACTTGATCAGGATCGAGTTGGCGATCTTCTTGTCGATGCCTTCTTTCAGGATCTTGGTGTTGGTCACGAACAGGTCGTCGCCGACCAGTTGAACCTTCTCGCCGATCTTGTCGGTAAGGATTTTCCAGCCGGCCCAGTCGGACTCGTCCAGGCCGTCTTCGATGGAGATGATCGGGTAGCGCTGGGTCAGGCCTTTGAGGTACTCGGCAAAACCTTCGGCGGTGAACACCTGGCCTTCGCCGGACAGGTTGTACTTGCCATCTTCATAGAATTCGCTGGCAGCGCAGTCCAGGGCCAGGGTCACGTCGGTACCCAGGGTGTAACCGGCGTTGGCCACGGCTTCGGAGATCACTTTCAGAGCGTCTTCGTTGGAAGCCAGGTTCGGTGCAAAACCGCCTTCGTCACCCACTGCGGTGTTCAGGCCACGGGCCTTCAGCACGGCTTTGAGGTGATGGAAGATTTCAGTGCCCATGCGCAGGCCTTCCGAGAAGGACTTGGCGCCAACCGGCTGCACCATGAACTCCTGGATGTCGACGTTGTTATCGGCGTGCTCGCCACCGTTGATGATGTTCATCATCGGTACCGGCATCGAGTAGACGCCCGGAGTGCCATTGAGGTTGGCGATGTGGGCGTACAGTGGCAGGTCCTGGTCCTGAGCGGCGGCCTTGGCAGCAGCCAGGGACACGGCGAGGATCGCGTTGGCGCCCAGGGTGGCCTTGTTCTCGGTACCGTCGAGCTTGATCATGGCCTGATCCAGGGCCTTCTGATCGATCGGGTCCTTACCCAGCAGCAGGTCGCGGATCGGACCGTTGATGTTGGCTACCGCCTTGAGCACGCCCTTGCCCAGGTAACGGCTCTTGTCGCCATCACGCAGCTCCAGCGCTTCGCGCGAGCCGGTGGAAGCACCGGACGGCGCGCATGCACTGCCGATGATGCCGTTGTCGAGAAGCACGTCCGCTTCGACAGTGGGGTTGCCACGGGAGTCGAGAACTTCACGACCTTTGATGTCGACGATTTTTGCCATTGTTGTAAACACTCCAAAGTTGACGAAAACGACGCAGCTGTAGGAAATCTTTTACCGTCGGCAAGGCGGGGAAAGCGGGCAGTCTTGCAGACGATAAGGCTCAGGCCCGGGGGCCTGAGCAATAATCGTGCGGTACTTTACCGGAGAAATCGGTTTTACGCGGTTTCTACCGTCGGAAAACTCTTGACCAGCTCGTCCAGGGCCTTGAGCTGGGCCAGGAACGGCTCGAGCTTGTCCAGGCGCAGGGCGCAAGGACCGTCGCACTTGGCGTTGTCCGGATCCGGATGGGCTTCGAGGAACAGCCCGGCAAGAGACTGGCTCATGCCGGCCTTGGCCAGGTCGGTGACCTGGGCCCGGCGACCGCCAGCGGAGTCGGCGCGACCACCCGGCATCTGCAGGGCGTGGGTCACATCAAAGAACACCGGGTATTCGAACTGCTTCATGATGCCGAAGCCGAGCATGTCCACGACCAGGTTGTTGTAGCCGAAGCTGGAACCGCGCTCGCAGAGGATCAACTGATCGTTGCCCGCCTCTTCGCACTTGCTCAGGATGTGTTTCATTTCCTGGGGTGCGAGGAACTGGGCTTTCTTGATGTTGATCACCGCGCCGGTCTTGGCCATGGCCACCACCAGGTCGGTCTGCCGCGAAAGGAAGGCCGGCAGCTGGATGATGTCGCAGACTTCGGCGACCACGGCAGCCTGGGCCGGCTCGTGGACGTCGGTGATGATCGGCACGCCAAAGGCCTGCTTCACGTCTTCGAAAATCCGCATGCCTTCTTCCAGGCCCGGGCCACGGTAGGAGGTCACCGACGAACGGTTGGCCTTGTCGAAACTGGCCTTGAACACGTAGGGGATACCGAGCTTCTCGGTGACCCGCACGTATTCTTCACAGACCTGCATCGCCATGTCGCGGCTTTCCAGCACGTTCATGCCGCCGAACAGCACCATCGGCTTGTCGTTGGCGATCTCGATGTTGCCTACGCGGATGATCTTCTGCGCCATCAGGGTCACGCCTTCTTCTGGTGTTGAGCCAATGCTGCTTTGACGAAACCGCTGAACAGTGGGTGGCCGTCACGGGGAGTCGAGGTGAACTCGGGGTGGAACTGGCAAGCGACGAACCATGGATGATCCTGGGCCTCGACCACTTCAACCAGCGCGCCGTCACCCGAGCGACCGGAGATCTTCAGGCCAGCCTCGATCAGTTGCGGCAGCAGCTTGTTGTTCACTTCGTAGCGGTGACGGTGACGCTCGATGATCACGTCCTTGGCGTAGCAGTCGTGGACCTTGGAGCCCGCTTCCAGCAAGCATTCCTGAGCGCCCAGACGCATGGTGCCGCCCAGGTCGGAAGCTTCGGTACGTACTTCAACGGCACCGGTGGCGTCTTCCCACTCGGTGATCAGGCCGACGACCGGATGGCCGCTGGTGCGATCGAACTCGGTGGAGTTGGCGTCTTTCCAGCCCATGACATTACGGGCGAACTCGATGACCGCCACTTGCATGCCCAGGCAGATACCCAGGTACGGCACCTTGTTCTCGCGAGCGTATTGCACCGCGGTGATCTTGCCTTCCACACCACGCAGGCCGAAACCGCCTGGAACCAGGATCGCGTCGACGCCTTCCAGCAGCGCGGTGCCCTGGTTCTCGATGTCTTCGGAATCGATGTAGCGCAGGTTGACCTTGGTACGGTTGGTAATGCCGGCATGACTCATCGCTTCGATCAGCGACTTGTAGGCGTCCAGCAGTTCCATGTACTTGCCGACCATGGCGATGGTGACTTCGTGCTCTGGGTTGAGCTTGGCGTCCACCACTTTTTCCCACTCGGACAGGTCAGCACCGTTGCACTGCAGGCCGAAACGCTCGACGACGAAATCGTCCAGGCCCTGGGCGTGCAGCACGGCCGGGATCTTGTAGATGGTGTCGACGTCTTCCAGGGAGATCACCGCACGCTCTTCAACGTTGGTGAACAGCGCGATCTTGCGGCGCGACGACACATCCACCGGATGGTCGGAGCGGCAGATCAGCACGTCCGGTTGCAAGCCGATCGAACGCAGCTCTTTTACCGAGTGCTGGGTCGGCTTGGTCTTGGTCTCGCCAGCGGTGGCGATGTACGGAACCAGCGTCAGGTGCATCAGCATCGCGCGCTTGGAACCGACTTCCACACGCAGTTGACGGATGGCTTCGAGGAACGGTTGCGACTCGATGTCACCCACGGTACCGCCAATTTCCACCAGGGCCACGTCGGCATCGCCGGCGCCCTTGATGATGCGACGCTTGATCTCGTCGGTGATGTGCGGAATCACCTGGATGGTGGCACCCAGATAATCACCACGGCGCTCCTTGCGCAGCACGTGCTCGTACACGCGGCCGGTGGTGAAGTTGTTGTTCTGGGTCATGGTCGTGCGGATGAACCGCTCGTAGTGGCCCAGGTCCAGGTCGGTCTCGGCGCCGTCGTGGGTGACGAACACTTCACCGTGCTGGAACGGGCTCATGGTGCCCGGGTCGACGTTGATGTACGGGTCCAGCTTGAGCATGGTGACCTTAAGCCCCCGCGCCTCCAGGATGGCCGCCAATGAAGCCGAGGCAATGCCTTTCCCCAATGAAGAAACAACACCGCCCGTGACGAATATGTAGCGCGTCATGAAAAACCCTAGAAGTCTGCGTTAAAGCGGTCAGTGCCGCCGGGGAAAGCGAAGGAAGGCCGAAGCCCCCGATCACCTGCATTAATCACAGTGCACCTTTCAAAAAAACCGCCGCGTGGTGACAGACCGGATGCAAAAACACCGGTAGGTTGCTCGCTACACATTTTTTGGAATCGCCCAGCAAAGACTGCTTGGTAATCGGCAACTCCTGCAATTCAGGCGAATCCACAGAAGTTGTATCAAGAAGGGAGCGTAGTCTACCGGAAAGCCCCTTTCAGCTCAAACCTTGATCGCTGGTTGGTGGCAGCCATTGCAATGGCCAGCCACCCTGGGGGTTTGTCGCAAGTGCCGGCAGGTTCGCCACCGCGAGCAAGCGGTCGTCCTGATACAGCAGCGGCAATCTGCCACGGACGAAACCCGGCAACCCGCTTTCATTGAGCAAACGCTTCAAGTCCCGATGGCCGCGGCCGGCCAGGTGCATGATCTCGCCCCCCTGGCGATAGCGGATATGCAGCGATCCGGTCGGCACTGGCCCAGGGAACGACACCTGACCGTTGCCCGGCAGAAGCAAGGGCTTTTGCGGATCGAGCCACTGCAACCGTCCGTCGACCGGCTGCAGCCAGATGCCGGACAGCCACCAGACTCGCCCTGCCGCACGATGCAACTCGCCATCGGCCAAACGCCACACCGGTCGCCCTGCGGCACCCGCATCTCGCAGGCTGTCCCAGCCGCGCCAGTGATCGGTATCCGGCAGGTGGCCAAACCGGCTCAACCAATGGCTCAAGGCATTGCGTTGGCGCGCGCCCGACAAAGACTGCAAAGGTGCCAGGGCCAGTGAGGGCAGATCCAGCCAGGGCCAGACGCTAGCACCGCGGGCTGCATCCAGGTCCATGATCGCCAGCTCATCGAGCAGGCCCTGGGCTTCATTCAAGTGCGCGGCGCTGCGGCTCATGCTGAGTGCCGCCTGGGGCCAGCGCGCGGTGATCGCCGGCATGACCTGGTGGCGCAGGTAATTGCGCGAATACTGATGATCGGCGTTGGATGGGTCCTCGACCCAGCTCAACTGATGCTCCGCGGCGTAGCACTGCAGTTCGGCACGTGACACATCAAGCAAGGGTCGCAGCAGGTGCCCGTCACCCAACGGCCGCGCTGACGGCATTGCCGACAAGCCCCTGACTCCGGCACCGCGCAGCAGGCGGAACAGCAGCGTTTCCGCCTGGTCGTCACGATGCTGCGCCGTCAGCAGCACTTCAGTGCTCGCCGTGAGCCGTGCGAAAGCGCCATAGCGTGCCTCGCGGGCGGCGCGCTCCAGGCTGGCACCCGCTGGCACCTGGACGCGAAGCACCTGCAGCGGCACCCCCAGCGCATCACAGAAGGCCTGACAATGCTCCGGCCAGGCGTCGGCCGCAGCCTGAAGTCCATGATGGATATGCACAGCCGAAAGTGGAGGAAGACGATGGTGCTGCGCCAGATCGGCGAGCAGATGCAACAGGACGGTGGAATCCAGGCCACCGGAGAAAGCCACGCGCCAACTCCTGGAGTCGCGCCAGGGCGCGAGGCTGTGCAGTAGTTTGGCGGAGAGAGCGTTCATGACGTGTTCAAGACCTGTAGGAGCGGCCGGGTGGCGTACTGCTTGCCCGCATAAGCAACAACGCCGCCATCGAATCGATGGCGGCGCCTGGGTCGCGAACGAGCGTGCCCCTACAAGGGGAGGCAGTGCTCGATCAGAGACCGTAGCTCATCAGGCGGTCATAGCGACGGGCGAGCAAGGTGTCGTTGTCCATTTCCTTGAGCATGGCCAACTGCGTGCTGAGCTCGGCACGGATCGAGGCCGCCGCGGCAGCCGGATCCCGATGGGCACCGCCCAATGGCTCGCCGATGACCTTGTCGACAATCCCCAGGCCTTTCAGGCGCTCGGCGGTAATCCCCATGGCCTCAGCGGCATCGGCAGCCTTTTCCGAGGTTTTCCACAGGATCGAGGCACAGCCTTCCGGCGAGATCACCGCGTAGGTGGAGTACTGCAGCATGTTCAACTGGTCACAGACACCGATGGCCAAGGCACCGCCGGAACCACCCTCACCAATCACGGTGGCGATGATCGGGGTCTTCAGGCGCGCCATGACCCGCAGGTTCCAGGCAATGGCCTCGCTCTGGTTGCGCTCTTCAGCATCGATGCCCGGATAGGCGCCGGGTGTGTCGATGAAGGTCAGGATCGGCATCTTGAAGCGCTCGGCCATCTCCATCAGGCGGCAGGCCTTGCGGTAGCCTTCCGGACGCGGCATGCCGAAGTTGCGGCGGACCTTTTCGCGTACTTCACGGCCTTTCTGGTGCCCGATGATCATTACCGGCTGCTCGTCCAGGCGAGCAACGCCGCCTACGATGGCGGCGTCGTCAGAGAAGTGGCGATCGCCATGCAGCTCGTCGAACTCGGTGAAGATGTGCTGGATGTAGTCCAGGGTGTACGGGCGACGCGGGTGCCGCGCCAGACGTGCGATCTGCCAGCTGGTGAGCTTGCCGAAGATGTCCTCGGTCAGGGTGTTGCTCTTGTCCTGCAGGCGGGAAATCTCATCGCCGATATTCAGCGAATTGTCATTACCGACCAAGCGCAACTCTTCGATCTTGGCTTGCAGGTCGGCGATCGGCTGTTCGAAATCAAGAAAATTCGGGTTCATAGGCGTCCGTCTGGGCTCGACGTCCAAGGGAGCTTGGGCCGGCCGGTTGTCTATTCGCGCCCTACCTTAAGGGACGGACGCGTTGAGGTCGAGATTAAAAATTCAAGTGACGATGAGGCGCAATGATGGCACCTCACCGTCAACGGTATTGGAGGAAGACGTTGTCTCGCCCGAACTGGTCACGCAGGGCTTGAATCAAGCTGTCCGCCGGATCGATCCGCCAGTTCTCGCCAAACTGCAGCAGGGCCTTGGCGTCATCCCGGGTGTACTCCATGGTGATCGGGCATGCGCCGCGATGGCGCTTGAACAGATCACCCAGCCAGCGTAGCTGATCGCCCTTCAGGGCGTCGCTGTGGATCTTCAGGCGCAGGCTTTCCGCCAGGTTGGTCCGCGCATCCTCCATGCTCATCACCCGCTTGACCCGCAGGCGCAGGCCGCCGGAGAAGTCGTCGTTGCTGACCTCGCCCTCCACCACCACCATGGCGTCGGTCTGCAGCAGCGACTGCGCCGAATGGAACGCATCGGCAAACAGCGAGGCCTCGATCCGCCCCGAGCGGTCGTCGAGGGTGATGAAGCCCATCTTGTCGCCCTTTTTGTTCTTCATCACCCGCAGGGCGATGATCATGCCGGCCACGGTCTGGGTATCCCGGGCCGGCTTCAGGTCGATGATGCGCTGGCGGGCGAAACGACGGATCTCGCCTTCGTATTCGTCGATCGGGTGCCCGGTCAGGTACAGCCCCAGGGTATCTTTCTCGCCTTTCAGGCGTTCCTTGAGGGTCAGTTCCTTGGCCTTGCGATGGTTGGCGTAGACATCCGCATCCTCATCGACGAAGACCCCGCCGAACAGGTCGGCGTGGCCACTGTCGTGGGTACGGGCGGTCTGCTCCGCGGCCTTGATCGCTTCTTCCATGGCCGCCAGCAGCACCGCGCGGTTCTGGTCGATATTGGCCTGGTAGGCCTTGGGCTCATCGAAGAAGTGCGGCCCCAGGCGGTCCAGGGCGCCGCTTCGAATCAAGCCGTCCAGGGTCCGCTTGTTGATGCGCTTGAGGTCGACCCTGGCGCAGAAATCGAACAGATCCTTGAAAGGGCCTTCCTCGCGGGCTTCGGTGATGGCTTCCACCGGCCCCTCGCCGACGCCCTTGATCGCCCCCAGGCCGTAGACGATGCGACCTTCGTCGTTCACCGTGAACTTGAACTCGGAGGTGTTCACGTCCGGCGCGTCAAGGCGCAACTTCATGATCCGCACTTCCTCGATCAAGGTCACGACCTTGTCGGTGTTGTGCATATCCGCGGAGAGTACCGCCGCCATGAACGGCGCCGGGTAATGCGCCTTGAGCCAGGCGGTCTGGTACGACACCAGGCCGTAGGCGGCGGAGTGGGATTTGTTGAAGCCGTAGCCGGCGAACTTTTCCACCAGGTCGAAGATGTTGCCCGCCAGGTCTGCATCGATGTTGTTGCTGGCGCAACCTTCAATGAAGCCGCCCCGCTGCTTGGCCATCTCCTCGGGCTTTTTCTTACCCATGGCTCGACGCAGCATGTCCGCACCGCCCAGGGTGTAGCCGGCCATGACCTGGGCGATCTGCATCACCTGTTCCTGGTACAGGATGATGCCGTAGGTCGGCGCCAATACCGGCTGCAGGCCGTCGTACTGATAGTCCGGGTGCGGGTAGGCCAGCTCGGCGCGGCCGTGCTTGCGGTTGATGAAGTCATCCACCATGCCCGATTGCAGCGGCCCCGGACGGAACAGGGCCACCAGTGCGATCAGGTCTTCCAGGCAGTCGGGCTTGAGCTTCTTGATCAGCTCCTTCATGCCCCGGGATTCAAGCTGGAACACCGCGGTGGTTTCAGCTTTCTGCAACAGGCTGTAGGTCGGCTTGTCGTCCAGCGGGATAAAGGCGATATCCAGCGGTTCCTCGCCGACCTTGGCGCGGTCGCGGTTAATGGTTTTCAGTGCCCAGTCGATGATGGTCAGGGTCCGCAGACCGAGGAAGTCGAACTTCACCAGGCCAGCAGCCTCGACGTCATCCTTGTCGAACTGGGTCACCAGGCCGCCGCCTTCTTCGTCGCAGTAGATCGGCGAGAAGTCGGTGAGCTTGGTGGGCGCGATCACCACGCCACCGGCGTGTTTACCGACGTTACGCACCACGCCCTCGAGCTTGCGCGCCATCTCCCAGATTTCCGCCGCCTCTTCATCGACCTTGATGAAGTCCCGCAGGATCTCCTCTTGCTCGTAGGCTTTTTCCAGGGTCATGCCGACTTCGAAGGGGATCATCTTCGACAGACGGTCGGCCAGGCCGTAAGACTTGCCCTGCACCCGCGCCACGTCACGCACCACCGCCTTGGCCGCCATGGAACCGAAGGTGATGATCTGGCTCACCGCGTTGCGGCCGTATTTCTCGGCCACGTAGTCGATCACCCGGTCGCGACCGTCCATGCAGAAGTCGACGTCGAAGTCGGGCATGGAGACCCGTTCCGGGTTAAGGAAACGTTCGAACAGCAGGTCGTATTCCAGCGGATCGAGGTCAGTGATCTTCTGCACATAGGCCACCAGGGAGCCGGCACCCGACCCCCGGCCCGGGCCAACCGGTACGCCGTTGCTCTTGGCCCACTGGATAAAGTCCATAACGATCAGGAAGTAACCCGGGAAACCCATCTGGATGATGATATCCAGTTCGAAATTCAACCGGTCGACATAGACCTGACGCTTGGCCTCGTAGTCCTCGGTGGTGTCCTTGGGCAGCAGCACGCTGAGGCGCTCTTCCAGGCCGTCGAAGGAAACCTTGCGAAAATACTCATCGATGGTCATGCCATCGGGAATCGGGTAGTCAGGCAAGAAGTGCTTGCCCAGCTTGACCTCGATGTTGCAGCGCTTGGCGATCTCGACAGTGTTTTCCAGCGCCTCGGGCAGGTCACTGAACAGCTCGGCCATTTCCTCGGCGCTTTTCAGGTACTGCTGGTCGCTGTAGTTCTTTGAGCGGCGCGGATCGTCCAGGGCCCGGCCTTCACCGATGCAAACCCGGGTTTCGTGGGCTTCGAAGTCTTCCTGCTTGATGAAACGCACGTCGTTGGTAGCCACCAGCGGCGCGCCGATCTTGTCGGCCAGGGCCACCGCAGCGTGCAATTGCTCTTCGTCGTTGGGGCGGTTGGTACGCTGCACTTCCAGGTAGAAGCGCTCGGGGAATACGGCCATCCACTCCCGGGCCAGGGTCTCGGCAACCTCGAGATCGCCGGCGATCAGGGCCATGCCGATCTCGCCCTCCTTGGCCGCCGAGAGCATGATCAAGCCTTCCGCGGCCTCCGCCACCCACTCCCGCTCGATGATGATCTGGCCGTTGCGCTGGCCATCGATGAAGCCGCGGGAAATCAGCTCGGTCAGGTTGCGATAACCCACGGCGTTCATCACCAGCAGGCTGATGCGGCTCAGAGGGTTATCCGGGTCCTTGTTCGACAGCCACAGGTCGGCGCCGCAGATAGGCTTGATCCCCGCACCCATGCTTGTTTTATAGAACTTGACCAGGGAACACATGTTGTTCTGGTCGGTGACCGCCACCGCCGGCATGCCCATGCCGGCCAGCGCCTTGACCAGCGGCTTGATCCGCACCAGACCGTCGACCAGGGAATATTCAGTGTGCAGGCGCAGGTGAACGAATGAAGCCGGCATAGTGATCCTGTAATAAGCGCGAAAACAACAAGGCCCGGATTGTACCGGGCCTCGACTAAAACATCAGCCTCAGGACTGAATCTCGCCCAGCGCCTCGCGGGCTTCGTAGGCTTGCCGCACCGGAGCGAAAGAGCGCCGGTGAATCGGTGTCGGCCCCAGGCGGGCCAGGGCTTCCAGATGCACCGGGGTCGGGTAGCCCTTGTGGCCACCGATGCCATATCCCGGATAGATCAGCTCGAAAGCGGCCATTTCTCGGTCACGGCTGACCTTGGCCAGGATCGATGCCGCGGCAATCGCCGGAACCTTGCTATCGCCCTTGACCACCGCTTCAGCCGGCATCGCCAGCTTCGGGCAACGGTTGCCATCGATCATCGCCAGCTTCGGGGTCACACTCAGCCCCTCCACCGCGCGCTGCATGGCCAACATGGTGGCATGGAGGATATTCAGCTCGTCGATTTCCTCGACCTCAGCCCGGGCGATGCACCAGCTCAGGGCTTTCTCGCAGATTTCGTCGAACAGCTTCTCGCGCCGGGCTTCGGTGAGCTTCTTCGAGTCGTTGAGGCCGAGAATCGGCCGCTGCGGGTCGAGAATCACTGCCGCGGTGACCACTGCACCACACAAAGGGCCACGGCCGACCTCATCGACCCCGGCCACCAGGTCCTCGGCGTCCGCCACCAGGGTGAAATCCAGGCCCATTTGCATTTTCGGGTTACTCACAGTCATTTACCGATCAGCCCAAGCACGGCTTGCGCGGCCTGGTTGGATGCGTCGCGACGCAAGGTTCGGTGGATCTCGTCAAAGCCGCGAGTCTGCTCTTCACCACCTTCGATCAGCGGCGACAAGGTCTGGGCCAGAGCATCGGCCGTGGCATCGTCCTGCAGCAGCTCAGGCACCAGGAGGCGCTGGGCCAGCAGGTTCGGCAGGGAAATGTACGGGCTCTTGACCATGCGCTTGAGAATCCAGAAGGTCAGCGGCGCCAGGCGATAAGCCACGACCATCGGGCGCTTGTAGAGCAAGGCTTCCAGGGTTGCGGTACCGGAGGCGATCAACACCGCATCGCAGGCAGCCAGGGCCTTGTGGGACTGGCCATCGAGCAACGTCAGTGGCAGATCACGATTGGCCAGCAACTGCTCCAGCTGGACCCGCCGCTCCGGGCTCGCGCAAGGCATGATGAAACGCACACCGGGGCGCATGGCCCGCAGGCGCTGAGCGGCATCGAGGAACAAGGCGCCCAGGCGCCCTACTTCGCCACCGCGACTACCGGGCATCAAGGCCACCAACGGCCCTTCTGGCAACCCCAGCTCCGCGCGTGCAGCGGCTCGGTCGGCCTGCAGCGGAATGGCATCGGCCAGAGAGTGACCGACGAACTTCACCGGTACCCCCTTCTCTTCATAGAAGCGCGCTTCGAAGGGGAACAGGGTCAGCATCAGGTCGCAGCCTTCGCGGATCTTCAGCACCCGCTTCTGCCGCCAGGCCCAGACCGAAGGGCTGACGTAGTGCACGGTCTTGATCCCGGCCTGACGCAACTTGAGTTCGATATTCAGGGTGAAATCCGGGGCATCGATACCGATAAACACATCCGGCTTTTCAGCAATCAGGGTCTGGATCAGCTTCTTGCGTCGAGCCAGAAGCTCACGCAGGCGCCCAAGCACCTCTACCAGCCCCATGACCGCCAGGCGCTCCATGGGGAAGTAGGAAACAAGGCCTTCGGCCTCCATCAGCGGACCACCGACCCCTATGAATTCGACGGCCGGGTGCTGAGCCTTGAGAGCTCGCATCAAACCGGCGCCGAGAATGTCGCCGGAGGCTTCGCCAGCCACCAGCGCAATACGCAGAGTGCTCATGATTAACGGGTGATGCCGCGAGTCGAGGACTGGATCGAGTCACGAAATACCGCGACTTCAGGGAACTGTGCAGCCGGCTCGGCCAGCTCAGCCAAGGCCTGATCAACCGTCAGCCCCTGGCGATAGACCGTCTTGTAGGCACGACGCAGCGCGTGGATCGCATCTTCGCTGAAGCCGCGACGGCGCATGCCTTCGAAGTTCATGCTGCGGGCTTCGGCGGGGTTGCCGAATACGGTGACGAATGCCGGCACGTCCTTGCCGATGGCGGTGCCCATGCCGGAAAAGCTGTGGGCGCCGATATGGCAATACTGATGCACCAGGGTGAAACCGGAGAGAATCGCCCAGTCATCCACATGCACATGGCCGGCCAAGGCGGTGTTGTTGACCAGGATGCAGTGGTTGCCGATAACGCTGTCATGGCCGATGTGGGCATAGGCCATGACCAGGTTGTGATCACCCAGAGTGGTTTCGGAACGATCCTGCACAGTGCCACGGTGAATGGTCACGCCTTCGCGGATCACGTTGTGGTCACCGATCACCAGGCGGGTTTCCTCGCCCTTGTATTTCAGATCAGGCGTGTCCTCACCTACCGACGAAAACTGGTAGATGCGGTTGTGCTTACCGATCCGGGTAGGGCCCTTGAGAATCACATGGGGCCCGATCACTGTACCCTCGCCGATTTCCACACCAGCGCCGATGATCGACCACGGGCCAACCTCAACGTCGTCGGCCAAGACGGCCGTCGGATCGATGATTGCGCGAGGGTCAATCAAACTCATAGTTTGCGTTCCGCACAGATGATCTCGGCAGAGCACACCGGCTTGCCGTCGACCGAAGCCTGGCATTCGAACTTCCAGATCTGGCGCTTGCAGCTGATGAACTTGGCTTCAAGGATCAACTGGTCGCCCGGCAGCACCGGCTGGCGGAAGCGCAGCTTGTCGGAACCGACGAAGTAATAGAGGGTGCCGTCGGCGGGCTTCACGTCGAGCATCTTGAAACCGAGAATGCCCGCAGCCTGAGCCATGGCCTCGATGATCAGCACGCCCGGCATGATCGGGTGCGCAGGGAAGTGACCATTGAAGAACGGTTCATTGATGCTGACATTCTTGTAGGCACGAATGCACTTGCCTTCAACATCCAGGTCCACTACCCGATCCACCAACAGGAAAGGGTAACGGTGAGGCAAGTATTCGCGAATCTCGTTGATGTCCATCATTTCGGGGGGAAGCCTGTAGTAAAGAGTGGGAGCGCGCGACTAACGCACGCTCCTCTAGCAAATCAAGGAGGCAGTCTAGCGGCTGTGCACACTTGATATGGAAATGGTATCAGCCATCAGATGAAGCATTGCCGCCGGGGGTCACGTCCCCAACGCGCTTTTCCAACTGACGCAAGCGTCGAGCAAGGTCATCCAGCTGGCGGATGCGTGCCGCGCTCTTGCGCCACTCGGCAGCAGGCTGCATGGCCGTACCGGAAGAGTAGGCGCCCGGCTCGGTAATCGAGTGGGTCACCATGGTCATCCCGGTGAGGAATACGTTGTCGCAAATATCGATATGCCCAACCAGGCCCACGCCACCGGCGAGCATACAGTGCTTGCCGATCTTGGTACTGCCGGAGATCCCTACACAAGCAGCCATGGCGGTGTGATCACCGACCTGGACGTTGTGGGCGATCTGGATCTGGTTGTCCAGCTTCACGCCATTGCCAATGACGGTATCGGCCAGGGCACCGCGGTCGATCGCCGTGTTGACGCCGATTTCCACATCGTCACCGATGGTCACGCCGCCAATCTGGGCGATTTTCTGCCAGACGCCTTTTTCATTGGCAAAACCAAAGCCTTCACCACCCAGCACAGCACCTGACTGAATGACCACACGCTTGCCGATACGCACGTCGTGGTACAGGGTCACCCGTGGTGCCAACCAGCCACCTTCGCCGATTTCGCAGCGGGCACCGATAAAGCAGTGAGCGCCGATGGTCACACCTGCAGCAATCCGCGCACCGCTCTCGATCACGGCAAAGGGGCCAATGCTGGCCGCAGGATCTACCTGCGCATCAGCGGCAATCACCGCAGAAGGATGAACACCTGCCTGTGCCTTTGGCTTGGGATCGAACAAATGGGAAATGCGCGCATAGGCCAGGTAGGGATCGGCCACTACCAGTGCATCACCGGCATAGGCTTCGGCATCCGCGGCCTTCAACAGCACCGCGCCGGCCTGGCAGTCCACCAGGTACTTGCGGTACTGGGGATTTGCCAAAAAGCTCAACTGAGCTGGGCCAGCCTCCTGCAAGGTGGCTAGCCCAGTGATTTCTTTCTCCCCGTCGCCACTCAAGGTGGCGCCGAGGAACTCGGCCAACTGGCCGAGCTTTATGGTCGCGGTCATGGCTTACTTCAGCTGATTCATACGCTCGATAACCTGGCGAGTGATGTCGTACTGAGGTTTGACATCAATCACTGCGCCACGCTCGAAGACCAGGTCGAAACCGCCTTTCTTGATGACTTCTTCCACAGCGCTGTCCAGCTTCGGCTTCAGCTGCTTGAGCATTTCGCGGTCGGCAACGGCTTTGGCTTCGTTCAGCTCCTTGGACTGGAACTGGAAGTCACGGGCCTTTTGCTTGAACTCGAGTTCCAGGCGTTCACGCTCGCCCTGCTGCATCTTGTCGCCACCGGCCACCAGACGGTCCTGGATGCCTTTGGCGCTGCTTTCCAGAGTCTTCAGCTTGGTCAACTGCGGGCCGAACTTTTTCTCGGCATCCACGGCGTACTTCTTGGCTGCGTCAGATTCCAGCAGGGCCATCTGGTAGTTCAGGACGGCGATTTTCATTTCGGCAAATGCCGGGCTCGCGACCAGAACGGTGGCCAGGAGAACCAATTGAGTCAACTTACGCACGATGCACTCCTACAAAATCCATTGTCGTTATCTTGGATCAGGCTGTTAGAAAGTCTGACCGAGAGAGAATTGGAACACCTGGGTTTCAGCGTCATCCGGTTTCTTGATCGGCATCGCCAGGGCGAAGCTCAATGGACCCAGAGCGGTGACCCAAGTCACACCGACACCAACCGAACTGGCCAGATTGCTCAGGCTGATATCGTTGCACTGCGTTTTCACGTTCGACGCCGCAATGGTGTTGGACGTGCTTTCACAGCGAGAGTTGAAGACGTTACCCACATCCCAGAACAAGGAGGTACGCAGCGAGCGCTGATCCTTGACGAAGGGCAACGGGAACAGCAACTCGGCACCACCCTGGATCAATACGTTACCGCCGAATGGCAGTGGATCCTGGTCCGGGTCGGCAGCCGTACCGACGTTACCGGTTACACCAACACCACGACTAGGAGTACTGCGTGGGCCCAGAGTGCTGTCCTTGAAGCCACGTACCGAGTTGAAGCCACCAGCATAGTAGTTCTCGTAGAACGGCAAGCCCTTGGTATCACCGAAGCCGTCGCCATAACCCAGCTCGGTATGGAAGCGCATGGTGTAGTTCTCACTCAACGGCGTGAACAATTGGCCACGGTAGTCGAGCTTGAAGAACGACAGGTCGCTGCCCGGGGTAGTGGTTTCCAGCACCAGGCTTTGCGAGTGACCGCGGGTAGCCAATACGCCTTTGTTCAGGGTCGACTCGGACCAGCCGGCCGAGGCCTTGAAGTTCAGGTAGCTGTCGCCCTGCTTGTTCACGAAGTCGAAGATTTCGTCGACGGTGTACAGGCCGGTCTTGATCTTGTCCTGCTGCGCGGTCAGACCGAAGGTCAGACGCGAAGTCTCGCTGATCGGGTAGCCCACGCTGACGCCGGCACCCAGGCTGTCCACCGCATAGCTGGCCACGTCGACGTCGAGGTCTTTGTAGTCAGTGGTGCGATAGAAGGCGTTGTAGCCCAGGCTCACGCCATCGGCGGTCCAGTAGGGGTCTACGTAGCCGAAGTTGTAGCGGCTCTGGTATTCGCTGCGGGTCAGGCCGATGCTGACCTTGTTACCGGTACCCAGGAAGTTGTTCTGGGTGATCGAACCACCGAGGATCAGGCCCGCGCTCTGGGCAAAGCCGACGCTGGCGGTGATCGAACCGGATGCTTGTTCTTCAACTGCGTAGTTCACGTCTACCTGGTCATCCACACCCGGCACGGCCGGAGTCTCGACGTTGACTTCCTTGAAGAAGCCCAGGCGCTCAAGACGGGTCTTGGATTGATCGATCAGGTAGGTCGAAGCCCAGCCGCCTTCCATCTGGCGCATCTCGCGACGCAGCACTTCGTCCTCGGACTTGGTGTTGCCACGGAAGTTGATACGGTTGACGTAGGCACGCTTGCCCGGGTCCACCACAAAAGTGATGTCCACGGTGTGGTCTTCATCGTGAGGCTGAGGCACGCCGTTGACGTTGGCGAAGGTATAACCCTCGTTGCCCAGGCGGCGAGTGATGAGTTCGGAAGTGGTGGTCATCAGCTTGCGCGAGAACACCTGGCCCTTCTCCACCAGCAGCAGCGCCTTGACCTGGTCTTCAGGGACTTTCAGGTCACCGCTGAGCTTCACGTCACGAACGCTGTACTTCTCGCCTTCGTTGACGTTGACGGTGATGTAGACATGCTTCTTGTCCGGGGTGATGGACACCTGGGTCGAGGCGATATCCATGTTGATATAGCCGCGGTCCAGGTAGTAGGAACGCAGGCGCTCCAGGTCACCGGAGAGTTTTTCACGGGCGTACTTGTCGTCGTTCTTGAAGAACGACAGCCAGTTGGTGGTCTTGAGTTCGAACAGGCCGATCAGGTCTTCATCAGGGAAGACGGTGTTGCCTACCACGTTGATGTGCTGGATGGCTGCGACTGTGCCTTCGTTGATCTTGACCTTCAGGCCAACCCGGTTACGTGGCTGCGGCACGACTTCGGTTTCAACGCTGGCCGAGTAACGACCCTGAGCGACATATTGACGCTGCAGCTCGTTGCGCACGCCTTCGAGGGTCGCGCGCTGGAAGATTTCACCTTCCGCCAGACCGGACTGCTTGAGCCCTTTCATCAGGTCTTCAGTAGAGATCGCCTTGTTGCCTTCGATCTCGATACTGGCAACCGACGGACGTTCGACTACCGTGATGACCAGGACGTTGCCATCGCGGCCCAGCTGGATGTCTTGAAAGAAACCGGTTTTGAACAGCGCACGAGTGGATTCCACCAGGCGACGGTCGTCCGCCTGCTCGCCGACGTTCAACGGCAAGGCACCAAAGACGCTACCCGCGGAAACGCGCTGGAGGCCGTTGACGCGGATATCGGAGATAGTGAAGGACTCGGCGTGAACTTCGGCGATCATCAATACGGTGAGAACCGCAGTTAGCAGCAGACGTTTCATGAAGTCCTTTCTTATTCCAACTGGCAATAAACAAACTGCCGCAAAATGCGGCAGATTCGCAATTCAGCGAAGCGTTACAGACGACCCAGATCGTTGACCAGAGCAAGCAACATGACTCCGACCACCAAGCTGATACCGATCTGTATCCCCCAACCTTGCACCCGATCCGACAAGGGACGACCACGCGCCCACTCGATCAGATAAAACAGCAAATGCCCCCCATCCAGTACCGGGATGGGCAACAAATTCAGAACACCCAGGCTAATACTCAGATAAGCAAGGAAATTCAAGAAATCAGCAATGCCCGACTGGGCAGAAGCGCCCGCCACTTTAGCAATGGTTATCGGTCCACTCAAGTTTTTTACCGAGAGCTCGCCGAACAACATTTTCTTCAGCGATTCGAGGGTCAGAACGCTCATGGTCCAGGTCCGTCGGGCCCCTTCACCAATCGCCTCCAAGGGCCCGTAGCTGACCTCGCGAAGCATCTGCGGCGGCCAATCCACCGCTTTCACCCCGGCCCCCAGGTAGCCATTTGGCGCTTTGCTTTCGCCGCGGCTGGCCAAGGTCACGGGGACGTCGATTTGAGCATCATCGCGCTCGACATGCAGCACAATTTTCGTATCAGGGTGCACACGGACCCAATCCACCACTTGCTGCCAGTCATTGAGGGGCTGACCATCAAGGGCCAACAGACGATCGCCGGTCTTCAGGCCAGCGGCCTGGGCCGGGCCCTTGGGGTCAAGTTCAGCCAGCACCGGCGGCAGGGCCGGACGCCACGGACGAATGCCCAGGGAGCGAATCGGATCCGGCTCATCAGCCCCTTTCAACCATTTATCCAATTCCAGCTGACGTGGCGAATCCACAGTGGCGCCCTGTTCACGCACCAGCACCTGCAGCGCACCGCTTTCACCCAGGCGCCGCACCAGTTGCAGGTTCACGGCCGCCCAGCCGGTAGTCGGCTCGCCGTCGATGGCGACGATTTCCTGACCAGCACTGAGCCCGGCCTTGGCAGCAATACTGCCAGCCTCTACATCACCGATGACCGGCCGCACCTGCTGGCTGCCCAGTATCGCCAGGGCCCAGAAAAACACCAGTGCGAGGAGGAAGTTGGCAATCGGACCGGCAGCGACAATCGCGATACGCTGGCGAACCGACTTGCGGTTGAAGGACTGATCGAGCTCCTCGGCAGCTACCTCGCCTTCACGCTCATCCAGCATCTTCACGTAGCCGCCCAGCGGGATAGCGGCGATGACGAACTCGGTGCCGCGCCGATCATGCCAGCGCAGCAAGGGCATGCCAAAGCCCACGGAGAAGCGCAGAACCTTGACGCCACAGCGACGTGCGACCCAGAAGTGACCGAATTCATGGAAGGTGACCAGCACACCCAGGGCCACCAGGGTGCCGACAATCATATAGAGCGCGCTCATCTACTTTCTCCGCAATCCTATTCGCCGCCACTCGCCCCGGTCGCGAACCCTATCGCCCGTTACGCTGCAACCATTGTTGCGCCAGGACTCGAGCCCTGGCGTCTGCCGCAAACACTGCGTCGAGTTCATTGACTGCGACCACAGGCTCACGGGTTAAAACCTCATCGATGATACTCGCGATCTCCGGGTAGCGGATGCGCCGCTCGAGAAACGCCGATACCGCCACCTCATTGGCCGCATTCAGCATGGCCGGGGCGCTGTTACCCGCCTCGGCAGCTTGCCGCGCCAGGCGCAGACAAGGGAACCGCTGCTCGTCGGGTGCCTGGAAATCCAGGCGAGCAATGGCGAACAGATCCAACGGCGCTACACCGGAATCAATGCGCTCCGGCCAGGCCAGGGCATTGGCGATCGGGGTGCGCATATCCGGATTACCCAACTGCGCCAGGACCGAACCGTCGACGTAATCCACCAGCGAGTGGATCACGCTTTGCGGGTGCACCACCACTTCGACCTGGGAAGGCCTGGCATCAAATAGCCAGCAGGCCTCGATCAGTTCCAGCCCCTTGTTCATCATGCTTGCCGAGTCCACGGAGATCTTGCGCCCCATGGACCAGTTCGGATGGGCACAGGCCTGTTCGGGGGAAACATGCTCAAGCTCTTCCAGAGGCGTCTGACGGAAAGGACCGCCCGAAGCCGTCAGAAGAATACGTCGCACACCGACCCGACTCAGCCCGCGGGAAAAATCCGCGGGCATGCATTGAAAGATCGCATTGTGTTCACTGTCGATAGGCAACAGCACGGAACCACTCTTGCCCACTGCCTGCATGAACAGCGCGCCAGACATCACCAGCGCTTCCTTGTTGGCCAACAGGATCTTCTTGCCAGCCTCAACCGCCGCCAGAGTCGGGCGCAACCCCGCCGCACCGACAATCGCCGCCATCACGGCATCGACTTCCGGAGCCGAGGCCACCTCGCACAACCCCTGCTCCCCCACCAGCACCTGGGTAGCCTGGCCGGCGGCGCGCAAATCTTGCTGAAGGCGGCTGGCGGCCGCGGCCTCGGGCACCACCGCAAAACGGGGCTCATGCTTTACGCACAACGCCAGCAGCTCGGCCAGACGCGTGAAGCCCGTCAGGGCAAACACTTGATAACGATCCGGATGACGGGCAATCACATCCAGGGTGCTCAGACCGATAGAGCCGGTAGCCCCCAGAACCGTGATCTGCTGTACAGCAGTCACAGCGCAGCCATCCACAACAGTACGGCAAACACCGGAATGGCCGCAGTCAGGCTGTCGATGCGGTCCAGCACCCCACCATGACCGGGCAGCAGGTTGCTACTGTCCTTGATACCCGACTGGCGCTTGAACATGCTCTCGGTCAGGTCGCCGACCACCGAAATAAATACAACGATCGCTGCACCCAGCAGCCCCAGGATCATCTGCCCTAGGGTCCAGTCACGCACCAGCCCTACCACCGCGGTGATCACCAGGCTCAACGCCAGGCCGCCGTACACGCCCTCCCAGCTCTTGCCCGGGCTTACCTGGGGCGCCAGCTTGCGCTTGCCGAAGGCCTTGCCGGAGAAGTAGGCACCGATATCCGCGCCCCACACCAGCACCATCACCGCCATGATCAACCAATTGCCCAGTGGCAGTTGCTTGATGAACACCAGCCCTTGCCAGGCCGGCAGCAGGATCAGCAGGCCGATCAACAACTTGGGTGCGGCACCGGACCACTGCTCGCTGGAACGCGGATAGGTCAGCACCAGGTAGGTCGCCAGCGCCCACCACAACACCGCAGCACCCAGCACCCAGGGCGCAACACCCGGAACCAGATGCATCAGGAACAACAGCGCCGCCACCACCACGGCGAAGGCCACCCGAGCCGGCTGCGCCTCGAAGCCCGCCAGACGCGCCCACTCCCAGGCACCGAGGCTTACCACCAGACCGATGAACAGGGCGAACCCCGAGCCTTCGAGCAGGAAGAACCCGCACAAGGCGATCGGCAGCAGGATCAGCGCAGTAATGATTCGTTGTTTAAGCATTAAACCCGGGCTCCAGCCTCGACCTGCTCGCTCGTCTTACCGAAGCGTCGCTGGCGAGATGCGTAATCGGCCAATGCGTTACGCATGGCTTCGTGTTTGAAGTCCGGCCAGAACAGGTCGGAGAAATACAGCTCGGCATAGGCCAGCTGCCACAACAGAAAATTGCTGATGCGATGCTCGCCACCGGTCCGGATGCACAGGTCCGGCAGCGGCAGGTCGCCGGTCGCCAGGCAGGTCTGCAGCAGGCCCGGAGTGATGTCCTCAGGCCGCAGATGCCCGGCCTGGACCTCGCGCGCCAGGCGCTGGGCGGCCTGAGCGATATCCCACTGGCCGCCATAGTTGGCGGCGATCTGCAGGATGAAACGATCACTGCCCGCGGTAATGGCCTCCGCTTCGCGCATCGCCGCCTGCAACTCGGGATGGAAGCGCGAACGATCGCCAATGATCCGAAGGCTGATGTTGTTCTCGTTGAGGCGCTTGGCTTCACGACGCAGGGCCTTGAAGAACAGATCCATCAAGGCACTGACTTCGTCAGCCGGGCGCTGCCAGTTTTCACTGGAAAAGGCAAACAGGGTCAGCACCTCGACCTTGGCCTCAGCGCACACTTCGATCACTGCACGTACCGCATCGACACCCGCCTTATGCCCGGCGACACCCGGCATAAAGCGTTTTTTTGCCCAGCGGTTATTACCGTCCATGATGATTGCCACATGACGAGGCACCGAGGACAACACGGACTGCTTGGTCTTTTCCATGAAAACGCCTGACCCTTATACGGCCATCAAGTCCTTTTCTTTTTCCTCAGTCGCCTTGGCGATCTGAGCTTCAAAGTCCTTGATCAGCTTATCGATTTCGGCGCTACCACGGCGTTCTTCGTCTTCGCTGATTTCCTTGTCCTTGGTCAGCTTCTTCAACTCACCCAGGGCATCGCGGCGAATGTTGCGCACTGCAACCCGTGCATCCTCGGCGGCAGCACGCGCCTGCTTGGTGAAGCCCTTGCGGGTTTCCTCGGTCAGCGGTGCCATCTTGATCAGCAGCAGCTCACCCAGGTTGGTCGGATTGAGGTTAAGACCGGCACTGCCGATGGCCTTGTCGATGGCTCCGAGCATATTGCGCTCGAACGGCACTACCTGCAGGGTCTGGGAGTCCTTCACGGTAACGTTGGCAACGCCACTCAACGGTGTGTCGGTACCGTAGTAAGGCACCATCACACTGCCCAGGATGCTGGGGTGAGCCTTGCCGGTGCGAATCTGGCCGAATGCATGGGCCAGGGACTCCAGGGATTTCTTCATGCGCTCTTGAGCGTCTTTCTTGATTTCGTTGATCATTGCTCGCCTTCCTCGATCAGGGTTCCTTCAGCGCCACCATGCACGATATTCAGCAGGGCGCCGGGCTTGTTCATGTTAAATACCCGCAGCGGCATCTTGTGGTCGCGGCACAGGCAGATTGCCGTCAGGTCCATCACTCCCAGCTTGCGATCCAGCACTTCATCGTAAGTCAGATGATCGAACTTCTCGGCATGCGGGTCCTTGAACGGGTCTGCAGTGTAAACACCATCGACCTTGGTTGCCTTGAGCACCACGTCGGCATCGATCTCGATAGCACGCAGGCAGGCTGCGGAGTCGGTGGTGAAGAACGGGTTGCCGGTACCGGCCGCGAAGATCACCACCTCTTTGGAGTTCAGGTGGCGCATCGCCTTGCGACGGTCATAGTGATCGGTCACGCCGACCATGGAAATAGCCGACATCACGATGGCCGAGATATTCGCACGTTCCAGTGCATCACGCATGGCCAGGGCGTTCATCACAGTGGCCAGCATGCCCATGTGGTCGCCCGTGACCCGATCCATCCCGGCCGCGCTCAATGCAGCGCCGCGGAACAGGTTGCCACCACCGATCACCAAGCCTACCTGGACGCCGATACCAACCAGTTGGCCGACTTCCAGCGCCATGCGATCCAGCACCTTGGGATCGATCCCGAACTCTTCCGAGCCCATCAGGGCCTCGCCGCTAAGCTTGAGTAGAATGCGTTTATAGCGAGCTTGATAACCACTGCCCTGCTGAGCCATTGCGAATCTCTCCTGCGGCGTATTTAAAAAATTCTTTGCGGGCTGTTTACAGCCTGCGTTCACTCTAGCTTGACGCTGTCACAGCGCCATCAGAACACGACTTTGTAAGGCGGTTCCGAGGATAAACAACTAAATTACCCTGCCCATTTGAAAAGAGGCTGCGCGCGTGAGCGGGCAGCCTCTTCTGGGCGACAGTTGAAAAAACCGTCTTACTGTTGCTTGGCAGCAGCCAGTTGTGCAGCAACTTCTTCGGCGAAGTTGTCTTCTTTCTTCTCGATGCCTTCACCTACCGCGAAACGGGTGAAGGAAACGATTTCAGCGCCGCCTTTCTTGGCCAGAGCACCTACGGTGATTTCTGGGTCCTTGACGAAAGCTTGCTCAACCAGGCTGGCTTCGGCCAGGAACTTGCTGATACGACCAGCGATCATTTTTTCAACGATTTCGGCTGGCTTGCCTTTCATCTTGTCTTCGTTCAGCTGCAGGAACACAGCCTTTTCACGCTCGATCGCTTCAGCCGAAACTTGCGATGGCAGCAGGAACTCAGGGTTGCTGGCCGCTACGTGCATGGCGATGTCTTTGGCCAGTTCAACGGAACCGCCTTTCAGAACAACCGCAACACCGATCTTGTTGCCGTGCAGGTAGGTGCCGACCACGTCGCCTTCAACGCGAGCCAGACGACGGATGTTGACGTTCTCGCCAGTCTTGCCAACCAGGATCAGGCGGGCAGCTTCTTGAGCTTCGATCAGCGGAGCGGCGTCAGTCAGCTTGTCAGCGAAAGCCTTTTCCACGCTAGCGGCAACGAATGCCTTGAAATCGTCCTGCAGAGCCAGGAAGTCGGTCTGCGAGTTGACTTCCAGCAGGACAGCGGCTTTACCGTCGTCCTTGATGGCGATAGCGCCTTCAGCAGCAACGTTGCCTGCTTTCTTGGCAGCCTTGATGGCGCCGGAAGCACGCATGTCATCAATGGCTTTTTCGATGTCGCCGCCGGCCTTGGTCAAGGCCTTTTTGCAGTCCATCATGCCTTCGCCGGTACGCTCGCGCAGTTCTTTGACCAACGCTGCAGTAATCTCTGCCATTTTCAAAATCCTCTTGGATAGGTTTTCAACCATTCCACCCGATCGAACGGGCGCTCAATTCTTGGGCATTGCCCCGAAACCACTTCATAACAGCCCCGCATTACAGAAACTGTCGGGGCGCGACGACGAAATGATTTTCGAGTTGGCAAAAAGGGGGCCAAGCCCCCTTTTTGCGTGCTGAGTCAACGCTACGCGTCAGTTACTCAGGCTTCAGCCGCCGGTGCTGCAGCTTCTTCGAACACTTCGGTGCCGCCAGCAACGTTGTTGCGACCACGGATCACAGCGTCAGCCATCGAACCCATGTACAGCTGGATGGCGCGAATGGCGTCATCGTTGCCTGGGATGATGTAGTCAACGCCTTCCGGGCTGCTGTTGGTATCGACAACGCCGATGACCGGGATGCCCAGCTTGTTGGCTTCGGTGATCGCGATGCGCTCGTGGTCAACGTCGATCACGAACAGTGCGTCAGGCAGGCCGCCCATGTCCTTGATACCACCCAGGGAACGATCCAGCTTTTCCAGATCGCGAGTGCGCATCAGCGCCTCTTTCTTGGTCAGCTTGGCGAAAGTGCCGTCTTCTGCTTGCACTTCAAGGTCACGCAGACGCTTGATGGAAGCACGGATGGTTTTGTAGTTGGTCAGCATGCCGCCCAACCAGCGGTGATCGACGTACGGCGAACCGCAACGTGCTGCTTCTTCAGCAACGATCTTGCCAGCGGAACGCTTGGTGCCGACGAACAGAATCTTGTTTTTGCCCTGGGCCAGACGCTCTACGAAAGTCAGAGCTTCGTTGAACATTGGCAGGGTTTTTTCAAGGTTGATGATGTGGATCTTGTTGCGCGCGCCGAAAATGTACTTGCCCATTTTCGGATTCCAGTAACGGGTTTGGTGACCGAAGTGCACACCGGCCTTCAGCATATCGCGCATGTTGACTTGGGACATGATAGTTCCTTAATAAGTCGGGTTAGGCCTCCACGTATCCCAATGACCAACCAACAGCTTGTGCTGAGGGCACCCAGGTCATCGTGTCGACACGTGTGTGGGTTTGAGCTTTTCGGGGCATCCCCGGAAAGCGGCGCATTTTATACCACAGCAAGGGCAAAAACGGAACCCGGATTCACACTCGGCGATCCGCAGGCATTTTGCCCGCCTCTTGGAATCGGTCCAGAATGCACCATTGTATAGAGAGAAGCGCCAGCAGAACCTCAGATTTGCGCTGAGCCTCTGTTAGAATCGCACCTTTGCGGCTTTTGAAAACCTTGCTGGCCCATCGTAGGCCAAGCCTTGCGCATGCGGGTTTTCGAGCCATTTCCGTGTTTATCGCGCCCCTGGGCGTCAAGAGAGCCTGTATGACCGTCACCCTCAAAACTCCCGAGGACATCGCCAAAATGCGTGTCGCCGGCAAACTGGCCGCCGACGTGCTGGAAATGATTGCCGAGCATGTCAAACCCGGTGTCACCACCGAAGAACTGGACCGCATCTGCCATGACTACATCGTCAATGTGCAGGGTGCGATCCCTGCCCCGCTGAACTACAAGGGCTTCCCCAAATCCATCTGCACCTCGATCAACCACGTGGTGTGCCACGGCATTCCCAACGAGAAGCCGCTGAAGGATGGCGACACCCTGAACATCGATGTGACCGTCATCAAGGACGGCTACCACGGCGACACCAGCCGCATGTTCCACGTCGGCACCGTGCCGGTCTGGGCCGAGCGCCTGTCGCAGATCACCCAGGAATGCATGTACAAGGCCATTGAACTGGTGAAACCGGGCTGCCGCCTGGGCGACATCGGCGAAGTGATCCAGAAGCACGCGGAAAAGAACGGTTTCTCGGTGGTTCGCGAGTTCTGCGGCCACGGCATCGGCAAGGTGTTCCACGAAGAGCCGCAGATCCTGCACTACGGCCGTGCCGGTACCGGCATGGAACTCAAGGCCGGCATGACCTTCACCATCGAGCCGATGATCAACCAGGGCAAGGCCGACACCAAGGTCCTGGGCGACGGCTGGACCGCCATCACCAAGGACCGCAAGCTCTCCGCGCAGTGGGAACACACCCTGCTGGTGACCGAGACCGGCTACGAGATCTTCACCCTGCGCAGCGATGACACCATCGCCCGGGTATCTGCCTGATCCACAACGCTGCGTCCCGACCTTATAGATAGAAAGGAAAGCCAATCGATGCCGCAGGTGGACCCCGAACTCTTCGACCGCGGCCAGTTCCAGGCGGAACTGGCCCTGAAGGCCAGCCCTATCGCCGCCTTCAAGAAGGCCATCCGCCAGGCACGGGAAGTGCTCGATACGCGCTTTCGCAGTGGGCGGGAGATCCGCCGGCTGATCGAAGACCGCGCCTGGTTCATCGATAACATCCTGCAAAAGGCCTGGGACCAGTTCAGCTGGAGCGAAGACGCCGACATCGCCCTGGTGGCGGTCGGCGGCTACGGTCGCGGCGAGCTGCACCCCTATTCCGACATCGACCTGCTGATCCTCCTGGACAGCGCCGACCACGAAATTTTCCGCGACTCCATCGAACGCTTTCTTACCCTGCTCTGGGACATTGGCCTGGAAGTCGGGCAAAGCGTGCGCTCGGTGGACGAATGCGCCGAACAGGCGCGGGCCGACCTGACGGTGATCACCAACCTGATGGAAAGCCGCACCATTGCCGGCCCCGAGCACCTGCGCCAGCGCATGCTGCAAGTGACCAGCACCGAGCACATGTGGCCGAGCAAGGATTTCTTCCTGGCCAAGCGGGCCGAGCAGAAGGCCCGCCATCACAAGTACAACGACACCGAATACAACCTGGAGCCCAACGTCAAAGGCTCGCCGGGTGGGTTGCGGGACATCCAGACCATCCTCTGGGTCGCGCGCCGCCAGTACGGCACCCTGAACCTGCGGGCCCTGGCCGGCGAAGGCTTCCTGGTGGAAAGCGAAAACGCGCTCCTGGCCTCGTCCCAGGAGTTCCTGTGGAAGGTCCGCTACGCGCTGCACATGCTCGCGGGGCGCGCCGAGGACCGCCTGCTGCTCGACCACCAGCGTTCCATCGCCACCCTGCTGGGCTTCGAGGGCGAAGATGCGAAACAGAGCATCGAAAGCTTCATGCAGCAGTACTACCGGGTGGTGATGAGCATCGCCCAGTTGAGCGACCTGATCATCCAGCACTTCGAGGAGGTGATCCTCGCCCCCGAGGACGAGGCACCGCCACAGCCGATCAATGCGCGCTTCCAACTGCACGACGGCTACATCGAGGCGATCAACGACAACGTGTTCAAGCGCACGCCGTTCGCCATGCTGGAGATCTTCGTGCTGATGGCCCAGCACCCGGAAATCAAGGGCGTGCGCGCCGACACCATCCGCCTGCTGCGCGAACACCGGCACCTGATCGATGACGACTTCCGCCACGATATCCGCAACACCAGCCTGTTCATCGAGCTGTTCAAGTGCGAAATCGGCATCCACCGCAACCTGCGACGGATGAACCGCTACGGCATTCTCGGACGCTACCTGCCGGAGTTCGGCTTCATCGTCGGGCAGATGCAGCACGACCTGTTCCACATCTATACCGTGGACGCCCACACGCTGAACCTGATCAAGCACCTGCGCAAAATGCAGTACACGCCGATCTCCGAGAAATTCCCGCTGGCCAGCAAGCTCATGGGCAAGCTGCCCAAGCCCGAGCTGATCTACCTGGCCGGTCTGTACCACGACATCGGCAAGGGCCGTCATGGCGACCACTCGGAAATCGGCGCCGTGGATGCCGAAGCCTTCTGCGTGCGCCACCAGTTGCCGCAGTGGGATACCCGGCTGATCGTCTGGCTGGTGCAGAACCACCTGGTGATGTCCACCACGGCTCAGCGCAAGGACTTGTCCGACCCGCAGGTGATTCACGATTTCGCACAGATCGTGGTCGACCAGACCCGCCTCGACTACCTCTACGTACTGACCGTCGCCGATATCTACGCCACCAACCCGACGCTGTGGAACTCCTGGCGCGCCAGCCTGTTGCGCCAGCTCTACACCGAGACCAAGCGAGCCCTGCGCCGCGGCCTGGAAAACCCGGTGGACCGCGAAGAGCAGATCCGCCAGACCCAGAGCGCCGCCCTGGACATCCTGGTGCGCAACGGCACCGACCCGGACGAAGTGGAACAACTCTGGTCGCAACTGGGGGACGACTACTTCCTGCGCCACACCGCCGGCGACGTGGCCTGGCACAGCGACGCGATCCTCCAGCAGCCGGCCGACGGCGGGCCGCTGGTGCTGATCAAGGAAATCACCCAGCGCGAGTTCGAGGGCGGCACCCAGATCTTCATCTACGCCCCGGACCAGCACGACTTCTTCGCGGTGACCGTGGCCGCCATGGACCAGCTCAACCTGAACATCCATGACGCGCGCATCATCACCTCCAGCAGCCAGTTCACCCTCGACACTTACATAGTCCTGGACAATGACGGCGAATCCATCGGCAACAACCCGCAGCGAGTCGAGCAGATCCGCAAGGGCCTGACCGACGCCCTGCGCAACCCCGACGACTACCCGACCATCATCCAGCGCCGGGTGCCGCGCCAGCTCAAGCATTTTGCCTTCGCCCCCGAGGTGACTATCCACAACGACGCCCAACGCCCGGTGACCGTGCTGGAACTCAGCGCCCCGGATCGCCCGGGTTTGCTGGCGCGGATCGGCAAGATCTTCCTGGAGTTCGACCTGTCGCTGCAGAACGCCAAGATCGCCACCCTGGGCGAGCGCGTGGAAGACGTGTTCTTCATCACCGATGCGCACAACCAGCCCCTGTCCGACCCCCAGCTGTGCAGCCGCTTGCAGGATGCGATCGTCGAGCAGTTGAGCGTCAGCCACGAACCGACTATCGAAATGACCCGCCTGAGCATCTGACGGGTCCGAACCACCGCTTTGAGTGAGATACCGCCTCCATGAACAACGCTCTGAACCAGTTGCAGCCCTACCCGTTCGAAAAGCTGCGCGCCTTGCTCGGCACCGTGACGCCCAACCCGGACAAGCGCGCCATCGCCCTGTCCATCGGCGAACCCAAGCACCGCTCGCCAAGCTTTGTCGCCGAAGCCCTGGCCAGCAACCTCGATCAGATGGCGGTCTACCCCACCACCCTGGGCATCCCGGCCCTGCGCGAAGCCATCGCCGGCTGGTGCGAACGGCGCTTTGGCGTGCCCGCGCTCTGGCTCGACCCGGCGCGCAATGTACTGCCGGTCAACGGCACCCGCGAAGCGCTGTTCGCCTTCACCCAGACCGTGGTCAACCGCGGCGAAGACGCCCTGGTGGTCAGCCCCAACCCCTTCTATCAGATCTACGAAGGCGCGGCCTTCCTCGCCGGGGCCAAGCCGCACTACCTGCCGTGCCTCGACGAAAACGGCTTAAACCCGGACTTCGACGCCGTGCCGGTGGAGATCTGGCAGCGCTGCCAGATCCTCTTCCTGTGCTCGCCGGGCAACCCCACCGGCGCGCTGATCCCGCTGGACACCCTGAAGAAGCTGATCGCACTGGCCGACGAGCACGACTTCGTGATCGCCGCCGACGAGTGCTACAGCGAGCTGTACTTCGACGAACAGACACCGCCGCCGGGCCTGCTCAGCGCCTGCGTCGAACTGGGCCGCAAGGACTTCAAGCGCTGCGTGGTGTTCCACAGCCTGTCCAAGCGCTCCAACCTGCCGGGCCTGCGCTCGGGCTTCGTCGCCGGTGATGCCGAGATTCTCAAGGGCTTCCTGCTGTACCGCACCTACCACGGCTGCGCCATGCCGGTGCAGACCCAACTGGCCAGCGTCGCCGCCTGGAACGACGAAGTGCACGTGCGCGCCAACCGCGCCTTGTACCGGGAGAAATTCGACGCGGTGCTGGCGATCCTTGCGCCCGTGATGGATGTGCAGCGCCCGGACGGCAGCTTCTACCTGTGGCCGAACGTGGCCGGGGATGACGCAGCCTTCTGCCGCGACCTGTTCGAACAGGAGCATGTGACCGTGGTTCCGGGCTCCTACCTGTCGCGGGATGTGGACGGCACCAACCCGGGCGCCGGCCGGGTACGCATGGCGCTGGTAGCGCCGCTGGCGGAATGCGTGGAAGCCGCGGAACGGATTCGCGATTTCGTGCTGCGTCGCGCTTGAGGCCTTTCGCCGGCAAGCCGGCTCCCACAGCAGGAGCCGACTGCCGGCGAACGCCTCACTTCACCTGCCCCAGATTGGCCTCGCTCATATCCAGGTCGGCCAGTACTTCGCGTAGCACATCGTCGCCAATCTGATGCTGGCGGCTCAGCCGATACAGCTCCAGCCGTTGCGCTCGCAGGGCCTTGATCCGCAGGCGCCGCTCCAGCAAGTCCATCTGGAACGCCAGGGCCTGGGCCTCGGCGGAATCGTTGTAGACCTCCAACTGATGCCGGTACTCGGCCATCAAGCGCCCCTTGAGTTCGGTGGCCAGGGCCGCCTGGGCGGCATCCGGGGTCTCACCGGTGTCAGCCACTTCTTCGGCTTCCAGGGCATGGATCGCCGCTTCGGCAGTCTTGCGCCAGGCATCCCGCACTTCCCCACGGCGCTTGTCGTCAGGGCTCTTCACAATGCCGCGCAGCAGCAGCGGCAGGGCAATGCAGGCCGCCACCAGGGACAGCAGGATCACCCCGGCAGCGATGAAGATCAGCAGGTCGCGCTCCGGAAAGGCTTCGCCGGCACCGAGAAACAACGGTACCGACATCACACCGGCCAGGGTTACCGCCCCGCGCACTCCACCCACGGTCAGCAACCAGCAGGAACGGGCGGTCGGCACCAGGGTCAATTCGCCCTTGCCGCGCCAGCGCCGCAGCAGGCCGGACAGGCGCCAGATGCTCTGCACCCAGATGAAACGCAACACCAGCAGCACCAGGAAAATCGCCACCACATCCAGGCAACGGTAGAACAGGGTCGGCCACAGCGAGGTCTCGTGACTGACCACGGCCTTGATGATGTCCGGCAGCTGCAACCCCAGGAGCAGGAAGATCAGGCCGTTGAAGGCGAACTCCAGCAGTGACCAGACGCTGCGATTGAGCAGCCGGGTGCTGGTCTGGCGCGGCAGCAGGTCGAGCCAGCTCTGCATCATCCCCGCCGCCACCGCCGAGAGAATGCCCGAGGCCCCCAGGCGCTCGGCCAGCACATAGGCGGCGAACGGCAAAAGCAGCATGAACACCACGTGGGTCGCCGGGTCATCCCAGCCTCGGGCGATCATCCAGGCCCGCAGGCGCCCCACCAGCCAGCTCAGTGCCACCCCGACCGCCAGGCCGCCCACCGCCACCAGGACGAAGGTCAGGCTGGCGTTGGCCAGGGAGAACACCCCGGTCACCGCCGCTGCCAGGGCGAACTTGAAGGTCACCAGGCCCGAGGCGTCATTCATCAGCGCCTCCCCCTGGAGCATGTGCATCAGGGGCGTGGGCAAGCGGTTCTGGGAAATCGCCGATACCGCCACGGCGTCGGTGGGCGAAAGCACGGCGGCCAGGGCAAAGGCCACCGGCAACGGAATGCTCGGCAGCAGCCAATGGATGAAGTAGCCGGCGCCCACCACGGTGAACAGCACCAGCCCTACTGCCAGGGTCAGGATCGGCCCGCGCAGGCGCCAGAACTCGCGCTTGGGCATGCGCCAGCCATCGGAAAACAACAGCGGCGGCAAGAACAGGAAGAGAAACAGCTCCGGGTCCAGGGCCACGTGCAACCCTAGGGTCGGCCAGGCCAGCAAGGCGCCGGCGGCAATCTGCACCAGGGGCAGCGGCAGTGGAATCACCCGTCCGACAAGACGCGAGAGGCTCACCAGCATCAGCAGGATGAGGACGGTATAGGCGGTTTGCATAAAGCGGGCTTCCCGATCTGAAACTTCAAAGCAGACACACAACGGCGGCAGGAATTCACCGCAGAAGTGCCATATTAGCCGCTTAAGCTGCGTTTACGCCGCTGCACAAAAGTCGCAACGGCGCCCGGGCGTGGAAACACAATGCGACAAAGCCCCGCAGCAGCCGACGCCGAATCGGCGCGGTCGTGGCATAATCCGTGACCTTTCATCTCCAGCATCTCCAAAGGGGGCAATTCCTTGACCGCTTCAAGCAAAACGTTGCACCTTTTCGGCATCAAAGCCTGTGACACCATGAAAAAGGCGCGCACCTGGCTCGATGAACACGCTGTCAGCTATGACTTCCATGATTACAAAACCTCCGGCATTGACCGTGAGCACCTGAATCAGTGGTGCGACGAGCACGGCTGGCAGGTGGTGTTGAACCGCGCGGGCACGACCTTTCGCAAACTCGATGACGAAAGCAAAGCCGATCTCGACCAGGCGAAAGCCGTTGAACTGATGCTCGCGCAACCTTCGATGATCAAGCGCCCGGTGCTCGATCTCGGAGACAAGACCCTGATTGGCTTCAAGCCAGACCTTTACGCAGCGGCGCTCAAGTAAGCCTGCTCAATCAATTTCGCAAGAGGTAACTGCATGTCCACTACCCTGTTCAGCCTGGCATTCGGTGTCGGCACCCAGAACCGTCAAGGCGCTTGGCTGGAAGTGTTTTACGCATCGCCCCTGCTCCAGCCCGCGGCTGAAATCGTCGCTGCCGTAGCGCCGATCCTCGGCTACAGCGAAGGCAACCAGGCCATCACGTTCACCACCGCCCAGGCCGCGCAAATGGCCGACGCACTGAAAAGCATCGACGCCACCCAGGCCGCCCTGCTGACCCGCCTGGCCGAAAGCCACAAACCGCTGGTAGCGACCCTGCTGGCCGAAGATGCCCAGCTGACCTCCACTCCAGAGGCCTACCTGAAGCTGCACCTGCTGTCCCACCGCCTGGTCAAGCCGCACGGCCTGAGCCTGGCCGGCGTGTTCCCGCTGCTGCCGAACGTGGCCTGGACCAGCCAGGGCGCCATCGACCTCGGCGAGCTGGCCGAGCGTCAACTGGAAGCCCGCCTGCGCGGCGAGCTGCTGGAAGTGTTCTCGGTGGACAAATTCCCGAAAATGACCGACTACGTGGTGCCGAGCGGCGTGCGTATCGCTGACAGTGCGCGGATCCGCCTAGGCGCCTACATCGGCGAAGGCACCACCGTGATGCACGAAGGTTTCGTCAACTTCAACGCCGGCACCGAAGGCCCGGGCATGATCGAAGGCCGGGTTTCCGCAGGCGTGTTCGTCGGCAAGGGGTCGGACCTGGGCGGCGGCTGCTCCACCATGGGCACCCTGTCGGGTGGCGGCAACATCGTGATCAAGGTCGGCGAAGGTTGCCTGATCGGCGCCAACGCCGGTATCGGCATCCCGCTGGGCGACCGCAATACCGTGGAGTCGGGCCTGTACGTGACCGCCGGCACCAAGGTGGCGCTGCTGGACGAGAACAACCAACTGGTCAAAGTGCTCAAGGCCCGGGAACTGGCCGGCCAGCCGGACCTGCTGTTCCGTCGCAACTCGGAGACCGGCGCCGTGGAGTGCAAGACCCACAAGTCGGCCATCGAGCTGAACGAAGCGCTGCACGCTCACAACTAAGCAGCGATTCGGTTTCACTGGAACCGGCCAGGCGCTTATCATCGGCGCCCGGCCTGTTCAAACGAGTTCTGCCACCATGCTTGTAGCCTCCCCCTGGCGCGCCGACTTCCCGGCCATCGCCGCCCTGCATCGCCAGGACCAGACGTACCTGGACAACGCCGCCACCACGCAAAAACCCCAAGCAATGCTGGACGCCCTGGCGCACTACTATGCCAACGGCGCCGCCAACGTTCATCGTGCGCAACACCTGCCCGGCGCCCACGCCACCCAAGCGTTCGAAGACAGCCGCAGTAAGGTCGGCCAATGGCTGAATGCCGGTGACAGTGGGCAGATCGTCTTCACCCACGGCGCGACCTCCGCGCTGAATCTTCTGGCCTACGGCCTGGAGCACCAATTTTCCCCGGGCGATGAAATCGTCATCAGCGCCCTGGAGCACCACGCCAACCTGCTGCCCTGGCAGCAACTGGCCCAACGCCGCGGTCTCAAGCTGCTGGTCCTGCCCCTGGACCCGGACGGCCTGATCGACGTCGACGCGGCAAGCCGCTTGATCGGCCCGCGCACCCGTTTGCTGGCGGTGAGCCAGCTGTCCAACGTGCTTGGCGCCTGGCAACCCTTGACCCCACTGCTGGCCATGGCCAGGGCCCAGGGCGCACTGACGGTGATCGACGGCGCCCAGGGCGTGGTTCATGGCCGCCACGATGTGCAGGCCCTGGGCTGCGACTTCTATGTGTTCTCCAGCCATAAGCTGTACGGCCCGGATGGGGTCGGCGTGCTGTTTGGCCGTCATGCAGCACTCAAGGGCCTGCGCCACTGGCAGTTCGGCGGTGAAATGGTCCAGGACGCCGATTACCAGCACGCCAGCTTCCGCCCCGCCCCCCTGGGGTTCGAGGCCGGTACGCCGCCGATTGCCGGGGTCATCGGCCTGGGTGCCACCCTGGATTATCTCGCCGGCCTGGATCAGCAAGCACTGGCCGACCATGAAGCAGCGCTGCACGCCTACCTGCTGCACGGCTTGCAGGCGCGCAATGGCATCCGCCTGCTGGGCTCGCCGCAAGTGGCCCTGGTCAGTTTTGTCGTGGATGGGGTGCACAACGCCGACCTGGCGCACCTGCTGACCGAACAAGGCATTGCCGTACGCGCCGGGCATCACTGCGCCATGCCGCTGATGAAGAGCCTGGGGTTGGCCGGAGCGATTCGCGTGTCATTGGCGCTGTACAACGATTCCGAGGACCTGGAGCGTTTCTTCGAAGCCCTGGATCAGGCCCTGGAGCTGCTGCGATGAGCCTGCCGGCGGATGCCGTCGCCGCCCTGGAGATTTTCCAGGGGGCTGCCGGCTGGGAACAGCGGGCGCGCCTGCTGATGCAATGGGGCGAGCGCCTGCCGCCCCTGAGCGAGGCCGACCGGGTCGAGGTCAACCGGGTGCACGGCTGTGAAAGCCAGGTCTGGCTGGTGGCGGCCCTGGAAAACGGTCATTGGCAGTTTGCCGCGGCCAGCGACGCGCGGCTGATTCGCGGGCTGGTGGCCCTGCTCCTGGCGCGGGTCAATGGCCTGACGGCACAGCAGTTGCGGGAAGTGGACCTGGCCGACTGGTTCAACCAGTTGGGCCTGTCGCGCCAACTCTCGCCTTCACGCAGCAATGGCCTGAACGCCGTCTTGCAACGCATGAGCGAACTGGCCAGCGCCCCGTAGCTCCGTAGGAGCCAGCTTGCTGGCGAACAGGCTCATAAGCCTTGCACCCTCCTCGCGGCCCTCTTCGCTGGCAAGCCAGCTCCTACGGGGCGGCGGGTTTGCTGCGTTCCGACGGGCGGCGCACGCCGGCGACAATCTTGTCCACCGCCTTGGTCGCCGCCACCATGCCGAAGGTCGCGGTCACCATCATCACCGCGCCAAAGCCGCCGGCACAGTCGAGCTTGACGCCATCGCCGACAAAACTCTTCTGCAGGCAGATGCTGCCGTCCGGCTTCGGATAACGCAGCTGTTCGGTGGAAAACACGCAAGGCACGCTGTAGTGCCGGGTTACGGTGCGCGAGAAACCGTAGTCGCGGCGCAGGGTGGAACGCACCTTGGAGGCCAACGGGTCATTGAAGGTACGGTTCAGGTCGCAGACCTGGATCAGCGTCGGGTCGATCTGCCCCCCCGCGCCGCCGGTGGTGATGATCTGGATCTTGCGTCGCTTGCACCAGGCAATCAGCGCCGCCTTGGCATTGACGCTGTCGATGCAGTCGATCACGCAATCGATGTCTGGGGTGATGTACTCGGCCATGGTCTCGCGGGTGACGAAGTCCGCCACCGCGTGCACCTTGCAGCCCGGATTGATGCCCCGCAGGCGTTCGGCCATGACCTCGACCTTAGGCTTGCCCACAGTGCTGTCCAGCGCGTGCAACTGGCGGTTGCTGTTGCTGACGCAGACGTCATCGAGGTCGAACAGCGAGATCTCGCCCACCCCGCAACGGGCGATGGCTTCCGCCGCCCAGGAACCGACCCCGCCGACTCCGACGATCGCCACGTGGGCCGCCCGCAGCCGCTCCAGGCCTTCAATGCCATACAAACGGGCGACGCCGGCAAACCGTGGATCTTCTGTACTCATGACCATCACCTAAAAAACCGGCGCGCATTATAGGGCCTCAACGCGACAAGTTTTAACCTTGAAGCTACAAGTAAAGAACTTAAACCCGAATACAGTGCCCAAGGTCTGGCTTTCCTCTGTGCGCTGTACGCTCAGTTGAGGGCCGGTGTAGGATGCCCGCCGTTTGGCGCCTGCCAACCCTTCCCTCGTTCCACACCTTTTGGAACCCGAAATAGCTATGTCATCGCGTAAATTTGGACTCAACCTGGTGATAGTGCTGGCCATTGCCGCGCTGTTCACCGGTTTCTGGGCGCTGATCAATCGCCCGGTCTCGGCCCCCGACTGGCCGGAACAGATCTCCGGTTTTTCCTACTCGCCTTTCCAGCAGGGCCAGTTCCCGCAGAAAGACCAGTACCCGTCCGACGATGAAATGCGTCGCGACCTGGAGATCATGAGCAAGCTGACCGACAACATCCGTACCTATTCGGTGGACGGCAGCCTGGAAGATATCCCGAGGCTCGCGGAAGAGTTCGGCCTGCGCGTGACCCTGGGGATCTGGATCAGCCCGGACCTGGAGCGCAACGAGCGGGAAATCATGCGCGCCATCGAACTGGCCAATACCTCCCGCAGCGTCGTGCGGGTGGTGGTGGGTAACGAGGCGATCTTCCGCAAGGAAATCACCGCCGACCAACTGTCGGTGATTCTCGACCGGGTGCGGGCCGCGGTAAAAGTTCCGGTCACCACCTCGGAGCAATGGCACGTCTGGGAGGAAAACCCGGGGCTGGCCAAGCACGTCGACCTGATCGCCGCGCACATCCTGCCCTACTGGGAGTTCATCCCGGTGGACAAGGCCGAGCAGTTCGTCCTCGACCGCGCCCGGGACCTGAAGAAGATGTTCCCGAAAAAACCGCTGCTGCTGTCCGAGGTCGGCTGGCCGAGCAACGGCCGCATGCGCGGTGGCGCCGACGCCAGCCCGGCGGACCAGGCGATCTACCTGCGTACCCTGGTCAACAAGCTCAACCGCCAGGGCTACAACTACTTTGTCATCGAAGCCTTCGACCAGCCGTGGAAGGCCAGCGACGAAGGTTCGGTGGGCGCCTACTGGGGCGTGTTCAACGCCGCGCGCCAGCAGAAATTCAACTTCGAAGGCCCAGTGGTGGCCATCCCGCAATGGCGCGTGCTGGCCATCGGCTCGGTGGTGCTGGCGCTGCTGTCGCTGACCCTGCTGATGATCGACGGCTCGGCCCTGCGCCAGCGCGGCCGGACCTTCCTGACCTTTATCGCGTTCCTCTGCGGTTCGGTGCTGGTGTGGATCGGCTACGACTACAGCCAGCAATACAGCACCTGGTTCAGCCTGACGGTGGGCTTCCTCCTGGCCCTCGGCGCGCTGGGGGTGTTCATCGTGCTGCTGACCGAGGCCCATGAACTGGCCGAAGCCGTGTGGATCCACAAGCGCCGGCGCGAATTCCTGCCGGTGGAGGGCGACTCCAACTACCGGCCGAAAGTCTCGATCCACGTGCCCTGCTACAACGAGCCGCCGGAGATGGTCAAACAGACCCTCAATGCCCTGGCCAACCTCGATTACCCGGACTTCGAAGTCCTGATCATCGACAACAACACCAAGGACCCGGCGGTCTGGGAACCGGTGCAGGCCTATTGCGAGACCCTCGGCCCGCGCTTCAAGTTCTTCCACGTCGCGCCCCTGGCCGGCTTCAAGGGCGGTGCGCTGAACTATCTGTTGCCGCACACCGCCAAGGATGCCGAAGTGATCGCGGTGATCGACTCCGACTACTGCGTCGACCGCAACTGGCTCAAGCACATGGTGCCGCACTTCGCCGATCCGAAGATCGCCATCGTGCAGTCGCCCCAGGACTATCGCGACCAGAACGAAAGCACCTTCAAGAAGCTCTGCTACGCGGAATACAAAGGCTTCTTCCATATCGGCATGGTCACCCGCAACGACCGTGACGCGATCATCCAGCACGGCACCATGACCATGACCCGGCGCACAGTGCTCGAAGAGCTGGGCTGGGCAGACTGGTGCATCTGCGAAGACGCCGAGCTGGGCCTGCGGGTGTTCGAGAAAGGCCTGTCGGCGGCGTACCACCACGAAAGCTACGGCAAGGGCCTGATGCCCGACACCTTCATCGACTTCAAGAAGCAGCGTTTCCGCTGGGCCTATGGCGCGATCCAGATCATCAAGCGCCACACCGCCAGCCTGCTGCGCGGCAAGAACACCGAGCTGACCCGTGGCCAGCGCTACCACTTCCTCGCGGGCTGGCTGCCGTGGGTAGCGGACGGCATGAACATCTTCTTCACCGTCGGCGCCCTGCTGTGGTCGGCGGCGATGATCATCGTGCCGCAACGGGTCGACCCGCCGCTGCTGATCTTCGCCATCCCGCCGTTGGCGCTGTTCGTGTTCAAGGTGGGCAAGATCATCTTCCTCTACCGCCGTGCGGTGGGGGTCAACCTCAAGGACGCGTTCTGCGCGGCCCTGGCGGGCCTGGCCTTGTCCCACACCATCGCCAAGGCGGTGCTGTACGGCTTCTTCACCAGCAGCATTCCGTTCTTCCGCACCCCGAAGAACGCCGACAATCACGGCTTCTGGGTGGCGATCTCGGAAGCCCGGGAAGAGCTGTTCATCATGCTGCTGTTGTGGGGCGCGGCGCTGGGGATCTTCCTGGTGCAGGGCCTGCCGAGCAACGACATGCGCTTCTGGGTGACCATGCTCCTGGTGCAGTCTTTGCCTTACGTGGCAGCGCTGGTCATGGCCTTCCTTTCGTCGCTGCCAAAACCGGCGGAAGAAAGCCAGCCGGCTCCAACAGCCTAAATCGATCCAAAGCACTAAACGGCGGCCTCTGGCCGCCGTTTTGCTTTAAGATATCCGCCATTTTGCGCGCCTCGCCCAACCCTGCAGGAGCTGGCTTGCCAGCGAACCAAGCAACGCGGTGTATCGATTAAACCGCCCTCGCCGCCCCGCCGGCTCCTGCACAATGCCTTGCACCGGAGTTACCCATGACGGCCCATGCCGAGCTTTCGCCGACCCTGCAACTTGCCTGTGATCTGATCCGTCGCCCCTCGGTGACGCCGATCGACGCCGACTGCCAGAAGCTGATGATGCAGCGCCTGGGGGATGCCGGCTTCAAGCTGGAACCGATGCGCATCGAGGACGTGGACAACTTCTGGGCCAGCCATGGCCAGCATGAAGGCCCGGTGCTGTGTTTTGCCGGCCACACCGACGTGGTGCCTACCGGCCCGGTCCAGGCCTGGCAGAACGACCCGTTCGACGCTCTGATCGACGAGCACGGCATGCTCTGCGGCCGTGGCGCAGCGGACATGAAGGGCAGCCTGGCGGCCATGCTGGTGGCCGCTGAGCGTTTCGTCACCGACTACCCGGACCACAAGGGCTCGGTAGCCTTCCTCATCACCAGCGACGAAGAAGGCCCAGCGCACCATGGCACCAAGGCCGTGGTGGAGCGCCTGGCGGCACGCAAGGAGCGCCTGGACTGGTGCATCGTCGGTGAGCCTTCGAGCACCAGCCTGGTGGGCGACGTGGTCAAGAACGGCCGCCGCGGCTCCCTCGGCGCCAAGCTCACCGTGCGCGGGGTGCAGGGCCACGTGGCCTATCCGCACCTGGCGAAGAACCCGATCCACCTGGCGGCCGCGGCCCTGGCGGAGCTGGCGGCGGAGCACTGGGACGACGGCAACGCCTTCTTCCCACCCACCAGTTTCCAGATCTCCAACCTCAATTCCGGGACCGGCGCCACCAACGTGATTCCCGGTGAACTGACCGCGCTGTTCAACTTCCGCTTCTCCACCGAATCCACGGTGGAAGGCCTGCAGCAGCGGGTCGCGGCCATCCTCGACAAGCACGGCCTGGACTGGCATGTGGAGTGGGCCCTGTCCGGCCTGCCGTTCCTCACCGAACCCGGCGCCCTGCTGGACGCGGTATCGGCCAGCATCAAGCAGGTCACCGGGCGCGACACCAAGGCCTCCACCAGTGGCGGCACCTCCGACGGGCGCTTCATCGCCACCCTGGGCACCCAGGTAGTGGAGCTGGGCCCGGTCAACGCCACCATCCATCAGGTCAACGAGCGGGTACTGGCCAGCGACCTCGATGTGCTGACCGAAATCTACTACCAGACCCTGATCAAGTTGCTAGCCTGATGCTTGCCTGTCCTCTCTGCAGTGCCCCGCTGAACGCCGTGGACAACGGCGTGGTCTGCCCGGCCGGGCATCGTTTCGACCGGGCACGCCAGGGCTACCTGAACCTGCTGCCGGTGCAGCACAAGAACAGCCGTGACCCGGGCGACAACCAGGCCATGGTCGAGGCCCGCCGCGACTTTCTCAACGCCGGGCACTACGCCCCGGTGGCCCGGCGCCTGGCGGAGCTGGCGGCAGAACGCGCGCCCCAGCGCTGGGTCGACATCGGCTGTGGCGAGGGTTACTACACCGCGCAACTGGCCCAGGCCCTGCCCGCTGCCGATGGCTACGCCCTGGATATTTCCCGGGAGGCGGTGAAGCGCGCCTGCCGTCGTGCCCCGCAACTGACCTGGATGGTCGCCAGCATGGCGCGCATCCCCCTGGCGGACGCTAGCTGCCAGTTCCTGGCCAGCGTCTTCAGCCCCCTCGACTGGCGGGAGGCCAAGCGCCTGCTCAGCCCCGGCGGCGGCCTGATGAAGGTAGGTCCCACCAGCGGCCACCTGATGGAACTGCGCGAACGCCTGTACGACGAAGTGCGCGAATACACCGACGACAAGCACCTGGCCCTGGTACCCGAAGGCATGGCCCTGGCCCACAGCGAAACCCTGGAGTTCAAGCTGCACCTGGAACGCCCGCAAGACCGCGCCAACCTGCTGGCCATGACGCCACATGGCTGGCGCGCCAGCGCCGAGCGCCGTGCCGCGGTGATCGAGCAGGCCGAGCCTTTCGAGGTCAGCGTATCGATGCGCTACGATTACTTCGTGCTGCAATAACCCACTAAAACCCAAGGCCCCGAGCCTGTGCTCGCGGCCGAAGAAATCCGCGAATGGATTTTTCAGACCGGCAATGAGGACATCCATGCGCCAGCCCGATATCGAGATTTACCTGAAAGACGCCGACGTCGACTACAAGGCCATCGCCGCCTGGCTGGGCGCCGTGCTTGGCCCGTGCAGCGACTGGGTACAAAAAGGCCAGACCTACAAATGCACCGCAGGCCAGGTGCCCGTGACCTGGCTGCCCAAGGCCGTGGGCAAGTGGAACAGCCTGTACCTGGAAAGCGACCAGACCCCGTGGGATGACGACATCGCCTGCGCCCGCGCCGCCTTTGCCGCGCTGAATGTGGAGGTGCGCTGCGCACCGGGCAGCTGGGTCGAGGAAGAGGGTGAAGAGTCCGCCGATCGCTGGATTCGCATCAGCGCCGACGGTGAAGAAGAGATTACCTGGCGCACTGCCTGAACAGTGCATACCCGTAGGAGCCGGCTTGCCGGCGAAGAGGCCTTCAAGACTTGCGTTCGATAGACGGGCGCCTTCGCTGGCAAGCCAGCTCCTACAGGGTGGGTTACAGGCCGACGACGTCTTCGGCTTGCAGACCTTTCTGGCCTTCGACCACAGCGTATTCCACCTGCTGGCCTTCGGTCAGGGAGCGGTGGCCTTCGCCACGGATTGCCCGGTAGTGGACAAATACGTCCGCCCCGCCTTCACGCTGGATAAAACCGTAGCCCTTGGCGTCGTTGAACCACTTAACGTTGCCTGTCTCACGAGTAGTCATGAATCCATACCTCATTTTTTTATTATTGGATTGGCGCACTGCAACCAAACCCTGAGAACTTTCCCCCAGCCAGCCTCTCTATGAGTGGAAGCGATACGACCGCGGGAGAGTCGGCCGAGTATATGACAGGCGTAAAAACTCTCAACTCAATCTTGTTTCGGCGCTTTTTTGCCGATTTTCGGCGAATCCGGCACACTACCGGCCCCGAGCAGTTGCTCGGTTTTCTACTCACTCACGCAGAAGCCGTATGACCCGCTCCCCGATCCGCCGTCTTGTGTTTGGCACCTTGCGCCGACTGCTGTACCTCTGGGTCCGCTCGGAAACCATCAACCAGTCGTCCTTCACCCTCGACCTCGACCGCAGCCGACCGGTGTTCTACGTCCTGCAAAACCCGTCCCTGACCGATCTCGCCGTGGTCGATACCGAATGCACCAAGGCCGGGCTGCCACGTCCGGTACTGCCGGTGTCGGTGGGCAACCTGCTGGAACCGGCGGCCTTCTTCTACCTGACCCCGGAGCCCGACTGGCTTGGCCGCCAGGACAAGCGCGGCGCGCCACCGACCCTGACCCGGCTGGTCAGCGCCCTGACCCAGAATGCCGCCGAAGATGCACAGATCATTCCGGTCAGCGTGTTCTGGGGCCAGTCGCCGGACAGCGAATCGAGCCCGTGGAAGCTGCTGTTCGCCGACAGCTGGGCGGTCACCGGGCGCCTGCGCCGGCTGCTGAGCATCATGATCCTGGGACGCAAGACCCGGGTGCAGTTCTCCGCACCGATCAACCTGCGCGAGCTGATCGAGCACAACAAGGGCCACGAGCGCACCGTGCGCATGGCCCAGCGCATCCTGCGGGTGCACTTTCGCAACCTCAAGGCTGCGGTCATCGGCCCGGACATTTCCCACCGGCGCAACCTGGTCAAGGGCCTGCTCAACCAGCCCCTGGTGAAACAGGCGATCCTCGACGAGGCCGAGCGCGAAAAGATTTCCCCGGAAAAAGCCAAGGCCCAGGCCCTGCGCTACGGCAACGAGATCGCCTCGGACTACACCTACACCGCGATCCGCTTCCTGGAAGTGGTGCTGAGCTGGTTCTGGAACAAGATCTACGACGGGATCAAGGTCAACCACCTCGAAGGCGTGCAGAAGATCGCCCAGGGCCACGAAGTGATCTACGTGCCCTGCCACCGCAGCCATATCGACTACCTGCTGCTGTCCTACCTGCTGTTTCGCAACGGCCTGACCCCGCCGCACATCGCCGCCGGGATCAACCTCAACATGCCGGTGATCGGCGGCCTGCTGCGTCGCGGCGGGGCCTTCTTCATGCGCCGCACCTTCAAGGGCAACCCGCTCTACACCTCGGTGTTCAACGAATACCTGCACACCTTGTTCACCAAGGGTTTCCCGGTGGAGTACTTCGTCGAGGGCGGCCGTTCGCGCACCGGGCGCATGCTGCAACCCAAGACCGGGATGCTGGCAATCACCCTGCGCAGCTTCCTGCGCTCCTCGCGCATGCCCATCGTCTTCGTGCCGGTGTACATCGGCTATGAAAGGGTGCTGGAAGGCCGGACCTACCTGGGCGAGCTGCGCGGCGCGAGCAAGAAGAAAGAGTCGATCTTCGACATCTTCAAGGTCATCGGCGCCCTCAAGCAGCGCTTCGGCCAGGTGGCAGTGAACTTCGGCGAACCGATCAAGCTGGCGGAGTTCCTCGACCAGGAACAGCCGGACTGGCGGACCCAGGAGCTGGGCCCGCAGTACCGCCCGGCCTGGCTCAATGAAACCACCAACCGTCTCGGCGAGCGGGTGGCCCAGCACCTCAACGAAGCCGCGGCGATCAACCCGGTGAACCTGGTGGCCCTGGCCCTGCTTTCCACCACCCGCCTGGCCCTGGACGACCGCGCCATGGCGCGGGTCCTGGACCTGTACCTGGCACTGCTGCGTCGCGTTCCCTACTCGCCCCACACCACCTTGCCCGAAGGCGACGGCCGGGCTCTGATCCAGCACGTCAAGGACATGGACCTGCTGGCCGAACAGAGCGACGCCCTGGGCAAGATCCTCTACCTGGACGAGCAGAACGCCGTCCTGATGACCTACTACCGCAACAACGTGCTGCACATCTTCGCCCTGCCGGCGTTGCTGGCGAGCTTCTTCCAGAGCTCGTCGCGCATGAGCCGCGAACAGATCCTGCGCTATACCCGCGCGCTCTATCCCTACCTGCAATCGGAGCTGTTCATCCGCTGGCCGCTGGATGAGCTGGACGCGGTGGTGGACCAGTGGCTGGAGGCCTTTGTCGAACAGGGCCTGCTGCGCTTCGAGAAGGACCTGTACCAGCGTCCGGCCCCGAGCTCGCGGCATTTCGTCCTGCTGACCCTGCTGTCCAAGAGCATTGCCCAGACCCTGCAACGCTTCTACATGGCCATTTCCTTGTTGCTCAACAGCGGCCAGAACAGCATCAGCGCCGAGGAGCTGGAAGACCTGTGCACGGTCATGGCCCAGCGCCTGTCGATCCTGCATGGCCTCAATGCCCCGGAGTTCTTCGACAAGAGCCTGTTCCGCCACTTTATCCAGACCCTGCTGGACCAGGGTGTGCTGCGCCGCGACGAAGCCGGCAAGCTGAGCTACCACGAAGCGCTGGGGGAGCTGGCCGAAGGTGCCGCCAAGCGCGTGCTGCCGGCAGAAATTCGCCTGTCGATCCGCCAGGTCGCCCTGCACCGCAGCGAAGACGCCGCCGACCAGCTCGCGGCACCTGCGCAAAACGACTAGATTCTTACGAGCGCCGGAGCAGCTGCGGCGCCCTCGATACGGAGATCCGCGATGAAAAAGCTCAGCCTGCTGGCCGCCACCGCGCTGCTCGGCGCTTGCCAGTCCATGAATCCCGCTGCCAAGGCCAGCCTCGACGGCGAAGTCTTCTACTTGCAGCGCATCGCCCTGCCTCCGGCCGCCACCCTGAGCGTGAGCCTGCAGGACGTGTCACTGGCCGATGCCCCTGCCGTGGTCCTGGCCGAGCAGAGCGGTCCGGTCAAGGGCCAGGTGCCGCTGCCCTTTCACCTCAGCTACGACCCGGCCCAGGTCAAGCCCGGCCACCGCTATTCGGTCAGCGCGCGGATTGAAGTGGCTGGCCAGCTAGTCTTCATCACCACCGAAAACAACGCCGTTAAACTCGACGGCAGCGACCCGCAGCCCTTGAAGCTGCGGGTCGACGCTGTTCGTTAATTCTTATTGCACAAGGAAGCCGCCATGCTCCGTACTTCGCTTCGTTTCACCAGCCTGTGCGCTGGCCTGTTGATCTCCGCCAGCGCCCTGGCCCTGTCCCTGAGCGACCTGTCCCAGGGTGACGCCAGCGGTGGCCTGAAAGATGCCCTGACCCAGGGTGCGCAGATCGCTGTCAAACAGCTGGGCACCCCAGGTGGTTTCAGCAACAACCCCGAGGTGCGCATCGAGCTGCCGGGCAATCTGGGCAAGGTCGCGAAAAAAATGAAACAGTTCGGCATGGGCGACCAGGTCGATCAGCTTGAAACCAGCATGAACAAGGCTGCCGAGGCCGCTGTCCCGCAAGCCCAGGCCCTGTTGGTGGATGCCGTGAAGAAGATGACCGTGGCTGACGCCAAGGGCATTCTTGCCGGCGGCAAGGACTCCGCCACCCAATACCTGGACAAGAGCAGCCGCGAGCAGATCCGCGCCAAGTTCCTGCCGATCGTCAAGCAGGCCACTGACCAGGTCGGCCTGGCCAAGCAGTACAACTCCTTCGCCGGCCAGGCTGCGACGCTCGGCGTGCTGGATGCCAAGAGCGCCAACATCGAGAGTTACGTGACCGAACAAGCCCTCAATGGCCTGTTCGAAATGATCGGCAAGCAGGAAGAAACCATTCGCCAGAACCCGGCGGCAGCCGCCACCAGCCTGGCCAAGAAAGTCTTCGGCACCCTGTAAGCCTCCCCGCTACCTGTAGGAGCCAGCTTGCTGGCGAAGACGTCGCCAGGACAAGCGCCTGCCCCAAGGGCCTCTTCGCCGGCAAGCCGGCTCCTACAGGATGTATTCCCGCATACCGGTTCCTAGGTTTTCTTGACCCTGAACCAGGCCGCATACAGCGCCGGCAGGAACAACAGGGTCAGCGCCGTCGCCACGATCAGCCCACCCATGATGGCCACTGCCATCGGCCCGAAGAACACACTGCGCGACAGAGGGATCATCGCCAGCACCGCCGCCAGGGCGGTCAGCACGATGGGCCGGAAACGCCGCACCGTGGCTTCGATGATCGCATCCCAGGGCTTGTGCCCCGCCTTGATGTCCTGCTCGATCTGGTCCACCAGGATCACCGAGTTGCGCATGATCATCCCCGACAGGGCAATGGTGCCGAGCATGGCCACGAAGCCGAAGGGCTGGCGGAACACCAGCAGGAACAAGGTGACCCCGATCAATCCCAGGGGCGCCGTGAGGAACACCATGGCCGTGCGCGAGAAACTGCGCAGCTGGATCATCAGCAAGGTCAGCACCACCACGATGAACAGCGGCACGCCGGCCTTCACCGAGTTCTGGCCCCGGGTCGAGTCCTCGACCGTGCCCCCCACTTCCAGCAGGTAGCCATCGGGCAGCTCGGCGCGAACCGGCTCCAGGGTCGGCAGGATCTGCTGCACCAGGGTCGCCGGCTGCTCCTTGCCGTAGATATCGGCGCGCACGGTGACGTTGGGCAGGCGGTTGCGGTGCCAGATCACCCCTTCCTCGAAGCCGTACTCCAGGGTCGCCACCTGGGACAGGGACACGCTCTGGCCATTCTCGGTAGGCACCGCCAGGCTCGGCAGCAACGACAGCTCGGTGCGTTCCTCGCGGGTGCCCCGCAGCAGGATCTCGATCAGCTCGTTGTCTTCCCGGTACTGGCTGACGGTGGAACCGATCAGCGAACTCTGGAGGAATTTCGACAGGTTGGCGGTGCTCACTCCCAAGGCCCGGGCCCGGTCCTGGTCGATGTTCAGGTAGACCACCTTGCTGGGCTCTTCCCAATCCAGGTGCACGTTGACCACATGGGGGTTCTCTCGCACCTTGGCCGCTACCTTGCGCGCCAGGGCGCGGACTTCCTCGATGTGCTCGCCGGTGACCCGGAACTGCACCGGGTAGCCCACGGGCGGCCCATTCTCCAGGCGCGTGACCCGCGAGCGCAGCGCCGGGAACTGCTCGTTGAGGGTTTCGATCAACCAGCCGCGCAGCTCTTCACGCTCCTCGATGCTCTTGGCCAGCACCACGAACTGGGCAAAGCTGGTGGCCGGCAGTTGCTGGTCCAGCGGCAGGTAGAACCGCGGCGAACCGGTGCCCACGTAGGCCACGTAGTTGTCGATGCCCGCATGCTCCTTGAGCAGGGCTTCCAGGCGCTTGACCTCATCGGCGGTGTTGCTCAGGGACGCGCCTTCCGCCAGCTTCAGGTCGACCATCAGCTCCAGGCGACCCGAGGCCGGGAAGAACTGCTGGGGAACGAAACGGAACAGCATCACCGAGCCGACGAACAGCAGGATGGTCAGGACGATCACCGTCTTGCGCCGCTCCACGCACCAGCCCACTACCCGCCGGACCCGCTGGTAGAAGGGTGTACCGTGGGGATTGGATTCGGCGCCGTGCTTGGCGGCGTGGATCTTCGCCAGGTCCGGCAGCAGTTTTTCCCCCAGGTACGGCACGAACACCACAGCTGCAATCCACGAGGCCACCAGGGCAATGGTCACCACCTGGAAGATCGAACGGGTGTATTCGCCCGTGCCGGACTGGGCCGTGGCGATCGGCAGGAAGCCCGCCGCAGTGATCAGGGTGCCGGTGAGCATGGGGAAGGCTGTGCTGGTCCAGGCGAAGCTAGCGGCCTTGATCCGGTCGAAGCCCTGCTCCATCTTGATCGCCATCATCTCTACCGCAATGATCGCGTCGTCCACCAGCAAGCCCAGGGCCAGCACCAGCGCCCCCAGGGAAATCTTGTGCAGGCCGATCCCCAGGTAGTACATGGTGGCGAAGGTCATCGCCAGCACCAGGGGAATCGCCAGGGCCACCACCATCCCGGTCCGCACTCCCAGGGAGAAGAAACTCACCAGCAGCACGATGATCAGGGCCTCGGCCAGCACCCGGACGAACTCGCCCACCCCAGTCTTCACCGCCGCCGGCTGGTCGGATACCTTGCGCAGTTCCATCCCCGCCGGCAGGCTTTTCTGCAGGCGCGAGAACTCGCCTTCCAGGGCCTTGCCCAGCACCAGGATGTCACCCCCCTCCTTCATCGCCACTGCCAGGCCGATGGCGTCTTCACCCATGAAGCGCATGCGCGGCGCGGGCGGATCGTTGAAACCACGACGCACGTCCGCCACATCACCGATGCGAAAGGTACGACCGGCGACGCGGATCGGGAAATTGCGGATCTGCTCAACGGTCTGGAAATTGCCCGACACCCGCAGTTGCACCCGCTCGCTCGGGGTCTCGAAGAACCCAGCGGTGGACACTGCGTTCTGTTCTTCCAGGGCCTGTTGCACCGCCGCCAGGGGCAGGCCCAGGGTCGCCAGCTTGACGTTGGACAGCTCGATCCAGATTTTCTCGTCCTGCAGGCCCAGCAGGTCGACCTTGCCCACGTCCTTGACCCGTTGCAGCTGGATCTGGATGCGGTCGGCGTAGTCCTTGAGTACCGCGTAGTCGAAGCCCTGCCCGGTCAACGCATAGATATTGCCGAAGGTGGTGCCGAACTCATCGTTGAAGAACGGCCCCTGGATACCGGGCGGCAGGGTCTGCCGGATATCGCTGATCTTCTTGCGTACCTGGTACCACAGCTCGGGAACCTCGTTGGAGTGCATCGAGTCCCGGGCGATGAAGGTCACCTGGGACTCCCCCGGCCGCGAGAAGGACACGATGCGGTCGTACTCGCCAGTCTCCATCAGCTTCTTTTCAATGCGCTCGGTGACCTGGCGCGAGACTTCCTGGGCCGTGGCCCCGGGCCAGTTGGTGCGGATCACCATGGCCTTGAAGGTGAAAGGCGGATCCTCGCTCTGCCCCAGCTTGGTGTAGGACAGCGCACCGACAATGGCCAGCAGCAGCATCAGGAACAGAACGATCTGGCGATTGCGCAACGCCCAGGCGGAAAGGTTGAAACCCATCGGGGATTACTCCTTGGCCGCCAGATTGACCACGCGGTTGGAGCGATCCACCGGGCGCACCTGCAAACCTTCATGGAGCACATGCACCCCCGCGGCCACCACCCAATCGCTGGCGCTCAGCCCTTCCAGCACCGGCACGCTCTTCTCGCCGAAGGCGCCGACCCGCACCGGGGTCTTGTGCAGGGTATTGTTGGCATCCACCCGCCAGACATAAGTCGCCCCGCCTTCCGCGGACAACGCCGACAGCGGCACCGACAGCGGCACCGTATCGCCGCTCTGGATGAACACCCGGGCACTCTGGCCCAGCTCGGCGGGAACCTTGCCAGCAGTGAAGGCAATACGCGCGGCGAAGGTCCGGGACTTGGGATCGGCAGCAGGCGACAGCTCGCGGATGCGCCCGTCGAAACGCTGGCCCGGCTGGGTCCAGAGCTCCACCGATACCGGCTGGCCGACCTTGAAGCGGCCGTAGTTCTGCTCGGGGAAGCTGATCAGCACCTCACGCTCGCCATCGGTGGCCAGGGTGAAGACCGTCTGCCCGGCCGCCACCACCTGCCCCACTTCCACCGCACGCTTGGCCACCACGCCGTCCTGCGGCGCGCGCAGCACCGCGTAGCCGGCCTGGTTGTTGGCCACATCGAACTCGGCCTTGATCTGCTTCAGGCGCGCTTCGCCGGAACGGTAGAGGTTCTCGGCGTTGTCGTATTGGGAATGGCTGACCATCTGCCGCTCCAGCAGGGTCTTGTAGCGATCACGCTCGGCGCGCACCAGGTTGAGGTTGGCGCTGGCTGCAGTGACCTGGGCCCGGGTGGCTTCAAGTTGCAGGCGCACGTCCTGCGGGTCGAGCTCCGCCAGGGGCTGGTTGGCCTTGACCCGCTCGCCCTCCTCCACCAGCCGTCGGCTGACCTTGCCGCCGATACGGAATGCCAGGTCCGGCTCATAGCGGGCGCGCACCTCGCCCGGGTAGCTGTCCGAAGCTCTTGCCGAAGGCTCTGGCTGGACCACCATGGCCGGCCGGATGCCAATTTGAACGGGCTCTTCGTGCCCACAAGCAGACAGAAAAAAAGCCAGGCTGACTGGCAAGGCATAGCGGAACATGGCGGCGACCTTTCGCTAATGGTGCTTGGAATATTTATACTGGCCGGTATGTTATTAATAGCAAACTCACCAGTCCAGTATTAACAGCGAAAAAATGTCCGACAATATTTCCGCAAACGTTGGGCCAGGCAGGCCCAAGGATCTGGCCAAGCGCCAGGCCATTCTCGAAGCAGCCAAAGTCCTGTTCTTGAGCAATGGCTACGCCAGTACCAGCATGGATGCGGTCGCCGCTGAGGCCGGGGTTTCAAAGCTCACGGTCTACAGCCATTTCAATGACAAGGAGACCTTGTTCACCGCCGCTGTGGTGGCCAAGTGCGAAGAACAGCTGCCCACGCTGATCTACGAACTGACCCCCGACACGCCGGTTGAGAATGTTCTGCTGAACATCGCCCGGGGCTTTCACCATCTGATCAACAGCGACGAGTCGGTGAACCTGCACCGCCTGATCATGACGCTGGGCAGCCAGGACCCCAAGCTCTCGCAGATCTTCATCGAGGCCGGTCCCGAACGGGTGCTGCAGGGCATGGAGCGGCTGCTGGCAAAGATCAATCAACTGGGCACCCTGCGCATCGACAAGCCGCGCAACGCCGCCGAGCACTTTTTCTGCATGCTCAAGGGCGGGGCGAATTTCCGCCTGCTCTACGGCTGCGGCGAACCCTTGAGGGGCGCCGCCGCAGAGGAGCATGTGCAGGAAGTGGTGGCGCTGTTCATCCGCGCCTACCGGCCGTAGAAACCGGCAGGTGCAAGCGCTGGCTGATGTAGGAGCGGGCTTGCCAGCGAAGCGGACTGAAGACCGCCTTCTCCGGCAAGCTGGCTGCTACAGGGGGCTCAGGCCTTGAGGGCCTTCTTCGGGTAGATGTCGTAGCGGCTGGATTTGCCCTCCAGTCCATGGCTGGGCTTGGGCCCTTCGATGCACGGCGCCTTGCGCGGACGCTTGACCACCACCCGGTGGCTGGCCAGGGCCAGGGCCGCGGCGAGCAGGGCCGGGGCGTCGTTGTCATCGCCCACCAGTGGCCGGAACAAGCGCATTTCCTTCTTCACCAGGGCACTTTTCTCCCGATGGGGAAACATAGGGTCGAGGTAGATCACCTGGGGCGGTTCACCCTGCCAGTTGCGCATCAGCTCGATGGAATTGCCCTTGAGCAGGTGCATGCGGGCCACGATAGGCCCTACCTCGGCGTCCAGCGCAGCGCGGGCCAGGCCGTCTTCCAATAGCGCACCAATCAATGGCTGGCGCTCGATCAGGCTCATCTCGCAACCCAGGGTCGCCAGCACGAAGCCGTCCTTGCCCAGACCGGCCGTGGCATCCAGCACCCGTGGTCGCACGCCCTGGGCCACGCCCACCGCCTTGGCGATCATCTGCCCGCTGCCGCCGCCGTACAGCCGCCGATGGGCTGCACCACCCTCGACGAAATCCACCCGTACCGGCCCGGGCGCGTCCGGCCCCAATTGCTGCAACTGCAGGCCCTGTTCACCCACTTGCAAGGCGAACTCGGCCTCATCGACCTGCAGCGCCAGCCCCAGGCGCTCGGCCCATTGCTCGGCCGCTGGGGCGAATCCGGCGCCCAGGGCCTCGACTTTGATGCGGCAGGCTGCGGGTTGCTCATTCATCTGAAAACACACTCAAAAAATTAATGATCGGCAAAAACTGCCGATAACAGGACTATCGGCCATTTTGCCAGAGCTCAAGCGTCGACCGAGAGCAATGTCAGACATTCAACGCACATCGATAGGTTACATCTCGCCCCACGGCGACTATGGCCTGCGCAACTCCCAGGCACTGAGCGGCGTCAGCCATCTGTGGCAGGACTTCTTTGCCCAGGCCCTGGCCGAGCAACGGGGTGAAGGTGCAAGCGTTGAAGCGGTACCGGCGGTGGCCATCGATGGCCCGGTTGAACCGGCTGGCGGCAGCGATGTGCTGGCGCAGATCGTCAATCAGCGTCATTGCGACGTGCAAGACACCGAGGTCCGCCCGCCGGAGCCGCTGTTCCTGCCTATCGCCGAGTTTGAAATGGACCTGCTGGATAAACCCGCCCCGCCCTTCCCGCCAGAAGAGATCGTGGCCCAACAGCGCCAGCAGGATTTCGAAAGTGGCTGGGTACGCCCGATCGTGCTCAACGCCGGCCAGCCGATTCCTGCTCCAGGCCCTGCGCCGGAGCCCCGCCCACTGCACCTGCCGATCGCCGAATTCGAACTGGACCTGCTGGACAAACCCGCCGAGCCGTTCCCGCCTCAGGCACTCATCGAGCAACAGCGGGCGATGGACTTCGATATCGGCTGGGCCCGCCCGCTGATCCTGCAGAACCTGCGCATCGCCGCCTGAGCCCAGCCTCAGCGACACACCCACCAAGGCCCTACATCCAGATGAAAGTGGTTGCGATGGGCATCGTTGTAGTCCGGCCCCAGCACCACGTTGAACGCATCACAGGCGCCATCCCGGGCCAGGCGCAGAAACCGGCCTTCATTGCTGTCCTTGGGCCAATCCCGGAGCACGCTGATGCTGCGCCCATCCCCCAGGCGAAAGCCGGCGATGTCCAGGGCGTTGGCACTGGCATGCTGGCTGCGGGCACCGCTCTCGCGGCTGTACATGTTGCGGCAGGCGAAACTGCCCAGGTGATCGACTCGCGCCACCCGCTGGCCGTACACCGCCTGCGCGGCCGACTGCAGGCCGTGGCGCTCATACAGGGCAAAGGCCACCGCCAGCGGGCAACTGGCAAGAAAGCTGCTGCTCAGGGCCACGTCGCCACCCTGTACGCGCAAGGTATTGCTCAATGGGCAAGCGACGTCCGTGCGGCTGTCGGGCTGGCGGCTGGTACGCAAACCCGAGCCCGCCAGCACCTGGTCGCACAGTTGCGGATCATCCCGCAGCCGCGCTAGCTTGAAACGGGTCAACAGGTTGGGCTTGGCCCGCACGTCCAGCGGCGCCCAGGGATTCCAACTGTCCGCGACGGGCAACCAGCCCAGGCGGACACCGATCAACAACAGGGCGCCCAGCAACAACAAGACGCCCAGGACTTTCACTACCCGCACAGACACTCCCGTTTCACGGCTGCTTGAACATTTGATTGATCTGCCCGAACGGCATCGCCCGGTCGGCAAAATCGAAACGCCCGTGGCTATGGATATCTAACGCAGCCCGGTAGAAGGCTCCGTAGGCGGCCCGCGCCAGCGCCGAACCAACACTGATGCGCTTGACGCCCAGCTCCGCCAGTTGCGCCACGCTGAGGTTGAGGCCTCCCGACATCAGCACGTTCACCGGCTTGGGCGCCACCGCCCGCACCACCTGCTGGATATCCTCGGCACTGCCCAGGGCCGGGGCATAGAGCACATCGGCACCGGCCTCGGCAAAGGCCTGCAAGCGGCGAATGGTGTCTGCCAGATCATCACGCCCGTGCAGCAGGTTTTCCGCCCGGGCGGTCAGGGTAAAGGGAAAGGGCAGACTGCGAACGGCCGCCACGCAGGCCTCAATGCGTTCCACCGCCAGCTGGAAATCGTAGATCGGCTGCTCGGCATGGCCCGTGGCGTCCTCGATCGAAGCACCGACCACACCGCTGGCCGCCGCAAGAAGCAGCGCCTGGGCACAGCCTTCGGGGCTGTCGGAAAACCCGTTTTCCAGGTCCGCCGCCACCGGCAGGCTGCTGGCGCCGACGATGCTGCGCACGTTGTCCAGCGTGTCCTCCAGGCTAAGTGCACCTTCGGCATCCGGGCGCCCCAGGGAAAAGGCATAGCCGGCGCTGGTGGTGGCCAGGGCCTCGAAGCCGAGGCTGGCGAGCATCTTCGCCGAACCGGCATCCCAGGGGTTGGGAATGACGAAGGCTCCGGCACGTTCATGCAGGGCCCTGAAAGTAGTGGCTCGAAGGGTTTGCGCGTCCATTGGCTCGCTCCTGAAGAAGGCCGTGAAGGCGCTTCAGAGCAAGCCGAGTTGCTCCGCAGCGGGCTCTCTGTATAACTCAGGCAATGCGGGCAAGCCAGGCAAACGTTGCATCAGCCGGGCGTGAAAACGCCGCGCCAGTTCGGCCGCCAGACGGTTGTCCGAAGTGTGCAGGAACACGTAGGGCGTACGCCCTTCTTCGATCCAGCCGGCGACCTTGTCGATCCAGGGTTCAAGGAAAGGATCGTTGGCCTCAAGCTCCGGATGACCTATGAAGCGCACCTGGGGAAACTGGGTGAAGGCTGCGGGGCGCGGTGGCACCTTGGGCTTTTTCGACTGCGCATGCAGCACCGCAGGAGCGGTCGACGTGCAACTGAACAGGGCCCGCGGGTCGAGGCAGATGCGTTCCACGCCACGCTCGCGCAGCAGCCGGTTGAGCATGCGCTCGGCATCGCCCTTGGTGAAGAACTCCGGGTGCCGCACTTCCACCGCCAGTGGCCGCTCCAGGCCATCGATGAACCCGGCCAGTTCCGCCAGACGCTGGGGTGCGAAGCTGGCCGGCAACTGCAGCCACAGCGGCGACACCCGCTCACCCAGGGGGCTGAGCAGCTGGATAAAGGACTCAGCGGCGCTCAACTGCTCGCGCAGGTCGCCGCCGTGACTGATGTCACCGGGGAACTTGGCGGTAAAGCGAAAGTGCTCGGGCATGATCTCGGCCCAGCGCTGCACGGTTCCGGGCGCCGGCCGTGCATAGAAGGTGGTATTGCCTTCGACGGCGTTGAAGACCTGGCAATACAGGCCGAGGAAATCATTGGGCCGGGCGTCTTCCGGGTACAGGTACTCACGCCAGGCGTTTTCGCTCCAGGAAGGACAACCGAGGAAATAAGGCAGCATCAGATATGCAGGTCGAGACCCACCACTTCCATATCCCAATCGACAAAGCCGGCGGTGGTCAGGTAGCTGGCCAGGGCGTTGGCCACGCTCTTTTTCATCGCCCGCTGGAAGATCATGTCCTGGGGGCGGGCGGGAAGATTGCCGGTACGTGGGGAAGAAGCCTGGGAACGGCTCTGGGTCGAAGGCTCGGGCTGCACTTCAATGGCGTCGGCATCGTCCACGGACTCGTCTACCAGCGCACGGCCTTTGCGAGGCTTGCGCTTGATGGGGTAGGACTGAGAGGAGATGCCGTCTATACGCATACAGAAAAGCCCGGGGTCGATGATGGCAATTTAGCGGCACCGCTTCGACTTAGCAAATGCCCAAGTGATAACTAGAACACAGAAAAGCCAAAAGGTTTAAAACCGGGCAGGTTCAGGCTGAAAAAACGGACGATTGGCGGGCGTATGCGGGAGTTATCCGCATAACCGCGCACATTTGTTCTGGGTTCAACGGGCCTTGGGAGTAGCGACCTTGTCCCGCAGATAGACAGGTTGGGCCTGATCGGCAACGATCGCCTCGCCGCGCTCCCAGGCAAACTGCGCCAAGGTCAGCAGGTCGACCGCATGCGGCAGCATGCCGGCGTCCTGGCCGCTGAGTTCGACGGCAATGCGCTCGCCATACCCCCAACCGGTACCCGCGCCGAACCAGTCGCCGCTGGAGCCTTCGGGCAGGGCCGCGACTTCCGGCGGCAATACCGCTTCCGCGCCCACCAGGCGCATCTCGCCGGCAACTTCCTGGTAGCAGCCCCAATAGACTTCATCCATGCGCGCATCGATGGCCGAAGCCACCTGGGCCGCGCCATGCTCGCGCAGAGCGCGCTGGGCCAGCACCGCCAGGTTGGATACCGGCAGCACCGGGCGCTCCAGGGCAAAGGCCAGGCCCTGCACCACGCCGATGGCGATGCGCACCCCGGTGAAGGCGCCCGGACCACGGCCAAAGGCAATGGCCTCGACCTGTTGCAAGGTCACCCCGGCATTGGCCAGCAGTTCCTGGATCATCGGCAACAGCTTCTGCGCATGCAGGCGCGGGATCACCTCGTAATGGCTCGTGACCTTGCCGTCATGCAGCAAAGCAACGGAGCAAGCTTCAGTCGCGGTGTCCAGGGCCAGCAAGGTGCTCATTCGGGGTTCCATAGGCATTGAAAAAAGTGACGCATTATAAACAGCAACGGCCCGCAAGCGGGCCGTTCAACGATCAAACGCTCAGGCAACTCAGCTCAGGGCTTCGAGTACCTTGCCGGTGATCACTTCCACCGAACCGACGCCAGGGATATGGCTGTACTTAGGCTTGCCCTGGGTGGCAGCCAGTTGCTGGTAGAACTCCACCAGCGGCTTGGTCTGCGAGTGGTAGACCGACAGGCGATGACGCACGGTTTCCTCGGTGTCGTCCTTGCGCTGCACCAGGTCTTCACCGGTGATGTCATCCTTGCCGGCGATCTTCGGCGGGTTGTAGACGGTGTGGTAGACCCGGCCCGAAGCTTCGTGCACACGGCGACCGGCGATGCGCTGGACGATCTCTTCGTCGTCAACGGCGATTTCCACCACGTTGTCCAGCTCGACACCGGCCTTCACCAGCGCTTCGGCCTGGGGAATGGTGCGCGGGAAGCCGTCGAACAGGAAGCCATTGGCGCAGTCGGCCTGGCTGATGCGTTCCTTGACCAGGTTGATGATCAGGTCATCGGACACCAGGCCACCGCTGTCCATCACGCTCTTGGCCTTCAGGCCCAGCTCGGTGCCGGCCTTGACCGCAGCACGCAGCATGTCACCGGTGGAGATCTGTGGAATACCGAACTTTTCGGTGATGAACTTTGCCTGAGTACCTTTACCGGCCCCGGGAGCTCCCAGCAGAATTACGCGCATCGATGTGCTCCTCAATTTTTTATTTAGAAACGCTCGGATTCGCCTCGTGGGGCCAATCTCAAAAATGGGGGTGTGGCCGCCCAAACGGCCAAAGGCTGATCAAGATACACAGCCGACACAGCGCACACAAGCAGTCGAAAGTCGGAGGAACCCGGCCCTTTTGTGCCCCATTGGCCGGGTAGAACAAGTCGCAACCCGACAACAAAGTGTCGCCAGATGAACCAGAACGACACCTCGCAATTGCCTTGATTGGGGCTACCGCGCAGCTGGCCGGCAGCCCTCTCGCACCTCAGCCGGTATTGCGCAAGCCAGCGGCGATACCGGCCACGGAGACCAGCAACGCCTGTTCCACGGGGCTTCCTTGCGGCGCCTGCTGCTTGCGCGAGCGCGCCAGCAGCTCGGCCTGCAACAGATGCAGCGGGTCGAGGTAGGTGTTGCGCAGGCGGATGAACTCCAGGGTATCGGGGCTGTGCGCCAGCAGTTGCGACTGCCCGGTCAGGCCCAGGACCACCGCGCAAGCCTGCGACAATAGGTCGCGTAAATGCTCGCCCAACGGCAACAGTTCGGTCTCCACCAGGCGCTCGTCATAGGAGCGGGCAATATCCGCGTCGGCCTTGGCCAGCACCATCTCCAGCATGTCGATGCGGGTGCGGAAGAATGGCCATTGCTCACGCATCTGCCCCAGCAGGTCACCCTCGCCACGGGCCAGGGCCTTGCTCAAGGCCGCTTCCCAGCCGAGCCAGGCGGGCAACATCAGGCGGGTCTGGGTCCAGCCGAAGATCCAGGGGATCGCCCGCAGGCTCTCGATGCCCCCGGCACGGCGCTTGGCCGGGCGGCTGCCCAGCGGCAGGCGGCCCAGTTCCTGTTCTGGAGTGGACTGGCGGAAGTACTCGACGAACTGCGGATTGTCCCGCACCACCTCGCGGTAGGCCCGGACGCCATCGCTGGCCAGCTCGTCCATCAGGTGACGCCAGGCCGGCTGCGGTGGCGGCGGCGGCAACAGGGTCGCCTCCAGTACCGCGGCCAGATAGAGGTTGAGGTTCTGCTCGGCGATGTCCGGCAGGCCGAATTTGAAGCGGATCATTTCCCCTTGCTCGGTGGTGCGGAAACGCCCCGCCACCGAACCCGGCGGCTGCGACAGAATGGCCGCGTGGGCCGGGCCGCCGCCACGCCCCACGGTGCCACCGCGGCCGTGGAACAGCAGCAGTTCCACCTGTTGCTCGCGGCAGATGTCCACCAGCCGCTCCTGGGCCCGGTACTGGGCCCAGGCCGCAGCCGTGGTGCCGGCATCCTTGGCCGAGTCGGAGTAGCCGATCATCACTTCCTGCGGCCCTTGCAGGCGCGAACGATAGCCCGGCATGTGCAGCAGTTTTTCCATCACCGGGCCGGCGTTGTCCAGGTCCGCCAGGGTCTCGAACAGAGGCACCACGCGCATCGGCCGCAGCACACCGGATTCCTTGAGCAGCAACTGCACCGCCAGCACATCGGAGGCCGCGCCGGCCATGGAAATCACATAGGAACCCAGGGACGCCGCTGGCGCACCAGCGATTTCGCGGCAGGTGGCGAGCACTTCGGCGGTGTCCGCCGAGGGCTTGAAATAGCCTGGCAACAACGGCCGACGGCTGCTCAGTTCGCGCATCAGGAAGGTGATGCGATCCTCCTCGCTCCAGTCCTCGTAACGCCCCAGGCCCAGGTAATCGGTGATTTCGGTCATGGCCGAGGTATGCCGGCTGGAATCCTGGCGTACATCCAGGCGCACCAGGAACAGACCGAAGGTCACTGCCCGGCGCAGACAGTCGAGCAGCGGCCCGTCGGCAATCACTCCCATGCCGCACTCGTGCAACGACTGGTAGCACAACTGCAACGGCTCCAGCAGGTCACGGTTGTTGTGCAACACCTCGGCGCCGGCCGGCACCGCCGCGCTGAGCGCCGCGTGGGCCCAGTTGCGGGTGGCCCGCAGGCGTTCGCGCAATTGCTTGAGCAGCGCCCGATAAGGCTCGGCGCTATCTCCGGCCCTGGCCAGGAGCGCCGGGCTGGCCTGCTGCATGGACAGCTCGGCCGCCAGGTGGTCGATGTCCCGCAGGTACAGGTCGGCGGCCATCCAGCGCGCCAGCAGCAGCACTTCGCGGGTTACCGCAGCGGTGACATTGGGGTTGCCATCACGGTCGCCGCCCATCCACGACGCAAAGCGGATCGGCGCCGACTCCAGCGGCAGGTGCAGCCCGGTGGCCTCGAACAAGGCCTTGTCGGCCTTGCGCAGGTAATTGGGGATCGCCTGCCACAGCGAATGCTCGATCACCGCAAAGCCCCACTTGGCTTCATCCACCGGAGTGGGTCGGGTCCGCCGGATTTCCTCGGTGTGCCAGGCCTCGGCGATCAAGCGTTGCAGGCGCTCCTGGATCTGCCCGCGCTCGGCGCTGGTGAGGTCACGGTGGTCCTGGGCCGCCAGTTGCCCGGCAATCGCATCGTATTTCTGGATCAGGGTGCGGCGCGCCACTTCGGTGGGGTGAGCGGTCAGCACCAGCTCGATTTCCAGGCGCCCCAGTTGCCGGGCCAGAGCATCGGCGCTGTGCCCTTCGGCCCGCAGGCGAGCCAGCAGCTCCGGCAGCACCCGAGCCTCGAAGGGTGCCGGCTGCGACTCGTCGCGGCGGTGGATCAACTGATACTGCTCGGCGATGTTCGCCAGGTTGAGGAACTGGTTGAAGGCCCTGGCCACCGGCAGCAGTTCGTCCTCGCTCAACTGGTCGAGGCTGGCGCTCAGCTCGGCCCCCGGCGAGCCCCGGCGATCGGCCTTGGCGCCTTTGCGAATCTGCTCGATCTTGTCGAGGAAAGCCTCCCCGTACTGGTCGCGGATGGTATTGCCCAGCAGTTCCCCCAAGAGGTGAACGTCTTCGCGCAAGCGCGCATCAATATCGGTCATCGAGGTGTTCTCCAGCGGACTCAAGGCGGCACGGAAGGCTCAAGAGTGCCGCCTGCACACCTCGCTTAGCAAGCGTGGGGCAAAGCGCACCAAACCTTCGGCGATGCAGCTAGTCTCAAGCATAGGCCGCACGAGGGCCGCCTACCGGCCCCGGCCGGTCCACTCAACCCAGCCTGCCACGAGCAGGTGTTCATTGAGGTCATCATGAAAATCCGTGAACTTGCACAACACTGGGAAGAAAACGCCAAGGGTCGCCTGACCCGGACCGGCTACCGGATTCACCTGGATGTGGAAGCCGCCGCGCGCCTGGCCGCCCTTTCCGAGATGTACCCCAAACGCCAGACCGAAGAACTGCTCGGCGAACTGATCGGCGCCGCCTTGGAAGAGCTGGAGGCGAGCTTCCCCTACATCCAGGGCCAGCACGTCGTGGCCACCGATGAAGAGGGCGATCCACTGTACGAGGATGTGGGTCCCACCCCTCGTTTCCTGGCATTGTCGCGCCAGCATCTGCACCTGCTGGCGAGCCAGTCCGACAAGCCCAAGCACTGAACTTCCACACTCCCGCGGTCACCTGACAATCATCCTTCCCGGCCCTGCAAAGGGTCGGGGATACCCCTGCGCACGGCAAAAGTTCCCGGTCTAAAGCCCTGTCCGATGCGTCAGATTTTTTCCGGCCAATCGCCATCTTTCTCTGAACTATTCAAAAAAGCCTCGGGTCACACCCATTAGCCATCACTGGAACGGCCGTTTCAAATTTTGCCATCAGCGCTCGTCGTCACTGAAGCGTCACGGCGCCAGAACCAGGATGGATTTTGATGTTTTCCAGGAGTTACCCAATGGAGTTGAAGACCATGAAGATCAGCACTGCCAAATCCTCGTTCACCTCTCTGCGCGGGCTGAAGCTGGCCGCGCTGGCCCTCGGTAGCAGCATGGTTCTGGCCGGTTGTGCCGGGAACCCGCCCACCGAGCAGTACGCGGTCACGCAATCTGCGGTCAATAGCGCAGTGAGCGCAGGCGGTACCGAATTTGCTGCCGTGGAAATGAAGTCGGCGCAGGACAAGCTCAAGCAAGCCGAGATTGCCATGCACGACAAGAAGTACGACGAAGCCCGCCGCCTGGCTGAACAAGCCGAGTGGGACGCCCGCGTAGCAGAGCGCAAGGCCCAGGCCGCCAAGGCCGAGCAAGCGCTGAAAGACTCGCAGAAAGGCGTTCAGGAACTGCGTCAGGAAGGCATGCGTAGCGTGCAATAAGAAGCCGCCGCCGATTCCCACGTACTCGTATTTGATTGAAAGGACGAACCATTATGCGCAAACAATTGATGATCCCAGCCCTGTTGGCCATGAGCGTAGCCCTGGCGGCCTGCTCCACCCCGCCTAACGCCAACCTGGAAAATGCCCGCACCAACTTCTCCGCCCTGCAGGCCAACCCGCAGGCCAGCAAGGTCGCCGCCCTGGAAACCAAGGACGCCGCCGACTGGATGGACAAGGCCGACAAGGCCTACCTGAACAAGGACGACGAGAAGAAGGTCGACCAACTGGCCTACCTGACCAACCAGCGGGTTGAAGTGGCCAAGGAAACCATTGCCCTGCGCACCGCCGAAGCCAAGCTCAAGGACGCCGGCGACCAGCGCGCCCGCGCCATCCTCGATGCCCGCGACGCGCAGATCAAGCAGTTGCAGGACAGCCTCAACGCCAAGCAGACCGACCGCGGCACCCTGGTGACCTTCGGTGACGTGCTGTTCGCCACCAACAAGTCCGACCTGAAATCCAGCGGCCTGGTGAACATCAACAAGCTGGCGCAATTCCTCCAGCAGAACCCCGATCGCAAGGTGATCGTCGAAGGCTACACCGACAGCACCGGCAGCGATTCCTACAACCAGTCGCTGTCCGAGCGCCGTGCTGGCTCGGTGCAGATGGCTCTGATCCGCATGGGTATCGACCCGGCGCGCATCGTCAGCCAGGGCTATGGCAAGGAATATCCGGTGGCCGATAACGGCAGTGTTTCCGGCCGCGCCATGAACCGTCGCGTGGAAGTCACCATCTCCAACGACAACCAGCCGGTCGCACCACGTTCGTCGGTCAGCCGCAACTGATCGGGCACCCTGCCTATATAGGCAGGTAAGACAAAACGCCGCCAACCTCTTCAGGTCGGCGGCGTTTTTTTATGCCGTTATCCATGTAGGAGCCGGCTTGCCGGCGAACAGATCACTGCTCCAGTTGCGGGGTTTCCTGCCCCATGCAACGCACGGCCTGCTTCTTCTTGTTCACCAGCACCCCGGTCAGGCCTTTCTGCTGGGTGTCGAACAGCACCAGTACACCGTCGATGCACTGGGCCACTTCATCGGCCGGTTGCAGGGAGATCTTGTAGTCCTCGCCGGGCACGGTCTTGAGCATGGTGAAGTCGCTGAGCAGCAATGCATCCTCCGGTTTGGCGAAGTGCAGGTAGCCGTAGTACCACAGGCTGCCCACGGTGACGATGATGCTGCAGATACCGGTGATGATCATGGGAATGGCGTTGCGTTCTTCACTCATTGCGGACTCTCTGGAGGTTCAACTGCTGAATTCGGGGGCGTCGGGTAATTGGGGATCTCCCCCAGGCGGCGCAACCCGTCGAAATGCTGCGGATCATCGAGGTAGCGCAGCATCACGCGGCGCCAGGTCGGATCGGCAAAGGTTTGCACATGGCCGCCGCGGGTCAGCTGCAGGACCCTGGGCGGGGGCGCAGCTTGATACACACGGATGCCATTGGAAAGGGGCACGATGGGATCGTCGATGCTGTGGTAGATCAGTTTCGGCACCCCGGTCAGGCGCGGCATCGAGTGAATCGCGCTGTCGGTGTCCGGCACCAGCCACGACAACGGCACCTGCAACGGCCAGGTCAGCCAGGAAGTGCTCAGGGCATAGCGCCCGACATCGCGATAACTGGCCGGTACGCCATCGAGGACGATGGCCTTGAGCTGGGCCTGACGCTCGGGGTGCTGTACCAGGTAGTGGATGGCCAGGGCGCCGCCCAGGCTTTGCCCCAGCACGATCAATGGCTTGCCCTGCACTTCGGGGGCCTGGTCCAGCCACTTGAACGCGGCATCCAGATCCTGATAGATCGCCGGCAGGCTCGGTGCACCTTCGGACAGGCCATAACCGCGATAGTCCACCAGCAGCACCTGATAGCCCTGCTCCGGCAGCCACCAACTGCCCCCCAGGTGCCAGGCCAGATTGCCGCCGTTGCCATGCAGGTGCAGCACCGTGCCCTTGACCGCCACTCCGGGTTTGGCCGGCAGCCACCAGCCGTGCAGCTTGAGGCCATCGGCGGTGGTCAGGGTCACGTCACGGTATTCGAGCCTGGCCCGCTCAGGGGTGAAAGGCAGCCCGGGTTCGGGATAGAACAGCAACGAACTGCAGCCCTGCAGGCCCAGCAGCAGGGCAAATACCGCGCAACACTTCAGCAGCCGGCTCATCCGCAGCCCCCTGGCCTGTACCCGGATGGGCGCTGAAGGCCCTGCGGGCCTTGTCGCAGCCTGTGCCAGTGGCTACAGCTCTCTGTGGATACGTCCATGTGCGCCCCCCGGCAGAAGTCAAAGAATGTTGGAGTAGTCCGCCTCGATCCGGTCCAGGCTCAGATGGTTGAGGAAGTTGGAGAAACACATCCAGGCCGACAGCGCGTTCATGTCGCGAAACTGTTCGGGCAGGTACTTGGGCGCCACCACCAGCCCTTCGTCCACCAGCTGGCGCAGGGTGCGCATGTCCTCGAGGGTGGTCTTGCCGCAGAACAGCAGCGGCACCTGCTCCAGCTTGCCCTTGCGCACAGCCAGCTGAATGTAGTTGTAAACCATGATGAAGCCCTTGAGGTAGGACAAGTCTTTGGTAAACGGCAGCCCCGTGGGCACCGACCCGCGGAACACCCGGCTGGCATTGCCGTAGCTCTCGGCCATCTCGAAGCCCTGCTCGCGGAAGAACTCGAACACCTGCAGGAAGTCCGCGCCCTCCTCCACCATATGGATGGCCCGGGTGCGGTTGGTCAGCTTGCGCAAACGGCTGGGGTAAGAGGCAAAGGTGATGATCTCCATCAGGATCGCCAGCCCCTCCTGGGTCACCGTGGACGAGGGCGGGCCCTTGGCCAGGAAGGTGCAGATCGGCTGGTTGAGGCCGTTCAGGGTGGTGCCCACGTGCACCAGCCCCTCATGGACTTCCAGGGCTCGCACGTCACGGTTGTTGAACATCGCATCGCTGCGGATCTTGATGTAGTCGGCGCCCGCCGCGGCGTCGGCGACGATCCCGTCGGACTCGAACACCCGGATGGTTTCCTCTGCCTCGCCGAACACCTTGTTCAGGCGGCTCTGCAGCAGGCTCACGGCATCCTTGGCACTCAGGGTCTTGGGTTCGTCCTTGAGATCGCCCCGACCGTCGATGTTGTTCAGGTAATCGGACATCATCAGCCCCAGGTCCGCCAGGGTCGGGTCGCCGGCATGGAAGGCATCGGATGCGGCGCCGTACAGCTCCTGCGAGATCAGGCCGAAGTCGCCGGTACCCCGTGCTTCGAGCATGCGTACCACCATGCGGTATTCCTTGCACATGCGGCGCATGATCTGCCCCACCGGGTTGAACTGGCCCAGTTGGCGGGTGATGTCGCGCTCGATGTTCTGGAATTCCAGCTTCACCGCGCCAGAATCGAAAGACAGTGGCCGCCCCTCGTAATAGGCGCGGTCCACCGCCGGCATTTCCTTGCCCTTGGCCTTGAGAAAGCCTTTGCGGACGTTCTCGTCCCACTTCACCGCATCCAGCACGCGGATCGGTGTCTGGGCCAGCACTATGCGATCGGACAACGTGCGTATCGTCTGCTGGTAATCGTCCACCAAAAGCTCCTATTGAATGGGTCTGTAGCGCGGGGTCACTTGCCCACGCGCTTGAAGCGCGCCGCCTCGACGAACAAGTCGGAATTGGCGGGGTCGTCAAGGTAGGCGAAGACCTCGGGCAAGGGGCTGCTGATCAGCACGCCATCGCCTTCGGCCGTGGCCATGGGCTCACCGCTCAAGGCCTTTTGACCCAGGGCCTGGCGAATCTGTTCCAGGTCCAGGGTGTAAAGCACCAGTTCGTGCCTTGCCGTCAACTCGAAGCCGGCAATGCTGTAGTGCCCGCCAAAGGCCTGGGGCACCGCCGCTGACAGGTACCAGCGGTTGCCATGCCGGGAGACGGTGAAATCATAGGTGTCCCGCGGGCGCGCCGTGCCGCCTGGGTAACTCGAGGCACGGTAGCGGTTGGCGCCAATCTGGCTGAGCTGGATGTTCAGCGGCTCGCCCCAGGCATTCTTGCTGGCCCACTTGCCCAGCAATTGGGCAGGCGCCGCCTGCGCAGCCGGCAGCGGCTCCTTGAAGGTCACCAGGCAACCGCTGAGCAGCAGGAACGACAGGGCAATCAGGACGCGCCAGGCTTGCATGCAACTCTCCCATGAACACCAGAATCACTGTAGCCGCTGGCGCGGGCCACGACCGCCAGGCCGCAGCCGGCAAGCCAGGCCGGGCGGCTCAGACCGAAGCCAGAACCAGATGCATGTAGCGCGTGAGGATGCCGAGCATCTCTTCTTCCACCAGCGGCTCGGCGCCGTTGAGCAGGCCCTGATATTCCATCCGGCCGATTATCGACGTCAATACCTTGGCATCCTGCTGCGGCTCCCGCGAGCCCAGGACCTGGAAAAACTGGCAAGTGCCGTGCAGCAGGATCTGCTGGTGCGAGCGCACCAGCTGCGCCAGGCGCGGGTTGAGCAAGGCTTCCTGGCGGAAGGCCTGTTCGGCCATCAGGTGTTCACGACGGGTACTCAACTGGCGCCGTACGTAATCGGCGGTCATACGCGCGATATCGTCGGCCAGTTGCGAGCGCGAGGCGGCGCTGCCGTCGCCATAGGCGACCATTTCCCGCAGCAGCCCTTCGTTGCTGGCCCACAGCTTGGCCATGAACGCCGCGCTGCGCTCCACGTACTGGGCGAAGGTATCGGTGAGCAGGTCATCGATATCCTTGAAGTAATAGGTGGTGGCCGACAAGGGCACACCGGCTTCGGCGGCCACCGCACGATGGCGCACGGCCCGCACGCCGTCACGCACGACAATGCGCATGGCGGCATCGAGAATATCCTGTCTACGCTGCTCACTGCCTTGGCGGCTGGCCTTGCGGCCCTGGTACTGAACACTTTCAGCCACCGCAGTGGCGATGCCAGCTGCACCTTCTTGAGCAATTGCGCGGTTCACGACAGGTATTCCCTCTTAAAAATCACACAGAATTAGAAGCGGTACGTCAGTTCCAACCAGACAATAAAAAGCCGCCTGATAAAGGCGGCTGATTATTCAGAGCACTTAAGCTTGCGGCCGCATGTGCGGGAACAGGATCACGTCGCGAATCGACGGCGAGTTGGTCAGCAACATCACCAGGCGGTCGATACCGATGCCCTCGCCGGCGGTGGGCGGCATGCCGTATTCCAGGGCACGGACGAAGTCGGCGTCGTAGTGCATGGCTTCGTCATCACCGGCGTCCTTGTCCGCCACCTGGGCCATGAAGCGCTCTGCCTGGTCTTCCGCGTCGTTCAACTCGGAGTAGGCGTTGGCGATTTCGCGACCACCAATGAACAGCTCGAAACGGTCGGTGACGTTGGGGTTATCGTCGTTGCGACGGGCCAGCGGCGACACTTCGAACGGGTACTGGGTAATGAAGTGCGGCTGCTCCAGCTTGTGCTCCACCAGTTCCTCGAAAATCATCACCTGCAACTTGCCCAGGCCTTCGAAGCCCAGCACCTTGGCACCGGCCTTCTTGGCGATGGCGCGAGCCTTGTCGATGTCGTTCAGGTCATCAGCGGTCAGTTCGGGGTTGTACTTGAGGATCGAGTCGAACACCGACAGGCGCGCGAACGGCTCGCCGAAGTGGAACACCTTGTCGCCGTACGGCACGTCGGTAGATCCCAACACAAGCTGCGCCAGTTCGCGGAACAGTTCTTCGGTCAGGTCCATGTTGTCTTCGTAGTCGGCGTAAGCCTGGTAGAACTCCAACATGGTGAATTCAGGGTTGTGACGGGTCGAAACGCCTTCGTTACGGAAGTTGCGGTTGATCTCGAACACTTTCTCGAAACCGCCAACCACCAGGCGCTTCAGATACAGCTCAGGGGCGATACGCAGGAACATTTCCATGTCCAGCGCGTTGTGGTGGGTTTCGAACGGCTTGGCCGCCGCGCCGCCAGGGATGGTCTGCAGCATCGGCGTTTCGACTTCGAGGAAGTCGCGCTTCATCAGGAAGCTGCGGATGTGGGCGATCACTTGCGAACGCACGCGGAAAGTCTGGCGTACTTCTTCGTTGACGATCAGGTCGACGTAGCGCTGACGGTAGCGCTGCTCGGTGTCGGTCAGGCCGTGGTGCTTGTCCGGCAGCGGGCGCAGCGACTTGGTCAGCAGGCGCACATTGGTCATTTCAACGTACAGGTCACCCTTGCCGGAACGGGCCAGAGTGCCTTCGGCAGCGATGATGTCGCCCATGTCCCAGGTCTTGACGCAGGCCAGGGTTTCTTCGGACAGGGTTTTACGGTTGACGTAGACCTGAATGCGACCGGTCATGTCCTGGATCACCATGAACGAGCCACGGTTGAGCATGATGCGACCGGCAACCTTGACCGGGATTGCAGCCTCTGCGAGCTCTTCCTTGGTCTTGTCCGCGTATTTCTTCTGCAGATCTTCGCAGTAGTTTTCGCGGCGGAAGTCGTTCGGGAAGGCATTGCCCTTGGCGCGCTCGGCAGCAAGCTTTTCCTTGCGCAGGGCGATCAGGGAGTTTTCTTCCTGTTGCAGGGCTTGCGGGTCGAGTTGTTGGTCGCTCATGTCTTTTGAAATTCCATCACAGGTTCATTGCCCCCAGGCCTTCGGCCTGGAGATCGCCGGCAAGCCGGCTCTTACGGGATCGCACCGTGTCAGCCGATCCCGTATTGCAGTATTACAAGCCCGACTTCAGGCTGGCTTCCAGGTATTCGTCGATGTCGCCGTCGAGTACCTTGTCGCAGTCGCTGCGTTCGATGTTGGTGCGCAGATCCTTGATCCGCGACGCATCGAGCACGTAGGAGCGGATCTGGTGACCCCAGCCGATGTCCGACTTGGTGTCTTCCAGCGCTTGCGACGCGGCGTTGCGCTTCTGCATTTCCTGCTCGTACAACTTGGCCCGCAGCATTTTCATGGCGGTGTCCTTGTTGGCGTGCTGGGAACGTTCGTTCTGGCAGCTGACCACGGTGTTGGTCGGTACGTGGGTGATACGTACGGCCGAGTCGGTGGTGTTTACGTGCTGACCGCCGGCACCGGAGGAACGATAGGTGTCGATCCGCAGGTCTGCCGGGTTGATTTCGATTTCCACCTTGTCGTCAATCTCGGGCGAGACGAAAACGGCGGAAAACGAGGTGTGGCGACGATTGCCGGAGTCGAACGGGCTCTTGCGCACCAGACGGTGCACGCCGATCTCAGTGCGCAGCCAGCCAAAGGCGTATTCGCCCTTGATGTGCACGGTCGCACCTTTGATACCGGCGACTTCACCGGCCGACAGTTCCATGATGGTCGCGTCGAAACCGCGTTTGTCGGCCCAGCGCAGGTACATGCGCAGCAGGATGTTGGCCCAGTCCTGGGCCTCGGTGCCGCCGGAGCCGGCCTGGATGTCCAGGTAGGCGTTGTTCGGGTCCATTTCGTGGCTGAACATGCGGCGGAATTCGAGCTTGGCGAGGTTTTCCTCGAGACGGGCCAGCTCGGCGACGACATCGCCTACCGCGCCTTCGTCCTCTTCCTCGACCGCCATGTCCAGCAGATCGCGGCAATCGGCCAGGCCGCCGTTCAGTTCGTCCAGGGTCTCGACGATCTGTGCCAGCGCTGCGCGCTCGCGGCCCAGTTCCTGGGCGTATTCGGGTTTGTTCCAGACACTCGGATCTTCAAGCTCGCGATTGACCTCGGTCAGACGCTCATGCTTTTGATCGTAGTCAAAGATACCCCCGAATAGTTTCGGAGCGCTCGGACAGGTCCTTGATGGTGTTCAGGATCGGGTTGATTTCCATGGGGGGCGGCACTCGTTGGCGAACTTTTGAAAGCCGGAGATTATAACGGAATCACTGATTCACGGCAGCCCGCTTAGCGGCTTTAAGCGCAATTAGACCCGCTAATTTAAGCGCCAGGACCTATACAATCCGAGCGTGAATGCCACTTCTCGCACTCGCTTGCCAGCAGAACCAGGAAACGGCCCGCCATGGAGAGAACCCTCAGCGACTCGCAAATCCGCTACATAAAGGCCCGCGAGCGTCGCAATCTCAGGGGAGCACAGGCATTCATATGCCTGTTCCTGAGCCTGTTCGTGCTGGTCCTGCTGCAAGGGGTCTGGCTGTTGATCTCCCCACGGCTGGCCTGCGCCCTGCTGGTACCGTGGGCGATCTTCCTGTGGTGGTGGGTCTTGCATCGTCTGAAAGGCCAGCAAAGCGAGGTGGCAGCCCGGACCCAGTGGCTGCAAGGCCAATTCAGCGCCACCTGGGTCTCCAGCCACAGAAATGGCCACTTCAGCTACAGCTTCGGTGACTACCCCATCGCCGCCTGCTGCCGGCTGAACAACCTCTTCAACGAGAAAAGGCTCGACCTGCACACCCGATACAGGGTCGAAGCCGCCCTTCTCACCTGCTCGCAAACCGCAAGCCACAGCTACTACCTGTTCGGCGACACCCTGGTGCCCGTCACTCGGGCCCCGGAGACCGACGAGCAGCCTGGAAGCTGAGGCGGTTACTCGATCCCGACCTGGTTGCGACCGTTGTTCTTGGCCAGGTACAGCCCCTTGTCCGCCGCCGAAATCAACTGCCGGCAATGGCTGTTGGGCTGCGGCGTTACGGTGGAAAGACCGATGCTGATGGTCAGGCTCGCGCCCTCCACCGGCGCGATATGGGGGATTTTCAAGGCTTCCACGGTCTGGCGCAGCTTCTCGGCCACCAGTCGCGCCCCGCCCGGCGAGGTATTGGGCAGCACCAGCACGAACTCTTCGCCGCCGTAGCGGGCCGGCAGGTCGGAAGGCCGGCTGCTGGCCTCGCGAATCGCCGTGGCCACCTTGCGCAGGGCTTCGTCGCCCTCCAGGTGGCCGAAGGTGTCGTTGTAGGTCTTGAAGTAGTCGACGTCGATCATCAACAGCGACAGCTGGCTCTGTTCACGCATCGCCCGCCGCCACTCCAGCTCCAGGTACTCATCGAAATGCCGGCGGTTGGACAGCCCGGTCAGGCCGTCGGAGTTCATCAGACGTTGCAGCACCAGGTTGGTGTCCAGCAGTTGCTGCTGGCTGACCCGCAGGGCGCGGTAGGCCGCGTCACGCTGCAACAGGGTCATGTAGGAACGGGAGTGATAGCGAATGCGCGCCACCAGCTCGATGTTGTCCGGCAGCTTGACCAGGTAGTCGTTGGCCCCGGCGGCAAAGGCCGCGCTCTTGATCAGCGGGTCTTCCTTGGTGGAGAGAACGATGATCGGGATGTTCTGGGTCGCCGGGTGGTTGCGGTACTCGCGCACCAGGGTCAGGCCGTCCAGGCCCGGCATCACCAGGTCCTGGAGAATCACCGTGGGCTTGATGCGGATCGCCTGGGCAATGGCCTGGTGCGGATCGGCGCAGAAGTGGAAATCGATGTTTTCCTCGTTCGCCAACCCACGCCGCACCGCTTCGCCGATCATGGCCTGGTCGTCCACCAGCAACACCATGGCGGCATTTTCGTCGGTCTTGAATTCGTCGAGCTGTAAATCATTCATGGGTTGTCACCTGAATTGCTACCTGGCCAGGACAGCTGCGTTTATCAGTCATTTGGCAAATATCTCCAGCAAACGTGGAGCGATCTTGTCCAGCGGGCGAATCTCTGAGGCGGCGCCGATGGCAGCGGCCGCCTTGGGCATGCCATACACCGCACTGCTGTTCTGGTCCTGGGCGATGGTCAGATAACCCTGATCACGCATCAGCTTCAAGCCCTGGGCGCCGTCACGGCCCATGCCGGTCAGCAGCACCCCCACCGCATCGCCATTCCAGAAACTGGCAACGCTCTCGAAAAACACATCGATGGAGGGCCGGTAGATCTCGTTCACCGGCTCGGCGGTATAGGCCAGGGTGCCGTTCTTCAACAGACGGATATGATGGTTGGTGCCCGCCAGCAGGACCTTGCCGCTTTGCGGCGGCTCGCCTTCCCGGGCCAGGCGCACCTCCAGGCCGGAGGCACTGCTGAGCCATTCGGCCATGCCTGCGGCAAACACCTGATCAACGTGCTGGACCAGCACGATGGCGGCGGCAAAGTCCTTTGGCAAGCCCTTGAGCAACACTTCCAGAGCCGCCGGCCCACCCGCGGAGGAGCCAATGGCCACCAGGCTCTGGCGTGGCGCACCGCTGCGCAGTGGCTGGGGCGCGGAACGCACCCGGCTGCCGCGCTGGCCGATCAGCCAACCGATATTGAGGATCTTGCGCAACAGTGGCGCCGCCGCTTCCTGGGCATTGCCCGCGCCCAGGGCCGGGGTGTCCACCACATCCAGCGCGCCGTGGCCCATGGCTTCGAACACCCGGTGCACATTCTGCTGGCGATCGACGGTGACGATCACGATGGCGCACGGCGACTCGGCCATGATCCGCCGCGTGGCCTCGACGCCATCCATCACCGGCATGATCAGGTCCATGAGAATCAGGTCCGGGGTCAGTTCGGCACAGTACTTCACCGCTTCCGCACCATTGGTGGCGACCCACACCACCTCGTGGCTGGGGTCGAAGGCCAGGGCACGGCGCAGGGCCTCCACGGCCATGGGCATGTCATTGACTATCGCTATCTTCATGCCCGCGCTCCTCCAATCAGTTCCACCACTGCATCCAGCAGGGCGTCGTCATGGAAACTGGCTTTGGCTAGATAATAGTCGGCACCGGCATCCAGTCCACGGCGCCGGTCTTCCTCACGGTCCTTGTAGGACACCACCATCACCGGCAGGGACTGCAGGCGATTGTCACGACGCAAGAGTGTGACCAATTCAATTCCATCCATTCGCGGCATGTCGATGTCGGTGATCAACAGGTCGAAGCTTTCCGAACGCAAGGCATTCCAGCCATCCATGCCATCCACTGCCACCGCCACGTCGTAACCGCGGTTGATCAGCAGCTTGCGTTGCAATTCACGCACCGTCAGCGAATCGTCCACCACCAGAATACGCTTGCGCGCGGCCTGTGCGTGCTGCTGATGGTTGCGCGCAATGCGCTCCAGACGCCCGGTATTGAGCAGTTTGTCCACCGAGCGCAGCATGTCCTCGACATCCACGATCAGCGCCACCCGGCCGTCATCGAGCAGGGCTCCGGCGGAGATGTCCTGAATCTTGCCCAGGCGGTCGTCCAGCGGCAGCACTACCAGGGTGCGCTCGCCGATGAAACGCTCCACGGCGATCCCGTACACCGCATCGCGCTCGCGGATCACCACCACTTTCAGAGTTGGCGCGCTTTCCTGGGTTGCCGGCCGCTGCAGCAACTGGCTGGCGGCGACCAGGCCGACATGCCGGCCTTCGTGCCAGAAATGCTGGCGCCCTTCCACCTGGACGATGGCCTCGGGCTCCAGGTCGCACATGCGTTCGATATGGGCCAGCGGGAAGGCGTAGGCCTCGTCGCCGACCTCCACCACCAGGCTGCGTACCACCGACAGGGTCAGCGGCACCTCCAGGTGGAAACGGCTGCCCTGGCCAGTGTCCTGTTCCAGCACCACCGCCCCGCGCAGCTGACGCACCATGTGCTGCACCGCATCCAGGCCGACGCCGCGACCGGAGACCTCGGTGACCTTGTCCCGCAGGCTGAAGCCCGGCAGGAACAGGAAGGTCAGCAACTCTTCCTCACTGAGCTGGGCCGCGGTCTGCGCCGGCGACAACTGGCGCTCGACAATGCTCTGGCGCAAACGCTCCAGATCGACCCCATTGCCGTCGTCACTGAGTTCCAGCACCAGCAGACCAGCCTGGTGGGATGCCCGCAGGCGAATCACCCCTTCCGCCGGCTTGCCCGCCAGCAGGCGCTGCTCCGGCAGTTCGATGCCGTGATCGACGGCGTTGCGCAGCAAGTGGGTCAACGGCGCTTCGAGTTTCTCCAGCACATCGCGGTCGACCTGGGTCTTCTCCCCCTCGATCTCCAGGCGTACCTGCTTGCCCAGGCTGCGCCCCAGGTCGCGAACCATGCGCACCTGGCCGGTGAGTACGTCGGCAAAGGGCCGCATGCGGCAGGCCAGCGCGGTGTCGTAGAGCACCTGGGCGCGCTGGCTGGCCTGCCAGCCGAATTCGTCGAGCTCGGCGGTTTTCTCCGCCAGCAACTGCTGGGATTCGGCCAGCAGGCGCCGCGCATCCGCCAGGGCCTCCTGAGCCTCCAGGCTCAAGGCATGTTCCTTGAGGTGCAGGTTGAGGTTTTCCAGGGCGGTCAGGCTGTTGCTCTGGATCCGCCGCAGGCGCTGCAAGGTGGCCAGGTAGGGCTTGAGTCGCTGGGTTTCCACCAGGGATTTGCTCGACAGGTCCAGCAGGCTGTTGAGACGCTCGGCCGTGACCCGCAGCACCCGCTCGCCGCCTTCGGTCATGCGCTTGCCCGGGCGAGCGGGCTCATGGACGGGTTCGCTGGCAGCCAGCAGCACGGGTTCGGCCTCGGGCTCGCCCAGGAGCGCTCCATGGGCTTGCACCGGGGCTTGCGGTTGTGCGATTGGCAGCTCCGGCACTGGCGGTTCCGGCATTTGCGCCGCCGGCATCGCGGCCCCTGGGGTCAACAGGCGCTCCATCAGGGCCACGTACAACGGGATGTCCGCGGCGACCAGCTCCGCACCGCCCGGGGTGGCGATGCGCATCAGCAGGTCGGTGCCCTGCAGCAGGGCATCGATATGCTCGGGCTGCAGGTACAGCCGTCCTTCCTGGGCGCTCACCAGGCAGTCTTCCATCACGTGGGCAACGCTGACCCCGGCATCGACCCCGACAATCCGCGCCGCGCCCTTGAGGGAATGGGCTGCGCGCATGCAGGCTTCCAGCTGGTCGGCCTGGGTCGGGTTGCGCTCCAGGGCCAGCAGCCCGGTGCTGAGCACCTGGGTCTGGGCTTCGGCTTCCAGGCTGAACAGCTCCAGCAGCGAGGCGTCGCGCATCTGATCGGGGGTCATGTCAGGCTCCGGGTCACGGCCGCGAGCAATTGCTCTTCGTCCAGCAGGCGCAGGCTGCGCCCCTGCCATTGCAACACGCCACGGGTGTACTTGGCATTGGCCTGCTCGCCGGAGGCCGAGGCGCCGTTGAGGATGCGCTCGTCGATGGCGTGGATGCCGTGCACTTCGTCCACCGGCACCACCACCGGGCCTCCGGCGGCGCCGATGATCAGCATGCGCGGCATCACCCGTCCTCCTGCCGGCGCGGCCGGGGAAGGATCCAGCCCCAGAAGCTCGGTCAGCGACAGGCAGGCCACCAGCGCCCCGCGGACATTGGCCACCCCCAGCAGGGCGCGCGAACGCTGGTGCGGCAAGGAATGAATCGCCTGCTGCGGTGCCACTTCCAGCAGGCAGCGGGTCGGCAGGCCCAGCCACTCTTCGCCGAGGCGGAACATCAGCAGCGAGCGAGTGACCACATCGCTGTCGGCCTCCAGCACCACCGAATGCTCGCGGTCCTCCTGGCGCAACGAATAGCGGTCCAGCAGGCGGGTGGCGGCGGCCGAATACACCGAGCAGTTGCGGCAATGAATGTGCTCGGCCAGCAACGGGCAGGACTTGTCGCCATGGATACCGATGCGGTTCCAGCAATCATCGATGGCCTGCGCATCTTCACGGGTGACGTCCAATGAATAGGGATGGCTCATCGTTTCAACTCACTGTCGGCAGAGCGAACGCTGCGGGCCGCGCGCTCCTGCAATCGTTGGGCCCCGGCCACATCACCCTGGGAAGCCAGCAGCGCGCCCAAGTGCGCCAGGGCTTCGGGGTGCTGGGGCGCCAGGTACAGGGCCTTGCGGTAGTAACCCTGGGCTTCCATGGCGTTGCCGGCCACATCACTGAGCAGGCCCAGCCAGTAGAACACCTGGGCCACCGGCTCGTGCTGCTGCAAATAACGCTCGCAGGCGGCACGGGCCTCGGCGCTCTTGCCCTCGTTGGCCAGGGCGGCAATGGTGGCCAGCAGGCTGGCGGCATCGCTTTCCATCCGCGCGCCGTCGCTCAACGGCGCCGCTACCGGGCGCCTGGCGAACGGCCGTGGGCGCGGCGCCGGGGGCACCACGCTGCGCACGGGAACCGGCAGCGGCAAGGGTTGCGGCAGCGCCACCGGGGCCGGCTCGGGCTCATGGTGGCGGCTGAAGGCGAAGGACTGCGGGATGCCGATGGAGCGCATGCCCAGGCGGCCCAGGAGGCTGCCTTCGGCGGGGCCGATGAACAGCACGCCCTCTTCATGGGTCAGGCGCTTGAGCACCTCGAACACCTGGCGCTGGGTCGGCTGGTCAAAATAGATCAGCAGGTTGCGGCAGAACACGAAATCGAAGGCTGGTTCACTGGCCAGCAAGCCCGGATCCAGGACATTGCCCACCTGCAACCGCACCTGCTCACGAACCCGCTCGCTCAGGCGATAGCGCTCGCCTTCTTCAGGGTTGAAATACCGCTCGCGAAACTCGATGGGCTGGCCACGAAAGGAATTCTTGCCGTACAGCGCAGCCTTGGCCCGCTCCACCGACAATGGGCTGACGTCCAGGCCGTCGACCTTGAACTGATGCGGCGCCAGGCCGCCATCGAGCAGGGCCATGGCGATGGAATAGGGCTCCTCGCCGGTGGAGCACGGCAGGCTCAACAGGCGCAGGGCTCGCATGCCCTTGATCTGCGCCAGCCGCGCCTTGGCCAGCTTGACCAGGGTAGCGAAGGATTCCGGATAGCGGAAAAACCAGGTTTCCGGAACGATCACCGCTTCGATCAGGGCCTGCTGCTCATCCCGCGAGCCTTGCAGTTTCTGCCAGTACTCATCGCTGCTGCGGGCATACAGGGCATTGCAGCGCTGGCGTACCGCGCGCTCGATGATCGCCGGCCCCACGGAGGCGACATCCAGGCCGATACGTTCCTTGAGGAAATCGAAAAATCGTTGCTCCTCGCTCATCGAGGCTCCTCAAGCGATGCCGGATCCAGGGGCACGGCGGGAAACAGCAGCTCACGCACCTTGAGAGGCAGCAGGTCGTCGACCCGCACCCATTGCAGCAGGCCCTGGGCGTCTTCGCGCACCGGCCCCAGGTATGGCGCCTGGCGGTTGTCCAGGCCATAGGGCTGGAACTGCGCCGGGTCGCAGCGCAGGGTGTCGTTGGCCCGTTCCAGCAACAGCCCGAGAATCCGCGCCGGCTGCCCGGCATCGCCACGGTAGTGCACCAGCACCAGCCGGGTACTGGTGCGCAACTGCGCCGGGCGGCCGAAGGTCAGCTCGCACAGGTCGATGACTGGCACCACCACGCCGCGATAGGCAAACACCCCGGCCACCCACGACGGCGCCTGGGCAATGGGCTTGAGCTGCAGGCGCGGCAACACCTCCACCACATCCACGGCCTGCAGCGCATAGCGCTCCTGGCCGATGCGGAACACCAGGAACAGAGCATTCTTGGCGTCAATTGCGCCGTTGCGCTTGTGCGCGAGCTCATCCATCAGACTTTGAAACGCGAAACGCCGCTGCGCAGCCCCACCGCCACCTGGCTCAGCTCATCAATGGCAAAGCTGGCCTGGCGCAGGGACTCGACGGTCTGGCTGCTGGCATCCCCCAGTTGCACCAGGGCATGGTTGATCTGCTCGGCACCTGTGGCCTGGGCCTGCATGCCCTCATTGACCATCAGCACCCGCGGAGCCAGGGCCTGGACCTGATGGATGATCTGCGACAGCTGTTCACCCACCTGCTGCACCTCGGCCATGCCGCGGCGCACTTCCTCGGAAAACTTGTCCATGCCCATGACCCCCGCCGACACCGCCGACTGGATCTCACGGACCATCTGCTCGATGTCATAGGTAGCCACTGCGGTCTGATCCGCCAGGCGCCGCACCTCAGTGGCGACCACGGCAAAACCGCGGCCGTACTCGCCGGCCTTCTCGGCCTCGATGGCGGCGTTGAGCGACAGCAGGTTGGTCTGGTCGGCGACCTTGACGATGGTCACCACCACCTGGTTGATGTTGCCGGCCTTCTCGTTGAGGATCGCCAGCTTGGCGTTCACCAGGTCTGCCGCGCCCATCACCGAGTGCATGGTGTCTTCCATGCGCGCCAGGCCCTGCTGGCCGGAGCCGGCAAGCACCGAGGCCTGGTCGGCGGCGCTGGACACTTCGGTCATGGTGCGCACAAGGTCCCGGGAGGTCGCGGCGATCTCCCGCGAAGTGGCGCCGATTTCCGTGGTGGTGGCGGCCGTCTCGGTGGCGGTGGCCTGTTGCTGCTTGGAGGTGGCGGCGATCTCGGTCACCGAGGTGGTGACCTGCACCGAGGAGCGCTGGGCCTGGGACACCAGGGCGGTGAGCTCGGTCATCATGTCGTTGAAGCCGGTTTCCACGGCGCCGAACTCGTCCTTGCGGTCCAGGTTCAAGCGGCCGCTCAGGTCACCGGTGCGCATGATTTCCAGAATGCTCACGATGCGGTTCATCGGCGCCATGATTGCGCGCATCAGCAGCAGGCCGCAGAGCCCGGCAGCCAGCACCGCCAGCAGCAACGACACGCCCATGCTGACCTTGGCCGCGGCCACCGCATCGTCGATGGCGGCGGTGGCGGAGTCGGCCACGGCCTTGTTTTCACTGATGATGTCGTTGAGTTTCATCCGCCCCGCGGTCCAGGCCGGGGTCAGTTGCTCATTGAACAGGCGGATTGCCTCGGCTTCCTGGCGACGCTGGTGCAGATCGAGCACGGCGGCCTGGATGCGGTTGAAATCTTGAAGATCCTTCTCGAAGGCATCGAACTCGCTCTGGTCCTCGCGGCTGTTGATGGTCTGCTTGTAATTGGTCATCTGGGTCTGCAGGCGTTCTTCGAAGGCCTTGAAGTCCGCCTTGTCCTCGGCGCTGATGTCCTCATTCTGCTTGAGGCCGATGATTTCCTGGGTCTGCAGGTAGCTGTCGACCCAGGCGCTGCGGATCATCGAACTGAAATAGACCCCGGGCACCGCGTCATTGCGCATGCGCTCCTCACCGGATTCGATCTTCAACAGCCGCGAGTACGAGACGACGACCATCAACAGCATGATGGCGATAATCACCGCAAAGCTCGCCAAAATGCGTTGGCGCAACGTCCAGTTCTTCACAGTCAGTCCTCGAGGCCATTCAAAAATGTGGGGAGTATAGCCGAGGACGATGCAGGTTTTATGGGTGGTTTAGCACCACGGTTGGCACTTTCGATAAATTTGTGCACCCGCTCTGGATGGCGGCTGAGCGGCGTTTTTCATCACCCCGGCCAAGGCAATTCGGCAAATCCACCCGGCAGAACCGCCATCCCTGGCGAACGGCACTCCCAACGCCGCTTCAGAGGGCGTTCTGGCGCACCTGGTTCTCCAGTTCGGCCTTGAGCCCCGGCGCCAGTTGCAACTGGCGCGCCAGCTCGTCCAGGTAGGCTTTTTCCATGAAGTGCTCTTCATCCACCAGCATCACGCTGGCCAGGTACATTTCCGCGGCCATTTCCGGCGTGCTCGCGGCCCGCGCGACATCCGCCGGGTCCAGGGGCTTGTTCAGTTCACTGTGCAGCCACTGCTGCAATTGCGGGTCGTTGTCCAGCTTGCGGAACTCGCCCTCGATCAGCGCCCGCTCGCGCTCGTCCACATGGCCGTCGGCCTTGGCCGCCGCCACCAGGGCCTTGAGGATCGCCTGGCTGTGCAACTCCACCTGCTGCGCCGGCAGGCGGTCCAGGGTCTGGGGTTCGTTGCGCGGGGCGGCGCCCTGCTGCGCCTGCCAGTTGCCGTAGGCTTTGTAGGCCAGCACGCCGAGGGCCGCGAGACCGCCGTAGGTCAGGGCCTTGCCGCCGTACTTGCGGGCCTTCTTGTTGCCCAGCAGCAGGCCCATGGCCCCGGCTACCAAGGCACCGCCACCGGCACCGGAAAGCAGCCCACCGAGGCCGCCGGACTGGCCACCGAGCAAGCCGCCGAGGCCGCCCTGCGAGCCCTTGCCGTGCTCCGCCGGCGCTGCGCCTGCCTTGTTCTGCAGCATTTCCTGGCCGGACCTGAGTAATTGATCGAGCAATCCACGGGTGTTCATCTGCTGCCTCCGGAAAATAGGTGTCATGTCGACACATAAGGCTGTAAGCCTAGAGAGAAGTGCCCGGGTCGATGCGGCGATAGTGCTTCTGAATGTTGCTTTGCCCGGCCTGGAACACCGGCGTCACCCCACTGGATTGGCGCCCCGAGTTACGGCACTATCCGCCTCCTGAAAAGCACCGGCACCACTGCCCGGGCTCACCCCATACCTTCCGGCAGCAAGGATGCGCCCATGCCCCGTGACAACCCCGCCACCGTCTGCGAGTGCCGCCCATGAGCCTGGACGCTGCCAGCCGTTATCAGGTGACGCGAATCCTCACCGGCCTGGTGCCCCATTGCCTGCCACCGCTGCTGTTCTACTACGCCCATGTCTGGGGCATACCGGTGTACCGCAGCCACTTCGGCGCTCTCGCCAAGGGCTTCGGTCTGGGGATGATGGTGGAACTGCTGCTGCAACTGCTGATCGTCGTCAGCTTCCTGCAGGTCCTGGTGCCCCAGCTCAAGGTCAAGCTGGTCCTGATCGGCATCCTGGCGCTGTTCACCGCCTGGGCAATGTTTCCCGACCATCCGATACGCGGCTACGTCTATTGCTTCCTGATGACCGTGCCGCCATTGCTGGCGATCTGGCTGGCGCAGGGTCTGTGCCGGCTGTGCCTGCCCAGGGAGCAGTTGCATGCCCAGTAGAAACACCCCAATTGCGCGCCTCTGGCTGGCGCTTGTGCTGCTGATCATGGGCCGCCCCTGCCTGGCCATGAGCCTGGAGCAGCAGTTCGCCGGGCTTGCCGACTGCTCCATGGAAAACGTCTACCTGGACGCCAGCGACCACCAGCCCCGGGGCGCGTACTTCAGCGAACGCCAACTGCAGCCCTGCGAGCTGGACGAAGCCGCCCGCTATTGCGTCGACGACCAGTACCACGGCCTGGCAGTCAGCGCGGTGATGATTCCCTATCGCGGGCCGTTCTCGGTCCACGCCCTGTACCTCAAGGACAGCGTCGACAGCGTGCGCCAGCGCCTGGGAACCGCCTTCTTCGGTGATGGCCGGGAACGCCCGCTGCTCACCGAAGACCGCCATACTCCCGGCAGCTCGGTGCTGTATTGCGACCCGCAAAGCCAATGAGCCTGCTTGCCCACATGCCTGTTCTGTATCGCCCCCGGATGACCCTGCCGATGCCCACCCCCCGTCGCCGTTTGCACCTGATCGCCCTGAGCCTGCTGCTCGGTGCCGCCGCCCAGGCCGCCGCCGCACCTGCCTGCCCGTCCAGCGACCTGAAGGTCTTTGCCCAGGCCTTTGCCAGCAGCCCGGAACTGCAGCAGGCATTCACTGCCGTGCCACTGGTCGAGCAACGGCCGATCACTGACGAGCGCGGCCGGGAAGTCACCGCGCGCTACAAGCTCACGGGCGACACCCACCACCTGCTGACCCTGCTCGCCCCCAAGGCCCAGGCCGAAGCTGGCCTGCAGACCTTCTGGGAGGGCAATACCCTGGTGGTCAACGATCCCCTGGGCGACGTGGTGCAAGCCTTCGTCTTTGAACAGGGTGCCTGCTGGCAACTGGTGCGCGTCGAGCAATGGTCCATGGACGAATTGCTCACACACAACGCCCCCGCAGGCGAAAGCGCCCTGCAGCGACAGATGCGCAAGGCTGACCTGTTCCTGGGCTACGGCGGACGCGAGCAGTACCCGCTGACCGCGTACTTCTTCGAGCTCGGGCAACGCATCCTGCTCGATGCCGCCCGCCACGGCTCACCCAAGGCCGCGGTGCAGGCGGTCAGCCTCGGCTACTCGGGCATGGCCCCGGCGCTCAAGCCGGGGGAGCCGGAAGAACTGCTGCTGCCCTACGCCAAGACCGATGCCGAGGCGGCGCTGATGCTGTCCATGTACTACTGCGACCCAGTCGGCGATGGCTCGATCACCCAGTGCCAGCAGCCGCGCAAGTCCGAAGAGCTGGTGCTGCGCACCGCCAGGGAACTGGATTCAGGCAGCGCCTTCTACTACCTGGGCAGTGGCTATGCCGATGGCCAGTGGGGCGTCACCGACAGACCCAGGGCCCTGGCCTGTCACCAGGAAGCACTCAAGCGCGGTGACCTGCATAGCCTCTGGCCGCTGACCTGGTGGAGCAAAAAGAATGAGATGCCGGCCAGCGGCGCCCAGTGCCTGGAACCTTCAGCGCCCGCCCAGGCGGGAAGCTGAGCCCGCATCTTGACGCTTTTTAACAAAATCCCCATAGCTGCGCCCCGGCCTGATCGGGTTAATTGAGCCTCTGGCTCGATCAACCCCGGAGGTCCGTTCCATGCGCTGTACCCCGCTTTCACCACCGCTGTTGCCGGTACCCCGCAGATGACGGCCTCCGGAGCGACGCAAGCAGCGCGCCTGGAGCAGGTGGACGCCCTGCGCGGTTTCGCCCTGCTGGGCATCCTGGCGGTGAATATCTGGTCCTTCGCCGATCCGTACTACGCCTCGTCGGTGAGCAACCCGGGCTACGCCAGTAGCCTTGACCACCTGGTTCGCTGGCTGGTGTCGGTGTTCTTCGAGACCAAGTTCTACCTGCTGTTCTCGTTCCTGTTCGGCTATAGCTTCACCTTGCAGATGACCTCCGCCGAACGCTCGGGGGAGCGCTTCGTGCCGCGCATGTTGCGCCGGCAACTGGCCTTGCTGGTGATCGGCCTGATCCACGGCGCCCTGCTGTTCTATGGCGAAATTCTCTCGCTGTACGCCGTGCTGGGGCTGGTCCTGCTGATGCTGCGCGGCTTGTCGGTCCGCTGGGCGGCGGCCCTGGCCGCACTGTTGATCAGCGGCACGGCGGCGCTGTTCCTGCTGTTCGGCATCACCCTGCTGGAGGCCGGCCTCTACACCGGCGCCGCCGATGGCGGGCCGGTACTCAAGGACCTGGCCCTGAGCGGCAGCGCCCTGCAAACCCTGGCCTACAACGCCTCGCACCTGCTGGAAACCGCCTCCGCGCTGTGGCTGCTGCAGGGCCCCTGCACCCTGGCAATGTTCCTGCTGGGCTATGTGGCGGGGCGCAACAAGCTGCTGGTGGCGCCCTACGCCTTCGAACCGCACCTGGCACGGCTGCTGAGGATCAGCCTGCCGCTGGGCCTGGGTGGCGCCCTGCTCTACGGCTACTGGGCGGCCTATGCGCCCGGCGGCGGCCTGGAAGTGCTCGGCTACGGCATCAGCCAACTGACCGCACCACTGCTCTCGGCCAGCTACGCCATGCTGCTGCTCAAGGCCTTCGGCTCGGCCCCGGGCCAACGCCTGTGCCGACGGCTGGCGCCACTGGGGCGCATGTCCCTGAGCAACTACCTGCTGCAATCGCTGATTCTGGGGCTGCTGTTCACCGGCTACGGGCTGGGGCTGGTCAACCACTTGCCGCCGCTGTGGATTGTGCTGCTGGTGGTTGCCATCTACCTGCTGCAGATGCAGCTCAGCACCCTGTGGTTGCGCAGCCACCAGTACGGCCCCTGCGAGTGGCTGCTGCGGGCCGTGACCATCGCGGCCTGGCCAAGCTGGCGCAAGCGCCTGGCGGCCTAGGCCAGGCGCAGGTACAGGTGGATGTCCTCGGGCTCGATGCGCAGCAGTTCCGGGTCGGGCGCGGCCAGCAGTTCGCAGCCCAGGCTCCTGTAGAAATCCACCGTATGCCGCGACGGCGTGGCCGACACATACAAGCCCTGCCCCCCCAGGACCAGGGCCTGCTCCCGGGCCAGCGCAAACAACTGCCGGCCCAGGCCAAGGCCGCGATAGGCCTGGCTCACATGGAGGAACTTCAATTGCCGCAGATCCAGCCCGGCACAGGCGATCGGCAGGCAATCCACCACCACCGCGGCCACCAGCGCCGGGCCGTCGAACACCCCGTACAGCCAACCGCCACGCCGGTAACACTGCTGCAAGATCAGCGCATCATGCTCGGCCTCGCCCTCCGGCCAGCCCTGCACCACTTCATGCTGGGCGTAGCAGCTCAATTGCCCATTGCACAGGCGGTAGAACTCATCGATGACCTCGGCGCGGTCGATCCATTTGAGCAAGGGGATATCGTCTTCGCCGAGCAAGCGCGGGTGCAGCATGGGAGCAGTTCCTGAAGGGGATCGGGCGGTTACCAATGGACACAAGCTAATCATTTTTCTGCCCCTGGCGAACCGTTTATTCTATCCGGCGTCTGTTTATAGTCCGTTGCGTTTGGCCGATGGCATGACCGAACCACCCCTCGCGATCCCCCCACGCAGCCAGGAACGGCTTGGGATCTTTCTCTGATCAAGGTTCAACCATGCACCGCAGGAATCTCCTCAAAGCCTCCATGGCCCTGGCGGCCTATACCGGCCTCTCGGCCAGCGGCCTGCTGGCCGCCCGCGCCTGGGCCGGCGCAGCTGATGGCCAGGCCCAGGCGTTCGATTTCGAGCAGCTCAAGGCCCAGGCCAAGCAACTTGCCGCCAGCCAGTACGTGGACACCAAGCAGGTGTTGCCGCCCACCCTGGCGAAGATGACCCCGCAGAACTTCAACGCCATCCAGTACGACAGCAAGCACTCGCTGTGGAACGAGTTGAACGGGCAACTGGACGTGCAGTTCTTCCACGTCGGCATGGGCTTCAAGCAGCCGGTGCGCATGCACAGTGTCGACCCCAAGACCCGCCAGGCGCGGGAGGTGCACTTCCGCCCGCCACTGTTCAACTACCAGAACACCAGCGTCGACACCGCCCAGCTCAAGGGCGACCTGGGCTTTGCCGGGTTCAAGCTGTTCAAGGCCCCGGAACTGGACAAGCACGACGTGGTGTCCTTCCTTGGTGCCAGCTACTTCCGCGCAGTGGACGCCACCGGCCAGTACGGCCTCTCGGCCCGTGGCCTGGCCATCGACACCTACGCCAAGCGCCGCGAGGAATTCCCCGACTTCACCCAGTTCTGGTTCGAGACCCCGGACAAGGACAGCACCCGCTTCGTGGTCTACGCCCTGCTGGACTCGCCGAGCGCCACCGGTGCCTACCGTTTCGACATCGACTGCCAGGCCGAACGCGTGGTGATGGACGTCGACGCCCACATCAATGCCCGCACCGCCATCGAGCAACTGGGCATTGCACCCATGACCAGCATGTTCAGCTGCGGCACCCATGAACGGCGCATGTGCGACACCATCCACCCGCAGATCCACGACTCCGACCGCCTGGCCATGTGGCGCGGCAACGGCGAGTGGATCTGCCGCCCGCTGAACAACCCGGCGAACCTGCAATTCAACGCTTTCGCCGACAAGGACCCGAAAGGCTTCGGCCTGGTGCAGACCGACCACGAGTTCGCCAGCTACCAGGACACCGTGGACTGGTACAGCCGCCGCCCGAGCCTGTGGGTCGAGCCCACCACTGCCTGGGGCGAAGGCAGCATCGACCTGCTGGAAATCCCCACCACCGGCGAAACCCTGGACAACATCGTGGCCTTCTGGACCCCGAAAAAACCGGTGGCCGCCGGGGACTCGCTGAACTACGGCTACAAACTCTACTGGAGCGCCCTGCCGCCCGTGGGCACGCCCCTGGCGCGAGTACACGCCACCCGCTCCGGCATGGGCGGTTTCGTCGAAGGCTGGGCCCCGGGCGAGCATTACCCGGAAGTCTGGGCGCGGCGCTTTGCCGTGGACTTCACCGGCGGCGGCCTGGATCGCCTGCCAGCGGGGACCGGCATCGAGCCGGTGGTCACCGCGTCTAACGGCGAGATCAAGGACTTCAACGTACTGGTGCTGGACGAGATCAAGGGCTACCGCATCACCTTCGACTGGTTCCCCACCAACGACAGCGTCGAACCGGTGGAGCTGCGGCTGTTCATCCGCACCAACGACCGTACCCTGAGCGAGACCTGGCTGTACCAGTACTTCCCGCCGGCGCCGGACAAACGCAAATACCCGTGACCCGCTGCCAGCCCCGGCCCGCCCTACGGGCCTCTTCGCCGGCAAGCCGGCTCCTACAGACCGCACCGCCCCCGTAGGAGCTGGCTTGCCAGCGAAGGCAGCCTGAAGCCAGGCACAAAAAAACCGGCCCCCACGGGCCGGTTTTTTTTACAACGGCAGTACATTAATCGCGCAAATCCGACTCATGAATCGGCTGGTCCCTGTGGGTCGCCCGCTGGTACTGCGCCGGCCAGATCGCCTTGCGCCCGCCCAGGTCGTCATCGGCATGCAGCGGCCAGTAAGGATCACGCAACAGCTCACGGGCGAGAAAGATGATGTCCGCCTGACAGGTACGCAAAATATGCTCCGCCTGGGCCGGTTCGGTGATCATCCCCACGGTCCCGGTGGCAATCCCCGACTCCTTGCGCACCCGCTCGGCAAAGCGCGTCTGATAACCCGGCCCGGTGGGAATCTCGGCATTGGCCGCGGTGCCTCCGGACGACACATCGATCAAATCCACCCCCAGGTCCTTGAGGCGCCGCGCCAGCTCCACGGTCTCGTCCGGGTTCCAGCCGTCTTCCACCCAATCGGTGGCCGACACCCGCACGAACAGCGGCAGCTCCTCGGGCCACACCGCGCGTACCGCCTCGGTCACCTGCAGCACCAGGCGAATGCGGTTTTCGAACGAACCGCCGTATTGGTCCTGGCGCTGATTGCTCAGGGGCGAGAGGAACTGATGCAGCAGGTAGCCATGGGCAGCATGCACTTCCACCACCTTGAAACCGGCCTCCAGCGCGCGTTTGGCGGCCGCGACGAAGGCCTGGATGACTTCGCCGATCTGCCCTTCATCGAGCTGGGTCGGCGGCGTGTGCTGCGGGTCGAAGGCAATCCGCGAGGGCCCCACCGGCACCCAGCCGCCGTCCTCGGGCTTGACGCTGCCGGACTTGCCGAGCCAGGGCCGGTGAGTACTGGCCTTGCGCCCGGCATGGGCCAGCTGGATACCCGCCACCGCGCCCTGGGCGGTGATGAAACGGGTGATGCGCTGCAAGGGTTCGATCTGCGCGTCGTTCCACAGGCCCAGGTCCTGGGCGGTGATCCGGCCTTCGGCGGTGACCGCCGTGGCCTCGGTGAAGATCAACCCGGCGCCGCCGACGGCGCGGCTGCCCAGGTGCACCAGGTGCCAGTCGTTGGCCAACCCGTCCACCGACGAGTACTGGCACATGGGCGACACGGCGATGCGGTTGAGAAGGGTCAGTTGACGCAGGGTATAGGGTTCAAGCAGCAGACTCATGGGGCACCTCTCGGTCAATGGTCAGGCTCCAGGGTTCTGTTTGAACGGTCGACGAGTGACTGCGAAGTGAAGCGCCCGCCCCCGCGGGTAGAAGAATGACAAAAGGTCACAAGGCCAATCAGACAGTGCTTAGAGACTAGTCGACAACACTGTCGCCGGCAGGGTTCCTGATGCGTGCCCGGGCAAAAAAGGCGCTGCTCCCCTTGTAGCCGCTGCCGCAGGCTGCGATCGGCTGCGTAGCAGACGTGGGGCTTCAAAGGCCCTCAGAGGTCGGCGCAAGATTGCCGGCAAGGCCCTGCGGGCCTTTTCGCAGCCTCGCCACAGGCTCGGCAGCGGCTACAGGGGTTGCCAGCAGAGGCGGGGGAGGTGGTGAGGACGCACAAGGCAAGGCCCGGCGCCCCTTCGCAGGTCAGCGCGGTTCGATGTGGGCGATCATCAACTGCACGGTTTCCTGGCCACGGAACTCGTTGAGGTCGAGTTTGTAGGCCAGCTCCACCCAGCGGATGGTCGGGTTGGGCCAGACTTCGCGGTCGATGCCGAAGGCAATGCCGTCCAGCTTCAGCGAGCCGCATTCGCTGCGCAGCACCACTTTCAGGTGGCGTTCGCCAACGATGCGCTGCTCCACCAGTTCGAACACGCCATGGAACATCGGCTCGGGGAAATGCTGGCCCCAGGGGCCGGCGTGGCGCAGGGCGCGGGCCAGTTCCAGGTGGAACTCTTCCACCGCCAGGGTGCCGTCCGACAGCAGGCGCCCGGTGAGGTCTTCTTCGCGCAGCTGGCGCCGCACTTCTTCGTCGAAGGCCTCGGCAAAGGCCGGGAAGTTCTGCTCCGGCAACGACAGGCCGGCGGCCATGGCGTGGCCGCCGAACTTGCTGATCAGTTGCGGATGGCGCGCGGCCACGGCGTCCAGGGCGTCGCGGATATGAAAGCCCGGCACCGAACGCGCCGAACCCTTGAGCATGCCGTCGCCGGCATCGGCAAAGGCGATGGTCGGCCGGTGGTAACGCTCTTTCAGGCGCGAGGCGAGAATCCCGATCACCCCCTGGTGCCAGTCGGCGTCGAACAGGCACAGGCCAAACGGCATCGACTCCACCGGCAGTTCCTTGAGCTGGGCCAACGCTTCGCGCTGCATGCCCTGCTCGATGGATTTGCGGTCCTGGTTCAGTTCGTCCAGCTGGGCGGCCATGGCCCGAGCGGCGGAAACGTCGTCGCTGAGCAGGCACTCGATACCCAGGCTCATGTCGTCCAGGCGCCCGGCGGCGTTGAGCCGCGGGCCGAGGATAAAGCCCAGGTCGGTGGAGGTGATGCGCGAATGATCACGCTTGGCCACTTCGAGAATCGCCTTGAGCCCCGGCCGCGCGCGACCGGCGCGAATCCGCTCCAGGCCCTGGTGCACCAGGATGCGGTTGTTGGCGTCCAGGGGCACCACGTCCGCCACGCTGCCCAGGGCCACCAGGTCCAGCAGCTCGCCAATGTTCGGCTGCGGCCGGGTTTCATAGCGACCCAAGCTACGCAGGCGTGCGCGCAGGGCCATCAGCACATAGAAGATCACCCCGACCCCGGCCAGGGCCTTGCTCGGAAACTCGCAGCCCGGCTGGTTGGGGTTGACGATGGCGTCCGCCGCGGGCAGTTCATGGCCGGGCAAGTGGTGGTCGGTGACCAGCACTTGCAAGCCTGCTGCCTTGGCCGCCGCCACGCCCTCGACACTGGAGATGCCGTTGTCCACGGTGATCAGCAGCTGCGGTTCGCGCTGCAGGGCCACGGCGACGATTTCCGGGGTCAGGCCGTAGCCGTATTCAAAGCGGTTGGGTACCAGGTAATCGACATGGGCCGCGCCCAGCAGGCGCAGGCCCAACAGGCCCACGGTGCTGGCGGTGGCGCCGTCGGCGTCGAAGTCGCCGACGATGAGGATGCGCTGGCGCTGGTCCAGGGCGGTCACCAGCAGGTCCACCGCGGCATCGATGCCCTTGAGCTGCTGATACGGGATCAGCCGCGCCAGGCTCTTGTCCAGCTCCTCCACCGACTGCACGCCACGGGCGGCGTAGAGGCGGGTCAGCAGCGGCGGCAGATCGCCGAGAAAGGGCAAGACGGCGGGCAACTCACGGGGTTCGATACGCATGGGCTAACAGCAACTTCTCTGGGGGGACGGTGGATCGTTCAGGGGCAGAGCGGGCGATCAGCCGCGCTCGCCCAGCAGCCATTCCAGCTGCACTTCGTGCTGGCCGCGATCATCGGTGACGAAGATCGTGCCTTCGCTGATCATCACGTCCCACTTGATGACACGCGGCATGTCCTTGGCCAGGGTCTCGAGGACTTCCTGGGGCACGCCGGCGATGTTGAGGTTCTTCAGGTTCTTCACCGCGTCCAGCACCCGGGTCTGCCAGACCCGCAGGCTGCCGTAGGCCAGAAGGCTGGTGCGCTCGGTGCGGCGCGAGCACCAGGTCAGGCGATCGGCGTCCGGCTGGCCGACTTCGATCCAGTGCAGGACGCGGTCATCCAGGCTCTTTTCCCACAGGGCGGGTTCATCCACGTCCGACAGACCCCGACCGAACGACAGGTGCTCGTTGTACCAGAAGGCGTAGGCCAGCAACCGTACGGTCATGCGCTCTTCGGTTTCCGAAGGGTGACGGGCGATGGTCTGCTTGACGCTTTCATAGACCCCACGATCGAGGTCGGTCAGGTTCAGTTCGAATTTGTAGGTGGTGGACGGCTGGGCCATGTGCGGGCTTCTTGAATGTGCGAAAAGGCGGCAAGTCTAACCCGAAACCCGCCGCCCTGCCCGACCGCTGACCGGGCCGCCCCTGTCCTGGATGACATCCGCTGAAACGCATTGGCTGGGTAAAGTCGGTTGCCAGCCCGTGACCATGGCTTTATAACCCCGCGCAAACCGGCTGACGCGCACCGCGCCAGAGCCGCTGTTCAATAGAAAAGGACGTCCATGACCCTCTTTGTCATCCTGCTCGTCATCGTGCTGCTGTTCATCGCACTGATCCTGTACTTGCGCCAGAAATCCGCCGACCAGCAGCAATACCTGGAACAGACCGGCAACCTCACCGCCCAGATCAATCAGACCCTGCTGATGAGCAAGGCCGAGCCGCAACTGGCCCTAGAACTGGCGCTGCAACTGCCAGAGGGCGAGGCGCAGCAGTTGGCCCTGCAACTGGTGGCCAGCGAGCTCTATGTGGCTGGGCACAAGGCCCAGGCCACGGCGATCTACCAGCAACTGCCGCCTCACGCTCGGGAATACGTGCTCAATACCCTGATTGAAACGCTGCTCGACAGCCAGGATACCCAGGCCTGCCTGGAGCTCCTGGAGCACTGGGGCGAATCCCTGCCCAGCTGGCCGCTGCTGCAGGTGCCAATCCTCCAGGCCCGCGGTGAACAGGCGCGCGCCCTGGCCCTGATCGGCGAGCTCGGCGACCCGAAAAACCCTGCGGCCCATGAACGCCAGAGCATCGGCAATCTGCTGATGCTGTCGCGCCTGCAATTTCAGGCGGGCATGCAAGACGCCGCGCTGATCAGCCTCGAACAGGCCTGGGCGAGCTTCCAGCAACCCGGGCAGGAGCGCTATCACACTGTGCTGCGCAGCCTTTTCGACGCCTTCGCCACCCAAGGGCATGCCGAGCGGATTCTGGCCCACTCGGCCGAACTGCCGGCCGAGGAACAGGTGCAGGCGCTGATCGCGCTGTTCGATGCCGGCCAGGTGGAGCCGGCCTTCAGCTTGCTGGCCGACAACGGCACCCTCTACTCCTCGACCTACAGCGACCTGATGGACTCGGCCCTGAAACGCCAGACAACCGAAACCGCCCTGCGCCTGCTGGACCTGACCCCCGAGATGCACCAGCACAGCGTGCTGCTGCAACTGCTCAGCCATCTGGCGGCCCAGGGCCAGACCGCCGAAGCCGAGGCCCTGCTGCAGGCGCGAGCCAGCCACGAGTCGCAGCGTCCGGGGCTGATGCTCAACCTCTGCGATGAGTTGCACCAGGCGCAGCCGCAATGGACCACAGCCCTGCTGGCCCAGGCCCTGCACCTGATCGACGGCTACAAGAATGAACATGAGTTCTACAACAGCTTGCGCATGCAGGCCCTGCAAACCCAGCTACTGATGCAAAGCCACCTGCCAGCTCATCGCCGGGACAGCTGGCTGGTGCGCAGCAGCATCGAGGAAATGCACCGTCTGCGCCAGCAGATGCCCGTTGACGAGCAATTGCTGCATCTGTGCGACCAGGCCAAGCTGCTGCACGCCCTGGACCAGACCGCCCAGGCCAGGTCCCTGCTGGAGCAGGCGGTGCAGCTACTGGATGGCGAGCCGCTGCCGGATGTGGATGAGATGGACGCCCGCTTCTACCTGGAGGACATCGCCAGCGCCTACCTGAACATCGACGATGTACAACAGGCCCAGGCCCTGCAGGACCGGCTCAACGCCGAGGATTCGGGCAGTCGCATCCTGGAAGAGGAACTGCTGCTCAACCATATCCAGCATCAGCGTTACGCCCAGGCCATCGAGGGCCTGAACCTGGGCATCCTGCTCAGCGACAAGAAGCCCCTGTCGCTGCTGTACCAGGACCTGGAAGACCTGCAGCAGCGTGCCCCCGAACGTGCCGGCGAGCTGAAACAGCAACTGATGGCGCGCATTGCCAACGGCCAGATCTGGCTCAGTTCCCAGACCAACTGACGCCCCCGGTTGCGCGCCCTTGGCGGGGCGCGTCACCGGCCAACAGCCGCACCCGAGGAAGATTCATCATGGAAGTACTTGTCATCCTGCTGCTGATTACCGGCGTGATAACGCTGCTGGTGGTCTATGCCAACAAGCGCAGCGCCGGCAATGACCTGGGCATCACCCTGGACGAGGCGGCGCAGATCAATCGCGCGGCGCACCTGAGCGCCATCGAACCGCAAGTGGGCCTGCAACTGGCCCAACGCCTGACGGGCAAAGCCCGGCAACTGGGGCTGTTCCAGATGCCCGCAGCGCTGTACCGACAGGGGCACCCGGAACAGGCCCTGGAAGTACTGGCCGAGCTGGATGAAACCTACCAGCCCATGGCACTGAACCAGTTGCTCGAAACCCTGCTCGACAACGATGGCCCGCAGGCTGTGCTGGGCTTGCTGGAGCGCCTGCATCAACCCCTGCCGTCAGCGCCCTTGCTGCGCATCCCGCTGCTGCTGGCCAAGGGTGAACACGAGCAGGCCCGCGCCTTGCTGGTGACCTTCGGCGTCAACCAGCTGAGCCCGGACTCCCCCGGCGAGCACCGGCAGTTGGCTGCCCTGCAACGCAGCTTGGGCCTGGCCGACGAGGCTGCCATCAGCATCGGCCTGGCCTGGCAACTGCTGCTCAAACAGCCGGTCAACGAACTGGACCCACACGAGATAGAGCAGACCCTGCGCGAGTACCGTGCCCAGGGGCAGGATGCGCAGTTCCCGGCCATGGCCGCGCAATTACCCGGATCGGCTCGGATCATCGTCGTAACCTTGCTCATGGAAACCGGGGAATTCGAGGCCGGGTTCGAACTGCTGGCGCAGGCCCCCGAGCCCGAGGACTACTTCGGCTACCCGCCGCTGCTCAAACTGATACTGGACGCCAACCGCCCGGATCTGGCTCCACGGCTGATCGCCCAGATGCCGGAAAGCTACGCCAGCGATCTACTGCTGAGCCTGTTGAACTGGCATGTCGGGCGCAACGAAATGGCCAAGGCCGAGGCGGCCCTGCAGGCCTGCGCCGTTTCGCCCTCGCAGCGTATCTGGTGCCTGGTCTGCCTGTGGGGCACCTACGTCGAGGAACACTCGCAATGGTGCGCCCATCTGCTGGAACAAGCCTTGCTGACCCTGGAAACCCTGCGTGGCGATGAGCAATGGCCATGGTTGCGCCTGCTGATCCTGGAAACCCAACTACGGGTGCAGGCCGACCTGCCGCGCCTGCGCCGCGACAGCTGGCTGATCCGCAACAATCTGGAGGAAATGGCGCGCCTCAACACCCAGCTCGAATACGCCGATCGACCGATGAAACTGGCCTTGCAGGCCAAGCTGCTGCACGACCTGGAGCAGACCCGGCAAGCCGGTGAACTGCTGGACCAGGCCGTGCAAGCCCTCGACGACAGTCAGAATGCGCCTCTGGATCCAGCGGAAAAAAACTTCTTCCTGGAACAGCTGGCGCTGAGCTACGTCTACATCGACGACCAGGCAAAGGCTGTCGAACTGAAAGCTCGCCTGGAGCAGCAGGCGGCCTACACCCACCAGTTGAGCCAGGCCATGGTGCTCAAGCACATTCACGAGCAACGCTTCGACGAGGCGATTGCCGGGCTGGAACCGAGCAACCTGTTTATCGGCGAAAACCCGGTGCAACAGTTGCACCAGGCCCTGGAAACCCTGCGCCAGAGCGCCCCGGAAAAAGCCCAAGGGCTGTGCCAGAAGTTGATCGACCACCTGGCCGCCGAGAGCGCCTGGGGCCAGCCGAACGCCGCCTGAGGCAGCGTCAAGGCCCGCCGCTGCACGCCTTAACGCGGCGCGTAGCGGCTCCAGAGTTCGTTGAACTCCTTGAGATAACTGGCCACCAGTTGCGGGTGGTCGATCACCAGCAGGTTTTCCTCATTGCCGGTGGTGGCGCTGCGGGTCCAGTTGAAGCTGCCATTGAGCAGGGTCCGGCCATCGAATACGGCGAACTTGTGGTGCATGTGGAACGGCGTGTCGTCGATCCGCACCGGCACCCCGGCCTCGCGCAGCGCGGCGATGTCGCTGCCGACATCGAACTGCTTTTCACTGTCGCTGATCACCCGCACGGCCACACCACGCTGGTGGCAGGCGCGAATTTCGTCGCTCAGTTGATCGTCGGAAATGGTGAACACGCAGATATCCACCGAGATTCGGGCCTGGCGGCACAGGTCGCGGATCTTGCGCCGGCAGTCTTCGCCGGGGCTGAAGTGGGCGCTGGCCATGTCCCGCACCGGGGCGCTGTTGGCGTCCAGGGTCTTGATCACTTGTTCCAGCCACTTCAACGCCGGCAGCACATTGACGCTGTCCGCCAGCGCCAGCTCGCGCACCAGGTCAAAGGCACGGTTACGCATGTAGCGCACCTGGTCCTGGCCCAGTTCGCTGCCCAGTTGACGCAGCTCGTCCCGCTCTTCGTTGCTCAGTTTCAGGTCCAGCACGCTGTCGCGCAGTTGCTGGTCCAGGTGGGCAAAATCCATGTCGTGATCCTTGGCTGTTCGCCGGCAAGCCGGCTCCTACGGTTGGGAGTCCTTGAGGGTCGGAACCTCGCCGTTACTGAGCATCTGGCTCAGTTCGTCGAGGCGCGTGGCAATGTCGCCAATGCGCTGGTGGCTGTGCAGGTCGACATCGATCTTCTTGTGCATGACCTTGAGCAGCGGCAGGAAACTCTGCTCCAGGTGCTCGGAGAGGTTCTCCAGCACTTCACGCATGCCTTGCTGCGGCGCGGGCCGGGCCAGGCCGCGCACGCCTTCCACCAGATCGTTGAGCTGTGCCACGACGCGGGTGCCGACATCGCTGTCGCTGCCGCCCATGGAGCGGTTGCGCACGAAGTCGCGCTTGATCTGGGTCCAGCGTTCGCTCTGCTCCGGGGTCTGGTTACCGCGCAGCTCGGCGAGCTTGAGCAGGTTTTCCTCGGCGCCGGTGGTCAGCAACTGGGATTCGCCCTGGTAGTGGTCGGCCAAGAGTTGCAGGAGCTCGGCGTCGTTCATTACCGCCGAGATCTTCTCGGCCATCTTGTTCATGTTGCGGTAGCTGCCCTGCAACTTGAACGGCGGCTCGCTGCGGTACTGGTCGGCCTGGGCCGCGCTGGCGATGTACTGCTGGTTGACCCGCAGCACCACGTCGCGCACCTGCATCAGGCGTTGCAGGGTGGTGGTGATTTCGTTGATCTCGGCACCGCTGTAGCTGTGGCTCAGTTCGTTGCTGGAGAAGGCCTTGCCCTCGGCCTTGGCGACGAAGCGGTAGACGTCCGCCATGTCGCGGGTGGCCAATGGCGCCAGCACCGGGTTGGAGGTCAGGCCGTTCTCGATGTAACTCAGGGCGAAGGCGTCCTGCATCCCCCCCAGGGTGTCGCCGAGGTTATAGATGTCGGCCCGGTTGGCCAGCATGTCGGGGATCTTGAACACTTCGCCGGACTCGGTGTACGGGTTGCCCGACATCACCACGCAGAACTTCTTGCCGCGCATGTCGTAGGTCTTGGTGCGGCCTTTCCACACGCCTTCGATGCGCCGGGTGCCGTCGCACAGCGAGATGAACTTCTGCAGGAATTCCGGGTGGGTGTGCTGGATGTCGTCGACATAGAGCATCACGTTGTTGCCCATCTCCAGGGCCAGGTTGAGCTTCTCCAGCTCCTGGCGCGAAGTGGCGTCCGGCGCCTGGGCCGGGTCCAGGGAACGAACCTGGTGCCCCAGGGCCGGGCCGTTGATCTTCATGAAGATCAGGCCCAGGCGGTGCGCCACGTACTCCATCAGGGTGGTCTTGCCGTAGCCCGGTGGCGAAATCAGCATCAACAGGCCCATCAGGTCGGTGCGCTTGTTCTCGCCCACGGTGCCCATCTGCTTGGCCAGGTTATCGCCGATAAAGCCCAGGTACACGTCGTTGATCAGCTTGTTGCGCACGAACGAGCTCAGCGGCCGCGGCTTGAATTCGCTCAGACGCAGGGCCGAGCGCTCGCGGCTGATGATGCCCTGGCGCAGCGCCTGGTAACGCTGCAGGCCGGGCAGGAACTGTTCGCGGTGGGCCCGCAGGCGGGCAAAGAAACCGTCCACGGTGAGGGACAGGCTGCGCTCCTGGATGCGCGGGTGTTCGCCCATCAGGTTGCCGACACTGAAACGCAGGTCGACTTCGGTGATGCGCTTGGCAAAGTCTTCCCGCAGCAGCAACAGGGCCACCGCCTCGGGCACGTAGTCGGCCCACTCGGCGAACTCGCCCTCGGCGCACAGGGCCGAGAGCCAGTTCTCGGTCAGCGCCCACTGCGCAGCGGGCCGCTCCACCAGCCGCGCCAGGGCCTGCTGGTAGTCGTCCCACATCCGTGCGCCCTGCAGACGCAGGGTCAGGGCTTCCTGCAGTTGCTTGGCGTATTTGCTGAAAGTGAACTCGATGCGCTCCGCCGCCAGTTCCTGCACCAGGTACTCGGCGGCTTCCGGCAACAGTTCGGCCGGCAGGCTGAAGGCCTGCTGCTGGCGCCAGTCCTGCAGCGCCAGGAAGATTTCTTCCTGCAACTGCAGCAAGCCTTCACGACGCCCGAACAGTTGCTGGATATGCCGGCTGGTACGGGCACGTTCCACCCATTGCCGGGGTTGCGGCTGTTCCTGCTGGCGATCCCAGTAGAGGGTGGCGAAGGCCCGCGCCGCCGCGCCGAAACGCAGCAGGCCGGCGCTGTCGCGCAGGGGCAGCAGTTGCAGGAGGATCGCTGCGGCGTCGTGGTCGTGGATGCCCTTCTCGTAGCCTTCCTTGTAGCGCGGCGCGGCAAAGTCGCGGATCACCCGCGCCAGTTCTTCAGGGTGCGCCAGCAAGGGTTTCAGGCTTTCCAGGCTCAGGCCTTCCTCGCCGCGGTCGGCAGCGTCCAGCACCTGCCCGGCGAGGTATTCGGCGCGGTACAACTGGGCCGATTCCGACTCCAGGGCCACCTGCCAGAAGTCCCGCAGGGCCTCCAGCTCGGGGTCGCGCAGGGGTTCGAGGAAATCCGTGCCGGTGAGGTGCAGGTGCAGTTCGTCGCCCCGCGGCATCAGGGTCAGGTCCAGCTCCTGGGTGTTGACGCTGAAGCGGTGGCGCGGCCCCAGCTTGATGACGTTGCCGCCCTCTTCGAACAGCTCGGTCTTGTCGCGCAGGGCACGCACGGCCTGGTCCCGGGCGCCCTTGAGGCGCGACTCGACATCGTCGGCCTTGACGCTGTCCTTGAGCTCGCGCAGGCGCTCGGCCAGCTCCCGCAGCTTGAGGATCAGCGGGTCGGCGGCGAAGAACGCATTGAGCTCTTCGGCCTGGGTGAACTTGGCGGTGCGCCGGCCGAGGCTATCGAGAATCCGCCGCGCGGCATCCAGCAGGCCCTGGGCCTTGCGCTGGCGCTCGTCGAGCAGCGATTGCTTGTGGGCCTCGAAGGTTTCCAGCAACTCCTCGCGCTTGCCGAGGATGTCGCCGAGGAACTGTTCGTGATCGCCAAATCGACTCTCCAGCTCCTCAAGCTGCACCAGCAAGCGCGACAGTTGCTCATCGCAACGCTCGGGGTCCTGGGCCTGGGCCAGGGCATTGGTGATGCCCTGGCTGAAGAGTTTGAACTGGGCCCCGAACTGGGCCACGGTCTCGGTCGAGCCCAGAGCCTTGCGCCGCTGTTCGGCACGGGCCTTGGCCTGGTTCAGGCGGGCGTAGATCTGCGAGATGGATTCGATGATGCGGGTGCGCTGGGTGGCGTCGTCGATCTGTAGCGAGGCCATCAGGCTCGACAACATGTCCAGATCACCGGCCATGGCTTGCAGGGCGCCCAGGGGCTCGCTGAGCTGGGCCACGGTTTCGGCTTTCTGCGCCTGGGCGTCCAGGGTTTCCAGCTGGGTTACGAAAGGCTGCAAGGCCTGATCGCTGGCGAGGAAGGTCGCAGTGCCGGCGGCGGTGCGCTCCTGAGCCTTGAGCAGCTCGGCTTCCATGGCGTCGATGCGCGCCACGTCGATGTAGCGGTAGTCGCGAATGGTCAGCAGCAGCCCGCGCTGGGCGGTGATGCCGTTCAGCGCATCGACGAAGCTTTGCACCTGATCCCAGCTGTCCACCAGCAGGCTGTCCAGCAGGGCTTTCTGCTTGGCCTCGGCGGCCACCATGGCCTGGTCCGACTGGCGACGGATGCTTTCGACTTTTTCGTATTCGTCGAGCACCAGCTCCGAGGTGGAGGCCACTTCCCGCAGCAGCGGCGCCAGGCCGTCCAGCTCGTCGCTGCCCAGCCAGTGGTACACATCGAACAGGCGCCGGGTGTTCTGGCACAGCAGCGAGTAGCGCTGCACCGACACCGCCGGGGTGTCGATCTCGCGGCACAGGTCGTAGAGGTCGGAAACGCTGCGCACCAGTTCGGCGTTGCCGATGCGCCCGAGGAAACCGCTGCGGGTCGGCTGCCGCGCGGCGTACTCCTCGGTGAAGAACGGTGTCTGCCAGACCTGCATCGGATGGACCCGGGTCGGCTCGTCGCCCTCGGCGGCGAAGATCACCATGCGCCCGTCTTCCAGGCGCGCGTAGCCGTGGCCGAACAGCGGGTTCTGCAACTGGCGGTTGATCATGTTGTAGGTCAGCAGCACCGAGCGGCCCTGCTCCGGGTGGTAGAAGATGTACTGCACATCTTCACCGTTGGGCGAGCGCACCGAGCGCTTGTAGCGCATGCCCTCCATGGACTGCTCGAAGGTCTTGTACTCGCCGCTTTGCAGGTAGTAGCCGCCGGGGAAGATGATCCCGTGGTCCTCCGGCAACTGCACACAGGCCAGGCCGATGGCGTCGATGCGCTCCACCTGGCGGGTCAGGCTGTTGAACACCAGGTAGCGCCACTGCTCTTCGCGGTACGGCAGGACCTTGAGCAGGATCAGGCTGCCCAGGCGGGCGAATTCGATCTGCGAGTCGTCCAGGGACTGGGTCTTGTCCAGCACCTCTTCGCGGTAGATGCCCAGGCCCGATTCGGTGTTGTTCTCGACCTTGATCGTCAGGTCGCCGCCGATGGTCTCGACGAACACCGTGTCGAGGATGTTCAGGTGCGGAAAGCGGCCTTCGACCACCATCTCGCGGGTGGCTTTCTTCCATTCGAAATCGAAGGGTGCCGGCAGGGCGATATCCCGCTCGCCCCGGTTGTCGATGTAACGGACATCACGCCCGTCCACCGAGATCGACCAGCGGAACACCCGCACATCGGTGACCCGCTCGCCGATCTGGAAACTTGCCAGCAGCTTGCCGTCACGGATCGCCAGTTGCAGCAGGCGGGTGTTCTTGTAATAGGTATAAAGCTCGTTGAAATCGTTGAGGAAGCCCTGGGCCGCCAAAAAGCTGCCTTCCAGGGGCACGGGCTCGGCTTCATAGCCTTCGCCCTCTTCCACCAGCCGGTAGAGGGAAAACACGTCAGCGACGCTGGTTTCCTTCTTCAGGCCGATAAAGACGTTGTAGCCGAACAGCAGGCAGTCGCCGACCTGGACGATGTCCCGGGCGATGCAGTTGTTCTCGGTACGGATGCGCACCCGCCCGACCACTTCCATGCGGCTGTTGCCGAACTCGTCGAGACGCCTCTGGTTGAGGTCGTCAGTGGTGGCCCGCAGGCGCTGGCCCTGGTCCAGCAGGCGCTTGTGCAGCACCTCATAGGCGCCGCCTTCGGCGACGGCCTTATCCAATACGTCCTGTGGGGGAGTTGCGACTTGAGCGTCCGACATCGTGGCCTTCCTGGATCTACGGCGGTATGCAAAAAAGCGGGCTCCTCAAACCTGGAGCCCGGCACCTGAAACCAGCCAGCTGAAACCCGCCGCCTGACACCTGCCCTGCAGCCGTCGATAAAAACGACGGCTACAGGATCAGGCGAGGGCTGGCGAATCAGCTGTGGTCAGGCATTTCAGGCTTCGGCAGACGGAGCGTCGGCCTTGCGCGTAACGGCAGCGGCGGCCAGCTCAGCGGCTACGGCCGGAGCGCCCTTGCCATTGAGCAGGCGTGCCAGCACGTCCTGGACCACCGGGCTCTTGCCCACCACGCCCTCGATGGCCTTGCCCACCGACAGCGACTTGGCGAAGGAATTGAAGAAGTCGCCTTCGCCGCCGACGATCTCGATCTTGGCCTTGCTGAGGGCAGCCGACAGCACTTCGGCCTGGTCCTTGGCGATTTCCTTGTTGGCGGCGATGGCGGCCATCGCTTCCTCGAAGTTCTTCTCCAGTTGCATGCGGAACTCTTCGTGGGACCGCGCGCTGTCGCTGAGGGAGTCCAGGGCACCGAACTTCTTGCCCAGGCCTTCGGCCTCGGCGTTCAGGCGCTGCAGCAGCACTTCGGCTTCGGCCGAACCCAGGTCCTTGGTGGCCTTGGCCTTGGCCGCGCCCAACTGTTCTTCGCCACGGGCCTGGGCACCGAGCTTCTCTTCCATGACCTTGGCTTCTGCCAGGCCGTCCTTCTCTTTGGCAGCCGCCTGGGCTTCCATGATGCGGGCGTCGGCCAGGCCTTTTTCCTGCTCGCCACGGGCTTCGGCAATCAGCTGCTCGGTGCGTACGCGAGCCTGGGCCAGGCCTTCTTTTTCCTGGGCCGCTGCGGTGATTTCCAGCACCCGGGCATCGGCCAGGCCAGGCGCGGCGCGCTCGGCTTCCAGGCCTTCGGCCAGGCGTTTCTTGGCTTCGGCCTGCTTGGCCGCGGCTTCCAGTTCGGCCTGGGCCAGGTTGTTGATTTCCACGGCCTTGTGCTTGGAACGGGTCTCGTCGGCTTCGGCCTGCTTCACCTGGCGCACCAGGTCCTGCTCGGCTTCGGCCTGGGCCTGGATCACCACCACTTGCTTGGCGCGCTCGGCTTCGGAGACTTCGCGCACTTCCTTGATCCGCTCTTCCTCCTGGGCCACGGTCTTCTCCACCGCTACCCGCTCACGGATCACTGTGGCGATGTTCTTGCGCTGTTCTTCCAGAGCCTTTTCTTTCTCGATGCGTTGCAGTTCCACTTCACGCTCGCGGGCCACCACTTCCAGGTCCTTGGCGCGGGTGACTTTCTCGACTTCGATGACCACCGCACGCTGGCGGTTCTGCTGGGCCACTTCGACTTCGCGCTGATGGTTCTCGGTGCGCACGTCGATTTCCTGCTGGGACTGAATGCGTGCCTGTTCGGCCTTCAGACGCTCTTCTTCCTTGACCTTGGCAGTCTCGGCTTCCTCGCGAGCACGGATGGTTTCGATCTCGCGCTTCTGCCGGGCTTCGGCATCGGCCTGCTGGCGTTCGAGGGACAGCGAGGCTTCGCGGGTCTCGACGTTCTTCTTCTGGATCGCCAGTTCCTGGTTGCGCTCCAGTTCGTTGGTGATGACGTTCTGCGCCGCGGTCAGCTCGGTGATCTTGCGGATACCCTCGGCGTCGAGAATGTTGCTCGGGTCCAGGGAGTGCTTGGCGGTCTGCTCCAGGTAGTCGATGGCCACGTCTTCCAGCACATAGCCGTTGAGGTCGTTGCCGATGATCTCGATGATGCGGTCGCGGAAGTCCTGGCGGTTCTCGAACAGCTGGACGAAATCGAACTGCTTGCCCACGGTTTTCAGCGCTTCGGAGAACTTGGCGTTGAACAGTTCGTTGACCGCGGCGCGGTCAGAGGCACGGTCGACACCGATGGCCTTGGCCACCTTGAGCACGTCTTCCTGGGTTTCATTGACCCGCAGGTAGAAGGCCACGGTGATGTCGGCGCGCATGTTGTCGCGGCAGATCAGCCCGTCCTTGGCCCGACGGTCGACTTCCAGGGTGATCAGCGAGATGCGCATGAACTCCTTGAGGTGGATGACCGGGTACACCAGGGCACCGGTGAAATGCACCTTGGGGGTCGAGGACATGTCGTTGACAATCAACGCCGTGCCTTGGGGAACCTTGATATAGAAGGCCTTGAACAGGGCCAACAGGCCGAAGACCACCAGGACGACGAGGCCGATCCCGAGCAGGATGGGCAGCAGCGACGGTAAATTCATGCAATCAATCTCCTTTGATTCTTGAGGGAGCCCGGGCTCAGAGGCCGCGAAACTCGTCCTCTGTAATGACCCGATAGGCGTGTTGCGCCTCCAGATACTCCAGTAACACGACGCGATCGCCGCGTTTGAAAGCTCGTGCCTCATCGGCACGCACACGCAGGATCAGGCCCGCGCCGCCGTCCTCGAGCACGGCTTCGCCATGTTCCAGGGTGACTCTGCCGCTGCGTACCACAGCCGTCTGCCCCAGCACCGACTTGCTGCTGGTGGCCTCCATCTTGAGAAACAGCGGGCGCAGCGGACGACAGATCGTCGCGCTGATGGGCGCTGCCAGGAACAATGCGAGCACCGCCAGCAACAGGCCCAGGGGGTAGCGCAGCCAACCCAGGGGCAAGTGGCTGAGCACGTAGAGTTCGGCGAAATAGGTCAGGAACCAGCTGAAGAACATCAGCAGGGTCAGCACCAGGGTGACCGGCACCCCGTTGAGCTTGAACTTGATCAGTAGCCCGGCCAGGCCTTCGCCGGCGTGGGCACTGTCGAGCAGCGAGTCGGCCTCGAAGTCCAGCAGGTCGACTTCAAGCATGCCCATGGCCACCACGGCCCAGTAGATCACGGCCAGGCAGAGCATGAAGCTGAACAGCACTGTGGGGAACGACAACACTGTCTGCAGGAAGATTTCCATTGCTTTCCTATCCCTGAAAAAGCCGGGCAAGGCCAGGCGGCCCCGCCCCTACAACACAACGGTGAATCAGGACTTGCTACGGTCCTTGAGGCGCGCCAGCACACTGTCGGCGCTGGTGCTGCCGGCAACAATCCCGGCTTCACGCAGCTTGGCATCCAGGGCATCGTCCGGGCTGCTGGTATTGGCCAGCTCGGCCGCGGCGTCCATCTTTGCCGCGCGCTCGGCCTGCTTCTGCTTGATCCGCTCCAGGGACTCCACGGCGGTGTGCAGCTTGCTCTGGGAGCCGCCGTAGCGCTGGGCCACGGCCTGCTGGGCCTTCTGCACGCTTTCGGTGGCCTTGACGGTATCCACCTGTTGTTTCAAATGCTTGATATTGCCCTCGGCCTGGGTCACGGCCTTGCGCAACTGCGCGACGCTGGTGGCAAAACCATCGGCCTGCTCACGCTCCACGGCCAAGTCATTTTCCAGGTTGGCGATCTTTTGCGCCACTTCCTGGGCAAGGGTTTCGTTCCCCGCCTCCAGGGCCTTGAGGGCGTAGCTTTCATACTCGGCGACCTTGGCCGCGCTGCCGTTGGCGCGCTCGGCGGCGAGTTTCTGCCGGGCCATGATCTCGGCCAGGGCTTCCTTGGACTTGCGCAGCTCCTGATCGGCGTCGCGGATCTCCTGATCGAGAATCCTCAGGGCCTGGCTGTCCACCAGGGCCTCGCCCGCCTCATTGGCACCACCGCGCAGCGCGGTGAGCAGCTTGCTCCATACGTTCATGTGCATTCCTCCAGGTCAGGCCTGAGCCTTCAGGTAGCCTTCGTAGGCCTCGGTTGCCCTGATCACGTTGCTGGCCAGGGTTTCGATCTCGTAGAGCACGTTGGAGAGAATCGAGGTTGCGCTCAGGGCGCCGTACATCATGTAGTGGCGCTCACCGCCAAAACGGGTTTCCAGGCCGATGCTCGACAGCGGGAACAACTGGCGGCTGAGCAACACTTCCTCGTTGAACGCGGCCACATCGGTCACTTCGCTTTGCGGCCACAGCAGCGCCTCCACCAGGATCTGCTCGCCGGACAGGGCCACGAACAACGGCAGGTCGCCGTATTCGCGCATGGTCACGTGCAAGCTCGGCTCGGCACCCTCCAGCAGTTCAACGCTGGCTTCGCCACTGCTGAACAACTCGGTGGCTACCAGGGCCTGGCACAGCGATCGGGCATTCCAGATCTGCGGCATGCTCATTTCTCCATCCTTTTCCACAGGAGCCAGCCCTTCTGAGGGCTGACGCAGTTTGCGTTCAACCGCCAGCAACGCCTGGGCGTTCTCCGGCAGTATCCAGACTTCCTTTTTCACCAAGCCCTGATCACGCAGGCGCTGGCGGAATAAACGTTGGTAATGGGCTGAGGATTTGTTTTCCATGGCGCAGAGACTAAAACATCACATGTAAGGTTTTCAATTCATCACATGTAAAATTTACAGGCGACATTTGTAACAAGAAATATCAGGAAGATCGCTCGGCAAACAGCCGCAAGGCGTCCATCGCTGCATAGACCCTTTTACAGCTTTCGCAACTGCTCTTTTTTCAAGCGGCGTCATTAAACCCTGCCGCCCAATGGAATGAGAAGCACAATAATCCTTGGCCCGAGCGGGAAATAATCGGCAAAGGCAGGCGTCAGGCGCTGCCTTAATGGCGACCAATGGTCTAGGCTAGGCGGATTTTCCTGCCCAGCGGATGCCCCATGACCAGCCTCAGCAAGCCCCTCGCCGGATTGAAAGTGATAGAACTCGGCACCCTGATCGCCGGCCCTTTCGCCTCGCGCATCTGCGCCGAGTTCGGTGCCGAGGTGATCAAGGTCGAGTCACCCGATGGCGGCGATCCGCTGCGCAAGTGGCGCAAGCTGTATGAAGGCACCTCGCTGTGGTGGTTCGTCCAGGCACGCAACAAGAAGTCCCTGACCCTGAACCTCAAGCACCCGGAAGGCCTGGCGGTGCTCAAGCAACTGCTGGGCGAAGCGGACATCCTGATCGAGAACTTTCGCCCCGGCGTGCTGGAAAAACTCGGCCTGGGCTGGGACGTGCTGCACGCCCTGAACCCCAAACTGGTGATGGTGCGGCTATCGGGCTTTGGCCAGACCGGGCCGATGAAGGACCAGCCGGGCTTCGGCGCGGTGGGCGAATCCATGGGCGGCCTGCGCTACATCACCGGTTTCGAGGACCGCCCACCGGTGCGCACCGGAATCTCCATCGGCGACTCCATCGCTGCCCTGTGGGGGGTGATCGGCGCGCTGATGGCGCTGCGTCACCGCGAGGTCAACGGCGGCCAGGGGCAGGTGGTGGACGTGGCGCTGTACGAGGCGATCTTCGCCATGATGGAAAGCATGGTTCCGGAGTTCGATGTATTCGGTTTCATCCGCGAACGAAGTGGCAACATCATGCCCGGCATCACCCCTTCGTCGATCCACACCAGTGCCGACGACAAGCACGTGCAGATCGGCGCCAACGGCGATGCGATCTTCAAGCGCTTCATGCTCCTGATCGGCCGTGAGGACCTGGCCAATGACCCGGCCCTGGCCAGCAACGACGGGCGCGACACCCGCCGCGACGAACTCTATGGGGTGATCGATCGCTGGGTGGCGTCCCTGCCCCTGGAGCAGGTGCTGGAGCAGTTGAACCAGGCCGAAGTCCCGGCGAGCCGGATCTTCAGCGCCGAGGACATGTTCCACGACCCGCAATTCCTCGCCCGGGAAATGTTCCTCCAGGCCAGGCTGCCGGACGGCAAGGCCTTCAAGATGCCCGGCATCGTGCCAAAGCTCTCGCAGACTCCGGGCTCGGCCGACTGGGTCGGCCCCGAGCTCGGCGAACATTCCAGCGAAGTTCTGGCCGGCCTGGGCTACAGCAGCGAGCAGATCAAGGACCTGCGCAACTCTGGGGCAATCTAAGCTGAAACAGCCGTCTCACACTGCCCCCCCGCAACGGGCCCAGCGACGCCCGAGGCCAGGCCTTGGCCGGTTGACGATGGCGCTCGCGACTTGCCTGCTGTGGCTGCCCTGCGCCCCCGGCCACGCCGGCGAAATGCTCACCTGGCTGCTGCGCGACCTGCCGCCGCTGAATATTTTCGAGGGCCAGCAAAAAGATCGAGGAGTGGTCGACCTGCTGATGCCGCAATTGATTGCCAGCCTGCCGGAGTACCAGCACGAACTGGTACGGGTCAATCGCGCCCGGGGCATGCAGATGTTGCGCGACCCCAGCTTCACCTGTGATCCGGCGCTGATCTGGAACAAGGAGCGTGCGCAATGGGTGGCCTTTTCCATCACCAGCTTTCGAGTGCTGAGCAATGGCCTGGCGATCCGCCGTGCCGACCGTGAACAGATCGCGCACTTCATCCATGACGGCAAGGTCGACCTGCATGGCCTGCTCGACAGTGGCAAGGAACTGATCGGGGTGGTGGCCGAGCGCAGCTACGGGCAACAGCTCGACAACCTGCTGCAGCAGGTTGCTCCGCAGCAGATCCGCGCCCACTACGGCAACGACGCCCTGGGCAGCCTGCTGCAGATGCAGCGCCTGGGACGCCTGCAACTGCTGTTGGGCTACTGGCCGGAAATCCGCTACCAGGCCGTGCAGCAGGGCATGGACCCGCAGGATCTGGAGTTCTACCCGGTCGAAGGCACCAGCAAGTATCAGGAAATCCACGTCGGCTGCTCCGATACCCCGCAGGGCCGCAAAGCCATCACCCGGATCAACCAGGCCCTGCTCAAGCTGCGCGAGGAGCGACTGGTGGAGTTGTATGCCGCCTGGCTGGACCCCGGAATGCGCGATGAATACCGCGCCGATGCCCGGGCCTACTTCCAGGACCTGAAGGACCACTGACAAACGCCGGGCAAAAAGAAACCCCGAGAAGTGGGGAGACGACTCGGGGTTAAACGTGGTCTTTGCAGACCCGTACCAGCAGGCCACAAGCACCGGAGCACAATGCCTGATCCTGCTGATACTGAGTCTGACTGACGGGCCTGGCGGAAGGTTCCGTAAAATTTCAGATCAATTGCGCCGGGCGAACGCCTTGTCTTCGGCGGCATGGCGCAGAGCAGCGATCACGCAGGGTTCGAGCCGGCCTTCGGCGATCAGCACATCACGGTGCAGGCCGTCCACCACATCAGTGAGCAGGCGCTTGTCAGTGAGCTGGGCCCGATTGACCTCACGCTCCACCACGATGGCGCCGGCAGCATTCTTCAAGGTCACCAGGCATTCGCCCCGAGCCCCGCAAGGCGTCAGAGCAACCTGGTAAGGGCTCAGGGCCTCACTCAATAAAAGACTGATACTTTCCATCTAGATCACCACTCAATAGCTCGAATTAAAGGTTCGAAAACAAAAATGCCGGTAGCTTTCTGACATTCAAGTGACCATCGCTCAGAAAAGAAAGTTCGCCACACCTACTGCTGCCGACCTGAGTCAACCGAGCATGCACGGGTAATATGACAGCTGAAAAACGGCCGACCAGGCGCAAACAACGCCGCCCTTGCATTGGAGCTCAGCTTTGAAAGCAACGACGAACAACAAATTGCGCATCATCCTTGCCGACGACCACCCGATCTTCCTCATTGGCCTGCGCGCCGTCCTGGAACAGGACGACAGCCTGGCCATCGTCGGCGAGGCCAGCTCGCCCTCCGCCCTGGCGCAACTGATGCAGGAGATCGAATGCGATGTGCTGGTGACGGATTTCATGATGCCAGCCGAACAGCAGAACGACGGCCTGCGCCTGATCGAACAGCTGCGCCGCCGCCACCCCGACCTGCCCATCGTGGTGGTGACCATGCTCAACCACCCCGGGCTGTTCCGCTCGATCCTCGATCTGGGAGTGAGGGGCCTGCTGAGCAAGGCCAGCCTGGCGGACGAGCTGCCGACCGCCATCGCCCGGGCGCGGCAACACAAGCCCTACATCGCCCAGGCCATCAAGCAGGCCCTGAGCCTGGCCGGCGAAGTGGGGCCGGACCGCCTGGTTTCCAGCGATCAGTTGTCGCCGCGGGAGCTGGAAGTGATCCGCCTGTTGGCCGCTGGCCATGCGGTCGGGGAAATTGCCGCGCAACTCAACCGCAGCAAGCAGACCGTCAGTGCGCAGAAGGTCAGTGCCATGCGCAAGCTCGGCCTGTCCAGCGAAGCCGCGCTGTACATCTACGTGCAGGAGCACGGGCTGTCCTAGGCACACAGGCCCTCAGCGCCAGCCCCCTCAGCACCCCGGTCCAGCGCCTGCGCCAGCCACTGGCGCATCTGGGCAGCGCTCATCGGCCCGGCCAGGAAGCAGCCCTGCAGATGGGCCGCCCCCAGGGCCTTGGCCGCCTTATAGTCGGCCTCGCTCTCGATTCCGGCCACCACCACTCCCAGGGACATGCGCCGGGCCATGTTCATCGCCCCACCGACCAGGGCCACCTTGCGCTCGTCGGCCGCCATGCCCGCCACGAACACCGGGGGAATCTTCAACTCGGTAAAGGGCAGTTCCAACAGGCGCTGCAGGCTGGTGCCGCCGATGCCGAAGTCGCCGATGGACAATTTGCAGCCGATCATCCGCAGACGCAGCAGCGCCTCCACATGGGCGGTATCGGTCTGTAGCCGGGTGGTGTCGATGATTTCCAGGGTCAGCAGCCGGGCGGGCACTTCGAAACGCCTGAGCAAGGCCTCCAACTGACGGGGAAACAGCGGCCGTTCAAGGATGCCGATGGGAATGTTCACTGCCACCGGCAACGAATGGCCCATCACCAGCTTCACCCCGGCCGCCAGCTCCAGGGCCTGTTCCAGCATGTGCCAGGTAAAGATCTCCTGCAGGCCGGCGAACTCGATCAATGGCAGAAACTCCCCGGGCATCAGCAGCCCGCGTTCGGGGTGCTGCCAGCGGGCCAGGGCCTCGACCCCCTGGAGCTCGCCGTGGGGCTGGATGACCGGCTGGAAATGCGCCACGCCGTGGCCCAGGATCGCCGCCAGCCCTTCCTCCTGGGTGACGCTGTCGAGGGAAAACGGCTCCAGCCCGAGCAAGTCCCGCAGCAACGCCTGGTCCGGCGCCGGCGCCCCCTGCCTGGAGTGCTGCTGGTAGGCGGTGAGCAAGTCGCCGATCACCGCCACCGAGGCCGGCTTGGGCAGGCAGCCCAGCACTTTCAGGCCCAGCTCCCGGGCCATGCCGGCCGCCCCCTCCAGCACATCCTCTTCAGCATCGCTGAGGATGATCAGCGCCCGGGCCCGCTCCTGGCGGGCCAGGTCACGGATCAACTCCAGCCCGTCGGCCTGCTCCAGGTACAGGTCGCAGATGGCGATATCCACCGGCCCCTTGCTGTCCAGCGAACGCCGCGCGGCCTCGACACTCTCGGCGGTCAGCACATTGAACACGCCATTGGCGTTGAGCATCTGGTGCAGGGCCATCAGCTGGAACGAGTTATCTTCGAGAATCAGCACTTTAAGCGAATGCATGGGGCAACCTCCGGTACGACGTGCGTGGCAAGTATCCACAACGAGCCGGCAGGTTAATCAGACAATTCCTACGCACACATAGGACAAGTCTTAATCATCCAGGACAGCCTGGATATCACTGCGCAAGCTGGCGATGACCTCCAGCAACAATGGCCAATGACGATCGATGGCCTCGTCCTGGCGCCCCTTGACCAGCCCCTCGAGCTCGATACAGGCCCTGGCCAGGGGCAGGGCATCGATCAGGCAGCACACGCCCTTGAGCCGATGCAGGGTACCCCCTAGGCGTTCCCGGTCGCGGGCCTGGTGCGCCGCTTCCAGCGCCTGCTGCTCCTCGGCGAGGTTGCGCAACAACTCGTGCAGCATGCGTTGCAGCACCTGGTCGTCGGCCTGGGTCATGCTGCGCAAGGTCTGGATGTTGAAGGATGGCGGCGGCAGGAAGCGCGCCAGGGCCTGGGCCAACTGATCCAGGGTTACCGGCTTGACCAGCAGTTGATCCATTCCGGCCTCCTCGCAGCGCTCGCGCTCGTCTTCGAAGGCATTGGCGGTGCAGCCGATCACCGGACAACGCCCGCGCCCTTCCTGTGCCTCGGCCTGGCGTATCGCCTCGGCCAGGGCGTAGCCGCTCATCTCCGGCATGTTGCAGTCGGTCATCACCACGTCGAAGGTGCCGCCACGCCATTGCTGCAACGCCTCCCGGGCATTGTCACAGGCCACTACCCGGTGCCCGAGGAACATCAGTTGCTGGCACAGGACCATGCGGTTGGCGCTCAAGTCATCCACCACCAGCACCTCCATGCTCCGGCTCGGCGGACGTTCCTGCGTCGACGCCGGCCCAGACTCGAAATCGTCACTGACCCGCTCCAGGTACAACTCCAGCGACACCACAGTGCCGACCCCAGGCTCGCTGAGCAGGTGAATCCGCCCGCCCATCAGCTCCACCAGTTGCCGGCAGATACTCAGCCCCAGCCCCGTGCCGCCGTAGGCTGACGAGGTCATGGCATCGGCCTGGACAAAGGGCGTGAACAGCTTGGCCTGCTGCTCGGCGCTGATACCGCGGCCGGTGTCCGCAACGCTGACGCGCAGGCACTCAAGGCCGGACTCGTCAGGCTGGCACTCCACCGTCATCCGCACCTCGCCCTGGGCGGTGAATTTCAGCGCGTTGCTCAACAGGTTGTGCAGTACCTGGCGCAGGCGCGCCGGGTCGAACAGATAACGGCCCTTGGCCCGCTCACTGAACACCAGCTGCAACTGCACGCCCTGGTTGCGCGCCGTGACCTCGAACAACTGCCGGATACTCTCGAAAAACGGCTTGAGGGCGGTGACCTGGGGCACCAGGTGCATATACCCGGCCTCGATCTTGGCCAGGTCCAGGCTATCGCCCATCAGGCCGATCAATTCCTGGGCAGACTGGTAAGCCACCCGCAGGGCTTCGGAAAAGGGCACGCCGCGCAGCCGCGCCTGCTCTTTCTCCAGCTCCAGCAGGCCAAGGATGGCGGTCATCGGTGTGCGGATCTCGTGGCTCATGGTGGACAGGAAAGCCGTCTTCGCCGCGTTGGCCTGATCGGCCGCCTGGCGCGCCTCCACCAGTTGGTTCTCCAGGCGCTTGCGCTCGGTGATGTCGATCCAGCCGCCCAGCAAGCCCTGCAACTGCCCTTCTGCGCTGTAGAACGGCACTGCCCACTGATAGACATCGATAGGGCCATCCCTGGACTCCACCTGTCGGTCGGCGAACACCGACTCACCGGAGGCCAGCAACTGCATGAACTCACCATGCAACTGCTGGGCGGTGGCCGGCGGCAGGATGTCCAGTTCGGTCAGTTGCCGCCCCTGGATCTGCGCCAGGCTGGTGCCCAATTGCTGTTCATAACTCTTGTTGCAGGTGATCAAACGCCCCTGCAGGTCGCGCACGAAAATCGGGTTGGGAATACCGTCGAGCAAGGCCCGCTTGAACACCAGTTGATCATTGAGCCGCTGTTCGGCCAGCAATCGCTGCTGGATCTGGCGCTTGAGTCGACTGTTCCAGGCCAGGGAAATCAGGCCGAACAGCAGCGCTGTGGCAATCGCCCAATACACCCAGTTCGGCACGCGCTGCCAGGCAGGCACCGGCACTGGCGTAGCCCCCAGCCATTTCAGGCGCAGAGCGCTGAGCTCCGCTACCGGCAAGGCTTCCAGTGCCTTGTTGAGAATGCTCAACAGCTCGGGCTGGTCCTTGCGCACGGAAAATTCGTCGGCCGACCAGGTGCCCTCGACACTGCGCCCTACCATCACCCCGGTCTCGGCCGGCCCCAGGGCTTGCACCTCGCTCTGGATAGTCGCCATGGCCTCGCCATTGCTGACCAGGGCCCGGGCCTCTTCATAGCTGGCAACGCTGCGCAGGCGAATGTCCGGGTAGTTGCGCCGGATAAAGCTCTCCAGGGTGTGCCGGGCCGGAAGCACCAGCACCTCCCCCGCCATCTGCCTCAGGCTGCTCAGGCGCCGGTCCTCGGGACGCACCACGAACACCCACGCCGCGCCGCCGAAGGCATGGGAGAAGTTCAGGAACAACCGCCGGTCGTCGCTGGCCGTGAGGGTGGTGTTCATCTGCGCCTGCCCGCTTTCCAGCAGTTCCAGAGTCTGGGCAGTAGTCTGGCTTTCCTTCTGCACGAAATGCAGACCGGTCATGCGCGAGATACGGTTGAGCAGATCGATATTGAGGCCGGTCCACTGGCCTTCCTTGTCCTTGAACACATGGGGCGGGTATTGCTGGGAGGCCACCACCACATGCTGGTGCTGGAGGATCCAGGCCTGTTCCTGGGCGCTGAGCTCGATCGGCTCGGCGAAGTTGCTCGCCCCAAGGCCAGTGGTCCAGCGTGCCTGGATTTCCCGGCGTATGGATTCATCGATGCTTTGCAGGGCCTTTTCCAGCAACTGCGCCAGCAGCACATTGCTGTCGCGGGTGGCGAAGGCAAAGCCGGTGGGCGGCAGGCGGCTTTCCACGTGGATCTGCAACCCCAGGTAGGGACGCAGGGCCTTGTAGGCGCGAACGATCACCTCGTTGCCGATGAAGGCGTCGGCATCCCCCTGCTTCACCGCTTCCAGGCCGCTGTAGAGGTTCGGTGAAAGCATGATCTGGCTGTCGGGATAGGCCGCATGGACCTGGGCGGCATTGGCGTAGCCGTCCAGCAGTACCACCTTCTTGCCCGCCAGGTCGTCACTGGGCTGCGGCTCGTCCCGACGCACCACGACCACCGCCAGGTCCGGCATGTAGTCACTGGTAAAACGCAGCCCCGGCGCCCCGCGCTCATAGCCGTTGGCACTGGTCAGCACATCGATGGCGCCGTTGCGCAGCGCTTCCACCGCCTGCTCGCGCTCGGAAAAGCCCACGACCTCCATGGACGTCCCCAGGCGCTCGCCCACCAGGCTCAGGTAATCGGCGCTGATGCCCTGGTAACGGTTACGGTCGCGAGTGATGTCGATGGGCTGGTAGTCATCGATGGAAATCCCCACCCTTAGGGTCCGGTGGCTTTTCAGCCATCGCTGCTCGGCGGGAGCCAGGGGCAAGGGGTCGAGATCGACAAAGGCCGGCACCAACTTGAAAGACAGGTTCTGAGCGGCGTAGGCAGGTGCCGCCCAAGCGAATATTGCACAGACCAGCACAGGCCCGCACAGCCAGCGCTGGACGGGCAGTTTCCGATAGGTTCGACGGCGAATCATCCGGGCCTCCCGACGTCTTGCGAGCCACACTCATGCCACTGGGGCAAGAAAAAACAAAGCCCGTCAGAAGACGGGCTTGTTAGTCGGCAAAGCCAATGAATCAGAGCGGCTTGCCACGATTGCCGTGCTGGCTGACAAAAGCCTGCACCGCTTTCAGGTCGTTGGCCAGGACCGTGCAGCGCTCTTCACGCTGGAACAGGTCGGACAGGTGCGCCGGCAGCTCCAGAGCCTTGCCGACACCGGCCTTTTCCACCGCATCCGGGAACTTGACCGGGTGCGCGGTGCCCAGGACCACCATGGGTGTATCCAGGCTGCGCCGGCATTCACGGGCGGCCTTGACCCCGATCGCGGTGTGCGGGTCCAGCACTTCGCCGGTCTGGGCGAAGACTTCGGCGATGGTTTCGCAGGTCTGCTCGTCGTTCACCGCCAGGGAGTCGAACAGCTTGCGCGCTTCGGTCCAGCGATCCTGTTCGACGCTGAAACCGCCGCCCTGCTTGAAGCTGTCCATCAAGGCCGCCAGGGCCGCGCCGTTGCGACCGTGCAGGTCGAACAGCAGGCGCTCGAAGTTCGACGAGACCATGATGTCCATGGACGGCGACAGGGTCGCGTGCAGGGTTTCCTTGACGTACTGATTGCCGCTCATGAAGCGGTGCAGGATGTCGTTGCGGTTGGTGGCGACGATCAGTTGGCTGATCGGCAGGCCCATGTTGCGCGCCAGGTAGCCGGCGAAGATGTCGCCGAAGTTGCCGGTGGGCACCGAGAACGCGATGGAACGTGCCGGGCCGCCCAACTGCAGGGCCGCGTGGAAGTAGTAGACGATCTGGGCCATGATCCGCGCCCAGTTGATCGAGTTCACCGCCACCAGGCGAGTGCCCTTGAGGAAGCCCTGGTCGGCGAAGCTGGCCTTGACCATTTCCTGGCAGTCGTCGAAGTTGCCTTCGATGGCGATGTTGTGGATGTTCTCGCCGAGGATGGTGGTCATCTGCCGGCGCTGCACTTCCGATACACGGTTGTGCGGATGCAGGATGAAGATGTCGACGTTGTCGCAACGCTTGCAGCCTTCGATGGCCGCCGAGCCGGTGTCACCGGAGGTGGCACCGATGATCACCACGCGCTCGCCGCGCTTCTCCAGCACGTAGTCCAGCAGGCGACCCAGCAGCTGCAGGGCGAAGTCCTTGAATGCCAGGGTCGGGCCATGGAACAGCTCCAGCACCCACTCGTTGCCGTTGAGCTGGCGCAGCGGCGCAATGGCGTTGTGGGAGAAGGCGCCGTAGGTTTCTTCAAGGATCTTCTTGAAATCGGCGTCCGGAATGCTGCCGGTGACGAACGGGCGCATGACCCGGAACGCCAGCTCGTGATACGGCAGGCCAGCCCAGGAAGCGATTTCTTCCTGAGTGAAACGCGGCAGGTTCTCCGGCACATAGAGACCGCCGTCGCTGGCCAGACCTGCCAGCAGCACATCTTCGAAATTCAGGGCCGGTGCCTGGCCACGAGTACTGATATAGCGCATGGGGACAAACCTTCGGTTTGAGCCTCAAGCCGCAAGCTTCAAGCCTCAAGTCAAAGCCGATCAGCTTCTGACTTGGCGCTTGCCGCTTGCCACTTGCGGCTGCTTCATTAATTCAAATGTTCGACGCGGATACGCACCACCGGGCCAACGACGCCCTGCAGGGCCTCCAGGGCGGTGATCGCATCGTTGATGTGCTGCTCCAGAACACGGTGGGTCAGCAGGATCATCGGCACCAGGCCGTCCTGCTCTTCCACTTCCTTCTGCATGATCGATTCGATGTTGATGCCGCGCTCGGAAAGAATGCTCGCCACCTGGGCCAGTACGCCCGGGTGATCCTTGGCCTGGATGCGCAGGTAGTAGGCGCTCTCGCAGGACTCGATCGGCAGGATAGGATGATCCGATAGCGAGTCAGGCTGGAACGCCAGGTGCGGCACGCGGTTTTCCGGATCACTGGTCATGGCGCGAACCACGTCCACCAGGTCGGCCACCACCGAGGAAGCGGTCGGCTCCATGCCCGCGCCGGCGCCGTAGAACAGGGTCGAACCGGCGGCATCGCCATTGACCATGACCGCGTTCATCACACCGTTGACGTTGGCGATCAGGCGATCGGCCGGAATCAGGGTCGGGTGCACCCGCAGCTCGATACCGGCCTCGGTGCGGCGCGCCACACCCAGGTGCTTGATGCGGTAGCCCAGGGCCTCGGCGTAGTTCACGTCGGCGGTGGTGAGCTTGGTGATGCCTTCGGTGTAGGCCTTGTCGAACTGCAGCGGGATACCAAAGGCGATGGACGCCAGGATGGTCAGCTTGTGCGCGGCATCGATGCCTTCGACGTCGAAGGTCGGGTCGGCCTCGGCGTAGCCCAGGGCCTGGGCTTCGGCAAGCACGTCTTCAAAGGTGCGGCCCTTCTCGCGCATTTCCGAGAGGATGAAGTTACCGGTGCCGTTGATGATCCCCGCCAGCCAGTTGATGCGGTTGGCCGACAGGCCTTCGCGGATCGCCTTGATCACCGGGATGCCACCGGCCACGGCGGCTTCGAAGGCCACGATCACGCCCTTCTCCTGGGCCTTGGCGAAGATTTCGTTGCCGTGCACGGCGATCAGCGCCTTGTTCGCGGTGACCACGTGCTTGCCGTTCTCGATGGCCTTGAGCACCAGGTCACGGGCCACGGTGTAGCCGCCCACCAGCTCGATGACGATATCGATTTCAGGGTTGGTGGCCACGGCGAAGACATCGTTGGTAATCGCAATACCGGTCGTTTGGAACTGCGGCTTTGGCGTACGGGTAGCAATCTGCGCTACTTCGATTCCACGCCCGGCACGGCGGGCAATCTCCTCGGCGTTGCGCTGAAGTACGTTTAGGGTACCGCCACCGACAGTACCCAGCCCACAGATGCCTACTTTGACCGGATTCACTCTGAACTCCCCATAAAACGGCCGACTCTAGGCCGGCCGTGGAATACAGCCGCAAACTGCGCGGCTCTCTATTAATGGCCCGCCGGCTTGGCCGGCGGGCCATGATCGTCAAAGGCTAGCGTGACGATGCAGGATTATTTCGCACCCAGGGCCAGTTTGGCGATCTGCGGTGCCGGCTGGTAGCCGGGAATCACCTGGCCATCGGCCAGAACGATGGCCGGGGTGCCGTTGACACCGATCGACTGGCCCAGGGCGAATTGCTTGGACACCGGGTTGGCGCACTTGGCGGCCTTGATTTCCTTGCCGTCGACCATCTTGTCCATCGCGGCTTTCTTGTCCGCCGAGCACCAGACCGCCTGCAGCTGTTCGTCACCCGGCGAGCCCAGGCCCTGGCGCGGGAACGCCACGTAGCGCACTTCCACACCCAGCTTGTTCAGCTCGGGCACTTCGGCGTGCAGCTTGTGGCAGTACGGGCAGGTGGTGTCGGTGAATACGGTGATGTGGGTCTTGGTCTCGCCAATGGCTGGATAGACCACAGTTTCCGCGACCGGAATGCCGTTGATCAACTTGGAAATGCCCAGGCGCTCGGTTTTTTCGGTGAGGTTGACCGGCTTGCCATCCTTGAGCTGGAACAGGTAGCCCTGGACCACGAACTGGCCGTCGGCGCTGGCGTACAGCACGCGGCTGCCCTTGAGCTTGACTTCGTACAGGCCACCCATGGGGCTGGCGGTAATGCTTTCCACAGGCGTTTCGAGCTGCAGGGTCTCGAGGCTCTTGCGGATGGCTTTCTCGGCACTGTCATCGGCCATGGCAAAAGTGCTGAGCAGCGCCAGGGAGGCGGCGGCAAAAATCTGGGTCAAGCGCATGGGAACTCCTGAAGGCGGGCAAATGGGCCACTCGCAGCGATCACCATGGCAACCGCTCGCAAACAGCCGTTTTGCAAACCGGCAAAGCCTATCACATCTGTTTGCCGGCACCGACTACGGGCGACGCAAAGCACGGCCCGGAAGGCAAATCAACCGCGCGGATGGTGCTTGGCGTGCAGATCCTGCAGCCGGGCGCGGGCCACATGGGTATAGATCTGGGTGGTGGACAGATCGCTATGGCCCAACAGCATCTGCACCACTCGCAAGTCTGCGCCGTGATTGAGCAGATGGGTAGCGAAGGCATGGCGCAAGGTGTGGGGCGACAGCGCCTTGCCGATCCCGGCGACCTTGGCCTGGTGCTTGATCCGATGCCAGAAGGTCTGGCGGGTCATCTGCTCGCCACGCAGGCTGGGGAACAGCACGTCGCTGGGGCGCCCGCCCAGCAGCTCGGCACGGGCATCACGCATGTAGCGCTCGACCCAGACAATCGCCTCCTCGCCCATGGGCACCAGGCGCTCCTTGCTGCCCTTGCCCATGACCCGCAGCACGCCCTGGCGCAGGTTGACCTGCTCCAGGGTCAGGCTGATCAGCTCGGTAACCCGCAGGCCGCAGGCATAGAGCACTTCGAGCATGGCCCGGTCGCGCTGGCCGATGGCCTCGCTCAGGTCCGGCGCGGCCAACAGCGCTTCCACATCCGCCTCCGACAGCGACTTGGGCAACGGACGCCCCAGTTGCGGCATGTCGATCTGCAAGGTGGGATCGATTTCAATCAGCTTTTCCCGCAGCAGATAGCGATAGAAACCACGCACGCCCGAGAGGAATCGCGCTGTCGAGCGAGGCTTGTAGGCTTGCTCCACGCGCCAGGCCAGGTGATCGAGGATCAGCTCGCGCCCGGCCCGCGGCAACTCCAGCCCCTGCTCCTGCAACCAGCCGTTGAACAACGCCAGGTCACTGCGATAGGCGTCGCGCGTGTTGTCGGACAGGCCTTTCTCCAACCACAGGGCGTCGAGAAAACGGTCGATCAGGGGGTGGTCGATGGCAGGCATAAAGACTCGAAAAGCGCGGCCCAGAGGCCAGGCGTAAAAAAATAGTGAACTGCGCGCAGGGTCGCTAGTCTTTCATAGCCAGCCATTTTCAGGAACAGGGTGCATTGATGAGTGAACAACAGATTCTACTGGCCTTCGGCGGCATCGGCGTGGCCGCGCTGGGCTGCCAGTGGCTGGCCTGGAGGCTGAAACTGCCGGCCATTCTCTTTCTGTTGCTCAGCGGCATTCTGGCCGGGCCGATACTGGGCTGGCTCGACCCGCAGGAGATGTTCGGCCCGCTGCTGATGCCCCTGGTTTCGCTGGCGGTGGCGCTGATCCTGTTCGAAGGCAGCCTGACCCTGCACCTCTCCGAGTGGCGCGAGATCGGCAGTGTGGTGCACCGCCTGGTGACCATCGGCGCGCTGTCCACCTGGGCCGTGATCACCCTGGCCACCCACTGGCTGCTGGGCTTCGACTGGATGCTGGCCCTGCTGTTCGGCACCCTGACCCTGGTCACCGGACCGACGGTGATCGTGCCCATGCTGCGGGTAGTGCGGCCCAAGGCTTCGATCGCCAATATCCTGCGCTGGGAAGGCATCGTCATCGACCCTATCGGCGCCCTGCTGGCAGTGGTGGTCTACAGCTTCATCATCGCCAGCGCCGAGGGCGCCGGCCTGAGCCAGAGCCTGCTGACCTTTGGCGGGGTGATCCTGTGCGGCAGTCTGTTCGGCATCGCCGGCGGCTGGGTGCTGGGCAGCATCATGCGCCGCCAGTGGCTGCCGGAATACCTGCACAACCTGGCAACCCTGGCGGCAGTGCTGGGAATCTTCATCGCTTCCAACCAGGTGATGCACGAATCCGGGCTGCTGGCGGTGACCCTGATGGGCATGTGGATGGCCAACATGAAGGGCGTGGATGTGCGGCACATCCTGCACTTCAAGGAAAACCTCAGCGTGCTGCTGATTTCCGGGCTGTTCATCCTCCTGGCGGCACGCCTGGACCTCAAGGCGCTGATAGCCCTGGGCCCGCTGGTGCTGATCCTGCTGCTGGTGATCCAGTTCATCGCCCGGCCACTGAACGTGCTGCTGTCCACGGCCGGGTCGAGCCTCAACTGGCGTGAACGCGCCTTGCTGGCGTGGATTGCCCCACGGGGGATTGTTGCCGCAGCGGTGTCGGCGATCTTCGCCATCCGCCTGGATGAAGCCGGTCATGAGGGGGCATTGCTGCTGGTGCCACTGACCTTTGCCGTGATCATCGGCACCGTGGTCCTGCAAAGCGCCACGGCTCGCCCCCTGGCGCGCCTGTTGAAAGTCGCCGAGCCGGCGCCCAGCGGCTTTCTCATCGTCGGCGCCAACGGCCCGGCACGGACCCTTGGCAAAGCCTTGCAGCAACTGGGCAGCCGGGTGCTGTTGACCGACTCCAGCTGGGAAAACATTCGCGCGGCGCGCATGGAAGGGCTGCCCACCTATTTCGGCAACCCGGCCTCGCAGCACGCCGATGCCCATCTGGACCTGGTGGGCCTGGGCCACTTGCTTGCACTCTCGCCCTCAGGAGAGCTGAACACCCTGGCCGCCATGCGCTTTCGCCACGACTTCGGCCACCAGCGCCTGTTCGCCCTGGCCAACAGCCAGGAAAGCCGGCGCACCGACAAGCACCGGGCCAGCCACGAACACCGCGGCCAGTTGCTGGGCAGCGAGGCCTTGACCTACACCAAGCTGGCCAGCCTGCTGGGCCAGGGCGCGGAGCTGTACAGCACCAACCTGACCGAAGCCTTTGGCTGGGACGATTACCAGGCCCTGCACGGCGAACGCGCCACCCTGCTGTTTGCCCGCGACAGTAGCGGCTGGGTGCATGTCGTCACCCCAGACAGCAGCCTCAAGCCGGCGGCAGGCTGGACGCTGCTGGCCCTGATCCAGCCCGAGTCCCTGTAACGCTCCCCCTTGCAGGAACTGGTTTGCCAGCGAAGAGGCCCGATGGCTTATTCGCCGGCACGCCGGCTCCTACGTCGCAAACCCTGGAAGCACCGGCACCGGGCGCTTGTCATCGTCGATGGCGACAAAGCTGAACAAGCCATGGATGGCCTTTTCCCGACCATCACAGCTCATGCTCTCTACAAACACCTCGACTTCGACCTTGAGGCTGGTGTTACCCACCTTCACCACTCGCCCCACCAATTCGACGATCGAACCTGCGGCAATCGGATGGTTGAAATCAATGCGGTCGGTGGACACCGTCACCAGCGGCAGCCGGCAGAAACGGGTCGCGGCGATAAACGAAACCTCGTCCATCCAGGCCAGGGCAGTGCCGCCGAACAGGGTGTTGTGATGATTGGTGGTGGACGGGAATACCGCCTTGGTCACGCGGGTCACCGAGAGTTCGGTACGGCGCTGGATTTCTTGCTCACGAAGGGTCATCGGACTACTGCCTGAATGGATGGATCCGCGCACGGGCACGCTGCGGGCATGGAACGCCCATGAGCGCTGCAGGGCAGCGACCCAAGGCTTGATGGGAATAATCGGGGCGGCCCGCCTGTGGATAGAACCAGGCCAGGATTGCCGGGAGGATGCGACGCACCCTGGGCGTCCGTGCGGGCTGCACGGATCGGGCGATCACACTTTATTGGGCCGGCGAGTATATCGCCGCCCGGCAGGGGCCGAAAGAACCCGCCAGGGGCCAGAGGCCACAACCGGCGATAAAAAATGCGATTATCCGCGCACTGAAAAAGGAGACCCGCCGCCATGGATGCCCCGCTCGCGCCTTCGCTCGTCGCACACCTGCAACAACGCCTGAACACCGACCGAGTGGATCATCCGAACTTCATCGGCCCGCCGCCCGACATCAGCCCATTGACGCCCGCTCAATTGGGCAGCCTGTGGCCGGCCATCCGCCGGGCCCTGCGCGACCATGCCAACCCGGCGGCACAGCAACTGGCGACCGCGATCGTGCAACAGGCCACGCAACTGGAGCTGAGCCCGGCCCTCGATCAAACCACCCTGCTGGAGGCGCTGCGCAGTTGCGTGAACTGGCAGGAAGCGCTGGAACAATTGGCCTGTTTCAGCGGAACACCGAGCCCCGCCCTGACCGAGGAACTGCGCAGGATCCTTGCGGAACCGGGCCCACAGTGGGCGCTGTACTACCACCAGGCGTACGTGCTGGCGCAATGGGTGGATGAAGAAACCCGCATGGCTCTGCGGCGTTGCGTGGAACAACACTACGCCGATGCGCCCTACGCCCGGCAGGAGTTCGAACTGCTTGGGCAACTGGAGCCTCGCTCACGGCAGGCCCTGGCCGGCAGCGAGTACTGGACCGGCCATCATCACCTGAGCGCCGATCCGGCCAGGGTGCTGATGGATGACGCGGCGTACGTCGAATTCTCACAGCAGATCCTCAATACCGCAGCCCAGCGCCTGGACGCCATCCACAGCGGCGCCACGCCCTATGTGGCCGATGGCGCCTTTACCACCGACGACACTCCGGTGATCGCCCGCGCCGCGCGGGTCGCCCTGCTGCGCGATGCCTCCTGGCTGCCGCCACTGATGGACATTTTGCTGCCCAAGGCCTGCGTCGCCCCGACCCAGGCCAAGACTGCGCCGTCGCAGTCCCTGGCCATCGCCCTGGGGCATTGCATCGAGCAGGTGCCAACCCCGGAAAGCGTGCAGGCACTGCGCAGCGCCCTGGGCCTGGTGCGCCATGCCAGCATCCAGAAAAAACTCGCCCGCAACCTCAAACCTGCCGAACGCGGCCTGGCCCAACGCCCCGAGATAGCCCTGCGCCTGGCCCCCACCAGCACGCCCGGCAAGGCCCAGCACGGGCTTCTGGCCAGTTGCCTGGAATCCGGGCTGTGGCAAGCCTTTGAGTTGTCTTTCAGCGACTGGCAAGCGCAACTGGCGGACTCCGCCGTGGGCTCGCCCTTTGCCCGCTCACTGGTTTGGGTTGCCCATTGCACAGATGGCCAACGCCGCAGCTTCCTGCTGGACGCAAATGCGCAAGCGCTAGACTCCCGGGGCCAACCGCTGAGCCTGGATGCCGGGTGCAGGATTTCGCTATGGCACCCGCTGTCAGCCAACGCCGCAGAGCGCCACGCCTGGCAGGCCCTGATCAGCGAACGCCGGATCGAACAACCGCTGCGCCAAGTGTTTCGCGAGTACTACCTGGCCTCTCAGCAAGAGCTGGAAAGCCACACCTGCCAGGTATTCGCCGGATACAGCCTGTCCATCCGCCCCCTGATCGGCCTGGCCCGCCGCGAAGGCTGGAAGATCGACAGGGACAGCGGCCTGAGCCGGAACCTGGGGGATATCCGGGTGAGCTTTGCGGTGGACGCTGCACTCTATCCGGGGCTGCAGGGGCACTGCCTGTCCGGCAGCGCAAGCTTCGCTCGGCGCACCGATAAACATTGGCAGCCGATGCTGCTGCAGGATGTGCCGCCGCAGGTGTTTTCAGAAGCCTGCCGGGCCATCGACCTGCTGGTGAGCGTCAGCAGTTTCGCCATCGAAGAGCTGGCACAGAGCGCCACCGGCCAGCCCCTGCCGCAAATGCCGGCAGCCCGGCGCGAGCAACGCCTGAACCTGCTGGCCGGGCACAACCTCACCCAGATGGCTCTGATGCGCCAGCACGTGCTGGGCAGGGCTTTCGCCCCACTTATCGAGGAGGGGAAATTGTCGCTGGAGGGGCGCCATGTCCGCATCGGCGACCATGCGGTGCATCTGGCCACCGGGCGCGTGACACGCGATGGCGAACCCGTGGAGATGGCCCTGGCGGCGCAAAGCGGCAAATTGACCGCCCTGCCCTGGCTGCCTTATGACGAGGTACTGCTGGAACGGATCGCCAACACGGTCTGCGCCCTGCTGAACCGCTCCGGGCATTAAATGACAGGCAACAAAAAAGCAGCCCGTAGGCTGCTTTTTTCTGCATCGGAAGCTGGACTTAAGCCAGTTTTTCCTTGATGCGAGCTGCTTTACCCGACAGGTCGCGCAGGTAGTACAGCTTGGCTTTACGCACGTCACCGCGACGCTTGACAGCCATGCTGTCGATCTGCGGGCTGTAGGTCTGGAAAGTACGCTCTACGCCAACGCCGTTGGAGATTTTACGTACGGTGAACGCGCTGTTCACACCGCGGTTGCGCTTGGCGATAACTACGCCTTCGAACGCCTGCAGACGGGAACGATCACCTTCCTTCACTTTCACCTGAACGACAATGGTGTCGCCCGGGGCAAAGGCTGGGATCTCTTTGGTCATCTGCTCTGCTTCGAGTGCAAGGATGATTTTGTTGGTCATGCTGTGCTCCTAAGGTAAATCGTCGGATCTACCATCGATACGTTGTTAACTATCGTCCCGCTCGCGGAGATATTCCTCGAGCAGCTTCTTCTCTTCTCCAGAAAGCGAGCGGCTTTCCAGAAGATCGGCGCGTCGTTCATAGGTCCGACCAAGGGACTGCTGTAAACGCCAACGCCGGATGTGTGCGTGGTTGCCACTTAGCAACACGTCGGGAACACGCTGATCCGCATACACCTCCGGTCGGGTGTAGTGCGGGCAATCCAGCAGACCGTCCGTGAAGGAATCTTCCTCCGCGGAATCCACATGCCCTAAAGCTCCGGGCAGCAGTCGCGTAACCGCATCAATCAGGACCATCGCCGGCAGCTCGCCACCGGAGAGTACATAGTCGCCAATCGACCACTCTTCATCGACATGAGCATCAATAAAACGCTCGTCAATGCCTTCATAACGACCAGCAATCAGGATCAATGCATCCTCATTCGCCAACTCGCGCACCGCCGACTGATTCAGTTGGCGGCCTTGGGGCGACAGGTAGATCACCTTCGCGCCCTCCCCGGCTGCGTTTCTGGCCTGAACCAGTGCATCTTCCAGGGGCTTGATCTTCATCACCATGCCCGGACCACCGCCAAACGGGCGATCGTCCACAGTGTGATGTCGATCCGTGGTGTAGTCTCGCGGATTCCAACAGGTCAGCTGCAACAGCCCCTGTTTCACCGCGCGGCTGGTTATGCCGTACTCGCTGATGGCGGAGAACATCTCGGGAAACAAACTGATCACTTCTACGCGCAAGTTAGCCACGCTTAGAAGTCCGCATCCCATTCCACCTTCATCTCGCCCGCGGCCAGGTCGACGGCCAACACGCATTGCTCGGTATAGGGCAACAGGCGTTCGCGATCATCCAGGCTGCCAGCGCAAGGCTTGACCACCATTACATCGTTCGAGCCGGTCTCCAGCAGGTGATCGATCTTCCCGAGCAGTTGCCCGAGGCCGTCGATAACCTTGAGACCTTGCAGCTGGTACCAGTAGTACTCGCCGTCGGTCAGTTCAGGGAACAGGCTGCGCGGCACGCAGATCTCGTAACCGGCCAGAAGACGAGCTTCCTCGCGATCATCAAGACCCTTGAGCTTTGCGACCAGGAACTTGTCGTTCCCGCGTCCGCTGACCAGCTCAACCTGCTTCACGCTACCTTCGCGCTTGAGCGTCCAGGTTTTGTAGTCCAACAGGTTTTTAATCGGATCAGTAAAGGAAAAGACCTTCACTTCGCCGCGAACGCCATGAACAGAGTAGATTTTGCCGATAACGATCAAATCATCAGCAGGAGCTGGCGTCGCGTTCATAGGGTTCAGGCTGCAGCCTTAGCCGATTCCTTCAGCAACTGAGCAACACGCTCAGAAGGCTGTGCACCAACGCTCAGCCAGTAGGCTACGCGCTCTTGGTTCACGGACAGGCGGACTTCTTGACCACGAGCGATCGGGTTGAAGAAGCCAACTTGTTCTTTGTGCGAACCGTCGCGTGGATTGCGGCTGTCGGTCACGGTCAAGTGGTAAAACGGGCGCTTTTTGGAGCCGCCAAGGGCAAGACGGATTGTTAGCATGTGAACATCGTTCCTGTAGTCGGTGCTGCAAATCTAAATGCACAGCGGGCATGGGTGCCCGAAAGGCCGCATATTCTAAGGAATATCCGGACTTTTGCAAATGACTTTTTCCGGCGCCCGTCGGCTGCCATTCAGATTTGCCATGGAGCTGCCGCAAGCGACAGCGAGTGAGCGCACCCCAATCGAGGGTTTGCCCGGGATTCCACGTCCCCGTGGAAAAAAGCGCCGGCATGACGGCCGGCGCGGATTCTTCAGATCTTCGGCATGCCGCCGCCGGGCAACATACCGCCCATGCCGCGCATCATCTTGGCCATACCGCCCTTGGCGGAGAACTTCTTCATCATCTTCTGCATCTGCTTGTGCTGCTTGATCAAGCGACCGATGTCCTGCACCTGGGTGCCGGAGCCCATGGCGATCCGGCGCTTGCGCGAACCGCTGATCAGCTCGGGGTCGCGGCGCTCGGCCGGGGTCATGGAGTTGATGATGGCTTCCATCTGCTTGAACTGCTTCTCTGCCGCGCCCTGGGCATTGCCCATCTGCGCCAGGTTCACGCCACCGATGTTCGGCAACTTGTCCATCAGGCCGCCGAGACCGCCCATGTTCTTCATCTGCTGCAACTGATCGCGGAAGTCTTCGAGGTCGAAGCCCTTGCCCTTCTTCAGTTTTTTAGCAAGCTTGTCGGCCTTGTCCTTGTCGAGGGTCGCTTCAGCCTGTTCGATCAGGCTGAGCACATCGCCCATGCCGAGGATGCGCGAAGCGATGCGCTCGGGGTGGAACGGCTCCAGGGCTTCGCTCTTCTCGCCCATACCGATGAACTTGATCGGCTTGCCGGTAATGGCCCGCACCGACAGCGCGGCACCACCACGGGCATCGCCGTCGACCTTGGTCAGGATCACACCGGTCAGCGGCAGCGCGTCGCCAAAGGCCTTGGCGGTGTTGGCGGCGTCCTGACCGGTCATGGCGTCGACCACGAACAGGGTTTCCACCGGCTTGATGGCCGCGTGCAGCGCCTGGATCTCGTCCATCATCTCGCTGTCGATGTGCAGGCGACCGGCGGTGTCGACAATCACGACATCGATGAACTTGAGCTTCGCTTCCTTAATAGCCGCTTCGGCGATAGCTACCGGCTTCTGGCTCAGGTCCGATGGGAAGAAGGTCACGCCAATATCATTGGCCAGGGTTTCCAGCTGCTTGATAGCCGCCGGACGGTAGACGTCCGCGGAGACCACCATCACGCTCTTTTTCTTGCGCTCTTTAAGGAAGCGCGCAAGCTTGCCGGCGGTGGTGGTCTTACCCGCACCCTGCAGACCGGCCATCAGCACCACGGCCGGTGGCACTGCGCTGAGGTTCAAATCTTCGTTGGCCGCGCCCATCAGGCTTTCCAGCTCGGCCTGGACGATCTTCACAAAAGCCTGGCCCGGCGTCAGGCTGCGGGACACTTCGGTGCCGACCGCACGCTCCTTCACCGAGTTGACGAAGTCCTTGACCACCGGCAACGCAACGTCGGCTTCGAGCAGCGCCATGCGCACTTCGCGCAGGGTGTCTTTGATGTTGTCCTCGGTCAGCTTGGCCTTGCCGGTGACATGGCGCAGCGTCTGCGAGAGACGGTCGGTTAGGTTTTCAAACATGCTCGATCCTTTCAGGCCCAAGGTAGACCGGGGGTAATGGCGGCCCAGAGCGTAATAAACAGGTGCTCGATGAGCCTGCGGCGTGGGCAGGTCGCGGATTATAGCGAAGACTGTGCGTGGCGGACACCTCGCCGTCTGCTTGCCTGGTCTTTCAGGGCTCTGGGTTCTATGCCAAACTCAGCGACTTTCGGGCCTGCCTAACAGGATTTATGCTCCCCTTGTCACCCAGTTTGCTACCCACCCTCGCCGCCGCCGTCCTTTATGCCGCTGCGACCTTCTACCAAGGCTCCCGCCTGGCCACAGGCGCCAAGGCGAACAAGCGCCTGCTGGTTACGCTCGGCATCCTGGCCTTGCTGGCCCATGCCGCCAGCCTGCTGACCCACTTGCTGACTCCGGTCGGCCTGGGCCTGGACTTCTTCAGCGCCGCCAGCCTGATTGCCGCCGCAGTCATCGCCCTGACCCTGCTGGCCTGCTGGCGCATCCCGGTGGAAAACCTGCTGGTACTGCTGTTCCCGCTCGGCGCCCTGACCGCGCTACTGGCGCAATTCGTCCCCACCGGCACAGTGCCGGTGATCGATGAGGAACCCGGGATCCTCGCCCACATCCTGTTGTCGATCCTGGCCTACGGCATGTTCACCATCGCGGTGTTCCAGGCCTTGTTGCTGCTGGTGCAGGACCATCAGCTGAAGAACAAGCACCCGTCCGGGCTGATCAGGAACTTCCCGCCACTGCAAACCATGGAAAGCCTGCTGTTCGGTTTTCTCTGGGCCGGCTGGACCCTGCTGTCGCTGTCGCTGATCTCCGGCTGGCTGTTCGTCGAGAACCTGTTCGCCCAGCACCTGGTGCACAAGACACTGCTGGCCTGCCTGGCCTGGGTAGTGTTCAGCGTGCTGCTATGGGGCCGCAATCGCCTCGGCTGGCGCGGGCACAAGGCAATTCGCTGGACCCTGGCAGGTTTCTGCCTGCTGATGCTGGCCTACTTCGGTAGCAAGCTGGTTCGTGAATACATCCTGCACATCTGACGACCGGCCATGACCGACTCCCTGCCCACCGGGCCCATGCTCGCGGTAATCGCCCTGCTCATCGTCTGGTCGGGCCTGTTCACCGCTATCGATGCCGCACAGCAGCACCTGATGACCCTGCGCGGCAACTCGCGCAACGGCGACAAGTCCCAGGCACGCCTGGCCTTCCCCAAGGAAAGCCTGATCCTGTGCAATACCCTGTGCCGGGTCCTGGCGGTGATCATCAGCACCCTGCTGGCGCTGTTCTACTGGGCGGAAAATGGCCCCTGGCTGGCCTGCCTGATCAGCACCTGCGCCCTGCTGGTGCTGGCCGAATACCTGCCGCGAGCCCTGGCCGTGCGCTACCCGGAAGGTACCTTGGGCTTTGGCAACAGCCTGCTGCTCATCCCGATGAAAATCGTCTATCCCCTGGCCTGGCTGCTCGACACCCTCAGCCAGTTGCTGCTGCGCCCGTTTGCCCGCAAGGCCGGCGCGGTCAAGCACAGTGACGACGACCCGGCGCTACTGGACGACGAGCCCACGCCACAGGAGCCACATGCCCTGTCCGGCATCCACGCCCTGGACAACATCACCGTCAATGACATCCTGGTGCCCCGCAGCGAAGTGGACGGCATCAACCTGGACGACCCGATCGAGGACATCATCGCCCAACTGCGCCTGAACAGACGCACACGGCTGCCGGTGTTCCACAGCGATATCAACCAGGTCGAAGCGGTTCTCAACACCCGGCAGATCCGTCACCTGCTGCCGGACGCCAGCCTGACCAAGGAGGCCCTGCTGGCGGCCTGCCACGAGCCCTACTTCGTCCCGGAAAGCACCCCGTTGCAGTTGCAACTGCTCAACTTCCACAAGCAGCAACGGCGCCTGGGCATGGTGGTGGACGAATACGGCGAAGTGCTGGGCATCGTCACCCTGGAAGACATCCTCGAAGAAATCGTCGGCGAGTTCGAAAGCGAGCACAGCCTGGACAACCCGCACATCCACCCCCAGGCCGATGGCCGCTATGTGGTGGAAGGTGCGGTATCGATCCGCGAGCTGAACAAGAGCCTGGGCTGGCACCTGCCCAGCGACGGTCCCAAGACCCTCAACGGCCTGGTCACCGAAGCCCTGGAAACCATCCCCGACAGCGCGGTGTGCCTGAAAATCGGCCGCTACCGCCTGGAAATCCTCGAAACCGAGGAAAACCGCGTCAGCCGCGTACTGATCTGGCACACCAGCAGCGTCCCCGCCCGCATCTGATCGCCTGCCGCCGCGGCCAATGGTGCCCCTGAAAGTCGAAAACCTTCTCGCCAGCCCGGCAGCCGCCAAGCCCCTTGTTGAATCGTTAGCGGCCTTTCTATAATCGATCCGCTTACCCAAGCCCTGTGCAGACCCGCGTGCTACCCGCACCCAGCGCAAATCTGCCGATAACCAGCCCTTCTGTTCGACGTCACTCCCATCCCGAGGGACGACCGCGCCAAACCCACATCCCTGGGTGCTCGACCATAATAATTCGCTCCACTGGAGCACAGACTGTCAGGGATAACCGCATGACGACCAGCACCGCCTACAGCACCACCACGCCTGCCCAACCGAGCAATTCCGCCTCGCGGGTGGCCACTGCCAGCTTTATCGGCACCGCCATCGAGTTCTACGACTTCTACGTCTACGCCACCGCCGCCGCACTAGTGATAGGCCCGGTATTCTTTCCCCAGACCTCCGGCACCGCCCAGATGCTCTCGGCGTTCCTGACCTTCGGCATCGCCTTCCTTGCCCGCCCCCTGGGCTCGGCACTGTTCGGCCACTTCGGCGACCGTATCGGACGCAAGTCGACCCTGGTTGCCTCGCTGCTGCTGATGGGCGTGTGCACCACCCTGATCGGCGTACTGCCAGGCTACGCCAGCATCGGCGCCTGGGCGCCCATCCTGCTTTGCGTGCTGCGCTTCGGCCAGGGCCTTGGGTTGGGTGGCGAATGGGGTGGCGCCGCGCTGCTGGCCACGGAGAACGCACCGGAAGGCAAGCGCGCCTGGTTCGGCATGTTCCCGCAGTTGGGCCCCTCCATCGGTTTTCTCGCTGCCAACGGCCTGTTCCTGGCCCTGGCCATGGGCCTGGATGACGAGCAGTTCCGCTCCTGGGGCTGGCGCATTCCCTTCCTGCTCAGCGCCGCCCTGGTGATGGTGGGCCTGTACGTGCGCCTGAAGCTGCACGAAACCCCGGTCTTTGCCAACGCCGTGGCACGCCAGGAACGGGTGAAGATGCCACTGGTGGAACTCTTCAGCCAGTACTGGCTGCCGGTACTGCTGGGCGCCGCGTCGATGGTGGTGTGCTACGCCCTGTTCTACATCTCCACGGTGTTTTCCCTGAGCTACGGCGTCGCGACCCTGGGCTACAGCCGGGAAACCTTCCTCGGCCTGCTGTGCTTCGCCGTACTGTTCATGGCCGCGGCCACGCCTCTGTCGGCCTGGGCCAGCGACCGCTTCGGGCGCAAGCCGGTGCTGATTGTCGGTGGCGTGCTGGCGATTCTGTCCGGCTTCACCATGGAGCCCCTGCTGACCCAGGGTTCCACCGCCGGCGTGGCGCTGTTCCTGTGCATCGAACTGTTCCTGATGGGGGTCACCTTCGCCCCGATGGGCGCCCTGCTGCCGGAACTGTTCCCGACCCACGTGCGTTATACCGGCGCTTCGGCGGCGTACAACCTGGGGGGCATCGTCGGAGCTTCGGCCGCGCCGTTCTTCGCCCAGAAACTGGTGGCGATGGGCGGTTTGAGCTGGGTTGGGGGGTATGTTTCAGGGGCGGCGATCCTGAGCCTGATCGCGGTGCTGTGCCTGAAGGAAACGCGCAATAACGATTTGAATCGGGTCGCTTGAGCGACCGCTTCGCGAGCAAGCTCGCTCCTACAGGTTCAATCCGGACGCTGTAGGAGCGAGCTTGCTCGCGATGCTTTTTACAGCTCGACCACCACCGCTTGCGCAGCGCGGGTCGCCTTGGCCCGGGCGGCTTCGATCGACTCGTCACGCGCCAGGGCTACGCCCATGCGGCGCTGGCCATTGACTTCCGGCTTGCCGAACAGGCGCAGCGCAGTATCCGGCTCGCTCAGGGCGGCACCAAGGTTGGCGAAGGCGGTCTGGGTGGATGTGCCTTCTACCAGGATCACCGCCGAAGCCGAAGGGCCGAACTGGCGGATCAGCGGAATCGGCAAGCCGAGAATGGCCCGCGCATGCAGGGCGAACTGGGACAGGTCCTGGGAAATCAGGGTCACCAGGCCAGTGTCGTGTGGGCGCGGCGACACTTCGCTGAACCACACCTGGTCGCCCTTGATGAACAGTTCCACGCCAAACAGGCCACGGCCCCCCAGGGCCTCGGTGACTGCCTTGGCCACCCGCTCGGATTCGGCCAGGGCCTTGGGACTCATGGCCTGAGGCTGCCAGGATTCCTGGTAGTCACCCTTTTCCTGACGATGGCCGACCGGCGCACAGAAGGTGGTGCCGCCCACATGACGCACGGTCAACAGGGTGATTTCGTAGTCGAAGTCGATAAAGCCTTCGATGATCACCCGGCCCTTGCCGGCACGACCGCCTTCCTGGGCGTAGTCCCAGGCTTTCTGCACGTCGTCGACGCTGCGCAGCAGGCTCTGGCCCTTGCCCGAGGAGCTCATCACCGGCTTGACCACGCACGGGAAGCCCAGGTCTTGCACGGCCCTGGAATAGTCTTCGAAGGTGTCGGCGAAATGGTACGGCGAGGTCGGCAGGTCCAGCTCTTCAGCGGCCAGTCGCCGGATGCCTTCGCGGTTCATGGTCAAGGAGGTGGCCCGGGCGGTGGGGATCACGGTGAAGCCCTCGGCTTCCAGTTCCACCAGGGTCGCGGTGGCGATGGCTTCGATTTCCGGCACGATGAAGTGCGGCTTCTCGGCTTCGATCACGGCCCGCAGCGCCGCACCATCAAGCATGTTGATCACGTGGCTGCGATGGGCCACCTGCATCGCCGGAGCGTTGGCGTAGCGGTCCACGGCAATCACCTCGACACCCAGGCGTTGCAGCTCGATCACCACCTCCTTGCCCAACTCACCACAGCCACAAAGCAAGACGCGGGTCGCGGTTGGCGACAGTGGAGTTCCGATACGAGTCATCTGAAGGTCCTCAAAGGAGCGGATCATCGAGGGCCGAGCGCCAGGCGGGCGACCCATGGGGAGCGGCATTTTACATGAAGCGCGGGCTTTGGCTCAGCCGGCGCACGCCGCTTTGCGCAAACGCCAGGCCATGGCCAGCCAGACCACGGTGACACCGGCGAACTTCGAACCCAGGGCGGTCAGGATCACCCCAGGGGTCAAGGCATCGATCATGCCGAAGAAGATGAAGGTATCCAGGGGAATGCTCAGGGCCGAGCTGATCCACAGACGATCATGCAGGGGCCGCTTGGTGATACTGAACACCAGCCAGTCGATGCATTCCGAGACGGCGAATGCCGTGGCGCTGGCCAGGGCGATGGTCGGATCGGAGGTCACATAGGACAGCACCAGGGCCGCCAGCATCGCGACGATGGCGCCGTGGCCGAAACGAGTCTGCACCATGTCCCGCAGGACAAACACCAACCCGCCCCAGGCCGACCAGATGATGTCCAGATGCGGGGCAGACGAAAAGGCGTAGTTGATCAGCACGACACTGCTGATATAGGCGATCAGGAAGAACATGGGGGCGAAGGGTACCTGTCAGGAAGGTGCACAGGTTACTGCAGGCCCGGGGCTGGGCCAAGAAGCCCTTTCGCCAGCACGCTGGCACCTGCACAAGATTGCAGGAGCCGGCTTGCTGGCGAAACGAGCGGATCAACTTGCCGAGCTGGAGCCGATCATCCACAGCAAGCCGCTGGACTTGGCCCGCTCATGGCACAGGGCCAGGACCGCACGCCGCTCGGCGTTGTCCATGCGGCTCCAGCGGGTGATCTCGTCCACCGTGCGCTGGCAACCGGTGCAGATATCCTGCTCGTCCAGGGCACAGATGCTCACGCAGGGCGAAGCGACGGGTCTTTCAGGGGCTGTCATTGTTCTTGCTCAACCAGGTCTCGGGCATAACGCTGGGCATTATGAACGTAGTGCGCGGCGCTGGCTTCGAGCATTTTCTTCTGCGGCTCGGTCAACTCCCGTACCACCTTGCCTGGCGAGCCCATGACCAGCGAACCGTCGGGGATTTCCTTGCCCTCGCCGATCAGCGAGTTGGCACCGATGATGCAGTTCTTGCCGATCTTCGCGCCATTGAGGATCACCGCGTTGATGCCGATCAGGCTGTAGTCGCCCACGGTGCAGCCGTGCAGCATGGCGTTGTGGCCGATGGTCACGCCGGTACCGATGGTCAGGGGAAAGCCCATGTCGGTGTGCATCACCGTGCCATCCTGGACGTTGCTGTGCTTGCCGATCAGGATCAGTTCGTTGTCCCCGCGCAGCACGGCGTTGAACCAGACGCTGGCTCCCTCCTCCAGCTTGACCTTGCCCACCAGTGTGGCATTCGGGGCAACCCAGCTCTGTGGATGGGTCTCGACTCGGGCGTCGCCCAGGCGGTATTTCATCTTATTGTCCTCATGGCTCAGGCAGCCGCGGGTTTAGGCCATGCAAAGTGATGGCTTCAGGTATCGATATAGTTTTTCGGCGGGCGATGCAGGCTGATTCCGGCGTCGTACAACAGGTTGACCAGCTCGACGATCATGATCGCGGTCAGGCCCCAGATCTTGTACTCGCCAAAGCGATAGCTGGGGACGTACCAGCTGCGCCCCTGGTAATCGATGCGATGGGTATGTTCGCGGGGGTCCTGGCGAAAGAACTCCAGGGGCACGCTGAAAACGGCAGCGATCTCGGCGTCATTGGCCTGGTATTCGACATAGTCGGGAATCACCCCGACGTAAGGCGTGACCTTGATTCCGTGCAGGGAAATCAGCGGGCTCAAAGGCCCGATGACCTCCACCAGCCCCGGCGGCAGGCCGATTTCCTCCTTGGCCTCGCGCAGCGCGGTGAAGATCAGGTCCGGATCTTCCGGATCGCGCCGGCCACCAGGGAAGGCCACCTCGCCGCCATGGGTCGACAGCCCGCTGGCACGCAAGGTCAGTACCAGTTCCGGTTCTTCGCTGCGGGTGATGGGCACCAGCACCGCAGCCTCGGGAAAACGTCGGTCGGTCTCCAGCGTACGCGGCGTGTAGTGGCTTACCCGATGAAGTAGCTCGTCCAGCATGAGGCATCTCGATCTGTTGGCTACCGTGCATCATGCACCAATCCAATCTTCGGCCCAACCCCCGCCCCCGGGCATGTCGCTTAACGACAACTTGCCGACAACGGGGCTGGCGCGCCAAGATAGCCCCAGCCTTTTCGGATACCCCACATGAAATTTTGCAGCCAGTGCGGCAACCCGGTGACCCAGCGCATTCCCGAAGGCGATTCGCGCCTGCGCTATGTCTGCGACCACTGCCAGACCATCCATTACCAGAACCCCAATATCGTCGCCGGCTGCCTTGCCACCTGGGAGGGCAAAGTGCTGCTGTGCCGTCGCGCCATCGAGCCGCGCCTGGGCTACTGGACCCTGCCCGCAGGCTTCATGGAAAACGGCGAGACCATCGAACAGGCGGCCATTCGCGAAACCTACGAGGAAGCCTGCGCCCGGGTGCGCGGCCTGAGCATCTACACCCTGATCGACGTGCCGCACATCAGCCAGGTGCATGTGTTCTTTCGCGCGGAGCTCGCCGACCTGGACTTTGCCGCCGGCCCCGAGAGCCTGGAAGTGCAGTTGTTCGACGAAGCCGATATCCCTTGGTCCGAGCTGGCTTTCCGCACCGTCGGCCGTACCTTAGAATGCTTCTTCGCTGATCGGCGGGCCGCAGCCTTTGAAGTGCGCTCCGAATCCATTCCGCCGCTCTCTCAGCCTGCCATCAGTTAAACAATAAAACGTGCACGGGATCTGTGTGCGCCTGGGGATATCGTGTCAATGCGCTGGTTGCTTGCCCTGCTGTGCTGTTCCGTCGTTGCTGTGTGCCAGGCCTCCACCGTGGAAACCCTGGACGGCAAGGTCATCGAAAAGGTCCTGGTGCTCAAGTCCGCCCATCAACTGCAACTGATCAACGGTGGCAAGCCACTGAAGACCTACCGCATCTCCCTGGGCAAGAAACCAAAGGGTCCCAAGCTCATGGAGGGCGACAAGCGCACCCCTGAAGGCCTCTACTGGCTCGACTGGCGCAAGACCAGCGACCGCTACAACCTGGCCATGCACATCTCCTATCCGAACATCACCGATGCCGCCCGCTCGCGGCGCGAAGGGGTGGACCCGGGCGGCATGATCATGATCCACGGCACCCCGGACACCGAAGAATTCCCGGAGCAGTATTTCCACACCCTGGACTGGACAGACGGGTGCATCGCCATGCGCAACGTCGACATGCGCGAGGTCTGGGGCCTGGTCAAGGACGGCACCATGATCGAGATCCGCCCTTAATTTCCCTTCCGCAAAAAATATTTTTACCCCCGCCAGCTCTTCCACTGCGCCCATACCACTTGGCGACCCGCAAGGGGTCGCCACTCGACGCCATGGCGATGGCAGTCAGACCTGCCTAATACCACTTTAATCATTTACCCTTCAAAGCACCCCGCAAACGCTGGATTTACGCCACCTTCAGCAGACCAGTGGCGTTGACATGGTATCTAAGTGGTATTAGTTTTTCGGCATTACCGGGCGACAACAACCTAATAACCGCATCGGAAAACCTACAGATGAATCACCTCCTGGCCCTGCGCCCCGACGACTCCCAACCCACTCCGCTGTACCTGCAACTGGCTCGCAACCTGGAAGCGGCAATCCATGCCGGCCAGTGGAAAGCCGAGCAGGCACTGCCGTCGGAACGCAACCTCAGCGAATTGCTGGGGATCTCCCGGGTCACCGCGCGCAAGGCCCTGGAAGTGCTCTTCGAACAGGGCTTGATCCGCCGCAGCCAGGGCTCGGGGACCTTCATCACCCCGCGCCTGGAGCAACCGCTGTCGCGGCTCTCCGGCTTCAGCGAAATGCTGCGCCTGAAGGGTTTCGTGCCCGGCTCCCAATGGCTGGAACGCACCCTCACCCCGCCCACCCATGAAGAACTGATCCGCCTCGGCCTGTCGCCCAACGACAAGGTGGCGCGGCTCAAGCGCCTGCGCAAAGCCGATGACACAGTGATGGCCATCGAGATGAGCACCCTGCCGGCCAGCATCATCGCCCAGCCGGAAGCGGTCGGAGATTCGCTCTATGAATACCTCGATGGCATCGGCAAGCCCGTGGTGCGGGCGCTGCAGCACATCCAAGCGATCAATGCCTCGGACGAATTCGCCGCCCTGGTGGGCATCGCCCCCGGCACCGCCATGTTGCTGATGACCCGGGTCGGCTACCTGGAAGACAACACGCCGATCGAGGTCACCGACACCTACTGCCGCAACGACTACTACGACTTCGTCGCTGAACTGCGACGCTGAACCCGCTTCCGGAGCCAGAGAAACGCCATGTCCGAAGACAATATCCTCACGCCCCAAGGCTGGGTCCGCGGCCGTCTGCTGCATCAGGACGGCAAGGTGATCGCCATCGAAGGCAGCCCCTGCAATCCGGCGGACAACGACCTGCCCTACCTGCTGCCCGGCTTTATCGACCTGCATGTGCACGGCGGCGGCGGCAAGGACATCATGCAAGGCCGCGATGCCTTCCAGACCATCACCCGCACCCATGTGCGCTTCGGCACCACCTCATTGCTGGCCACCACCATGACGGCCCCCAGCGAGGAAATCCGCCAGGTCCTGGAGCAACTGGGCAGCTATGCCGAACAGCGCCCCAAAGGCTGCGCCCGAGTGCTCGGCGTGCACCTGGAAGGCCCCTATATCAATCCCGGCAAACTTGGCGCCCAGCCCAACTTCGCCCACACCGCACTGCTGGCGGAAGTGGAGCAGTACCTGGCGCTGGCGCCGATCCGCGTGATCACCATCGCCCCGGAAGTCGCCGGCCACGACGGCCTGATCCGCGAACTCAGCGCCCGCGGCGTGCGCATGCAGATCGGCCACACCCTGGGCAGCTACGAGGAAGGCGTGGCGGCCCTCGCCGCTGGCGCCACCAGTTTCACCCACCTGTACAACGCCATGAGCCCGCTGCATCACCGTGAGCCGGGGATCGTCGGCGCGGCCCTGGCCCACGCCCAATACGCCGAGCTGATCCCGGACCTGCTGCATGTGCACCCCGGCGCCATGCGCGTGGCCCTGCGCTCGATCCCCTGCCTGTACTGCGTTACCGACTCCACCGCAGCTGCCGGCATGCCCGACGGTGAATACAAGCTGGGCAGCCACACCGTGACCAAGTGCCTGGGTGGTGTGCGCCTGGCCGACGGCACGCTGGCCGGCAGCACCCTGACCATGGACCAGGCCCTGCGCAATCTGGTGAAGATCGGCCTGCCCCTGGCCGAAGCCTCGCAGCGCCTGTCGCAATTTCCCGCCGACTACCTCGGCATCCCCCAACGCGGCCGCCTGCAACCTGGCAGCTGGGCCGACAGCGTGCGCCTGGACCGGGCACTCACACTGACCGCCGTCATGGTCGAAGGAGAAGACATTGACTTCAAAAATGCTTGAAGAGGCGCTGTCCTCGCACCTGGCCGCGAGCAACCAGTTGCAGCACCTGGACCCGGCGCTGATCGAGGTCGCCGGCCGCCTGCGCCGCCAGCCGCCACAAGTGGCAATGACCGTGGCCCGAGGCAGCTCCGACCACGCCGCCAGCTACTTCGCCTACCTGACCATGCAGCAAGTGGGTATTCCCGTGGCCTCGCTGCCGATGTCGGTGGTGACCATGCAGCAGGCGCCCCTGCGGGTCAGCGGCCAGGCGGTGTTCGCCTTTTCGCAATCGGGGCAAAGCCCGGACCTGGTAAACAGCGTGCGCCTGCTGCGCAAGCGCGGGGCCCTCAGCGTGGCCATGGTCAACGCGGAAAACAGCCCGCTGGAAGCGGCCAGCGAATTCTTCCTGCCGTTGCACGCCGGCGCCGAGCAGAGCGTGGCCGCCACCAAGAGCTTTATTGCCACCCTCAGTGCCAGCGCGCGACTGATCGGCCACTGGAATGATGACGGACGCTTGCTCGAGGCCGGCCTGGCCCTGCCCGAAGGCCTGCGCCAGGCCGCGACCCAGGATTGGAGCCTGGCCGTCAATGCGCTGCGCGATTGCCAGCGCCTGATGGTGATCGGCCGCGGGGCGGGATTCGCCATTGCCCAGGAAGCCGCGCTCAAGCTCAAGGAAACCTCGGCCATCCAGGCCGAAGCCTTCAGCAGTGCCGAAGTCCGCCACGGCCCCATGGCGCTGATCGACCACGACTATCCGCTGCTGGTGTTCGCCCCCCGCGGCGCCGAGCAGGGCGGCCTGCTGAGCCTGGCCGCCGACATGCGCCAGCGCGGCGCCAAGGTGCTGCTGGCCGCTCCGGACGACATCGGTGAACGGGACCTGACCCTGAGTCGTGCCGAACACCCGGCACTCGACCCGATCCTGGCGATCCAGAGTTTCTACGTCATGGCCGCCGGCCTCGCCCAAGCCCGCAGCATGGACCCCGACCAACCGCGCCACCTGAGCAAAGTGACCCGCACTCACTAAGCCCCATCGCCAACGAGTACTGCGCCATGCACAACAACAATAACGAACTGACGCTCGGTGCCCCGTTAAGCGGGCCAGTGCTAGCACTGCGCAGCGTGCCCGACCCGGTGTTCGCCAGCGGTGCCATGGGCGACGGCATCGCCATCGATCCCCTCAACGACACCCTGCATGCGCCCTGCGCCGGCCAGGTGATCCAGGTCGCACGTACCGGGCACGCAATCACCCTGCGCGCCGCCAATGGGGCCGAACTGCTGCTGCACCTGGGCCTGGACACTGTCGAACTGCAGGGCGAGGGGTTTGCCCTGCTGGTGAAGGAAGGCCAGCAGGTGCGTGCCGGCCAGCCCTTGCTGCGGGTTGATCTGGACCACGTGGCACAGCATTGCCGAAGCCTGATCAGCCTGCTGATCCTGACCAATGGCGAGGGTTTCGACCTGCGCCCGCTGACCCTGTCGACAGTCCAGGTGGGCGAGCCATTGCTGCACATCAGCCGGCGCGCCAACGCGGGCCCGCAGCCGCTGGCGCAAGAGCAATCCGGGCAGCAGGCCAGCGCCCGGATCAAGGTCGCCCATCGCGGCGGCCTGCATGCCCGCCCCGCCGCCCTGGTGCGCCAGACCGCCCTGAGCTTCAACAGCCATTCGCAATTGACCTTCAAGGACAAGAGCGCCCCCTGCACCAGCCTGATTGCCCTGATGAGCCTGGGCATCGGTGAACAGGAAGAAGTGCTGGTCAGTTGCCAGGGCGACGATTGCCAGGATGCCCTGCAGGCGATGCTGCAGACCCTCGGCACCGCGATGGCCGCAGATGCCCATGGCGAAACCCCGGTACCGGCCCCGGCCGCCCAAGGCCCCGTGGAAGACGGCGTGCTGCCGGGCGTCTGCGCCGCGCCGGGCCTGGTGTGCGGACCCCTGGTGCGGCTCAACGCCATGGTCCTGGCGGAGGATCATGGCCAGCATGCACCCGAGCCCCAACGGCAAGCATTGAGCACCGCACTCGACCAGGTGCGCGGGGAAATCCGCCACACCCTGGAGCAGGCCCGGCAACGCCGCGACCAGCAGGAACAGGACATCTTCAGCGCCCACCTGGCGCTGCTCGAAGACCCGACCCTGCTGGACGCCGCCGAAGCCTCCATTGCCCAGGGCCGCGCCGCCACCCATGCCTGGAGCGCGGCGATTACCGAGCAATGCCAGATCCTGCAGCAACTGGGCAGTACGCTGCTGGCTGAACGCGCCAACGACCTGCGGGACCTGCAGCAGCGCGTTCTGCGCGCCCTGCTGGGGGAGGCCTGGCACTATGATCTGCCAGCCGGGGCGATCGTTGCCGCCGAGGAGTTGACCCCTTCCGACCTTCTGCAACTCAGCGCCCAGGGCGTGGCCGGGCTGTGCATGGCCGCCGGCGGCGCCACTTCCCACGTGGCGATCCTTGCCCGGGGCAAGGGCCTGCCTTGCCTGGTGGCCCTGGGCCCGCAAGTGCTGCGCATCGACAGTGGCCGCCAGGTGGTGCTGGATGCCAACGGCGGGCGCCTGGAACTGGAGCCCGACCCGCAGCGCATCGCACAGGTGCAACAGGCCGGCGAAACCCAGCGCCAGCGCCATGCGCTGCAACAGCAAAAAGCCCATGAGCCCGCCCTGACCCAGGACGGCCAGCAGATCGAGGTGGCGGCCAATGTGGCGTCCAGCGATGAAGCCCGGGACGCCCACCAGGGTGGCGCCGACGGCGTCGGCCTGCTGCGCACCGAGTTTCTCTTCGTTGACCGCCAGACCGCCCCGGATCAAGAAGAACAGCGCCAGGCCTATCAGGCAGTGCTCAACGCCATGGGCGACAAGCCGGTGATCATTCGCACCATCGACGTCGGCGGCGACAAACAGCTGGATTACCTGCCCCTGCCGGTGGAAGCCAACCCGGTACTTGGGCTGCGCGGCATCCGCCTGGCCCAGGCGCGCCCTGAGCTGCTGGACCAACAACTGCGGGCGCTGCTCCAGGTCAGCCCCGTGCAACGCTGCCGGGTGATGCTGCCGATGGTCACCGAAGTCGCCGAGCTGCTGCACATTCGCCAGCGCCTGGACCTGTTCGCTGCCGAACTGGGCCTGAGCCAGCGCCCGGAACTGGGGGTCATGATCGAAGTTCCCGCCGCCGCCCTGATGGCCGAGCAACTGGCCGAACACGCCGACTTCCTGTCCATCGGCACCAACGACCTGTCCCAGTACACCCTGGCCATGGACCGTGACCACGCCGGGCTGGCGGCACGGGTCGACGCCCTGCACCCCGCCCTGCTGCGGCTGATCGCCCAGACCTGCGCCGGCGCCCAGCGCCATGGTCGCTGGGTCGGGGTCTGTGGCGCCCTGGCCTCCGATCCCCTGGCCACACCCGTACTCATTGGCCTGGGCGTCAGCGAGCTGTCGGTCAGCCCGCCACAGGTGGGCGAGATCAAGGACCGGGTGCGCCAGCTGGACGCCAGCCAGTGCCGCCAGCTCAGCCAGCCGCTGCTCAACCTGCCCGGTGCCGCCGCAGTCCGTCAGGCCTGCGAACGGCTTTGGCCTCTGCACTCATAACAAGAATTCCAGGAGAGACGCCATGTACCAGTATTTCATCGAGGGCCTGCAACGCCTCGGCCGGGCGCTGATGCTGCCCATCGCTATCTTGCCCATCGCCGGTCTGCTGCTGCGCCTGGGCGACACCGACCTGCTGAACATCGCGATCATCCACGATGCCGGGCAGTCGATCTTCGGCAACCTGGCGCTGATCTTCGCCATCGGTATCGCCGTCGGCTTTGCCAAGGACAACAATGGCACCGCCGGGCTGGCCGGGGCCATTGGCTATCTGGTAATGATCTCGACCCTCAAGGTGCTGGACGCCAGCATCAACATGGGCATGCTCGCCGGGATCATCAGCGGGCTGATGGCCGGCGCGCTGTACAACCGCTTCAAGGACATCAAGCTGCCGGAGTACCTGGCGTTCTTCGGCGGCCGGCGCTTCGTGCCCATCGCCACCGGTTTCACCGCCGTGGGCCTGGGGGTGGTGTTCGGCCTGATCTGGCCGCCGATCCAGCACGGCATCAACAGCTTCGGCCAGTTGCTGCTGGAGAGCGGCAGCTTCGGCGCCTTTGTCTTCGGCGTGTTCAACCGGCTGCTGATCGTCACCGGCCTGCACCACATCCTCAACAACATGGCCTGGTTCATCTTCGGCAGCTTCACCGACCCGAGCACCGGCGCCGTGGTCACCGGCGACCTGACCCGCTACTTTGCCGGCGACCCCAAGGGCGGCCAGTTCATGACCGGGATGTTCCCGATGATGCTGTTCGGCCTGCCCGCCGCCTGCCTGGCGATGTACCGCAACACACCGCCGGAACGGCGCAAGGTAATGGGCGGGATCTTCCTGTCCATGGCCCTGACATCCTTCCTGACCGGGGTCACCGAGCCGATCGAATTCGCCTTCATGTTCCTTGCCCCCCTGCTGTACCTGGTGCATGCCCTGCTCACCGGGCTGGCCATGGCCCTGACCAACCTGCTGAACATCCACCTGGGCTTTACCTTTTCCGGCGGCGCCATCGACATGGCCCTGGGCTGGGGCCGCTCCACCAACGGCTGGAAGGTGTTTCCGGTGGGCCTGCTGTACGCGGTGGTGTACTACCTGGTGTTCGATTTCTGCATCCGCCGCTTCAACCTCAAGACCCCGGGCCGTGAAGACAGCCCCTCCAGCGAAAAGACTGAACTGAGCGTCGACCAGCGCGCCGCAGCCTACATCAAGGCCCTGGGTGGCGCCGGCAACCTGCTTACCGTCGGTGCCTGCACCACGCGCCTGCGCCTGGAGCTGGCAGACCGCAACCTGGCTTCGGACAGCGAGCTCAAGGCCCTGGGCGCCATGGCCGTGGTGCGCCCCGGCAAGGGCGGCAGCTTGCAGGTGGTGGTGGGGCCGCTGGCAGACAGCATCGCCGACGAGATCCGCCTGGCGTCACCCGTTTCGGCCAGGGCTGAGGTGGCACAGGCGCCTGTTGAAGCCCCCCCGCAGGTCGACATTTCCATCCACGAAGCCCAGCAGTGGCTCAACGCCCTGGGCGGTCGGGACAACCTGGTGCAGATGGACTGTGTGGCCCTGACCCGGTTGCGAGTGCGAGTGAACAATAGCCGCAGCCTGTCGGAGCCGGCGCTCAAGGGGCTGGGCTGCCAGGGCATGCGGCGTATGGAGGGGGATGTTTGGCACGTACTGATTGGCGAAAAGGCCGGGGGCTTGCAGGTGGCGCTGACGGGCTTGCTGCACCGAGAGGTCGGCGCGGGTGCTTGAAGGCACTTTCGCCGGCCAGCCGGCTCCTGCAAGGCTCCTGTAGGAGCCGGCTGGCCGGCGAAGGCCCACAAAAAAGCCCGCTGACCGTTGCCGGTTCAGCGGGCTTTGTGTCTGTGGATAACCTCAGAACGCTTCGAGGCGCCAGACTTCATAAGCCGGCGTTTCGTAGGGGTGGCTCTGCTTGAGGGCCAGTACCACATCGCGAATCAGTTCGTCGGCCACCACCAGCTCGACCTTCCACTCCTCCACCCGCTCCACCTGGCCGGTCTGCCCGAGAAACGGCTGGCTGCCGTCCAACGGGCGAAACTGGCCCTGGCCGAGCACCTGCCAGGCGCACTGATCATAGGCGCCAATGCGTCCGCCGCCCGCGGCGAACACAGCGCTCTTGACCGACTCCACATGGCTGGGGGGCACGAAGAAGCTGAGCTTGTACATCAGCCTCAGTTCACCCAAACCCGAGCGTTACGGAACATGCGCATCCACGCCCCATCTTCGTTCCACTCATCCGGGCGCCAGGAGTTCTGCACGGCACGGAACACCCGCTCAGGGTGCGGCATCATGATGGTGACGCGGCCGTCGCGGCTGGTGAGGCCGGTGATCCCGCGCGGCGAACCGTTGGGGTTGGCCGGGTAGCGCTCGGTGACCTTGCCGTGGTTGTCGACGAAGCGCAGGGCCACGCAACCGGACAGGTCGGCTTCCAGCAATGCCTCTTCGCTTTCGAACTCCGCATGGCCTTCACCGTGGGCGATGGCGATCGGCATCCGCGAACCGGCCATGCCCTGCAGGAAGATCGAGTTCGACTCCTGCACCTGGACCATGGCCACCCGTGCTTCGAACTGCTCGGAGCGGTTGCGCACGAAGTGCGGCCAGAACTCGCTGCCCGGGATCAGTTCGTGCAGGTTGGACATCATCTGGCAACCGTTGCACACACCCAGGGTGAAGCTGTCGGTACGTTCGAAGAAGCCCTGGAAGGCGTCGCGGGCGCGGCTGTTGAACAGCGCCGACTTGGCCCAGCCTTCACCGGCGCCCAGTACGTCGCCGTAGGAGAAGCCACCGCAGGCAACCATGCCCTTGAAGTCGTTGAGGTCGACACGACCGGCGAGGATATCGCTCATGTGCACGTCGATGGCGTTGAAGCCGGCGCGGTCAAAGGCCGCTGCCATTTCCACCTGGCCGTTGACGCCCTGCTCACGCAGTACCGCCACCTGTGGACGCACGCCTTTCTTGATGTAAGGCGCGGCGATGTCCTGGTTGACGTCGAAGCCCAGCTTGACGCTCAGGCCCGGGTTGTCTTCTTCCAGTACCACATCGAATTCCTGCTCGGCGCAGTCGGCGTTGTCCCGCAGGCGCTGGATCTGGTAGCTGGTTTCTGCCCACTGACGCTGCAGCAGGCGGCGCTGGCCGGTGAACACGCTTTCGCCGTTGTAGGAGATGCTCACTTCACCGTTGTTGATCGGCTGGCCGATCACGGCCACGCAATCGCCCAGGCCGGCGGCGCTGAACTGGGCCAGCACGTCCGGAGTAGCGTCCTGGCGCACCTGGATCACCGCACCCAGCTCTTCGTTGAACAGGATGGCGGCGATTTCGGCGGTGTTTTCCGCCACGGCGTCGAGGCTCAGGTTCAGGCCGCAATGGCCGGCGAAGGCCATTTCCACGGCGCTGACCAGCAGGCCGCCATCGGAACGGTCGTGGTAGGCCAGCAGGTGACCGTCGGCGTTGAGGCCCTGGATCACCGCGAAGAAGGCCTTGAGGTCTTCCGCATCATCCACGTCCGGTGCCTGGCTGCCGAGCTTGCCGTGGGTCTGGGCGAGGATCGAGGCGCCCATGCGGTTCTGCCCGCGACCGAGGTCGATCAGGATCAGGTCGGTGGTGCCCTTGTCCATGCGCAGTTGCGGGGTCAGGGTCTGGCGAATGTCCGCTACGGGTGCGAAGCCAGTGACGATCAGCGACAGCGGCGAGGTGACGCTCTTGTCCACGCCCTCTTCGTTCCAGCGGGTGGCCATGGACATGGAGTCCTTGCCCACCGGGATGGTGATGCCCAGCTCTGGGCACAGCTCCATGCCCACTGCCTTGACGGTGTCGTACAGGCGCGCGTCTTCGCCCGGGTGGCCGGCAGCGGACATCCAGTTGGCGGAGAGCTTGATGTCGCTGATCTTGTTGATGCGCGAGGCCGCGATGTTGGTCAGCGTCTCACCGATCGCCATGCGGCCGGACGCCGGGGCGTCCAGCAGGGCCAGCGGCGTGCGCTCGCCCATGGCCATGGCCTCACCGGTGTAGACGTCGAAGCTGGTGGCGGTCACGGCCACGTCGGCCACCGGCACCTGCCATGGGCCGACCATCTGGTCGCGGGCCACGAGGCCGGTGATGGTGCGGTCGCCGATGGTGATCAGGAAGCTCTTGCTGGCCACGGCCGGGTGGTGCAGGACGCGCTCGATGCTCTCGGCGATATCCAGGGTGCTTGGATCGAAATCGTCACCCAACTCGTTTTCCCGTACGGCCGAACGGTGCATGCGCGGGGCCTTGCCCAGCAGCACTTCCAGCGGCATGTCCACCGGGCTGTTGCCGAAGTGGCTGTCGGTCACGGTCAACTGTGGTTCGGCAGTGGCTTCACCGACCACCGCGAACGGGCAGCGCTCACGCTCGCAGATGGCCTTGAAACGTTCGAAATCCGCAGCGCCTACCGCCAGGACATAACGCTCCTGGGATTCGTTGGACCAGATTTCGTGCGGGGCCATGCCCGGCTCGTCGTTGGGGATGTTGCGCAGTTCGAAGCGACCGCCACGGCCGCCATCGTTGACCAGTTCCGGGAAGGCGTTGGACAGGCCACCGGCGCCGACGTCGTGGATGAAGCTGATGGGGTTGTTATCCCCCAGTTGCCAGCAACGGTCGATGACTTCCTGGCAACGGCGTTCCATCTCAGGGTTTTCACGCTGTACCGAAGCAAAATCCAGGTCCGCCGAGCTGGTGCCGGTGGCCATGGAGGAAGCGGCGCCGCCGCCCAGGCCGATGAGCATCGCCGGGCCGCCGAGCACGATCAGCTTGGAGCCGACGGTGATCTCGCCTTTCTGCACGTGCTCGTCACGGATGTTGCCCATGCCGCCTGCCAGCATGATCGGCTTGTGGTAACCGCGAACTTCATCGCCACGAGGCGTGGTAATGGATTGCTCGAAGGTGCGGAAATAACCGGTCAGGGCCGGACGGCCGAATTCGTTGTTGAACGCCGCGCCACCCAGTGGGCCTTCGATCATGATGTCGAGGGCGGTGACGATGCGCTCAGGCTTGCCGTACGGCACTTCCCACGGCTGTTCGAAGCCCGGGATCTGCAGGTTGGAAACGGTGAAACCGGTGAGGCCGGCCTTGGGCTTGGCGCCGCGCCCGGTGGCGCCTTCGTCGCGGATTTCGCCGCCGGAACCGGTGGAGGCCCCCGGGAACGGCGCGATGGCGGTCGGGTGGTTGTGGGTCTCGACCTTCATCAGGATGTGCACCGGCTCCTGTACCGCACCGTACTGGCGGGTCTCAGGGTTCGGATAGAAGCGCCCGGCAACCGAACCGACGATGACCGCGGCATTGTCCTTATAGGCGGAGAGCACACCTTCGTTGTGCATCTGATAGGTGTTCTTGATCATGCCGAACAGGCTTTTTTCCTGGCTCTGGCCGTCGATATCCCAACTGGCGTTGAAGATCTTGTGGCGGCAGTGCTCGGAGTTGGCCTGGGCGAACATCATCAGTTCGATGTCGTGGGGATTACGCTTGAGGCCCTGGAAGGCGTTCATCAGGTAATCGATTTCGTCTTCGGCCAGGGCCAGGCCCAGCTCGCTATTGGCCTGCTCCAGCGCAGCACGGCCACCGCCGAGGATGTCGATGGCGGTCAGCGGCTTGGGTTCGGCGTGGCTGAACAGGCCGGCGGCCTGTTCCAGGTTGGCCACCACGATCTGGGTCATGCGGTCGTGCAGGGCGTCGGCGATCAGTTGGGCCTCGGCCTCGCTGAACTCACCGGCCACATAGAAGGCGATGCCGCGCTCCAGGCGCTGGATCTTCGCCAGGCCACAGTTGCGGGCGATGTCGCTGGCCTTGCTCGACCACGGCGAAATGGTGCCGAAACGTGGCAGGACCAGGAACAGACGGCCGGTCGGCTCTTGTACCGGAACGCTGGGGCCGTACTTCAGAAGGCGCGCAAGCACCTGCTGTTCGTCGCCGGTCAGGACGCCGGTGACTTCGGCGAAGTGAGCGAATTCAGCATACAAGCCACTGACAGCCGGTACTTTCTGGCTCAGTTGCTCAAGGAGTTTGCTGTGGCGAAAGGCAGAAAGGGCAGGAGCGCCGCGCAGGATCAACATCTTCGGGACAGCCTCGGGAAGGGGGTGTGCTTTGAGGCCGTGCATTCTAACGTAAACCGCTGGCATCGGCACTCGAAACGCAACCCCCGGGCGCCTCCGGACGTCGGCCCGGGGCCAGCCCCCTATAACAAAGCCTCATCAGGGTCATTGCCGGTGGTTATTTTAAACGTCACATTCAGCGCCCAGGCCCCATTCCTGAGGCCTTCAGCCCGGCTCGACCATCGCTAGCAGACAAGCCCTTCGCTGTCGAGATATGGCGGCCGTTATCCTTTGCGTATACTGCGCCAATGTTTTCCCCTATGGCTTTACGTCCGCGCTGCGCCAAGTGGCTCATCGTTACCGGACTCTTCCTGATGCTCGGCGCCTGTGTTGAGAAACCCAGCACGCTCGAGCGCGTAAAGGAGGATGGTGTGCTGCGGGTGGTCACCCGTAACAGCCCTGCCACCTACTTTCAGGATCGCAACGGTGAAACCGGCTTCGAATACGAGCTGGTGAAACGCTTTGCCGACGATCTGGGGGTGGAGCTCAAGATCGAGACCGCCGACAACCTCGACGACCTATTCGACCAGCTGGGCCAGCCCAAGGGCCCGGTCCTGGCCGCCGCCGGCCTGGTGAGCAGCGAGCAGCGCAAGCAGCAGGTGCGGTTCTCCCACCCCTATCTGGAGGTCACGCCCCAGGTCATCTATCGCAATGGCCGTTCCCGCCCCACCACCGCGCAAGACCTGGTGGGCAAGCACATCATGGTGCTCAAGGGCAGCACCCACGCCGAACAACTGGCGGAACTCAAGCTCAAGTACCCCGGCATCGAATACGAAGAGTCGGACGCCGTGGAAGTGGTGGACCTGCTGCGCATGGTGGACGAAGGGCAGATCGACCTGACCCTGGTGGACTCCAACGAACTGGCGATGAACCAGGTCTACTTCCCCAATGTGCGAGTGGCCTTTGACCTGGGCGACGCCCGCAGCCAGAGCTGGGCCGTGGCCGCAGGCGACGACAACAGCCTGCTCAACGAGATCAACAGTTTCCTCGACAAGGTCGAGAAGAACGGCACCCTGCAACGCCTGAAGGACCGCTACTACGGCCATGTGGACGTGCTCGGCTATGTCGGCGCCTACACCTTTGCCCAGCACCTGCAGCAACGCCTGCCCAAGTACGAGAAGCACTTCAAGGCGTCGGCCAAGCAGGAAAAGCTCGACTGGCGCCTGCTGGCGGCGGTGGGCTATCAGGAATCGATGTGGCAGGCCGAGGTCACCTCCAAGACCGGGGTGCGCGGGCTGATGATGCTGACCCAGAACACCGCCCAGGCCATGGGCGTCTCCAACCGCCTGGACCCCAAGCAGAGCATCAGCGGCGGGGCCAAGTACCTGGCCTATATCAAGGAACAGCTGGACGACAAGATCGAGGAACCGGACCGCACCTGGTTCGCCCTGGCCGCCTATAACGTCGGCACCGGCCACCTGGACGATGCGCGCAAGCTGGCCGAGAAAGAAGGCCTGAACCCGAACAAGTGGCTGGATGTGAAGAAGATGCTGCCGCGCCTGTCGCAGAAGCAGTGGTACAGCAAGACCCGCTACGGCTATGCCCGGGGCGGTGAGCCCGTGCATTTCGTCGCCAACATCCGTCGCTACTACGACATTCTCACCTGGGTGACCCAGCCGCAGCTGGAAGGCGACCAGGTCGCCGAAGGCAACCTGCACGTACCCGGGGTCAACAAGACCAAGCCGCCGGAAGAGAATCCGCCGCTTTAAAAGCATTCGCCGGCCAGCCGGCTCCTACGCAGGTTGTGCAGGAACCGGCTGGCCGGCGAAGGCGATTCAGGCCTTGGCCGCAGCCGCCAGGATCAAGGCCTTCATCTCAGCCACCGCACCTTTGAAACCGACAAACAGAGCGTGGGCCACCAGGGCATGGCCGATGTTCAGCTCGTTGATGCCCTTGATCGCCGCCACCGCCTCGACGTTGTGGTAATGCAGGCCATGGCCGGCGTTGACGATCAGCCCCTGGGCCAGGCCAACAGCAACGCCGTCGACGATACGCTGCAGCTCCTCGGCCACTTCACTGGGCGTCTGGGCATCGGCATAACGCCCGGTGTGCAACTCGATGGCCGGCGCGCCGACCCGCTTGGAGGCCTCGATCTGACGCTCGTCGGCGTCGATGAAAAGGGACACTTCGGAACCGATTTTCGACAGCCGCTCTACCGCCGCCTTGATCCGCGCCTCCTGCCCCGCCACATCCAGGCCGCCTTCGGTGGTGAGCTCCTGGCGGGTTTCCGGCACCAGGCAGATATGTGCCGGACGGATACGCTCGGCAAAAGCCATCATCTCTTCGGTGACGCCCATTTCGAAGTTCATGCGGGTCTGCAGCACATCCTTGAGCAGCAGCACGTCGCGCTCCTGGATATGCCGGCGATCTTCGCGCAGGTGCACGGTGATGCCGTCGGCGCCCGCCTCTTCCGCGTCCAGCGCTGCCTTGACCGGGTCCGGGTAACGGGTGCCCCGTGCCTGGCGCAGGGTGGCAACGTGGTCGATGTTCACGCCAAGAAGAATGCGATTGCTGGTGGTCACGGAAGCGCTCCTGAATAAATGAAGATTCGGCGCACAGCATACGGGGAGACTAAGGCTTGCGAAACAACTCGCGACTGACCAGGGGCCGGCCGCCCAGGTGCACCGCCAGGGCCTGACGCATCAGGCGCTTGGCCGCAGACAGCGCGCCGGGAGCGCTCCAGTCGGCATCGGCCATGGCCAGCAACTCGGTGCCATTGAACAGTCCCGGCTGCAGCAGGAACACCTGCTCCAGCCCGGCATCCACCTGTAGGCGGTACAGGCCGTCGGCAGCGATGGGGGCGCCATGGATGTCGCTGTCCAGGGCAAAGCCGTAGCCCAGGTCATCCAGCAGGCGCCACTCAAAGGCCCGCAGCAGAGGCTCCAGGGGACGGCCTTCGGCCAGGGCCAGCAGCGTGGCAGCGTAGTGGTCGAATACCGCAGGATGGGGATCTTCCGCCGGCAGCAGGCGAATCAACAGCTCGTTCAGATAGAGGCCGCTGAACAAGGCCTCGCCATTGAGCCAGGCGGCAATGCCAGCACTTTCCATGCGCCCGACGTTCTTCAGTTCGCCACGGCCGCGAAACTCGACCTCCAGGGGCACGAAGGGCCGCGCCAGGGTCCCGGCCTTGCCCCGCGCATTGCGCAGGACAGCACGCAGGCGACCTTGGGGGGTAAGAAAATCCACCAGGGCACTGCTTTCGCGGTAGGCGCGGCTGTGCAGGACGTAGGCGAGTTGGCCGACTGGGGCGTTGCTGGACATGGTTGCGGGGGATCTCAGGGGAAGAGAGGGAACCGGGTCCGGAGAAGGGGTTGCAGCTGTTCGCCGGCAAGCCGGCTCCTACAGGAAGGTGCAGGAGCCGGCTTGCCGGCGAAGTGCATCAGAGGTCGCCGTAGCCCAGGGAGCGCAGGGCGCGTTCGTCGTCGGACCAGCCGCCCTTGACCTTGACCCAGAGGTTGAGCATGACCTTGGAATCGAACAGCAGCTCCATGTCCTTGCGCGCCTCCATGCCGATGCGCTTGATCCGCTCACCCTTGTCGCCAATGATGATTTTCTTCTGGCCGTCGCGCTCGACGAGGATCAAGGCATGGATATGCAGGGTCTTGCCCTGCTGCTTGAACTCTTCGATTTCCACGGTGATCTGGTAGGGCAGCTCGGCACCGAGCTGGCGCATGATCTTTTCCCGCACCAGTTCGGCGGCGAGGAAGCGGCTGCTGCGGTCAGTGATCTGGTCTTCCGGGAAGAAGTGGTCGTTCTCCGGCAGGTGCTTGGCGATCAGGCCTTCCAGGGCTTCGAGGTTGTGGCCCTGCTGGGCGGAGACCGGCACGATCTCGGCGTTCGGCAGTTGCTCCTGCAGCCAGGTCAGGTGCGGCATCAGCTCGGCCTTGTCCTCGATGCGATCGGTCTTGTTGATCGCCAGGATTACCGGGCCCTGCACGTACTGCACACGCTCCAGTACCAGTTGGTCTTCGTCGGTCCACTTGGTGCGATCGACCACGAAGATCACCACGTCGACGTCTTTCAACGCCGCCGAAGCGGTCTTGTTCATGTAGCGGTTCAGCGCCTTCTCGTTGCTCTTGTGCATACCGGGGGTATCGACGTAGATCGCCTGGATGGCGCCTTCTGTCTTGATCCCGAGCATGTTGTGACGAGTGGTCTGGGGCTTGCGCGAGGTGATCGCCAGCTTCTGGCCGAGGATGTGGTTGAGCAGCGTCGACTTGCCCACGTTGGGGCGGCCGACGATGGCGACATAGCCACAGCGTGTTGCAGTTGAATCAGTCATGGCCATTCTCCACGCCCAGGGCAATCAGTGCTGCGGCGGCCGCTACCTGTTCGGCAATACGGCGGCTCACACCCTGACCTCGGCTTTTTTCATTCAATAAGGTGACTTCACATTCAACGAAGAATGTCCGGCAATGCGGTTCGCCCTGGATATCCACCACTTCGTAACGTGGCAATTCGCAGGCGCGGGACTGGAGGAACTCCTGCAGCCGGGTCTTGGGGTCCTTGTTGGTGTCCACCAGGGTCAGGCTCTCGAACTCCGAGGCCAGCCAGGACAGCACGCGGTCACGGGCAGTCTCCATGCCGGCGTCCAGGTAGATCGCACCAATCAGGGCCTCCAGGGCATCGGCAAGGATCGACTCACGACGGAAACCGCCGCTCTTCAATTCGCCGGAGCCCAGGCGCAGGTACTCGCCCAGGTCGAAACCACGGGCCAGCACCGCCAGTGTTTCACCTTTTACCAGACGCGCGCGCAAACGCGACAGCTGGCCTTCGCGGGCCTGGGGAAAGCGCTCGAACAGCGCCTCGCCGGCAACGAAGTTGAGAATGGCGTCACCGAGAAACTCCAGGCGTTCGTTGTTGCGCCCGGCAAAGCTGCGGTGAGTGAGGGCCAGCAGCATCAGCTCCTGGTCCTTGAAGGAATAACCGAGCTGACGCTCGAGACGGCTCAAAGAAACGCTCACGGTTTACCCACGCTGGTTTCGTTGCCGAAACTCGCCATCCCAGGGGCCGCGCACGAGGTGCGGGTGGCAATTAACGCTGTGTTCAAATTTACATCCTGAATATCGTTGACTGCATGCTTCTGGCGATAAGGCTGTTACGGGTCGCCCAAGGGCAAGGCCGTTTTATACAAGAGCCAGAAAAGCATTCGGCGCTGTGTTCAACAGCGCCGCGTGTGATTACTTGATCAGGCCAACCCGCGAGAAATTCGGCAGGTGGCTGAGTTTCGGTTCGGGCCAGCTCATCCAGACTGCGAAGGCCTTGCCGACGATATTCTTGTCGGGAACCATGCCCAGCAGGTCCTTGGGAATACTTGGATCGTCCCAGTAGCGACTGTCGTTAGAGTTGTCGCGGTTGTCGCCCATCATGAAGTAGTGCCCGGCCGGCACCACCCAGCGACCGTCCGGGGTTGCCCGGTAACGGCTCATTTCCTTGCGGATCAAGTGCTCGGCGGCGCCCAGTTTTTCCTTGTACAGCTCGGCGCTGCCCAAGGTGCCGGGTTCAGCCCCCACCAGTTGCTCCGCCACCGGCTGACCGTTGACGAACAGGTGCTTGTCACTGGTGTAGCGCACTTCATCACCCGGCAGGCCGACCACACGCTTGATGTAGTTGACGTTCGGATCGCTTGGGTAGCGGAACACCATCACATCGCCGCGCTGCGGATCACCGACTTCGATGACCTTCTTGTCGATCACCGGCAAGCGGATCCCGTAGGAAAACTTGTTCACCAGGATGAAGTCGCCCACATCCAGGGTCGGCTTCATCGAGCCCGATGGAATCTGGAACGGCTCCACCAGGAACGAACGCAGCACCAGGACGATGAACAGCACCGGGAAGAACGACTTGCCGTATTCAACCAGCAGCGGCTCTTTGCTCAGCTTCTCGACCACCACCCCGTCCGGCTGGCTGACGCTGCCCTGATAGTTGGCAATGGCGGCACGCCGGCGCGGTGCCAGGAACACCAGGTCGAGCAACGCCAAGAGACCGCAAACGAAGACAGCGATGACCAGCAACAGCGGGAAATTTAGTGACATAGGACCTAACTATCCAACCTGAGCACGGCAAGGAAGGCTTCTTGTGGAATTTCCACGTTGCCCACTTGCTTCATGCGTTTCTTACCGGCCTTCTGCTTTTCCAACAGCTTGCGCTTACGGCTAACGTCGCCGCCGTAGCATTTGGCCAGTACGTTCTTTCTGAGTGCCTTGACGGTTGTCCGCGCCACAATCTGCCCGCCAATGGCGGCCTGGATTGCCACGTCAAACATCTGCCGAGGAATCAGTTCTTTCATCTTTTCGGTCAGCGCACGCCCTTTGTAGTGGGCGTTGTCACGGTGCACGATCAACGCCAGGGCGTCGACCTTCTCACCGTTGATCAGCACATCCAGTTTCACCAGATTAGCCGACTGGTAACGATCGAAATGGTAATCCAGCGAAGCATAGCCGCGGCTGGTGGATTTCAGGCGGTCGAAGAAGTCCAGGACCACTTCGTTCATCGGCAGGTCGTAGGTCACCTGGACCTGGCTGCCGAGGAACAGCATGTCGTGCTGTACGCCGCGCTTCTCGATGCACAGGGTTATGACGTTGCCCAGGTGCTCTTGCGGCACAAGAATATTGGCCCGCACGATCGGCTCGCGCATGTCTTCGATCGCCGACAGATCCGGAAGCTTGGACGGGTTGTCGACGTAGATCGTTTCACCGTTCTTCAGTTGCAGCTCGAAGATTACCGTCGGTGCGGTGGTGATCAGGTCCAGGTCGTACTCGCGCTCCAGGCGCTCCTGGATGATCTCCATGTGCAGCATGCCGAGGAACCCGCAGCGGAAGCCGAAGCCCAGGGCGTCGGAGCTTTCCGGGGTGTACTGCAGGGAAGAGTCGTTCAGGGTGAGCTTCTGCAGGGCTTCGCGGAAATCCTCGAAGTCGTCGGAGCTGACCGGGAACAGGCCGGCGTAGACCTGGGGCTGGATGCGCTTGAAACCCGGCAGCACTTCAACGTCCGGGGTCGAGCTCAGGGTCAGGGTGTCACCCACGGGCGCGCCGTGAATGTCCTTGATGCCCGCGATGATGAAGCCCACTTCACCGGCCTTGAGGTCGGTGGTGGCGGTGTGTTTCGGGTTGAATACACCAACGCTGTCCACCAGGTGGATCTTGCCGGTGGACTTGACCAGGATCTTGTCGCCCTTCTTCACCCGGCCATGACGTACACGTACCAGGGACACGACGCCCAGGTAGTTGTCGAACCAGGAGTCGATGATCAGGGCTTGCAGCGGGTCTTCGATGTTGCCGGTCGGTGCCGGAATGGTGGTCACCAGGCGCTCGAGCACCTCGTCCACGCCCAGGCCGGTCTTGGCGCTGCAGGTCACGGCGTCGGTGGCATCGATACCGATGATCTTCTCGATCTCTTCCTTGACCCGCTCAGGATCGGCCTGTGGCAGGTCGATCTTGTTCAGCACCGGCATCACTTCCAGGCCTTGCTCGATGGCGGTGTAGCAGTTGGCAACCGACTGGGCTTCGACGCCCTGGCCGGCGTCCACCACCAGCAATGCACCTTCACAGGCCGCCAGGGAACGGCTGACTTCGTAGGTGAAGTCCACGTGGCCCGGGGTGTCAATGAAGTTCAGCTGGTAGGTAATGCCGTCGCGGGCCTTGTAATAGAGGGTGACGCTGTGGGCCTTGATGGTGATCCCGCGCTCACGCTCAAGGTCCATGGAGTCCAGAACCTGGGCTTCCATTTCGCGCTCGGCCAGGCCGCCGCACATCTGGATGAAGCGATCGGCCAGAGTCGACTTGCCATGGTCAATGTGGGCGATGATGGAGAAATTGCGGATATGACTCAAATCACTCACGGATGAACACTCAAAAAGGCTGCAGGCATGGCCCGCCGAAAAATAGCCGGGAATTGTACCTGATACTCGGCACAAGCGTCACGCTCGCCTGTCAGCGTTTGTCAAATGCAAAAACGCCCCGATCCAAGGACCGGGGCGTTACGTCAAGACCCTGGCAAAGCCGCGGAATCAGCCGGCCCGGCGCAACAGCCAGACGCCCGCCACCGCGCAGATACCCGCAGGCACCAGCACCGCGAACAACGGCGAAAAGCCAAATACCAGGCTCGAAGGGCCCAGCAGATCCTGGGCGATGCGGAAGGTGAAACCCACCAGTACGCCGGTGAATACCCGCTGACCCAGGGTCACCGAACGCAGCGGACCGAAAATGAAGGAAATGGCCATCAATACCAGCGCCGCCGTCACCAGCGGCTGCAGGACCTTGACCCAGAACGCCAGCCAGTAGCGACCGTTGTTCAGGCCCTGGTCGGCCAGGTAGTGGATGTAGCCCCACAGGCCGCTGATGGACAGGGATTCCGGCGCCATCACCACGGTGCTCAGCAGTTGCGGGCTCAAGGCCACATCCCAACGTTCGCCGGGCACGCTGATGACTTCGGTATGACCGTCGCGGAAGTAGGTGGTGGTGACATCCGTCAGCTGCCAGTAGTCCTCGTGGAAACGGGCCTGCCGGGCGAAGCTCGACGACAGCATGTGGCGCTGGTCATCGAAGTGGTAGCGGGTCACGCCATAGAGCAGGCCATTGGGCTGCACTGCGTTGATATGGATGAATTCATCGCCCTGGCGGTGCCACAGGCCGTGCTTGGAACTCTGGGCATCGCCGGAACCCTGGGCCAGGGCCCGACTGGCCTGGGCCTGGGTCTCGGTGGCCGGCGCTACGTATTCACCCACCAGCACGCCCACCAGCATCAGCACCAGCATGGGCTTCATGACCGCCCAGACAATACGGCCCACCGATACACCGGCCGCGCGCATGATGGTCAACTCGCTGTTACTGGCCAGGCTGCCAAGGCCGATCAGGCAGCCGATCAGGCCTGCCATCGGCAGCATTTCATAGACCCGACGCGGCGCAGTGAGGGCCACGTAGCTCATTACATCCACCACGGTATACGTTTCGTTGACAGCCCCCATCTCATCGATGAAGGCAAACAGCGAGGCCAGCCCGAGGATGATCCCCAGGACCGCCAGGATAGCCATGAACACACTGCTACCGATGTAGCGATCGAGCTTAACCACGAGCCATCTCCTTCACGCTGCGACGACTCGCCATTTTCAAGCGCATCGGCTCCCAATACATCAGGCCGAGGCCAATCAACAGAAACAGTAGGTGCACCCACCACAGCCCCAAGGCCGGGGAAATCTTGCCCTTCTCCATTGCACCGCGCACGGCGATCAGGATGGTCAGGTAGGCCATGTACAGCAGGATCGCCGGGATCAGCTTGAGGAAGCGGCCCTGGCGCGGGTTGACCCGGGACAACGGCACCGCCATCAAGGTCACGATAAACACCAGCAATGGCAGGGACAGGCGCCATTGCAGCTCGGCACGGGCTCGCAGGTCATCCTTGCCGATCAGGTCAGCGGTGGGCATGGCATCGCGATCGGTGACTTCGTCGCTGACGTCCGGACGCTCCAGCAAAACACCGTAGGTGTCGTACTTGATCACCCGGTAGTTGGCCTCGCCCGGGTTGCCGTCATAGCGATAGCCGTTTTCCAGGATCAGGTAGCGATTGCCGTCGGGGCGAATGTCCTGATGGCCCTTCTCGGCCACCAGCACCGAAATGCCCTCGTCCTTTTTCTGCTGGCCCAGGCGTTTCTCGGAAATGAACACGCCGCCCAGGTTGGTTCGGTCTTCGGACAACTGCTCGGTGTAGGTGACCCGGGTACCGTCGTTGAGCGCCTGGAAGCGCCCCGCCACCAGCGTGTCGAACTCGGTCAGGGCATCCTGCTTGTTCAGCAACAGCTGGAACTGGTTGGCACCCTGGGGCGCCAGGCTCAGGCTCAGCCAGGCCACCAGCAGGGCCACCAGGGCCGCCGGGATCATGGTTATGCCCAACAGGCGTTGCTGGCTCATGCCGGTGGCCGACAGCACGGTCATCTCGCTTTCGAGATAGAGCCGGCCGTAAGCCAGGAGAATGCCGAGGAACAGCCCCAGGGGCAGGATCAGTTGCAAGAAGCCCGGTAGGCGAAACCCCATGATCAGGAACAGCGAGCCCGGATCCAGGGCCCCCGAGGCGGCTTGCGCGAGGAACTTGACGAAGCGCCCGCTCATGATGATGACCAGCAATACCGCGCTCACGGCACTCAGGGTCAGCAGGATTTCGCGGGACAGATAACGAAAGACGATCAAACCAGACACTCCAGGGTTGTCAGGCTAAGGCGGCCGAACAAGCAAACGTATCGAGCCGGCCCCAGACGCAGGGCCGCCGAAAAAAGATGGCGCATTATCCTGTGATTGCGTGCGCCTGTCACGGAGGATGCTCACCCAGCGCTCTAATGCGCCGAAACTGGCCCATGCGAGGGTTGTCAGCCGCGACCGGCGAGGTTCAAACTGGTGGCTTTGTCGTCGGCAGCATGCGGCGTCTTCTTCTATATAGATAAGCTTGGCGCAGGACAGCTTCCTGCGCTCTTTGACCATTTATTCAGGGACCCAGACATGGAACTGGTTGTAAAAAGCGTTAGCCCGGAAACGTTGAAGACCGCCACCCTGGTGGTCGCCGTCGGCGAAGGCCGCAAACTCGGCAGCGTTGCCAAGCAACTCGACGAACTCAGCGGCGGCGCCATCAGCGCCGTACTCAAACGCGGCGACCTGGCCGGCAAGGTCGGCCAGAGCCTGCTGCTGCACGGCGTGGCCAAGCTCAAGGCCGAGCGGGTGCTGCTGGTAGGCACCGGCAAGGACGGCGAACTGGGCGACCGCCCGTTCCGCAAGATCATCAGCGGCGTGCTCACCACCCTCAAGGGCCTGGGCGGCAGCGACGCCGTGCTGGCGCTGGATGAAGTCGTGGTCAAGGGCCGCGACAGCTACGGCAAGACCCGCCTGCTGGCAGAAACCCTGGTGGACGGTGGTTATGTCTTCGACCGCTACAAGAGCCAGAAGGCCGAGCCCCGCGCCCTGAAGAAAATCACCCTGCTGACCATCAAGGCCGCCGAAGCCGAAGTCCAGCGCGGCGTGACCCATGCCCAGGCCATCGCCAACGGCATGGCCTTTACCCGCGACCTGGGCAACCTGCCGCCGAACGTCTGCCATCCGACCTTCCTCGGCGAACAGGCCAAGGCCCTGGGCAAGGAGTTCAAGGGCCTGAAGGTCGAGGTCCTCGACGAGAAGAAGATCAAGGAACTGGGCATGGGCTCGTTCTATGCCGTGGGCCAGGGCAGCGACCAGCCGCCACGCCTGATCGTCATGCAGTACAACGGCGGCAAGAAGTCCGAGAAGCCGTTCGCCCTGGTGGGCAAGGGCATCACTTTCGACACCGGCGGCATCAGCCTCAAGCCGGGCGCCGGCATGGATGAAATGAAGTACGACATGGGCGGCGCCGCCAGCGTGTTCGGCACCCTGCGCGCCGTGCTGGAGCTGAAGCTGCCGATCAACCTGGTGTGCATCCTGGCCTGCGCCGAGAACATGCCCAGCGGTGGCGCCGCGCGCCCTGGCGACATTGTCACCACCATGAGCGGGCAGACCGTGGAGATCCTCAACACCGACGCCGAAGGCCGCCTGGTGCTGTGCGATGCCCTGACCTACTCCGAGCGCTTCAAGCCACAGGCCGTGATCGATATTGCCACCCTCACCGGTGCCTGCGTGGTCGCCCTGGGCGCCCATACTTCGGGCCTGCTGGGCAACAACGACGAACTGATCGGCCAACTGCTCAGCGCCGGCCAGCAAGCCGACGACCGCGCCTGGCAACTGCCGTTGTTCGACGAGTACCAGGAGCAACTGGACAGCCCGTTCGCCGACATCGCCAACATCGGCGGGCCAAAGGCCGGCACCATCACCGCCGCCTGCTTCCTCTCGCGCTTCACCAAGAACCTCAACTGGGCGCACCTGGACATCGCCGGCACTGCCTGGACCAGCGGTGGCAAGGACAAGGGCGCCACTGGCCGTCCCGTCCCCCTGCTGACCCAATACCTGCTGGACCGCGCCAAAGCCTGAAAACCATGACCGCAGGGGGCACCGCATGAAGGCGGCGCCCTCCTCGGCTCAGGAAGCCCAATGACCAAAGTCGACTTCTATATTCTTCCCAGCGCGGACCCTGCGGCGCGCCTGGATTTTGCCTGCAAGCTCACCGACAAGGCCTGGCGCATGGGCCACCGCATCTACCTGCATTGCAGCGATGCAGAGCAACGGGACGAGCTCGATGCCCGCCTGTGGCGCTTCAAGGGCGAAACCTTCGTCCCCCACGGCCCGGCGGAAAGCGAACCCGAAAGCCTGATCGTCCTCGGCCTCGGCCAGGACCCCGGCCCCCACAATGACCTGCTGGTGAACCTGGACCTGAAAGTGCCGGCCTTCGCCCCGCGTTTTGCCCGGATTGCCGAGGTGGTGGTGGAGGACCCCGCTATTCGTCAGGCGGCCCGCGAGAGTTTCCGTTTCTATCGCGAACAGGGCTATCCTCTGCAAGATCACCGTTTACAGCGACTCTGAGCACCCGATGGACACTCCCAATCCGCTGCAAAAGCCCGCGCACCTGCTGGATGACCTCGAGTCGATCCGTAAACTGCTCGGCGATGAAAACCTGCAACCGCCACTGCTGACCGAGACCGTCAGCAGCGAAGTACAGATTCCCCTGCTGTTCGACATGGTGGGCAACCAGCAGCCGGCCGCTGCCCAAGCCGCCCCTGCCGCGCCAGCCCCGGCGCAAGCCGCCGCACCCGCGCCGGCTCAAGCGGCAACACCCGCTCCAGCACCTGCAGCGGCGGCCCCCGTCGCCAAGCCTGCCACCGCCAGCAACAACGCCGATGCCTTGCTGCACCTGGACAGCGAACTGCGCGCCGCCGCACAACTGATCATGCAGGACGTGATCGACGACTTCGCGCCGCATATCGAAACCGAGATCAAGCGTCGCCTCGACGCCCGCCTGGAACGCCTGCTCGCAGCGACCACCAGCGGCAAACCATAAGCCACACGCAAAAGCCGGGCCGGGCCATCTTGTCGCTTGCCGCTGGTGGCTTGCTGCCGCCCCCCTCCGCTATACTTCCCGGCTTTTCCTGAATAAATGCCAATAGGGTCCCGCCGCGCATGGATAAGACCTACCAGCCGCACGCCATTGAAACTTCCTGGTACCAGACCTGGGAGTCCGAGAACTACTTCGCCCCGCAAGGCGCGGGCGACTCCTACACCATCATGATCCCGCCGCCGAACGTCACCGGCAGCCTGCACATGGGCCACGGCTTCAACAACGCGATCATGGACGCCCTGATCCGTTTCCGCCGCATGCAGGGTCGCAACACCCTGTGGCAGCCGGGCACCGACCACGCCGGCATCGCCACGCAAATGCTGGTGGAGCGCCAGATCGAAGCCCAGGGCCAGAATCGCCATGACCTGGGCCGGGAAAAATTCCTCGAGAAAGTCTGGGAATGGAAGGATCAGTCCGGGGGCAACATCAGCCGCCAGATTCGCCGCCTGGGCTCCTCCGTGGACTGGAGCCGCGAGCGCTTCACCATGGACGACGGCCTCTCGGAAGCAGTGAAGGAAGCCTTCGTGCGCTTGCACGAAGACGGCCTGATCTACCGCGGCAAGCGCCTGGTCAACTGGGACACCAAGCTGCACACGGCGATTTCCGACCTCGAAGTGGAAAACCACGACGAGAAGGGTTTCCTGTGGAACCTCAAGTACCCGCTGGCCGACGGCGCCAAGACAGCCGAAGGCAACGACTACCTGATCGTCGCCACCACCCGTCCGGAAACCATGCTCGGTGACTCCGCCGTCGCGGTGAACCCTGAAGACGAGCGCTACAAGGCCCTGATCGGCAAATTCGTCGAGCTGCCCCTGGTGGGCCGCCGTATCCCGATCATCGCCGACGATTACTGCGACCCCGAGTTCGGCACCGGCTGCGTGAAGATCACCCCGGCCCACGACTTCAACGACTATGAAGTCGGCAAGCGCCACAACCTGCCGCTGCTCAACATCTTCGACAAGAACGCCGCCGTACTGCCGGCCTGCCAGGTGTTCAACCTGGACGGCAGCCTGAACGACAGCGTCGACGGCAAGATCCCGGCCGAGTACGTGGGCCTGGACCGCTTCGAAGCACGCAAGCAGATTGTTGCCGCCTTCGACGCCGCCGGCCTGCTGGTGAGCGTCGACGACCACGCGCTGAAAGTGCCGAAGGGCGACCGTTCCGGCACCGTCATCGAACCGTGGCTGACCGACCAGTGGTATGTCTCCACCAAGCCGCTGGCAGAACCTGCCATCGCCGCCGTGGAAGACGGCCGCATCGCCTTCGTGCCCAAGCAGTACGAGAACATGTATTTCTCCTGGATGCGTGACATCCAGGACTGGTGCATCAGCCGCCAGCTGTGGTGGGGCCACCGCATTCCGGCCTGGTACGACGAGTCGGGCAAGGTCTATGTCGGCCGCGACGAAGCGGAAGTACGGGCCAAGCACAACCTTGGCCCGGACGTTGCCCTGCAGCAGGACAACGACGTGCTCGACACCTGGTTCAGCTCGGGCCTGTGGACCTTCTCCACCCTGGGCTGGCCGGAACAGACCGACTTCCTCAAGACCTTCCACCCCACCGACGTGCTGGTCACCGGCTTCGACATCATTTTCTTCTGGGTCGCCCGGATGATCATGCTCACCATGCACCTGGTGAAGAACGAGGACGGCACGCCGCAGGTTCCGTTCAAGACCGTGTACGTGCACGGCCTGGTCCGCGATGGCCAGGGCCAGAAGATGTCCAAGTCCAAGGGCAACGTCCTCGACCCGCTGGACATCATCGACGGTATCGACCTGGAAACCCTGGTGCAGAAGCGCACCACCGGCCTGATGCAGCCCAAACTGCAGAAAGCCATCGAGAAGCAGACCCGCGCCGAATTCGCCGACGGTATCGCCAGCTACGGCACCGACGCCCTGCGTTTCACCTTCTGCTCCCTGGCCACCACTGGTCGCGACATCAAGTTCGACATGGGCCGCGTCGAGGGTTACCGCAACTTCTGCAACAAGATCTGGAACGCCGCGCGCTACGTGCTGGACAAGGGCGAGGACTGCGGCCAGAACGGCGAAGCTTACGAGCTGTCCCTGGCGGACCGCTGGATCATCTCGCAACTGCAGCGCACCGAAGCTGAAGTGACCCGTCAGCTCGACCAGTTCCGTTTCGACCTGGCCGCCCAGGCCCTGTACGAGTTCATCTGGAACCAGTACTGCGACTGGTACCTGGAGCTGTCCAAGCCCGTGCTTTGGGACGAGAACTCGCCAGTTGAACGCCAGCGCGGCACCCGTCGCACCCTGGTGCGCGTGCTGGAAGTGGCGCTGCGCCTGGCGCATCCGTTCATGCCGTTCATCACCGAGGAAATCTGGCAGCGCCTGGCGCCGCTGGCAGGCAGCACCGGCAAAACCATCATGCTGCAGCCTTGGCCGGTGGCCAATGAAGCACGCATCGACCAGGCCGCCGAAGACGACATCGAATGGCTCAAGGGCCTGATGCTCGGCACTCGTAACATTCGCGCGGAAATGAACATCGGCCCGGGCAAGCCCCTGGCCCTGTTCCTGAAGAATGTCAGCGCCGAAGACCAGCGTCGCCTGACCGAGAACGAAGCCTTGCTGAAAAAGCTGGCCCGACTCGAATCCATCACCGTACTGGCTGCCGGCGACGAAGCGCCGCTGTCCGCCACGGCGCTGGTGGGCGAGATGGAAGTGCTGGTGCCCATGGCCGGCCTGATCGACAAGGGCGCCGAACTGGCACGCCTGGACAAGGAAATCCAGCGCCTGCAAGGCGAAGTGCAGCGAGTGGGCGGCAAGCTGTCCAACCCGTCCTTCGTCGACAAGGCCCCGGCCGAAGTGATCGAGAAGGAACGCGCCAAACTGGCCGAGGCCGAACAGGCCCTGGGCAAGCTGGCGGAGCAGCACGCACGGATCTCCAGCCTGTAACGGCGATTCGCGCAGTGTGAAAGAGGGAGGCCGCAAAGGCCTCCCTTTTTTATTGGCGGCAGATCGCTTTCGCTGGCAAGCCAGCGCCTGCCGGTACGCGTTGGTTTGCCAGGAGCCGGCTTGCCGGCGGCGAAGCCTCCCGCCCCAACGCCGCAAGATATGGGACAATGCCCGCCACTTTGAACCACCCCGAATCGATCCCCCATGACCGCCCCCAACACCCCCAAGCCTTCGCGCAAAAAACCCAAGCCTGCCTCCCCGGCCAAAGCCGCCACGCCCCGGGAAAAGGCCAGCCTGCATCCGCGCAATCGTCACCAGGGGCGTTACGACTTCCCACAACTGATCAAGAGCACACCGGAGTTGGGGCAGTTCGTGATCCTCAATCCCTATGGCAAGGAAAGCATCGACTTCGCCGACCCGGCCGCGGTACGGGTGTTCAACCGAGCCCTGCTCAAGGCCTTCTACGGCATCGCCCACTGGGATATTCCGGCGGACTTCCTCTGCCCGCCAGTGCCAGGTCGCGCTGACTATGTGCACTTCCTCGCCGATCTGCTGGCCAGCCACAACCAGGGTGAAATCCCTCGTGGCGCGGCCGTACGGGTACTGGATGTCGGGGTCGGCGCCAACTGCATCTACCCCCTGATCGGCTACAGCGACTACCGCTGGCAGTTCCTCGGCTCGGACATCGACAGCACCGCCCTGGCGGCGGCCAAGGCGATTGTCCAGGCCAACGGCTTGAACATGGCCATCAGCCTGCGCCAGCAGGGCAATCCCAAGCAGATCCTCACCGGCCTGCTGGACAGCACCGAGCGTTTCGACCTGACGATGTGCAACCCGCCCTTCCATGCCTCCCTGGACGAAGCCACCCGCGGCAGCCAGCGTAAATGGCGGGCCCTGGGCAAGGCCGACCCCAAGCGCAAATTGCCGGTGCTGAATTTCGGCGGGCAGGCCCGGGAGCTCTGGTGCGAAGGCGGCGAGATCCGCTTTGTCAGCCAGTTGATCAGTGAAAGCGCCAGCGTCGGCCAACAGGTACTGTGGTTCAGCACCCTGGTGTCGAAGGCCTCTAACCTGCCGGCGATTGAAAGCGCGCTGAAAAAGGCCGGAGCCCTGGAAAGCCAGGTGATGGAAATGTCCCAGGGGCAGAAACAGAGCCGCTTCGTCGCCTGGACCTTCAAGGACAAGGCACAGCAACAGGCCTGGAGCCAGGAACGCTGGATGAGGAAGAACTAAAGAGGCGGGGGATTCAAGGACGATTCACCTTGCGTGAATCGGTGTTACACAAACCGTGCCCGGAAAACTTCTGAGCACGGTTTCACTGCAAGTATTACTTGTTAACAGCGTCGGTCAGGCCTTTAGCCACAACCAGCTTGATAACTTTCTTGGCAGCGATTTCGATGGCAGCGCCAGTCGATGGGTTACGGCCAGTACGGGCAGGACGCTCGGTCACTTTCAGTTTGCCGATACCTGGCAGAGTGATTTCGCCGCCATTTTCCAATTGATCAGCAACGATCTGAGCCAGTTGGTCCAGGGCGTTACGCGCGGTGGTTTTCGGCGCGTCGATAGCTTCAGCGATATCAGCGATCAGTTGGTCTTTAGTAATAGCCATTGTGGTGTTCCTTCCCTATCAAATTCATTTGGATTGCAGAGTGCAGTGTCAGCCATCGAGCCAGATCTTGTGAATCTGGCACCCCGGTTACAACCACGACAGATCGGGGTTATAGATACCGAAATCAGGGTTTGGTTCGACCCGACAAATGCTGAATGCACGCTTAACGCTGAGACATCGCGTAAGACGGGGCAAAACTAGCACACAGACGGGGAAATATCCGCCTCTACCTAGCCATTTGGTCAGCTTTATTGCTCTAAATCGGTAAAAAAATGCATAAGCCTTACCGACGAGCCGTTCATCACCCGGCAAACCGCGCCAAAACCAGCGGGTGCGGTACACTGGGCACTTTTTCGGGGAGCCCGCCCTCCCCCTTCAATCAGCCGAGAAGCCCATGCCGATCCGTCATTGCATCGTCCACCTGATCGACAAAAAACCCGACGGCAGCCCAGCAGTCCTGCACGCCCGTGATTCCGAACTGGCAGAGTCCGCGGCCATCGAGAACATGCTCGCCGACCTCAATGAAAGCTATAACGCCAAACAGGGCAAAGCCTGGGGCCTGTTCCACCCCGAGTCCGGTGCGTTCCCCTTCAGCGGCTGGCTGAAGGAGTACCTGGAAGGCGGCCAGGACTTCACCGCGTTCAGCCGGGTAGCGGTGGAGCATCTGCAGAAGCTGATGGAAGAGTCCAACCTGTCGGTGGGCGGCCACGTACTGTTCGCCCACTACCAGCAAGGCATGACCGACTACCTGGCGATCGCCCTGCTGCACCACAGCGAGGGCGTGGCGGTGACCGACCAGCTGGACGTGACGCCGTCGCGCCACCTGGACCTGGGCCAGCTGCATCTGGCGGCGCGGATCAACATCTCCGAATGGCAGAACAACAAGCAGTCCAAGCAGTACATCTCCTTTATCAAGGGCAAGAACGGCAAGAAGGTCTCGGAGTATTTCCGCGACTTCATCGGCTGCCAGGAAGGTGTCGACGGCCCGGGCGAGACCCGCACCCTGCTCAAGGCCTTCAGCGACTTCGTGGAAAGCGAGGACCTGCCGGAAGACTCGGCCCGGGAGAAGACCAAGACCCTGGTGGACTACGCCAGCAGCCAGGCCAAGCTCGGCGAACCCATGGGCCTGGAAGAACTCTCGGAACTGATCGACGAGGATCGCCCCAAGGCGTTCTACGATCACATCCGCAACAAGGACTACGGGCTGTCGCCGGAGATCCCCGCGGACAAGCGCACCCTGAACCAGTTCCGCCGCTTCACCGGTCGCGCCGAGGGCCTGTCCATCAGTTTCGAGGCCCATCTGCTGGGTTCGAAGATCGAGTACGACGAAGAAGCCGGGACCCTGATCATCAAGGGCCTGCCCACCCAACTGACCGACCAGCTCAAGCGCCGTAACTGATGCTCCAGGGGGTATTGAAGAAGTTCCTGCTGATCCTGCTGGTGGTGGTGACCTACCAGCACTGGGGCAAGATCGAACGGCTGTTCAACCCTTCGGCAATGGTCAGCGAAGAGACCCGCGAGCATGCCCGGGTGGTGCTGTACGCCACCGACTGGTGCGGCTACTGCAAGGCCACCCGGCGCTTTCTCGATCAGAAGGGCATTCCCTTCCGGGAATTCGACATCGAGAAAGACGCCGCGGCACGCCAGGCCTACACCGCCCTGGGCGGTGCCGGGATTCCGATCCTGGACGTAAATGGCACCCTGATCCGCACCTACGATCCCGACGCGATCATGGCCGCGCTGAAGCCCTAGGAGCCGTTTCGCTTGCCAGCGAAGGGGGCGGCCGCTCTGGGAATGCCTTCGCAGGCAAGCCAGCTCCTGCAGATATGCATCACTGGGCCTGGATGCGAAAGCCCAGCCGTGGGAAGTGCACGTGGACCACTCCGGCACGTGGATCTTCACGGCGCAGGATCAGCTCTTCAGTACCGGCGAACAGCAACTCGCCCGCCACCGGGTCGACACCGTAGTCAGTCGCGGCAATCACCACCTGCTGGCCCGCCTTGAAGCCGTTGGGGTCGACGAACTGTTCATCCGGCAGCGCCGCCGGGGTGGCACTGCGCGAGACCTCGAGGGCCTCTTCGGCGCTCATTTCGGTGAAGGAGCCATGCCCGAAACCCAGGACCCGCGCCAGCCAGCCAGCAACCGCCGGGTAGTCGTCCACCAGCGGCGCGGTCACCGGCGTGCCCTTGAGGAACCACAGCGGGTGAGCCAGGGCAATATCGGCAATCGATGGTTGGCCAAACAGGAAGTCCCCGGGCTCGCGCTGCAACTGCTGCTCCAGGCGCGCCATGAGGGTCGGCCACTGATGCTTGGCCACCTCCAGAGGCAGCCGGCTGGCGCTGCCGCCACTGAACAGCCCGGCACGGTCGGCCATGAAGGCCTTGACCGCTTCCGGCGGCAGCTTGCCGAAACGCACGGCTGCGGATTCAGGCTGGAATACCAGGGTCACCGCGTGCTGGAACACTACCGAATCGACCCAGGCGGCGAAGGCCGCACTGATCATTTCCTGGCCTTCGGGAAACAGCGCAGGCGAGGATTTTTCCTGCTCCAGGCGGCGCGCGATCAAGGCCGTGTCGCAATAGATATCCGCGCCGACCTGCAACACCGGGGTCTTGCGATAGCCACCGGTCAGGGCGGTCAGGTCGGGCTTGGGCATCACCGGGGAAATCTTCACCGAGCGCCAGGACAGCCCCTTGAAACCCAGCAGCAAGCGGGCTTTTTCCGCAAAGGGAGAGGTCGGGTAATGGTGGAGAATCAACTCTGACATGCTGGGGTCCGCCGGAAGAGGGAGAGCGCTGAGCTTAGCGCGCAATCCGTGGACGGCCTACAGATCCGGCTGATGAGAACCTATCAGTCAGATTGATGCCGCGGCGGTGGCCGAAGCCACCAGGCATTCCTTGGCACTCTTCCTGAGCTTCTTGATCAACCGCTCCTGGCGCAAGGCTTCGCCCTTGTCCCGGCAAGCCTCGGTATAGACCAGCGCCACCGCCGGGCTGGAGAGAAAGAAACGCGCGCCCTTGCCGCTCTGGTGCTTGGCGAAGCGCTTCACCGGGTCGTCGCTGATACCGCAGTACAGGGCACCGTTGGCCGCCCGCACCAGATACACGAACCAGGGCTTGGCGTCAGTGGCAGGCTGCGCCGTTTCGGCACTGGAGGATGAAAGAGGGCTGGTCACAAAAGGTATCGAGGCCTGTGGATAACAAGCCGCGATCTTAGCAGAGGATGGCTTTCAGCGACCGCTCTGGAAGGCCTTGAGCCCCTTGCGCGCCTGGGCGCGAACAGCATTCTTGAGCAGCGGCGTCCAGCCCAGCAGCAGGCCCTTGGTGCCCAGGGCCTGGCGCGCCCAACGCCACATGTCGAACTGATCGTGATGCTCGCAGATCTTGCCGTCGCGAAACACGAACCGGGCCTGGATATCGTTGATCACCGTATTGCCGGTCTGGCTGAACAGGTAGGTGGCAACCCAGTGCGCGCCGCCGGAATTCGAGTCGGCACGCACCTGATCGAAAGTCAGGGAAAAGTCCTTGGCACGGGAGGTGAGCATGCGCCACATATCGCCGGCATCACGCCCGCGCAACTCGCCGAACGCCGGGTCACTGAACAGCACATCCTCGGTGTAGCAGGCGCTCATGGCCTCGGCATCCAGGCGCTGGAAAGCCTGATAGAACTCGGTGATCAGGGCGCGATGGGCATCACTCATGAACGGACTCCGAAAGGGCAAGGGGGATGCAGCACAATAATCCGCAACCCCGGCGAACACTATCGGCATTTACCGAGCAAATAGCGCAAGCAAGGCCCGTCAGATTCTCTCGCTCTGCACCTGCACATGCAGCGAACGACCGGCGCCCAGCCCGGCAATGATCGCACCGCAGCCCAACACCGCGAAAATCCACCCCACAGCGTTCCAGCCCCCGGTCCAGTCGTGCACCAGGCCCACCGCAAACGGCCCCATGGAAGCCAGGGTGTAGCCGATGCCCTGGGCCATGCTCGACAGGTTGGCCGCCACATGGGGGTCCCGGGAGCGCAGCACGATCAGGGTCAGGGCCAGGCTGAAGGTGCCGCCCTGCCCCAGGCCCAGCAGGACCGCCCAGCCCCACAGGCCCTCGATGGGCGCGTACAGGCAACCGAACAGGCCGCCCAGGGTCATCAGCATGACAATCACGATGGCCAGGCGCTGGTCCTTGCCCCGGGTCGCCAGCCAGGGCGCCGCCAGAGAACTGGCCAATTGCACGATCACCGAACCGGACAGCACCAGCCCGGCCTGGGTCGGGGTCAGCCCACGGCCGATCAGGATCGACGGCAACCAGCCAAACACGATGTACGCCAGGGAGGATTGCAGGCCCATGTACAGGGTTACCTGCCAGGCCAGGCGGTCCCGCAACAGGCCGCGCACGCGAAAGGCCACATGGTGAGCACCGTGCTTGTGCCCGACCTGAGGCAACCAGAACAGGGCCGCCACCAGCGCCGGCACCACCCAGAAGCCCAGCCCCATGGCCCAACTGCCCCCGAAATGCTGGCTCAGAGGCACCGTGGCCCCCGCCGCCATCGCCGCACCCAGGCACAGGGCCATGGTGTAGACCCCGGTCATGGTGCCCGCGTGCCGGGCGAAGTCACGCTTGACGATACCCGGCAGCAGCACCCCGATCACGCCGATGCTGGCGCCGGCCAGGATGCTCCCGGCAAACACTTCGACCTCACCGAAGGAACTGCGCAGCACAATGCCCAGGGCCAGGGTCATGAGGATGCCCAGCACCACCCGCTCGGCGCCGAAGCGCCGGGCCAGCAGCGGCGCCAAAGGCGCGAACAGCCCCAGGCACAGCACCGGCAAGGTAGTCAGCAGCCCGGCCTTGGCGGCCGATAGCCCCAGGTGCTGCGACACATCACTGAGCAGTGGCGCCATGCTCGACAGCGCCGGACGCAGGTTCAGCGCCACCAGGATCAGCCCCAGCAGCAACAGCCAGGGGCGCTGCAGAGGCGGTGGAGCCTGCTGCACCTCTTCATCATCAGCCTCGGCGTCGATCAGCAGCTCTTCGAGCTCGGCGGAACGCCGAGGCGAGGACGGGGTTTTCGCAGGTACCGTTTGATTGGACATGGAGGTCTCGGACTCAGGATTCGTTGATCAGCTGGCGGGAAATGTTCTTGGCCCGTTCGGGGTCGCGTTGCTCGATGGCATCCAGCAGGTGTTGGTGCCGATCGAAGACTTCCTGACGCCTGGGGGTCACGGTCAGGGTCTGGCGCAACTGGGCGCCGACCACGCTGGAGAAATAGCGATACAGCTGGCTGAGGGTCGGGTTGTGGGCGGCGTCCACCAGGCGCTGGTGAAATACCAGGTCGCAGGCGATGTAGCTTTCCAGGTCGCCATGAAAGTGCCCGCCGCTAACGGCCAGCGCATCGCTCAGGGCGTGCAGGTCCTCGTCGGTGCGGCGCAGGGCGGCCAGGCCGACGGCCTCCACTTCCAGAATGTGGCGGGTTTCCCGGGCCTGCTCCAAGGAGCACTGGGACAGTGCCTGGAGCATGTCCAAGGGATCGGCCACCGCCCGCAGGTAACTGCCGTCACCCTGGCGGATCTCGATCAGCCCGGAAAACGCCAGTACCCGCAGGGCCTCGCGCACGGTGTTGCGGCTGATGCCCAGCTCACTGGCCAGTTCCGGTTCGGTGGGCAGGCGCTGGCCCACGACCCAGGCGCCATTGGTGATGCGCAGGCGCAGTTGCTCCAGGGCCTGGTCGACCAGGGAACGTTTGATCAGGGGGGATATTTCGCTCATTGAACTCACTCTTTCATCCAATCATCGGACGAATTGCCTGGCATGGTATTCAGACCTTTCCCAGAGTTCAACGTTTTAGGCGGGTGCAGGCACTTTCGCCATTTCAAACAGGCCTTGACAAAAAACCCTTTAAGGGTAATTTCGAGTCAGCCTCAAGGGTGTCTCATGGAAAAGAAAACACCTCACTATGACCTGTCGCTGATCAAGGCACAGGTCGTTCGGCAAGGGGCGCAAGCCTGCACTCGAAGCGCGTTGCTCTGCGGCAAGGAACTCGGATTGTCCTTGGCGGCCATGCAACGAGTGATAGCCGGACTCCAGGGCAGCATGTTCTACAAATCGATGACCACCTATCACGATCACCGGGTGTGGCAGGACGTGTATTACACCGGCATCGATAACCGGACGCTCTACATCAAGATCACCCAGCGCCCCGGCATAGGGCCTCCAGTGATCTCCTTCAAGGAGGCACAAGCATGAAACGACAACAGTGCTACAGCTGCGGCGCTCCCACCGGCATGCTGGCGTTCGAGCAGCGCAGCGAGCTCATCGACTACCGGCATCTGCAGCGTCACCTCCATGGCCTGGCCGGCTGGGAATGCCAGGAATGCGGTGAAATCGAATTCGACGCACCGAGCGCAGAACGTTACGCCGCCGCGGGCGACCAATTACTGGAGGATTACCGGCAGAGCGTCGCCGCCGACATGAAGCGCATCCGCCGCAAGCTGCACCTCTCGCAGAAGGAAGCGGTCAAACTGCTGTCGGGTGGCGGGCACAATGCCTTTTCCCGTTACGAGCGCGGCGAAGTCAGCGCGCCCCAGCCGCTGTACATGCTGATGCGCTTGTTGGATCGCCACCCGCAGTTGATGAAGGACGTACTGGAGCTCAGCGAGCCGCAACTGGCGCCCTCAGCCTTGAGCGACCAACCCGAACCACAGCTCGGCGCTGCCGGCCGTTGAACGCCGGGCAAAAATAAACCCGGAGCCAGTCCGGGTTTATCGTCAGCGCAGGCCCCGCTGCAGCATCAATGCAGGATCTGGCTCAGGAACAGCTTGGTACGGTCGTTCTGCGGGTTGTCGAAGAAGTCGTTGGGTGCCGCCTGCTCGACGATCTCGCCCTTGTCCATGAAGATCACCCGGTTGGCCACGGTGCGGGCAAAGCCCATTTCGTGGGTCACGCAGAGCATGGTCATGCCGTCTTCGGCCAGGCCGATCATGGTGTCCAGCACCTCCTTGACCATCTCCGGGTCGAGGGCCGAGGTGGGCTCGTCGAACAGCATGATCTTGGGCTTCATGCACAGCGCCCGGGCAATCGCCACCCGTTGCTGCTGGCCACCGGAAAGCTGGCCCGGGTACTTGTTGGCCTGCTCCGGAATGCGCACTCGCTCCAGGTAATGCATGGCGATTTCCTCGGCCTTGCGCTTGGGCATCTTGCGTACCCACATCGGCGCCAACGTGCAGTTCTGCAAAATGGTCAGGTGCGGGAACAGGTTGAAGTGCTGGAACACCATGCCCACTTCCCGACGAATTGCCTCGATCTGCTTGAGGTCGTTAGTCAGTTCCACGCCGTCCACCACGATGCGCCCCTGCTGGTGTTCTTCCAGGCGGTTGAGGCAGCGGATGGTGGTGGATTTGCCCGACCCCGAAGGCCCGCACAGGACAATGCGCTCGCCTTGGCGGACGTTGAGGTTGATGTCCTTCAACACGTGGAACTGGCCGTACCACTTGTTCACACCCTGCATCTGAATAATGCCTTCAGGGCCCACAGGCTTTTTGCTCGCTTGACTCATGGAGATACTCCTAACGCTTGTGGCCTGTGTCCAACTTACGCTCCAGGTGCATGGAGTAGCGGGACATACCAAAACAGAAAATCCAGAACACCAGGGCCGCGAAGACATAGCCTTCGGTGGCCATGCCCAGCCATTTGGGGTCGGCGGCGGCTTGCTTGACGCTGTTGAGCAGGTCGAACAGGCCGATGATGATCACCAGGCTGGTGTCCTTGAACAGGGCGATGAAGGTGTTGACGATGCCGGGAATCACCAGCTTCAGGGCCTGCGGCAGAATCACCAGCCCCATGGCGCGCCAGTAGCCCAGGCCCATGGCCGCAGCCGCTTCGTACTGGCCCTTGGGAATGGCCTGCAAGCCACCCCGCACCACCTCGGCCACATAGGCCGACTGGAACAGGATCACCCCGATCAGCGCACGCAACAGCTTGTCGAAATTCATGCCTTCGGGCAGGAACAGCGGCAGCATCACCGAGGACATGAACAGCACGGTGATCAGCGGCACGCCGCGCCAGAACTCGATGAAGGTCACGCAGACCACGCGGATCGCCGGCAGGTTGGAGCGCCTTCCCAATGCCAGCAGGATTCCCAGCGGCAGTGCCCCGGCGATGCCCACGGTGGCAATCACCAGGGTCAGCATCAGGCCACCCCACTGGCTGGTGGCCACCGTGCTCAGGCCCAGGTAACCGCCGTGCAACAGGCTGTAGGCAATGATCGGGTAACCCACCAGGAAGCACAGCCCGTAGATCGCCTTGCGCGGGAAGCGCGAGATGAACAACGGTGCGGCACCGATCACCGCCAGCCACACGCTCAGGTCCACTCGCCAGCGCAGTTCCACCGGGTAGTAGCCGTACATGAACTGGCCGAAGCGCTGCTGGATGAACACCCAGCAGGCGCCGCCCCTGGTGCAGTCGGCGCGAGAGGTACCGACCCAGTTGGCGTCGAGAATCGCCCAATGCAGCAGCGGCGGCACCACCAGGTAGATCAGGTAGAAGGCAAACAGGGTCAACAGGGTATTGAGCCAGTTGGAGAACATGTTGGCGCGCATCCACGCCAGCACGCCGATACTGCGGCTGGGCGGCGGCATATCGGGCTTGAAGGTATGAGTCGTCATGGGCGCTTCCTCACCGCTCGATCAGCGCAATGCGCTTGTTGTACCAGTTCATCAGCAGGGAAATGCTGATGCTGATCGCCAGGTACACGCTCATGGTGATGGCAATGACTTCAATGGCCTGGCCGGTCTGGTTGAGCACCGTGCCGGCAAACAGCGAAACCATTTCCGGGTAGCCGATACCGGCTGCCAGGGAAGAGTTCTTCGCCAGGTTCAGGTATTGGCTGGTCAGCGGCGGAATGATCACCCGCAGGGCCTGGGGAATGATTACCTTGCGCAGGGTCGGGCCGTTGCGCAGCCCCAGGGAGCGGGCCGCCTCGGTCTGGCCGTGGCTCACCGACTTGATCCCGGACCGCACGATCTCGGCGATGAACGCCGCGGTGTAGACAGTCAGGGCCAGTGTCAGGGCCAGCAGCTCGGGAATCAGCACCCAGCCGCCGACGAAGTTGAACCCCGCCAGCTTCGGCATCTCCCAGTGCACCGGCGAGCCGAAGATCAGCGTGCACAGCGCGGGAATCACCAACAGCAGGCCCAGGCCGCTCCAGAACTTGTGAAAAGGCACGCCGGTGGCCTCAAAGCGCCGGTTGGCCCAGCGGCACATCAGCGCGATGGCGCCGATGGCCAGGACCAGGCTTGCGACAAACGCCCAGAAACCGGGGGCCATCTGCGCCGCCGGCATGTTCAGGCCGCGGCTGCTGACGAAGAACATATCGCCGAAGTTGTGGCTGTTGCGCGGCCCCGGCATGGTCAGGAATACCGCGAAGTACCAGAACAGGATCTGCAGCAGCGGCGGAATGTTGCGGAACACTTCCACATACACCGTCGCCAGCTTGCTGATGATCCAGTTCGGCGACAGCCGCGCCACACCGATGATGAACCCCAGCAGGGTCGCGAGAATCACCCCGATAAAGGTCACCAGCAGGGTGTTGAGCAGGCCGATGACGAACACCCGGGCATAACTGTCCGCTTCGGTGTAGGCAATCAGGTGTTGCGCGATGCCGAACCCGGCGCTGCGCTCGAGAAAGTCGAAACCCGAGGTGATCCCTCGGTGCTGGAGGTTGGTTTGCGTGTTGTCGAACAGAAACCAGCCCAGTGAAACCACCGCCACCAGGGTGATGATCTGGAACAGCCAGGCGCGCACACGGGGATCGCTGAGGCTGAGCCTCTGCTTGGGTGCGCCGATTGTATTTTGCATGAAGTGCCCCAGGAATAATGGAACAGAACATCACCCGGCGGTTGGCCCGCCGGGTGATAGAACCATCAGCGCACAGGTGGTGCGTATTGGATGCCGCCGTTGTTCCACAGCGCGTTCAGGCCGCGGTCGATGGCCAGTGGCGTGCTCTTGCCGAGGTTTTTCTCGAACACTTCACCGTAGTTACCTACTTGCTTGACGATCTGCACCACCCAGTCCTTCGGCAGTTTCAGGTCTTTGCCATATTCACCGTCCGCGCCCAGCAGACGTGCAACATCAGGGTTCTTGGTGGATTTGGCTTCAGCCTCGACGTTCTTCGAGGTGACGCCCGCCTCCTCGGCGTTGAGCATGGCGAACAGGGTCCACTTGACGATGCTGAACCACTCTTCGTCGCCCTTGCGCACCACCGGGCCCAGGGGCTCCTTGGAGATGGTTTCCGGCAGAACGACATAGTCGGTAGGGGTTGCCAGCTTGCTGCGCTGTGCGTAGAGCTGGGATTTGTCGGAGGTCAGTACGTCGCAACGCCCGGACTCCAGGGACTTGGCGCTTTCGTCAGAGGTATCGAAAGTGATCGGGGTGTATTTCAGACCATTGCCGCGGAAGTAGTCCGACACGTTCAGTTCGGTAGTAGTACCGGCTTGAATACAGATAGTCGCACCGTCCAGCTCTTTGGCGCTTTTTACGCCCAGTTTTTTGTTCACCAGGAAACCGATCCCGTCGTAATAGGTGACGCCGGCGAACACCAGGCCCATGCCCGCATCGCGGGAACTGGTCCAGGTGGTGTTGCGCGACAGCACGTCGATCTCGCCGGACTGCAGCGCAGTGAAGCGCTCCTTGGCGTTCAACTGGCTGAACTTGACCTTGGTCGCATCGCCGAACACCGCAGCCGCCACCGCGCGGCAAACGTCGGCATCGATGCCGAGGATCTTGCCGGTGGCATCCGGTACCGAGAAGCCCGGCAAACCGTCACTGACGCCGCATTGCACGAATCCTTTCTTCTGTACTGCATCGAGGGTCGCACCCGCCTGTGCGAAACCGCTCATACCCAGCACCGTTGCTGCCGTGACGGCAGCCAGGGTGGATTTCAACATCTTCATTCAAACCTCCAATTTTGCTCTTGTTGTGTCGGAGCTTGAGTCCTGCCGCACCCTCATGAGGCGCTGTTGACCCGTGTCGGCTTTTTTATGGGGTCAAGCGGCGTAAGACCTTAGCTATGAGTCTAGTAGGAGAAATCCACGTAATAGGGGGCCTACATCTCACCAATCGGCCGAACGGGCTGTAGCCCTTCGCAGTTCGCAAAGCCCGTAGCGGCCAGTGGCGAACCTTCATCAGAGGAGGCTGGCTATCCCATCGCCTGCGGTAGCCTGTTAGTGTTACCGCCGGCGGACAGGGCTTTCACCTGGACTCCTCTTTCTGAGCCATAGCAAAGCCCGTACCACAGTCCCGGCTAAAGCGTTTCAGCCAGTGGTCAACAGTAAAACGTTCAACCGTGCGACATCTTCTTCACCGATCAACCGGGCGCGCCCTTCACTCACGCACTCAATCAGCGCGCACGCACACAAATGGAGCAGCCATGACCGAGCCCTTGATTCTTCAGCCCAGCAAGCCCGCAGATGCCTGTGTGATCTGGCTTCACGGCCTGGGAGCGGACCGTTACGACTTCCTGCCGGTAGCCGAGATGCTGCAGGAAACCCTGCTGAGCACGCGCTTCGTATTGCCCCAGGCGCCGACCCGGGCAGTGACCATCAATGGCGGATATGCCATGCCCAGCTGGTACGACATTCTGGCCATGAACCCGGCCCGCGCCATCAGCCGTGAACAGCTCGAGGAATCGTCTGACGAGGTCATCAGACTGATCGAAGAACAACGCACCAGCGGAATAGACGCATCGCGAATTTTCCTCGCCGGCTTCTCCCAGGGTGGCGCCGTTGTACTGCACACCGCCTTCCTCAAATGGCAGGGTCCATTGGGTGGCGTACTTGCCCTGTCCACCTATGCCCCGACCTTCAGCGATGAACTGCAACTATCGGCCAGCCAACAGCGGATTCCGGTGCTTTGCCTGCACGGCCAGTACGACGAAGTGGTGCAGAACGCCATGGGCCGTACCGCTTATGAGTACCTGAAGCAGCATGGTGTCACCGTGACATGGCAGGAATACCCAATGGAACACGAGGTGTTACCAGAGGAAATCCGCGACATCGGTACCTGGCTGAGCGAGCGCTTGCGCTAGAAAATCCGCGCGCCGTGCCCCCGGCGAGCAACAGACTACGCCGCGCCCGCTTCTTGCATTACACTGGCCGGCGTACATTCCTTAACCAATTGATGAGATGACCGTGCTCAAAGCACTCAAGAAAATCTTCGGTAAAAGCGAGGCTGAGCCGCTCGCGCCAAGCCCCAGTGCCCCCTCCCCCAGTTCCAGCAGCCGTCATGACGGCCGTCAGCCGGAACGGAGCGCACCCGCTACCGCAGCTAAAAAAGAACCGGTGAACACACCGGCCACCCCTTCCGCTCCCAAAGCCCCACGCCAAGAGAAGCCCAAGGCCGAGCAACCCAAAGCTGAGCAGCCGCGTCGCCCGCGCGCGCCGAAACCGCCGGTCAGCACCTGGAAACTCGAAGACTTCGTGGTCGAACCCCAGGAAGGCAAGACCCGCTTCCACGACTTCAAGCTCGCTCCGGAACTGATGCACGCCATCCAGGACCTGGGCTTTCCCTATTGCACGCCAATCCAGGCCCAGGTGCTGGGCTATACCCTGGCGGGCAAGGACGCCATCGGCCGGGCCCAGACCGGTACCGGCAAGACCGCCGCATTCCTGGTGTCGATCATCACCCAGCTGCTGCAGACCCCGCCGCCCAAGGAGCGCTACATGGGCGAACCACGGGCGCTGATCATCGCTCCGACCCGGGAGTTGGTGGTACAGATCGCCAAGGATGCCGCGGCGCTGACCAAGTACACCGGCCTCAACGTCATGACCTTCGTTGGCGGCATGGATTTCGACAAGCAGCTCAAGCACCTGGAAGCGCGCCACTGCGACATCCTGGTCGCCACCCCGGGCCGCCTGCTGGACTTCAACCAGCGCGGCGATGTGCACCTGGACATGGTCGAAGTGATGGTGCTGGACGAAGCCGACCGCATGCTCGACATGGGCTTCATCCCGCAGGTACGGCAGATCATTCGCCAGACGCCCCCCAAGAGCGAGCGCCAGACCCTGCTGTTCTCCGCCACCTTCACCGAAGACGTGATGAACCTGGCCAAGCAATGGACCACCGACCCGGCCATCGTCGAGATCGAAGCCGAGAACGTCGCCAACGCCAACGTCGAACAGCACATCTATGCCGTGGCCGGCGCCGACAAGTACAAGCTGCTGTACAACCTGGTCACCGACAACGGCTGGGAACGGGTGATGGTCTTCGCCAACCGCAAGGATGAAGTGCGACGCATCGAGGAACGCCTGGTACGCGATGGGGTGAACGCCGCCCAGCTGTCCGGCGACGTGCCGCAGCACAAGCGGATCAAGACCCTGGAAGGCTTCCGCGAAGGCAAGATCCGGGTCCTGGTGGCCACCGACGTGGCCGGCCGCGGCATCCACATCGACGGCATCAGCCACGTGATCAACTTCACCCTGCCGGAAGTGCCGGACGACTACGTGCACCGCATCGGCCGGACCGGTCGCGCCGGTGCCGACGGCGTATCCATCAGCTTCGCCGGCGAAGACGACTCCTACCAGCTGCCATCGATCGAAGCCCTGCTGGGCCGCAAGATCAGCTGCGAAATGCCGCCCGCCGAACTGCTGCGCCCGGTGGAGCGCAAGCGCCCGCAAGCCTGACGGCCGGCGCTCCCGCAGCGCCCCGGCAACCTGAAGAAACGCAGCCCGACCACAGGCTGCGTTTTTTTTCGCCTGGATATTGCCCGCCAAAACTAAAAGTCCATAATAGACAAATTAGTTTAAATCCTGGGAGCCTTTGCATGTCCAGCACGCCTTACGTGATTGCCCGCCCCGAGGCCCGTCAATTGCTCGAACGCATCGACGTGCCGCAGATCCTGCGCAAACTGTTCCGCGACCTGGCTGCCGGGCTCGCCGTGCAACCGGCGCAGCAACTGGTGGAGTTTCCCCAGGGGGCCGGCGACTTCATCAATTACCTGGGGGTGCTGGCCGAAGACCGGGTGTACGGGGTCAAGACCTCGCCCTACATCGTCCGTACCGAAGGCGCGCTGGTCACCGCCTGGACGTTGCTGATGTCCATGGACAGCGGCCAGCCGTTGCTGCTGTGCGACGCCGCCGAACTGACCACCGCCCGTACCGCGGCCACCACAGCGGTCGCGGTCGACGCCCTGGCGCCCCCCACAACCCGGCACCTGGCGATCATCGGTAGCGGCGCGGTGGCCCAGGCGCACTTGCGCTATGTGCAGGACCTGCGCCCCTGGCAGAGCATCCGCCTCTACTCCCCGAGCCTGGCGAACAAGCCCGCCGCGGAGCTTGCCCGCCTGCAAGCCCTCGACCCGCGCTTGCAACTGGTGGCCCGGCTTGAGGACGCCACCGAGGGCGCCGACGTGATCATGCTCTGCACCTCGTCCGCCGGACCCGTGCTGGATCCGAGCAGCCTCGGCAAGCCGGCGCTGATCACCTCCATCAGCACCAATGCGCCACGGGCCCACGAAGTGCCGCCCGCGGCCCTGGCACAGATGCAGGTCTACTGCGACTACCGGCGCACCACGCCGGGCTGCGCCGGTGAAATGCTGATCGCCAGCGAACAGCACGGCTGGGACAGTGCGGCGATTCTCGGCGACCTGCCGGAGTTGCTCAGCGAACAGGCCCCGCTCCCGGATGCCGAACGCCCGGTGTTCTTCCGTTCCATCGGCCTGGGCCTGGAAGACATCGCCCTGGCCAATGCCCTGTACCACCTGCGGCGCCCGCAGTAACCACTGCTGCTCGCCCCTATTGCGGAGCTTCGAATGATCCAGGCAGATTTCATCATCATTGGCGGCGGTATCGCCGGAGCGTCCACCGGCTACTGGCTGTCGCCCCATGGCCGGGTGGTTGTGCTGGAGCGTGAATCCCATCCCGCCTATCACTCCACCGGCCGCTCCGCAGCGCTCTATACCGCCGCCTACGGCACCGCCCAGGTGCGCGCCCTGACCCTGGCCAGCCGGGCCTTCTTCGACCAGCCGCCGCAGGGTTTCTGCGAGCACCCGCTGCTGACCCCGCGGGGTGAAATGACCGTGGACTTCAACGGTGATCCGGCCGAGCTGAACAACCAGTACCTGAGCGCCAGGGCCACGGTGCCGGAGATGCAACTGCTGAGCGCCGACGAAGCCTGCGCGCGCCTGCCGATCCTGCGCCGGGAAAAGGTCCATGGCGCGCTCTACGACCCCAGCGCCAGCGATATTGACACCGACGCCCTGCACCAGGGCTACCTGCGGGGCATCCGCCGCAACCAGGGCCAGGTCTGCACCGACCATGAGGTGCTGGGGATCGAGCGCGACAGCCAAGGGCAGTGGCAGGTGCGAACGGCCGCTCAGGCGTTCAGTGCGCCGGTGTTGATCAATGCCGCCGGGGCCTGGGCCGACCACATCGGCACAATGGCCGGAGCCCGCGCCCTGGGCCTGCAGCCCAAGCGCCGCGCGGCTTTCATCTTCGCCGCCGCCGAAGGCCTGGACTTTCACCACTGGCCAATGCTGGTGAGCCTGGATGAATCCTTCTACATGAAGCCCGACGCCGGCATGTTCCTCGGCTCACCGGCCAATGCCGATCCGGTTGAACCCCACGATGTGCAACCCGAAGAACTGGACATTGCCCTGGGTATCCACCAGATCGAAGAAGCCACCACCCTGAGCATCCGTCGTCCAACCCGGACCTGGGCCGGGCTGCGCAGCTTTGTCAGCGACGGCGATCTGCTGGCCGGTTTCGACCTGCAGGTTCCGGGGCTGTTCTGGGTTGCCGGCCAGGGCGGCTACGGTATCCAGACCTCGCCGGCCATGGGCCAGGCCAGCGCCGCCCTGGTGCGAGGTGCCCCCTTGCCGGAACACCTGACCCGCTTCGGCCTCACGCCTGACATGCTCTCCCCGGCCCGCCTCGACCGAACCACCGGTTGAGGCGCCCCCAACGATTGCGGCACACTCCCAGCGCCCGCTGCCGGCGGGCGCTGAAGCTGCCTGGAGTACGACCATGACCTCACCTGCAAAGGACCCTGCCCTGGACAATTTCCGGGCGATTGCCGATGCCATTGCCACCCTGTTCTTCCCCCATGCCGAGGTGGTGCTCCACGACCTGCGTACACAGAAGATCGACTACATCGCCAACAACCTGTCCAAACGCGAAGTGGGCGACGACGCAGCCCTGGAAGACCTGCTCAGTGGCGACCGCGACGAGCGCAACATCGGCCCCTATGAAAAACTCAACTGGGACGGACAGAAGATCCGCAGCCTCAGCAGCGTGCTGCGCGACAGCCAAGGCCAGCCCCAGGCGGTGCTGTGCATCAACCTGAACATCTCGCTGTTCGAAAACGCCAAGGCGGCGCTGGACCTGTTTCTGTCGCCGAGCAAACTGATTCCCCAGCCCGACTCGCTGTTTCGCGATGACTGGCAGGAGCGGATCAACACCTTCCTGCACAACTGGCTGCGCGAGCGCCAGCTGGGGCTGAACCTGCTGACCCGCGATCACAAGCGCGAACTGGTGCTGGCGCTGCACGCCGAGGGCGCCTTCAAGGGCAAGAGCGCCTCCAACTACGTGGCCAACGTGCTGAACATGGGCCGGGCGACGGTGTACAAGCACCTGAAGGAATTGAAGGGACAATAAAGGTTCGCGAGCAAGCTCGCTCCTACGCGGAATTGCACAACACCTGTAGGAGCGAGCTCGCTCGCGAAGGCGTCCTCAAGAACGCCACAATGTCTCAATCCCCATAGATATCCGACTTGAAGTACTTGGCCTGGATCTTCTGATATTCACCATTGGCCCGAATATCATCGATGGCCTTGTTCAACTCGCCCACCAGTTCACTGTTGCCCTTGCGCACGGCAATCCCGGCGCCCTCGCCGACGTACTTCGGATCTTTGAGCTCAGGCCCGACAAAGGCGTAGTCGGCCCCCCGGGGCATCGACAGAAAGTCGGCCAGCGGAATGCTGTCGGCAAAGATCGCGTCCAGGCGCCCGGCCGCCAGGTCCATGTAGATCTCCTCGTTGTTGCTGTAGCGCACCACCTTGATGCCCTTGGGCTCGAACACCTCCGTGGCATAGCGGTCGGTGGTGGTGGAGCGCTGCACGCCCACGGTCTTGCCCTTGAGGCTGGCGTACTGGTCGTCCACCTCGGCGCCCTTCTTCATCACCAGGCGCGACGACGTGAAGTAGTACTTGTGGGTGAAATCCACGGATTTGCGGCGCTCGGCGGTAATGGTCATGGAGGACAGCGCAGCGTCGATCTTCTTCACCTTTAGCGAAGGAATCAGGCCGTCGAACTCGCCCTCGATCCACTCGCACTTGACCTGCATCTGCGCGCACAGGGCATTGCCGATGTCGTAGTCGAAACCACCGATCTTGCCCTCGGCGGTCTTGAAGGCAAATGGCGGGTACGCCGCCTCGATGCCCAGGCGCAGGGTCTTTTCGGCCGCGAACAGGCTGCTGCACGCCAACAGGCTCAAGGCCAGGCCACTGATCAGGGGGAGTTTTTTCATGTTCGTTCTCTCGCGGGTTGTTGTTGGTTTGGCAAGACAGAAAGAAGAGGAGAAACAGGCGACGCTTTATTTGTACTTGTTAATCCATACTGGACTTTTACGTACATATCGTCAACGACGCGCGCAACGACTTATCTCCAGCGGTCGGCGGGAACAGTCGCAGTCGATTGCAGGTTGGATTGCGGCGGGCTCAGGCGCCGCCGGCAAGTATCAGGGGATCAGTCTTTCCAGCGCGCGGCCGCCGCATGGTCGCTGTCGCGACCTTCGACCCAGCGCGGGCCGTCGGCGGTGTTTTCCTTTTTCCAGAAAGGCGCCCGGGTCTTCAGGTAATCCATGACAAAGGCACAGGCATCGAACGCAGCCTGGCGATGGGCACTGGCCGCACCGACAAACACAATGGGCTCGCCCGGCTCCAGGGCGCCGATGCGGTGCAGCACTTCCAGTTGCAACAGCGGCCAGCGCTGCTCGGCTTCGGCGGCGATCTTGCCCAGGGCCTTTTCGGTCATGCCAGGGTAGTGCTCAAGAAACATGCCGTGGACATCCTGCCCATCATTGAAATCGCGCACGTAGCCGACAAAGCTGACCACCGCACCCACCCCGGTATCCGCGGCGTGCATGGCGTTGACTTCAGCCCCGGGATCGAACGCTGCTGACTGCACTCGAATCGCCATCTCAACCTCCGGTCACCGTGGGAAAAAACGCCACTTCGTCGCCGTCTTCCAGGGGTTCGTCCAGCTGGCACAGCTCTTCATTGCGGGCGCACATCAGGTTCTGCTCGGCCAATACCTCGGCCCCGTCCCGGGACAGCAACGCCTGGCGCACATCCTCGACCTGCTGGAACACGCCTTCGATCTCCAGCCCGTCAATGCCCAGGGCCTCGCGGTAGCGAGCGAAAAATTTCACCGAGATCTTCATGCCTGATCCGCCTGGTAATGGCCGCTCTTGCCGCCGAGCTTCTCCAGCACCCGAACACTGTCGATGGTCATGCCCCGGTCCACCGCCTTGCACATGTCATAGATGGTCAGCGCGGCGACGCTGGCGGCGGTCAGCGCCTCCATTTCCACCCCGGTCTGCCCCGATAGCTTGCAACGCGCAACGATGTGCACGCAGTCCTCGCCTTCGGCACTGAGCTCGACCTTGACACTGGTAAGCATCAACGGATGGCACAGGGGGATCAGGTCACTGGTTTTCTTTGCCGCCTGGATCCCGGCGATACGCGCCACGGCGAATACATCGCCCTTGGGGTGACCGCCGCTGACGATCATCTGCAGGGTTTGCGGGAACATGCGTACCCGCGCTTCGGCCACCGCCTCGCGAAAGGTCACGGCCTTGTCGGTGACGTCGACCATATTGGCGCGCCCCTGGGAATCGAGATGAGTCAGCACAGCGTTACTCCTGATCTGGTGGCGGCGATTGTAAACCCGCGGGTCAGTTTTTCGCACGGGGCATCTGCCCGCGCCAAACGGCAATCAGCCCGACGAATATCCCGCATTAGAACAACGAATTGGAGCCCGACGGCGGATAAACGTACAACAGTGCCTACGTTCAAAAAAGGAAGTCGCTCCATGGCCTTGTTCGTTTCGATCCTGCTCAGCCTGCTCGCCGGTTTCGCCGTGCCCCTCCAGGCGGGCACCAACGCCCGCCTGGGCACCCTGCTGGGGCATCCACTGTGGGCCACCGGCGTTTCGCTGCTGGTCAGCCTGCTGGTGCTGGGGAGCCTGCTGCTGTTGATCAAGGTGCCCAAGCCCAATCTCGTGGCCGCACTGCAAGGCCCCTGGTGGATCTGGATGGGCGGCCTGGCCGGGGTGCTCTACATCACCGTGGCGCTGTTGATGGCGCCCCGCCTGGGGGCGCTGAACTTCATCATGGCGGTGATCATCGGCCAGTTGCTGATCTCGCTGATCATCGACTACTTCGGGCTGGTGGGCCTGCCGCGCAAGGACATCAGCCTGCAGAAGCTGATCGGCGTGCTGGTGGTGATCGGCGGTTTCGTCATTACCACCCGGGGCTGAGGGGCCGTCTCAGTCCTGGGCCGCGCTGGCCAGCCGGATCTGCTCACGCAACCAGCGATGCGCCAGGTCATCGCTGAAACGCGAATGCCAGATCTGCACGAACTTGAAGGGCGCAATATTCAGCGGTGGGGTCAAACGCAGCAGCCCGGGCTGCAGCGGGATCTCGTCCAGGGTGCGGCTGGCCACGGTGAGGATCAGGTCGGTGCCGCGGATCAGGTTCGGCGCCGCGCCCCAATGAGGCACGCTGACCGCAATCTGTCGCAGCAGGCCTTCGTCTGCCAGGCACTGATCGACCTCACCATTGAAGCAACCATCCATCGATACCTGCAAATGCGGGCGCGCCAGATAGGTGCTCAAGTCCAGGCTTTGCTCCTCGCCCAAGGTGCTGCCATCCACCAGGCAAGAGAAGGTCTCTTCAAACAGAACCTCCTTGACGATCTCTCCCCCGAGGCTGGGAAACACCCCCAGTGCCAGGTCGATCTGGCCTTGGGCAATCTGCTCGGACATCTGGTGCCGGCTGCCCTGGGTCACCACCAGGCGCATCAGTGGCGCCTCGCCGCGCAGGCGCACCAACAACCGGGGAAGGACAATGGCCGCTGCATAATCCGACATCGTCAGGTGAAAGATCCGCTGGGAGGTGGCCGGGTCGAAATCCAGAGATTTGCCGAGCAAGGTTTCGATCTGGCTGAGAATCTCCCTGAGAGGTGCCTGCAGGCTGCGGGCCAACGGGCTGAGCAGCACGTCATTGCCCTGGCGGATCAGCAGCGGATCATCCAGCATCACCCGCAGCTTGCCCAGGGAATGGCTGATGGCCGGCTGGCTCAGGTGCAGGCGCTCGCCGGTGCGAGTCACATGTTTTTCTGTCAGCAAGGCATCGAGGATTACCAACAGATTCAGGTCGATATTGCGCAGGGAGACGCGAGTCATCCGGTGTTTTCCAACTGGGGAACGCTCGGCGGCGGGAGCGCAGGATAACCCGAGGCCCGGGCCCGGATACAAAACGGGCGACCCGAAGGCCGCCCGTGCTGGAAGCAAATGGCGTTACAGATGGCTCTCCGCGTATTCCGCCAGGATCGAGCGCGGCACCCCTTGCAGGGTGATGTGCACGCCGTTGGGGAAGTCCTTGAAACGTTCGGTGAGGTAGGTCAGGCCAGAACTGGTGGCCGACAGGTAGGGGGTATCGATCTGTGCCAGGTTGCCCAGGCACACCACTTTGGAACCGGCGCCGGCACGGGTGATGATGGTCTTCATCTGGTGCGGGGTGAGGTTCTGGCATTCGTCGATCAGGATCAGGCTCTGCTGGAAGCTGCGGCCGCGAATGTAGTTCAGGGATTTGAACTGCAACGGCACCTTGCTGAGGATGTAGTCGACGCTGCCGTGAGTGTTCTCGTCATCCATGTGCAGGGCTTCGAGGTTGTCGGTGATGGCGCCCAGCCAGGGTTCCATCTTCTCCGCCTCGGTGCCGGGCAGGAAGCCGATCTCCTGGTCCAGCCCCTGCACGCTGCGGGTGGCGATGATGCGCCGGTAGCGCTTGCTGACCATGGTCTGCTCGATAGCGGCGGCCAGGGCCAGGATGGTCTTGCCCGAGCCCGCGGCGCCGGACAGGTTGACCAGGTGGATATCCGGATCGAGCAGCGCGTACAGCGCCAGGCCCTGATAGATGTCCCGCGGTTTCAGGCCCCAGGCTTCCTGGTGCAACAGGGGTTCCTGATGCAGGTCGAGGATCAGCAGCACATCGGCGCGGATTTCCTTGATCCAGCCGACAAAGCCCTGTTCGTCGATGATGAATTCATTGATGTGCACCGCCGGCAGGTTGTCGATCAACTGCACCTGGTGCCAGGTACGGCCATGGTCCTGGCGGGTTTCCACCTTGCTTACGCGGTCCCAGAACGAGCCGCTCATGTTGTGGAAACCATTGGGCAGCAGGGAAACGTCGTCCACCAACTGGTCGGTGCTGTAGTCCTCGGCGGCGATCCCGCAGGCCCGCGCCTTGAGGCGCATGTTGATATCTTTGGTCACCAGCACCACGGGCAGGTCCTTGTTGCGCGCGTGCAGGTCGATCAACTGGTTGATGATGATGTTGTCGTTGAGGTTGTCCGGCAACAGGCTGGTGGGCTCGTTGCGCTTGCTCATGAGGATCGACAGCAAGCCCTTGGGCCCGCTCTTGCCACGCTGGATCGGTACACCCAGCTCGACGTCCTCGGGTGAGGCTTCACCCAGGGTCTTGTCGATCAGGCGGATGGCCTGGCGGCATTCGGCGGCCACGCTGTGATGCCCGCTCTTGAGCTTGTCCAGCTCTTCGAGGACGGTCATGGGGATGGCGACGTGGTGTTCTTCGAAATTCAGTAAGGCGTTTGGATCGTGAATCAATACATTGGTATCGAGTACATAAAGGATTGGCTGGTTGGAAGAAGAGCTACGTCCGTGGTCATCCATACTCGGTCACCTTATGTGGGAGCCAGTCGACGCAATACCATGGGGTATCGCGCCTCGAAGGGCCACCGAATTCACCCGCGGGGGTTCAGGTGACCTGCACACACAAGGAGTCTTGGGAGACGCCACCTGTGTCGCAGGTTTCGGCGGTCTGAGTTCGTAATACTCCAAAAACCGTGACAGGAAAAAGCACTTTGACGCTTTTTTGATGTTTATTTTGCAGAGTGACGAATAGCCCTTGGCGAGTGGCCCGGGCACCGTTAAAGTCGGAAGTCCGCCTGCCTCGAAATCCCGCTGTTTTTCCCCTCTTCAGCCGCCATTTTTCCCTGTTTGCGCAGGCTGTTTCGTTTCAGCGAAATGCATCCTGGCAGTCTTCCCAACCGATGCCGCTCTGCGCGGTCTGGGCCAGCAACCAGGGCAGGCTGCTCTTGACCCCATCCTGCTTGGCATTGAAGGCGATCACCCCGCGTCGCCACAACAGCATCAAGGTCAACACTCTTTGCCCGCTGTCCTCGGCCTTGAGCTTGCCGGCGCCGTCCTGGGCGTCGATGTCCCATAGCGCCACCTGCATGCCCTGGGCATTGAAGAAGCCCTGGGCGTCGGCGCGACGCTGGCCATAGGGCGGGCGGAACAGCGGCACGTAGTTTTCCGGCAGCTTGCTTTTCACCAGGTCGGCGCTGCGCTGGATCGAGTACTGCCAGTCCTGCCAATGGCTGTGGGAACGGAATTCCCACCCCTGGACCCCAACGCACTGCCGGGAATACAGGGATTGCAGGCTGGCCACCGAAGCCTTGTCGAGACGGTTCTGGATATCGTTGCCAAGAACGAAGAAGGTACCGCTGAGGTTGGCCTTGCGCAGGTAGTTGGTGAGCCAGGGCGTGTTGTCCGGCGTCAGGTTGGCGGCGCTGTCGAAGGTCAGCAGAAACAGCCGGTCATTGAGCTCGTCGCCATTGCGCTCGTAGTCGCCAAAGCGCAGCACTTCGCTGCTGGTCTGCGGTGACAGCGCGGCCTTGCGCAGCAATTCGTCCAGGTACTGCTCGTGGAAGGTCCGGCTCGGCTCGCCCCAACGCGCGTAGTAGGAGTCCTGCGCCAGATGGAACTTGCCGGCCTGCTTGCGCAACTGCTGCATGTTTTCCACCAGGTAACAGAAGGACGCGTCCTGATCGCAGCTCTGCTGGGCGAAGTTGTAGTTATCCAGCAGGCGCTGCCACAGATGCTCGCGCAGCTCAGTGATCGCCTCCATATTGATCATCCGCAGGCCCAGGCGCTGCTTCATCGAGGCCTCGTCCCAGGCTTCGCTGATCAGCAAGGCGCGAGCGAAGGTGAGGATCTCGGCCCGCGAGGCGACGTCGAACAGGGTCGGATTGTCGAGCTTTTCCGGCCAGGTACTGCGGTCCAGGGTCGCCACATCATTGGGCGCTGCCAGCACGCTGAAACTCAGAAGCCAGGCCGAGAAAAGAAACGCGATACGCAAAAGGGATGCCTCCAGAACAAAACCCGCGCCGCACTATAGCCGATCTGTGCCAGGAATCAGGGCCCCTTCGCCGGCAAGCCGGCTCCTACAGGCTCGTGCAGGAGCCGGCTTGCCGGCGAACCGCGATCAGCGGTCATGACTATCGCCATCATAGGTGGAGTCCGGGCGCCCGAGCCCCTAGAATCCCCCGACGCCAAAAGGAGACGACCCCATGCTGATGGTGATTTCACCCGCCAAGACCCTCGATTACGAAACACCGCCGGTTACCCAGCGCTTCACCCAGCCGCAATACCTCGACCACTCCCAGGAACTGATCCAGCAACTGCGGGAACTGACCCCGGCGCAGATCAGCGAACTGATGCACGTATCCGACAAGATCGGCGGGCTCAATGCCGCGCGCTTCGGTAGCTGGACCCCGGCCTTCACTCCAGACAACGCCAAGCAGGCCCTGCTGGCGTTCAAGGGCGACGTCTATACCGGACTCAACGCCGAAACCCTCAGCGAGGCGGATTTCGACTACGCCCAGCAACACCTGCGCATGCTTTCCGGCCTGTACGGCCTGCTGCGCCCCCTGGACCTGATGCAGCCCTATCGCCTGGAAATGGGCACCAAGCTGGCCAACGCCCGGGGCAAGGACCTGTATGCCTTCTGGGGCACCCGCATCAGCGAATGGCTGAACGAGGCCCTGGCCGAGCAAGGTGACGACCTGCTGCTGAACCTGGCTTCCAACGAGTACTTCTCGGCGGTCAAGCGCACGGCCCTGAACGCGCGGATCATCAATACCGAGTTCAAGGACCTGAAGAACGGCCAGTACAAGATCATCAGTTTCTATGCCAAGAAAGCCCGTGGCCTGATGAGCCGCTTCGTCATCCAGGAGCGCATCAACGACCCCGCTCAGCTCAAGCAATTCGACGTCCAGGGCTACCGCTTCAGCGCGGAGCAGTCCAAAGCCGACAACCTGGTATTCCTGCGCGACCACGCACCGGAATAAAGCGTTCCCCTGCCGCGCTCGTTTCCAACCGGCGAGCGCGCCAGAATGTGATCATCCGCACATTCCCCGCCTTTAATAAGCCAATTTCTTGGCGCCATAGAACTTTCAGCGTTTTGCCTAACTTTTATTTCACTCGACAGCCCTGATTTTTTTCAGTAGTGGCACCACTTTTTTTATTCGGTAGTGGCACAAAAATATCCCCTCGCTTCAACTCCCCATAACTAAAGGCTCAAACCGTTAGTGCTATCAGTTTGAGAGCAGTGCCATCTTTCTCAATATTTCAAGAAATTTCGAAAAACAGGATGAGCGGGCAGGAACTATGCCTTCAGACACCGCTCATACCACCGGTAACGATTCTCAACGAGGTTGTAGGAGATGACTTACACGGACTCACGAGGAACTAATCAAGTTTCAACATTGATTTGACCAACGAGTCACAAACTTGAACTAAAGGGTAAACAAACGGAGATAAGGCACCTCAACTATCCCCTAACGAGCCAAGGAACAGCTGGCCTTCAAGGCCCTCGAAAACAACTGGAGAGCCCGTACTACGTGGCATCCAGCCATCCACAGGAACGCGGATGGTTTTTCTCGAGAGGCCTGCAGCAGGAGCCGCCGGCAACATTCAAGGGCAAGTCAAAACAACATGGATCGGTTGCGCACAACTTGAGTGCATTTATTTAGTCACTCGGAACTTAGTCTGCCTGCACACGGCACTACAGCGTACCTCGCTGGACTTCCGAGTGCACAACAACAGCTGGCAAACATTAACTCCGGCCATCTAATGGCGTGAATAACACAGAGGTAAATGCGATGCGCATCAGCATATTTGGTTTGGGTTACGTCGGTGCAGTATGTGCCGGTTGCCTGTCCGCACGGGGCCATGAAGTGGTTGGCGTAGATATCTCCAAAGACAAGATCGACCTGATCAACGCCGGCAAGTCGCCGATCGTCGAACCGGGCCTGGGCGAACTTCTGGCGCAAGGAATCCAGACTGCTCGTCTGCGTGGCACCACCAACTTCGCCGAGGCCATTCGCGATACCGACCTGTCGATGATCTGCGTCGGTACCCCGAGCAAGAAGAACGGCGACCTGGAACTGGACTACATCGAATCGGTGTGCCGCGAGATCGGTTTCGTCCTGCGCGACAAGGCCACCCGCCACACCATCGTGGTGCGCAGCACCGTGCTGCCGGGCACCGTGAAGAACGTGGTGATCCCGATCCTCGAAGACTGCTCGGGCAAGAAGGCCGGGGTGGATTTCGGCGTTGCGGTGAACCCCGAGTTCCTGCGTGAAAGCACCGCGATCAAGGACTACGACTTCCCGCCCATGACCGTGATCGGCCAGTTCGACCAGGCCTCCGGTGATGTGCTGCAAGCGCTGTACGAAGAGCTCGATGCACCGATCATCCGCAAGGACATCGAAGTCGCCGAGATGATCAAGTACACCTGCAACGTCTGGCACGCCACCAAGGTCACCTTCGCCAACGAGATCGGCAACATCGCCAAGGCGGTGGGCGTGGACGGCCGTGAAGTGATGGACGTGGTCTGCCAGGACAAGACCCTCAACCTGTCCCAGTACTACATGCGCCCGGGCTTCGCCTTCGGCGGCTCGTGCCTGCCCAAGGACGTGCGCGCCCTGACCTACCGCGCCGGCTCCCTGGACATTGAGGCGCCCCTGCTCAACTCGCTGATGCGCAGCAATGAATCCCAGGTGCAGAACGCCTTCGACATCGTTTCCAGCCATGACAAGCGCAAGGTCGCCCTGCTGGGCCTGAGCTTCAAGGCCGGCACCGACGACCTGCGCGAGAGCCCGCTGGTGGAACTGGCGGAAATGCTCATCGGCAAGGGCTTCGACCTGAGCATCTACGACAGCAACGTCGAGTACGCCCGGGTTCACGGCGCCAACAAGGACTACATCGAGTCGAAGATCCCCCACGTTTCGTCCCTGCTCAACTCGGACTTCGACGCGGTAATCGGCAAGTCCGACGTGATCATTCTCGGCAACCGCGACGAGAAGTTCCGCGCCCTGGCCGAAGACGTGCCCCACGGCAAGCAGGTCATCGACCTGGTGGGCTTCATGTCCAAGGCTACCTGCAGCAAAGGCCGTACCGAAGGGATCTGCTGGTAAGGGTTCGCCAGCCAGCCGGCTCCTACCCCATCCCCGTAGGAGCTGGCTGGCCAGCGATCTGGCCCTCCCAGATCTCCATGCCTGCCTTAACCCCCCTCGGGCCACCCCACAGGCTCGCCCGAGACCTTGATGGACGCAGATTATGCACAGGCTAAAGCACGGCCTGCTTCAGGCCGCCGGTTGGCTGTTCTACTTGAGTTTGCTGATGGGCATGGCCTTGTTGCTGCCCGCCTCGACCTTCGACTCACAGTCCAAGGACTTCATTTTCCTGATTGGCGCCGTGGGCATCTGGCGCTACTCGATGGGTGCCACGCACTTCGTGCGCGGCATGCTGTTTCTCTACGTGGTCTACCCGCACCTGCGGCGCAAGGTGCGCAAGCTCGGCAGCGCGGCGGACCCGTCCCATGTGTACCTGATGGTCACCAGCTTCCGGATCGACGCGCTGACCACCGCCCAGGTCTACGGCTCGGTCATCCGTGAAGCCATCGACTGCGGCTTCCCCACCACCGTGGTCTGCTCGATCGTGGAAATGTCCGACGAACTGCTGGTGAAAAGCCTGTGGGCGCGGATGAACCCGCCGGAGCGGGTCAAGCTGGACTTCGTGCGCATTCCCGGCACCGGCAAGCGTGATGGCCTGGCCTTCGGCTTTCGTGCCATCTCCCGCCACCTGCCGGACAGCCGCGCCGTGGTAGCGGTGATCGACGGTGACACCGTGCTCGGCGAAGGCGTGGTACGCAAGACCGTGCCCTGGTTCCAGCTGTTCGGCAATGTCGGCGGCCTGACCACCAACGAATTCTGCGAAGTGCGCGGCGGCTACATCATGAGCGAATGGCACAAGCTGCGCTTCGCCCAGCGCCACATCAACATGTGCTCCATGGCCCTGTCCAAGCGCGTGCTGACCATGACCGGGCGCATGTCGGTATTCCGCGCCACCGTGGTCACCGACCCGGACTTCATCGCCGACGTGGAAAGCGACTCCCTGCAGCACTGGCGCCTGGGCCGCTTCAAGTTCCTTACCGGCGACGACAAATCCAGCTGGTTCAGCCTGATGCGCCTGGGCTACGACACCTTCTACGTGCCTGACGCGGCAATCAACACCGTGGAGCACCCGCCGGAGAAGAGCTTCATCAAGGCCAGCCGCAAGCTGATGTTCCGCTGGTACGGCAACAACCTGCGGCAGAACTCCCGGGCCCTCGGCCTGGGCATGAAACGCCTGGGGCTGTTCACCAGTGTGGTGCTGTTCGACCAGCGCGTGTCGATGTGGACCTCGCTGCTGGGCCTGACCGTGGCGATCATCGCCAGCTTCAAGTACGGCACTGCCTTCATCCTGGCCTACCTGCTGTGGATCGGCATTACCCGCCTGATCCTGACCCTGCTGCTGTCCTGCTCGGGGCACCGCATCGGCCCGGCCTACCCCTTGATTCTCTATTACAACCAGATCGTCGGCGCGCTGGTGAAGATCTACGTGTTCTTCCGCCTCGACCAGCAATCCTGGACCCGCCAGGACACCAAGCTGACCCGCGACCTGGCCAGTTTTCAACGTTGGTTCAACACCTGGTCGTCTCGGACCATGACCTTCTCGGCCGGCAGCGTGTTCGTCGCTGTCCTGCTGCTGATGGTCTGAACCGCCTTGCCTGAATTAACTAGGAAATCGACTCTATGAACACCGCCGTGAACGTCAATGTAGTGCATGAATCCGAAGCCCAACGCCAGCACGCCCGGGTCAAGATCCCGGCCAAGCTGCGCTTCTTCGGAACCGAGGCCAAGCCTCTTGAAGTGCGGGTCCACGACCTCTCCGCCGGCGGCCTGAGCTTCAACGCCGGGCAGCAGATGCTGACCGTGGGCGAAGTGCACAAGGGCCGCCTGCAATTTGTCATCGACAACCTCGGCCTGGCCATGGACGTCGAGCTGCAGGTCCGCTCCTTCGATCGCCAGAGCGGCCGGGTCGGTTGCCAGTTCCAGAACCTCGAACCCCAGGACATCTCCACCCTGCGCCACCTGATCACCTCGCACCTGGCCGGCGACATCGTCAGCATGGGCGACGTGCTCGCCACCCTGCAGCGCGACAACTTCACCAAGGCGCGCAAGAACAAGGACAGCGGCAGCGGCATGACTCCGCTGGGGCGCCTGCGGGCGGTGACCTTCAGCGCCGGGATCTTCATCGTCGGCCTTGCCGCCTTCGGTTTCATCCTCAAGTCGGTGTACGGCATGTACTTCGTCAGCCACGCCGAGGCCGGCCTGGTCAACGTTCCGGGGATGAACGTCACCATGCCGCGCGACGGCACCGTGCAGAGCCTGGTGCAGACCGATGGCAGCGTCGCCAAAGGCGCGCCCCTGGCCAGCTTCAGCACCAGCATGCTGGACGTGCTCAAGGGCCACCTGGACGAAAACCAGCTGCAACCGGCCAAGGTCGAGGAACTGTTCGGCAAGCAGATGACCGGCACCCTGACCTCCCCCTGCGACTGCACCGTGGCCCAGCAACTGGTGGCCGACGGGCAGTACGCCAGCAAGGGCGACGTGATCTTCCAGCTGGTGCCGCGCAATAGCCTGGCCAATGTCGAGGCGCGGTTCTCCTACCGCCAGTTCGGCGACGTGCGCCCGGGCACCAAGGTCAACTTCCAGATCGCCGGCGAGGATGAAGTGCGCACCGGCACCATCGTCAGCAGCGCCAGTCTCAACAGCAACGACCTGTCCTCCGACATCCGCGTACAGATCAAGCCCGACGCGCCCCTGAGCAGCGCCTTCGCCGGCCGCCCGGTGGAAGTCAGCAGCGACCGCGGCCCGTCGATGAACTGGCTGATCGACAAAGCCATGGCTGCGGGTCTGTAACCATGAGAGTGCCTACCCAGCTCCCTGTAGCCGCTGCCGCAGGCTGCGCCCGGCCGCGCAGCGGACGCCATCCGGCCGACTCGATGCTCCCCGACAACCAGCACGAGCGCTTCGCGCTCGATCGCAGCCTGCGGCAGCGGCTACAGGGTTCGGTATTGCCTTTGGTCGCTGCGCTGGCCCTGGCCGGTTGCGCCGGCCTGCCGGACCAGCGCCTGGCCAACGAGGCCCTGAAGCGCGGCGACACCACCCTGGCCCAGCAGAACTACCGCCAACTGGCAGACCTGGGCTACAGCGAAGCGCAAGTGGGCCTGGCCGACATTCAAGTGGAAAGCCGCGACCCGGCGCAGATCAAGCAGGCCGAGGCCACCTACCGCGCCGCAGCCGACACCTCGCCCCGTGCCCAGGCGCGCCTGGGGCGCCTGCTGGTGGCCAAGCCCGGTTCCAGCGAGGCCGAGCAGCACGAAGCCGAAGGCCTGCTGAAGAAAGCCTTCGCCAATGGCGAAGGCAACACCCTGATTCCCCTGGCGATGCTGTACCTGCAATACCCCCACAGCTTCCCCAACGTCGATGCCCAGCAGCAGATCAGCCAATGGCGCGCCGCCGGCTACCCGGAAGCCGGTCTGGCCCAGGTCCTGCTGTACCGCACCCAGGGCACCTACGACCAGCACCTGGACCAGGTGGAAAGCATCTGCAAGGCCGCCCTCGACAGCACCGACATCTGCTACGTCGAGCTGGCCACCGTCTACCAGAAACGCGGCCAGCCAGAACAGCAGGCCGAGCTGATCAAGCGACTGCAGGCCGGCTACAGCCGTGGCAGCGTCAGTGCCCAGCGGGTCGACAGCGTGGCCCGGGTACTGGGCGATGCCAGTCTTGGCAAGCCGGACGAAAAGACCGCCCAGGCCCTGCTGGAACAGGTCGCCCCCGGCTACCCGGCCTCCTGGGTCAGCCTGGCGCAACTGCTCTACGACTTCCCCGAGCTGGGTGACGTCGACAAGATGATGGAATACCTGGAGAACGGCCGCGCCGCCGACCAGCCCCGGGCCGAACTGCTGCTGGGCAAGCTCTACTACGAAGGCAAGTGGGTGCCGGCGGACGCCAAGGTGGCCGAGGCGCACTTCCAGAAAGCCGTGGGCCGCGAAGTCGCCGCCGACTACTACCTGGGGCAGATCTACCGCCGTGGCTATCTGGGCCAGGTGTACCCGCAAAAAGCCCTGGACCACCTGCTGACGGCTGCCCGCAACGGCCAGAACAGCGCCGACTTCGCCATTGCCCAGCTGTTTTCCCAGGGCCGCGGCACCGCGCCCAACCCGGTCAACGCCTACGTCTTCAGCCAGTTGGCCAAGGCCCAGGACACCCCACAGGCCAACGAACTGGCCCAGCAGCTGGATCAACAACTGCCCCCCGGCCAGCGCGCCGAAGCCCAGCGCCTGCTGCAACAGGAGCAGGCGGTACGCGGAGCCCTGACCCAGAACACGCTGCAACTGCACGCGCTGCAGGAAGAAGACGGCGAGGAATCCCTATGAAGTCCATCCCATTCAACACCGCCCCTGTAGCCGCTGCCGCAGGCTGCGACCAAGCGCGAAGCGCTCGCCACACCGGCCTGCGCGGCCGGGCACACCCCGCCGCCACAACCACAGGCAAGCGCTTGTGCCTGTCGAAACTGGGCATGGCCCTGGGTTTTGCCATGATCTGGTCCACCCCGACCCTGGCGGCCATCACCGACACCAAGAACTTCGGCCTGGAAGTGAAGATCACCGGCCAGTCCGAGGACGATCGCGACCTGGGCACCCAGGGCGGTGGCGACGTCAACGGCATCGGCCTCGACCTGCGGCCCTGGGTCTATGGCGAAAGCGGCAACTGGAGCGCCTACGCCATGGGCCAGGCAGTGGCCGCAAGCGACGTGATCGAAACCGACACCCTGCAACAGTCCGGCGACGACGCCAGCCAGCAGTCCAGCAACGATGACCGCAAGACCAAGAAGAACTACCTGGCCATGCGCGAGTTCTGGGTCGGCTACAGCGGCTTCACCGCCTACCCCGGCGAGCAGTTGAAGTTCGGCCGCCAGCGCCTGCGCAACGATGACGGGCAATGGCGCGACACCAACATCGAGGCGCTGAACTGGACCTTCGACACCACCCTGCTGCGGGCCAACCTGGGGGCCGCCGAGCGCTTCAGTGAATACCGCACCGACCTCAAGGAGCTGGCGCCCAAGGACAAGGACCGCCTGCACCTGTACGCCGACGCCGCCTACCAGTGGACGCCCGGCCAGTGGGTGGGCATCCGCGCCCACCACACCCACGACGACGGCAAGCTCGACTATGCCCAGCCCGGCGTGGCCAGCGACCCGCTGGACAAGAAGGAAAACGGCGACCTGACCTGGCTCGGCCTGGAAGCCAACAGCGACGCCTTTAACTGGCGCAACACCAATACCGTCAACTACTGGGCCAGCCTCACCGGCATGCGCGGCGACCGCGATACGGTCAACCCGCTGAACGCCGATGGCAGCCGCCCGACCCAAGCCAAGCGCGGGGACAACCTCAACGGCTGGGCCACCGACCTGGGCGTGCGCCTGCGCCTTGACCCGAACTGGCAAGTGGGCGCGGCCTATGCCCGGGCCAGCGCCGAGTACGAACAGAACGGCCTGCAAAGCAACCGCTCCAACTACACCGGTACTCGCTCCCGGGTGCACCGCTTCGGCGAAGCCTTCCGGGGCGAAATGAACAACACCCAGAGCGCCACTCTGTTCGGTTCCTGGCAACTGCGCGAGGACTACGACGCCAGCCTGGTCTACCACAAGTTCTGGCGTGTGGACGGCAACAAACCGGTGGGCAGCAACGGCATCAACGCAGTGGACAACAACTACGACGACACCACCGGCGCCCTGCTCAGCAGCACCTCGCTGCCGCTCATGGATGGCAAGAAGGACCTCGGCCAGGAGATGGACCTGGTGGTCACCAAGTACTTCAAGCAAGGCCTGTTGCCCGCGGCCCTGAGCCAGTCGATCGATGAACCTTCGGCCCTGGTGCGTTTGCGCGGTGGCGTGTTCAAGCCCGGCGACGCCTACGGCAAAGAGGTCGACTCCTACATGCACCGCGCCTTTATCGACGTGATCTGGCGCTTCTGATGCAAGCCGCTAAAGGAGTGCCCGACATGCCTACTCAAACTCTCCAGAGCCCGTTGTCCAGAGGCTCCCTGAGCCTCCTGGCCGGCGCCCTGCTGCTGGCCAGCAGCAGCGCCTTCGCCACTGCCGAGACGGCCAAGGCGCCGATCATCGCCAAGGAGCTGCAACAGGCCAAGACCTACACCGTCAGCAGTGCTCCCATCGAGCCCCTGGCCCTGGCCAAGCCGACCCTGCCCGACCTCTCCGGCTACACCGCCGAGGCGGCCGCGGCGAAGATCGTGCGCAGCAAGCCGGGCAAGATCAGCGTGCGCCGGATGATGCAGGAAGACGCCCTTAAGGACTTTATCGGCGGTGACAACAAGATGGCCGAATGGGTGGTGCGCCAGCACGGCATACCCCAGGCGATCTTCATCGACGACGGCTACGTCAACCTCAAGGAACTGGTGGGCAAGCTGCCCAAGCAGTACATCAGCGAAACCGCACCCGGGGTCTACCTGGCCCGCCTGCCCATCGTCGTCGGCCGCCACGGCATCCTGGAAATCGACAAACAGACCCAGGAGCTGCGCCTGTCCCAGGAAGGCGGCTCGTTCCTGGTCAACGATGGCCAGCTGTTCGTGCGAGACACCAAGGTCACGGGCTGGCGCGAAAAGGACAACGGCCCGGCGACCTTCCGCTCGCCCAAGGAATTCCGCCCGTTCCTGCTGGCCTGGGGCGGCACCGAGACTTACATCGTCAACAGCACGATGGCCAGCTTCGGCTACGCCAACTCCAAGTCCTACGGGGTGAGTATTTCCCAGTACACGCCGAACATGGCCAAGGTCCTCAAGCGCCCCGAGCCCACCGGCTGGATCGTCGGCTCGACGTTCTCGGACATGTGGTACGGCTTCTACTGCTACGAGACCCGGGACTTCGTGCTCAAGGGCAACACCTACAAGGACAACATCGTCTACGGCATCGACCCCCACGACCGCTCCCATGGCCTGATCATTGCCGACAACACCGTCCACGGCACCAAGAAGAAGCACGGCATCATCATTTCCCGGGAAGTGAACGACAGCTTCATCTTCAACAACCGCAGCTACGACAACCACCTCTCCGGGCTGGTGATCGACCGTAACAGCGTCAACAACCTGATCGCCTACAACGAGATCTACCGCAACCACACCGACGGCATCACCCTCTACGAGAGTGCCGACAACCTGATCTACGGCAACAAGGTGATCAGCAACCGCCGCCACGGCATCCGCATTCGCAACAGCGTGAACATCCGCCTGTACGAAAACATCGCCATGGCCAACGGCCTGACCGGGGTCTACGGCCACATCAAGGACCTTTCCGACACCGACCGCGACATCAAGCTCGACCCGTTCGACGCCCAGGTCTCGCTGATCGTGGTCGGCGGCGAGCTGGCCGCCAACGGCAGCGGGCCGATGTCCATCGACTCCCCCTTGAGCGTGGAGCTGTACCGGGTCTCCATGCTGGCGCCGACCAAAAGCAGCGGCATCAGCTTCTCCGGGGTCCTGGGCGACCGCCAGGATGAAATTCTCGACCTGCTGGTGCGCCAGCAGAAAGCCGTGTTGATCGACCCCGTCGAACGCCAGACCGAATTGCGGGATTGAGGATGACTTTCATGCACCCACACTGGATCAAACTCCTGGGCCTGTCGGCCCTGACCGCGGGGATTCTCGCCGCCAGCGCCGGCGCCCGTGCCGACGAAACCAGCACCACAAGCGCCGCGCCGAACTTCAAGGCCGAGCCGTGCTGCAACCTGTGCCCGGCCGCCCACGACGCAAAGAACTACGTGACCCGCTACCAGCAGAACTTCACCACCCTGGTGCAAGCCCAGGGCGACTGGCTGTTCCGTACCCAGGAAGATTTGCGCACCGAGTTCAACACCACTCCCGAAGGCTACCGCCGCCTCAAGCAGTTGCACGAAGCCTTCAAGAGCAAGGGCGTGGAACTGGTGGTGGTCTATCAGCCGACCCGCGGCCTGGTGAACCGCAACAAGCTCAACCCGGCGGAGAAAGCCCGTTTCGACTATGACAAGGCGCTGAGCAACTACAAGGCCATGCTCGGGCGCTTCGCGCAGATGGGCTACGTGGTGCCGGACCTCTCGCCGCTGACCAACGAACAACTGCCCGATACCCTGCCGGCCCACGACTTCTACTTCCGCGGCGACCAGCACTGGACCCCTTATGGCGCCCAGCGCACGGCGAAGATCGTCGCCGACAAGGTCAAGCAGTTGCCGGCCTTTGCCGACATTCCACGGCGTGAATTCGAAACCCACAAGTCCGGGCGCATGGGCAAGACCGGCACCCTGCACAACATGGCCGGCCAGTTGTGCGGCACCAGCTACGCCATCCAGTACATGGACCAGTTCACCACCGAGCCCAAGGGCGAGGCTGGCGACGGCGACCTGTTCGGCGACTCCGGCAACCCGCAGATCACCCTCGTGGGCACCAGCCACAGTGGCAAGAACTACAACTTCGCCGGCTTCCTGGAAGAGGCCATCGGTGCCGACATCCTCAACGTCGCCTTCCCCGGCGGCGGCCTGGAAGGCTCGATGCTGCAGTACCTGGGCAGCGACGAGTTCCAGAAGAGCCCGCCGAAAATCCTCATCTGGGAATTCTCGCCGCTGTACCGCCTGGACCAGGAAACCATCTACCGGCAGATGATGGCCCTGCTGGACAACGGCTGCGAGGGCAAGGACGCGCAGATGACCGGCAGCACCACCCTCAAGCCCGGCAAGAACGAATTGCTGGTCAACAGCAAGAACATGGACCTGCGCAACAGCGGTCATCAGGTCGACATCCGCTTCGCCGACACCTCGGTGAAAACCCTGCAAGCCACCCTCTGGTACATGAACGGGCGCCACGAGGACATCAAGATCGAAAAACCGGAAACGTCCGACACCGACGGGCGCTTCGCCTTCGAACTGCGCACCGACGAAGACTGGGCCTCGCAGAACCTGCTGGCGGTCGAGATCCAGGGCCCGGAAGCGGGCACTGCGGGGCAGAAGGTCGAAGCGAAAATTTGCAAACGCAACGTATTCCCGAGCGCCGAGCAACGCACCGCGCAGATCGGGCAATGAGGTTACCTATGCAAAGCACAGACTTGAAACGCTTGTTGATACCCAGCCTGCTGGGGCTGGCCATCGTCACCGGCAGCGCCCAGGCCGCCGCGCCGCTGCGCCCGCCCCAGGGCTATTACGCCCCGGTGGACAAGTTCAAGAGCGGCGACAACAGCGAGGGCTGCGACGCCATGCCGGCGCCCTACACCGGCGCCCTGCAGTTTCGCAGCAAGTACGAAGGCTCGGACAAGGCCCGGGCGACCCTCAACGTGCAGTCCGAACAGGCCTTTCGTGACACCACCGCGGACATCACCAAGATCGAGCGCGGCACCAGCAAGCGGGTCATGCAGTTCATGCGCGATGGCCGTGCTGAACAGCTGGACTGCACCCTCGCCTGGCTCAGCGCCTGGGCCCAGGCCGATGCGCTGATGTCCAAGGACTTCAACCACACCGGCAAGTCCATGCGCAAATGGGCCCTGGGCAGCATGGCCTCGGCCTACCTGCGGCTGAAGTTCTCCGACTCCCACCCCCTGGCCACCCACCAGGAACAGGCACAGAAGATCGAGGCCTGGTTCAGCAAGATGGCCGACCAGGTGGTCAGCGACTGGGACAACCTGCCCCTGGACAAGACCAACAACCACTCCTACTGGGCCGCCTGGTCGGTGATGGCCACCGCCGTGGCCACCAACCGCCGCGACCTGTTCGACTGGGCGGTCAAGGAATACAAGGTCGGCGCCAACCAGGTCGATGCCGACGGCTTCTTGCCCAACGAACTCAAGCGCCAGCAGCGGGCCCTGGCCTACCACAACTACGCCCTGCCGCCGCTGGCAATGATCGCCAGCTTCGCCCAGGTCAACGGCGTCGACCTGCGCCAGGAGAACAACAGCGCCCTCAAGCGCCTGGGCGAGCGGGTGCTGGCCGGGGTCAAGGACCCGGACACCTTCGAAAAGAAGAACGGCAAGCAGCAGGACATGACCGACCTCAAGGTCGACTCGAAATTCGCCTGGCTGGAACCCTACTGCAGCCTCTACACCTGCGCCCCGGAGACATTGGAGCGCAAGCACAAGATGCAGCCGTTCAAGACTTTCCGCCTGGGTGGCGACCTGACCAAGGTCTACGACCCGGCCCATGAAAAGGGCAGCACAAACCCGTAGCACCTGAACCTGTAGCCGCTGCCGAGGTACGAGGCTGCGACGCGGTCCGCAGGACCGCCCCCAGGGGCCGCTTCGCAGCCCATCGCAGCCTCGTGCCTCGGCAGCGGCTACAGAGAGCGTCATGAATGCAGTACGCCTCCCACGTTTTTTCAGTGGGGGGTTTGGGGGGGCTCCGGCCTCTGACTATTGGTTAAACATGGAGAGATCGGGATGGTTTTCTCATCCAATGTGTTCCTGTTCCTGTTCCTGCCGATCTTTCTCGGCTTGTACTACTTGAGCGGGCAACGCTATCGCAACTTGCTGCTGCTGATCGCCAGCTATGTGTTCTATGCCTGGTGGCGCGTGGACTTCCTGGCGCTGTTCGCCGGGGTCACCCTGTGGAACTACTGGATCGGCCTGAAAGTCGGCGCCGCCGGTGTCAGGACCAAACCCGCCCAGCGCTGGCTGCTGCTGGGGGTGGCGGTGGACCTGTGCATCCTCGGCTACTTCAAGTACGCCAACTTCGGCGTCGACAGCATCAACGCCATCATGACCTCCATGGGGCTTGAGCCGTTCATCCTGACCCACGTGCTGCTGCCGATCGGTATCTCGTTCTACATCTTCGAGTCCATCAGCTACATCATCGACGTCTACCGCGGCGACACCCCGGCCACCCGCAACCTAATCGACTTCGCAGCGTTCGTGGCGATCTTCCCGCACCTGATCGCCGGCCCCGTGCTGCGCTTTCGTGACCTGGCGGACCAGTTCAACAACCGCACCCACACCCTGGACAAGTTCTCCGAAGGCTGCACGCGGTTCATGCAGGGCTTCATCAAGAAGGTGTTCATCGCCGACACCCTGGCGGTGGTCGCCGACCACTGCTTCGCCCTGCACAACCCCACCACGGGCGATGCCTGGCTCGGCGCCCTGGCCTACACCGCGCAGCTGTACTTCGACTTCTCCGGCTACAGCGACATGGCCATCGGCCTGGGCTTGATGATGGGTTTTCGCTTCATGGAAAACTTCAAGCAGCCCTACATCAGCCAGTCGATCACCGAGTTCTGGCGGCGCTGGCACATCAGCCTTTCCACCTGGCTGCGGGACTACCTGTACATCACCCTGGGGGGCAACCGCAAAGGCACCCTGATCACCTACCGCAACCTGTTCCTGACCATGCTCCTGGGCGGCCTGTGGCACGGCGCCAACTTCACCTACATCGTCTGGGGCGCCTGGCACGGCATGTGGCTGGCCATCGAAAAGGCCCTGGGCATCAACACCACGCCGCGCAGCCTGAACCCGGTGCGCTGGGCCCTGACCTTCCTGCTGGTGGTGATGGGCTGGGTGATCTTCCGCGCCGAGAACCTGCACGTAGCAGGCCGCATGTACGGCGCGATGTTCAGCTTTGGCGACTGGTCGCTGTCGGAACTCAACCGCGCCAGCCTCACCGGCCTGCAAGTGGCGACCCTGATCCTGGCCTACGCCACCCTGGCGTTCTTCGGCCTGCGTGACCTGTACCGCAACCCGGCGCCGGTCAAGGCCAAGCCCGAGGTCACTACCGCCGCCGACGGCCCGGCCAGCGCCCAGCCCGGCCTGATCAAGGCGGTGCCCGGGGACAACCCCGGCAGCATTCACCAGCCGGGCTACATCGTCGGCACCGAGGCCCAGGTGCAGCCGGCCTACTGGACTGCCGACTGGTCGCGCTACGCCATGCGCGCCCTGGTGCTGCTGCTGTTCATTGCCTCGATTCTCAAACTCTCGGCGCAAAGCTTCTCGCCGTTCCTTTACTTCCAGTTCTGAGGGATCTGCCCATGACCCGCTCATTACGTGTGTTCTACATCGCCCTGTTCCTGCTGACTCTGCTGGTGCTGGGGTTGTGGTCGGCGCGCAGCTTCTTCGGTTTCAGTACCAACAACGACGCCACCGTGCTCAACGGGCGCTGGGCCAAGGCGGTGGAAACCCACTACGACGACCAGTTCCCGATCAAGCGCCTGGGCACCAACCTCTGGGCCGCCCTGGACTTCAAGCTGTTCAACGAAGGGCGCCCGGGAGTGGTGCTGGGCCGTGACCAGTGGCTGTACAGCGATGAAGAGTTCAACCCCGTGGTCAACGAGGAGCTCAACCTGCAGGGCAACTACGCCCTGGTGGAAGGCGTGCGCCAGATCCTCAAGGAGCACGGGGTGAAGCTGGTGATGGCGATCGTTCCGGCCAAGGTGCGCCTGTACCCGGAACACATGGACGAAGTGCGCCCGGCGCGCATCCACGCCAACCTCTACCAGGACTTCCACTCCCGGGTCGCCGCCGACAAGATCCTTGCCCCCGACCTGCTGGGCCCCCTGCAACAGGCCAAGCAACAGGGCCAGCAAGTGTTCCTGCGCACCGACACCCACTGGACCCCCGCCGGCGCCGAGATCGTCGCCCGCCAACTGGCCCTGACCATCGCCGCCAAGACCCCGCTCAGCGGTCAGCCACAACGCTTCGTCACCGAGACCGAAGAGACCGTGGAACACAAGGGCGACCTGCGCCGCTTCCTGCCCCTGGACCCGCTGTTCGAAAACCTGATGCCGGCCGAAGAGCCCCTGCAAAAGCGCGTGACCCGGGCCAGCGAAGAGCAGCCGGCCGCCGACGACGCGCTGTTTGCCGACCGCGAAGTGCCAGTGACCCTGGTGGGCACCAGCTACAGCGCCAACCCCAGCTGGAACTTCGTCGGCGCCCTGAAACAGGCCCTGCACAGCGACGTGCTGAGCTACGCCGAAGACGGCCACGGCCCGATCCTGCCGATGCTCAGCTACCTGAAAAGCGACGACTTCAAGAACAACCCGCCCCAGGTGCTGATCTGGGAATTCCCTGAACGCTATCTGCCTGTGAACAACGAAATCGGCGACGCCGACCCGCAGTGGGTCGCAGAGCTCAAGCAAGCCGGTGCTCGCCAACAGAACGTAGCTGTACTCAACAAATCCGAGACGCCCGACCGGGCGCAAAACTGAAAAGAGGTAACACTCATGACTTTCACTACTACTCCTCGTCGTCTCGCTGCCAAATCCCTGAAAGCTGCCGTATTGGCCGCGGGCCTGGGCCTGCTATCAGCTCCGGTATTCGCCGGTGGCGATGCCGCCCTGTACGGCCCCACCGCGCCCAAGGGCTCGACCTTCGTGCGCCTGTACAACGCCAGCAACAGCGAAGTCAGCGCCACGGTGGGCAGCACCAACGTCAATGACGTCGCGCCCCTGGCCAGCAGCGACTTCAGCTTCATGCCCGGCGGCGACTACACCGCCAAGGTGGGCAGCCAGAGCGTGCCGGTGAAACTGGCCGCCGATCACTATTACACCCTGGTCAACAACGCCAGCGGCCAGCCGCAACTGATCGAAGAACCACCGTTCAAGAACAAGCAGAAATCCCTGGTGCGGGTGCAGAACCTCAGCGACCAGGCCCTGACCCTGAAGACCGCCGACGGCAAGACCGACGTGGTCAAGGCCGTGGCCGCCAAAGGCCGCGGCGAGCGCGAAATCAACCCGGTGAAGGTCAGCTTCGCTCTGTATGACGGCGAGAAAAAGGTCAGCGACCTCAAGCCCGTGGCCCTGGAGCGCGGCGAAGCAGCGGTGCTCTACGTCACCGGCAACGGCAGCAACCTGTCGCCGGTCTGGGTCAAGCGCCCGGTTTCCACCCGCTAATGAATTTCCGGATGCCTTTCCCGTCCCCCTGTAGGAGCCGGCTTGCCGGCGAAGGGGCCCTTGAGGACGCCTTCGCTGGCAAGCCAGCTCCTACACAGGGGCGCGGCGAGCATCCGGGCACGCAACAAAAACAAGAGTGAAACGACAGAACGCAGTAGCTCTAACCCATACGATGTTTGAAGGAGTAACAACATGATTCCGGTGATCTTGTCAGGTGGTAGCGGCTCACGTCTTTGGCCGCTTTCGCGCAAGCAATTCCCCAAGCAGTTCCTCGCCCTGACCGGCGAACACACTTTGTTCCAGCAGACCCTGGAGCGGCTGGTGTTCGAAGGCATGGATACCCCCATCGTGGTCTGCAACAAGGACCACCGCTTTATCGTCAACGAGCAACTGGCGGCGCGTAAGCTCGAATCCCAACGCATCCTCATGGAGCCCTTCGGGCGCAACACCGCCCCGGCCGTGGCCCTGACCGCGATGATGCTGGTCAACGAAGGCCGCGACGAGCTGATGCTGGTACTGCCCGCCGACCACGTCCTGGACGACCAGAAAGCCCTGCAACGCGCCCTGGCCCTGGCCACCGTGGCCGCCGAGCGTGGCGAAATGGTGCTGTTCGGGGTCCCGGCAACCAAGCCGGAAACCGGCTACGGCTACATCAAGTCCACCAACGATGCGCTGCTCCCGGAGGGGGTCAGCCGGGTCTCGCACTTCGTCGAAAAACCCGACGAAAAACGCGCCACCGAGTTTGTCCAGGCCGGCGGCTATTTCTGGAACAGCGGCATGTTCCTGTTCCGCGCCAGCCGCTTCCTCGAAGAGCTGAAGAAACACGACCCGGACATCTACGACACCTGCCTCTTGACCCTGGAACGCAGCCAGCAAGACCCGGACACCGTGACCATCGACGAAGCCACCTTCGCCTGCTGCCCGGACAACTCCATCGACTACGCGGTGATGGAGAAGACCCAGCGCGCCTGCGTGGTGCCCCTGACCGCTGGCTGGAGCGATGTCGGCTGCTGGTCGTCGCTGTGGGACGTGCATGAAAAAGACGCCAACGGCAACGTCAGCAAAGGCGATGTGGTGATCCAGGACAGCAAGAACTGCATGATCCACGGCAACGGCAAGCTGGTGTCGGTGATCGGCCTTGAAAACATCGTCGTGGTGGAAACCAAGGACGCCATGATGATCGCCCACAAGGACAAGGTCCAAGGGGTGAAACAGATGGTCAACACCCTCAACGAACAGGGCCGCAGCGAGACCCAGAACCACTGCGAGGTCTACCGTCCGTGGGGCTCCTACGACTCGGTGGACATGGGCGGGCGTTTCCAGGTCAAGCACATCTCGGTCAAGCCGGGGGCCTGCCTGTCGCTGCAGATGCACCACCACCGCGCCGAACACTGGATCGTGGTCAGCGGCACCGCCGAAGTCACCTGTGACGAGAACGTGTTCCTGCTCACCGAGAACCAGTCCACCTACATCCCGATTGCCTCGGTGCACCGCCTGCGCAACCCGGGCAAGATCCCGCTGGAGATCATCGAAGTGCAATCGGGTAGCTACCTGGGCGAAGACGATATCGAGCGCTTTGAAGATATCTACGGCCGCTCCACCCCGGTGGAACGTGGCGTCTCGGTGAAGACCATCGCCCAGTAACAGCGACAGGCTTCAAGCGGCAAGCTGCGAGCAAAGGCAAAGCGCCGTTATCAGCGAGTCCTTTCAACCCCCTTCCAGGCGCCTGCGTCCCCTATCCGCAGGCGGTTGGACAGGGGGATTTTTTTGTAGCCGCTGCCGCAGGCTGCGAAAAGGGCCGAAGGACCTTCAGCGGTCTTGAGCCCCCTGCGCCCGCTGCGCGGTCGTTCGCAGCCTGCGGCAGCGGCTACAAGGAGCTGACCTGTGCATCGTTACTACACCCATTTCAGCCCTGGTCGCGGCGCTAAAGATTGGCATGAACATCTTCAAGCGTTTCAAAGATCTCCTGCCCATCGGCCTGCAGAATACCCAGTTCGGCAAACAGCGTTTTCCAATTGCCCAGCGCCTCCAGCGTCTGGTCGATGTAGTCATCCGGCTTGAGAAACTTGTAGTCCGCGCACAAGCGCCTGATTGCCTTGCGGGACGGACGCCCCTGGCCGTCGAACGCGGTGGTGTGCTCGCCCATGCCGGTGGAGAAGGTCAGGTCATACGCGGGTGCGAGAACCCACTGCCCCTCCAGGCCGCCCTGCCCCTCTTCGTAGAGAAAAGCGAAGTTCTTCGCGTGATCGTCGTAGTTGTGCGCCAGGCCGTTGAACACCATGAGCCGGGCCATTTTCTCCACTTCCTTGGCACTCTTGGTCAGCGCAAAGGTCAGGCGCAGCAAGTCCTTGTAGTCCAGGCCTGGAACTCTGAAGTCCGCATGCAGAATCCCGGCGGCGGTCATCATGTGGACTTTCTCGTTGTGCTGGCGATCAAAGCGCCGGGAGGCAAAGAAGCGTTCGTTCCACCCCTGCTCCGAGGGCACGGTGATCAGCTCGCAATGGGCCATATCGACCCCGGCGGCACGGGCCATGCGGGCGTAGGCATATTCAATAGCGCCCATGGACCAGGGTTCCTGCAGGGCCCTGAACTTCACGATCCAGTGCGCGTAGCCCTCCGGCAAGGGTTCAAAGGCCGAAACCACATGGGACAGGTCCGGCGAAAGGGCAACGGCTGCCTTGGGCCTGGCGCCACCTGGCGAGCCACCGGCAATCCGCAGTGCCTTCAGGACTTCAACCGTTTCCCCCACCTGGACCTGGACCGAAGCCTGGTACAGCAGTGAAAGGCTGATGGGTTCGCGCTGCACTTTTTCCGTCATGGGGTAATACTCCAAGGCGCCCATCCCACGGTTGCCAATGTAGGCAAGCCGATCGAGTTGAGTCAGGCCATTGGCGACCCGCGATCCATACTCCGCCGTGAAAAAACGCTTCATCAGCAGCAAGCCCCAACCATCGGGAAGGGAATCGGCGAAGGCTCCATGAATGCCCAGGAACACTTGGCTATCGGGTTGCTGCGGCTTCTCGTCGAAGGTCAGTTGCGGCGACAGATTGAAGCCCCGGCTCAACCAGTCCCTGGCGTAGGTGAAGTAGCAGCCCTGGCGATTCCAGCTCAGCACCCCCACCTGCCGCCCATGCATGAAGACGCCCAATTGCTCGATCGGCTGGTATTTCCTGGTGCCTCGTCCAGTCATCGGGTGCCCCTCTGGCGTTTTGAGTTTTGCAGCTCAAACAGCGTGTTTGGCGAAGGTGGCTTGAACAACTTGAGCAACGGATCGAGTTCATCCAAAGCCGCCGCAATCAGCACCATCGACTCAAGGGAGATGGCCCCCTGCAGCTCGAAACGCTTGATGGTCGAGGCGGGCACCCCGGATTTTTCGGCCAGGGTTTTGCGCGACAGGTTTTTTGACAACCTGAGGGCCTGTGCGTTTTTTCCGATCTCGGCCGTGATCTCGGACGGGGTGTACATGAAACGAGTAAGGGACATGACGCTGCGCCTGCCTCCGGCCTGTTGGATATTTCGCCAAACTATGGACAACATAGGATCCATTATAGTTAAAAAACACCAATAACAGACCTTATATTATCCACAATAATTTTACGTCCAGAACGTTGGGCTAAAACACACCCTGGCCACCCTCCATCGCCAACCCCACCTACGCTTAGGTAGGATGTCCCCTCCTTTTCCCCGAGGCTCGCGTCATGTTCATCGGCGTTCTGCTGGTCATCACCTGGCTGATCCTGCTTCTGCGCTACCCCGCCAAAGCCCTTCCCGTGTCCCTGGCTGCCGCTTTCGGCCTGGCCCTGGTGGCCTGCTGGGTGGTCTGGCTGGACAACCGCGAAGCCCAGCAACTGGCGCGCCTGGAGTTGCGCCTGAGCTACGCCCCGGAGCACTGCCCCGCCGACCGTCCATTGCAGGTCAAGCTGAACAACGGCAACAAGGTGCCCCTGGTGGAATTGCGCTGGCGGGTCGCCGCCTATGCCCCGGGGGATACGGTCAACCTCGCCGACAACCAGTACAGTGCCCCGCGCTACCGTGGCCCCGGCGAGTTGCAGGCCGGCGCCAACTGGCAGGACTGCTTGCCCCTGCCGCCGCTGCGCCCCGGCTATCGCCCGCAAACCCTGGAGTTTCGCGCCGAGCGTTTACAGGGTAGTTTCTCCGACTGATTCACCCCCTCCCTCACCCAGCACAAGGACCGCGCCATGCCCGTAGCGTTGATCACCGGTTGTTCCAGCGGCATCGGCCGCGCCCTGGCGGACACCTTCAAGGGCGCCGGTTTCACCGTGCTCGCCACCGCCCGCAAGGCCGAGGACGTCTCTGCCCTGCAAGCGGCCGGTTTCAAGGCCGTGCAACTGGACGTCAATGACGGCCCGGCCTTGGGCGCCTTGAGCGAGGAGATCAACCAGCAGTACGGCGGCCTCGATGTGCTGATCAACAACGCCGGCTACGGCGCCATGGGCCCGTTGCTCGATGGTGGCGTGGAAGCGATGCAACGCCAGTTCGAAACCAATGTGTTCTCGGTGGTCGGGGTGACTCGGGCGATGTTCCCGGTGCTGCGCCGCAGCCGCGGCCTGGTGGTGAACATCGGCAGTGTGTCCGGGGTGCTGGTGACGCCTTTTGCCGGTGCCTACTGCGCCTCGAAAGCCGCAGTGCACGCCTTGAGCGATGCCCTGCGCATGGAACTATCGCCGTTCGGCATCCGCGTCATGGAAGTGCAGCCCGGGGCCATTGCTTCAAGCTTCGCCAAGAACGCCGGGCATGAAGCCGAACAGCTGCTCAACGAACATTCGCCCTGGTGGCCGCTGCGCGAGGGCATCCGCTCCCGGGCCAAGGCCTCCCAGGACAAGCCGACCCCAGCCAGAGAATTCGCCGCCGGCTTGCTCAAGGCCGTGCAGCAGGACAATCCGCCACGCCTGGTACGCCTGGGCAATGGCAGCCGCGCCTTGCCGCTGCTGGCCAACCTGCTGCCCAAGGGTCTGCTGGAGAAGGGGTTGATGAAGCGTTTTGGCCTGACCCGCAATCTCTGAGACGACAAAAACCACGGTCAGCGAAAGCTGACCGTGCCCGGCAAAGCAGCACTGCCGCACTGATAAATCTGTAGCTGCCCCCGCCTCGAATGCGCCCGTTCACGGGCAAGACTGCTGACGAGTCCCCTCCCCCGTCTTGATCCCTTCGCCAGCTCCGGCTCCAGCTCCCTGCTCGGCCCCCGACGCTCAAGTGCGCCTCAGGCCCTGGAAAATCGATACTACTCAGCCATGTAGAACATTCGACTCTATTTATTTCTTGCAAGATCACAACTACAAAACAGCAAGTATATTTCCTACACACCACCAAGATTTTTCTTAAAATATCAATTCAGAATTTACAAAAAAAATCCTGTGCTAGGTTTACGCCCAGGTAAGTTCAACATCACTCAACTAGTAGAGAAACTTACCACTTTAAAATCGAAATCAAATAAATAGTTAAGGACAACTTAGATCATGAGAAAGATCGCCATCGTAGGGATGTCTTGCAATTTACCCGGAAATATCAATAACTTAGACAAATTGCTTGGCGCACTCAGAGAGCGCCGCGTTACCGCGGGAGCGGTCCCTGAAGAGCGTTGGGACATGGCACGCTACTACTCTAGCGATGAGGCCTCAAAAGGTAAGGCCTACGTAGAAAAAGGAAACTTCCTACAACACGATATTCGCTCAATGGATGCTGAGTTCTTTGACTTACCAGCAAGTGTTGCGGAAAACATTGACCCACAGCAACGTTTGTTACTTGAACTAACATGGGAAGCTTTCGAGAACGCCGGCCTGGACTTGCCGGCACATTCGGGTCGTAAAGTCGGCGTCTATGTCGGCGGTTTCATGTTGGACCAAATGATCACCATGACCCACTTCGCCAACCGCACCCGACAGAACGCCAACACCCCCAGCGGGATGATGATGACGATGCTGGCCAACCGGTTGTCCCACGCATTCAACCTGCGCGGCCCAAGCCTGTCGATCGACACCGCCTGTTCCTCTTCGCTCGTCGCATTCAGCTATGCCTGCAACGATATCTGGTCCGGCGAGTGCGACATGGCGGTGGTAGGCGGGGCCAACATCATGACGCGCCCCGAGTACCCCATTGGCATGTGCAAGGGCCACTTCCTCTCCCGCGATGGACAGTGCAAGTCATTCGACGCCCGTGGCGATGGTTACGGGCGCGGCGAAGGCGGTGGCGTGGTGATCGTCAAGGCCCTTGAGCAAGCGTTGCTCGATGGCGACACGATCCTGGCCACGGTCGAGGGCGCCGGCGTCAACTCCGACGGGCGCACCCCGGGCATCTCGATGCCCAGCGCTGAAGCGCAGGGTGCCTTGATCCAGGACATTTGCACGCGTTTCGACATTGATCCGGCCCAGGTGCGTTATGTCGAATGCCACGGTACCGGGACCGCGGCAGGCGACCCGATCGAGGCGCGCTCCATCGGTTCGGTCTATGGCAAGGGCCGCACCGGCGGCGACCGTGTGGTCCTGGGTTCGATCAAAAGCAACATCGGCCACCTTGAGGCCGGCGCCGGTATTGCCAGTCTGATCAAGGCGGTGCTGACCCTGCAACATCGCGAAGCCTTCGAACTGGGCAACCTGGAAACGCCCAACCCCGACATTCCCTTCGAAGAATGGGGGATCCAACTGGCCGCTGGGCCCATTCAACTGGCCAAACCGGGCGAAGCATTTCTGGTAGGCGTCAACTCGTTCGGTTTTGGCGGCACCAATGCCCACGTGGTGCTGCGCTCCGCGCCAGACACTGAGCCGGCCACCGTTACCTCTGCGGCTCGCAGCCAAGACGCGCCGCTGTACCTGCCCTTCTCCGCGCGCAGCCCCGGAGCACTCAAGGAGCTTTCCCACCGCTACAGCGAGCGTCTGCAGGCGAGCAACGTCGAGCTGGACGACATCCTGCACTCCGCCGCGTTTCACCGTGCCCCCCTCAATCACCGGGCCGTGGCCATCGGCCGGGATCGGGAGCAGTTGCATCAAGCGCTCAGCGAGTATTGGCAGCACGGGCATTGCGATCAGGTCATCACCAGTCGCCGTACAGCCCTGGGCAAACCCCTGCCGGTCTGGGTCTTCACCGGGATGGGGCCACAGTGGTGGGGAATGGGCCAGGAGCTGTATCGCAGCGAGCCGGTCTATCGCGACGCGGTGGATACAGCCGACCGACTGTTCCAGAACGTCTCCGGGTTCTCGATCGTTGCCGAAATGCTCAAGAGCAAGGGTGAGTCACGCATTACACAGACGGCCTTCGCGCAACCGGCGAACTTCATGATTCAGTGGGGGCTGGCGGCGATGTTGTCTGCCGCCGGGGTCAAGCCCGGGGCCATCGTCGGCCACAGCGTAGGCGAGGTCACCGCGGCTTGCGTGAGTGGCGCGTTATCCCTGGACGATGCGGTGCGCGTTATCCATGAGCGCAGCCGGCTGCAAGCGACCACCGCAGGAACCGGCAGCATGCTGGCGGTGGGCGTCGGCCAGAAAGAGGCGCAAGCATTCCTGGCCGGCTACGAAGGCCGTATCGAAGTCGCGGCGGTCAACGGGCCAAACATGCTGACCCTGTCGGGGGAAACAGCGGCCATTGAAACCCTGGCCCAGACACTGGAAACCCAGGAAATCTTCAACCGGCTGCTGACGGTCGAAGTGCCCTATCACAGCTACCTGATGACGCCGATCCTGGATGAGCTGACCGCTGCGCTGCGCTCCATCAGCGCCTGCAAGCCCTCTGTCCCACTGGTCTCGACCGTGACCGGGTGCTACGCCAGCCTGGGACAATACGGAACCGACTACTGGCAGCACAACGTGCGGCAACCAGTGCATTTCTACCAGGCGATCCAGACCTTGCTCGACGATGACTACGTCACCTTCATCGAGATCGGCCCGCACCCGGTCCTGGCAGGTGCACTGCGCGATTGCGCCAAGGTCCAGGCCAAGGAAATCCGCCTGGTCGAGACCCTGCGTCGCGAAGAGCCGGAACAACTGCGCATGCAGCGTGTGGCCGCCCAGGTGTTCGCCAGTGGCTGCGAAATCGACTGGCAGCCATTCAATGGCCGCGGCCGCTTCACCGACCTGCCTAATTACCCCTGGCAGCGTGAACACCTCTGGCTCGAAAGTGAGCGTTCGACCTACATGCGCGTCGCTTCGACCCAAGTGCCCATGCTCGGTGTCCGCCACTATCCGGCCAACGATGTGTGGCTCAATGACTTGGGGCACCAGGCACTGGCCTACCTGAAGGAACACGTGGTTTCGGGGGTCTCGATCATGCCTGCGGCAGGCTATGTCGAAACCCTGTTGGAAGCCGCTGCCGCGCTGTACCCGGACAATCAAGGCCTGCGCCTCTCAGACCTGGAAATCCGCGCGCCACTGGTGATTTCCAGCAACAATGCCCTGGACTATGTGTCCACCTACTCCCGCGACAGCGGTCGGGTAACTCTCCACAGTATCGAGAGTGGCAGCATTGGCGAGGGGCAGGTCCACGCTGTCGGTCGAGTGGACCCACTGGCCACGGTCGAGCCCCAATCCATTGACATTGCCGAGTTCAAAGCCTCGTTCGATAGCGAATGGGACCTCAAGGTCTTTTATCGCGAGCTGTCGCGCATCGGCCTACAGTACGGGCCGATGTTCCAGACCATCCGCTCGATCCGCGCTGATGCCAAGTCCGGTCGGGCTCTGACCTTCATCGAGTGCTCAAGCGAACTCTCGAACCAGGGCTACCATGCCCATCCGACCGTTCTGGATGCCTGTTTCCAGTCACTGGTCGGTCTGCTGGAAGACAGCGACACCACCTATCTGCCCACCGGTTTTCGCGAGCTGCGCCTGCTCGCCCCCACCTTGCCCGCGCGTTGCTGGTGCAAGGCGGTTCGGGCAAGTTCGACTGCTGCCTACGTTGAGTCCGACCTGACCATCACCGATGAACATGGCGTGGTCGTTGCAGAGATCAGGGGGATGCGCGTCACCGCTGTGCCCAGCGCGTCAGGGCGCACCGACAAGTTCGGTGACCCGATCAAACTGCAAATGGCCCGCTATGAATGGGCAGATGCCGGGAACCCGCCCGAACCGAAGCGACTGGGTAACTGGCTGATCGTCGAGGACGATAGTTCCCGCGACCTGGCCACCCGTATCGTCGAGGACTTCCACAACGCCAATGTCTCGGTCAGTGCCCGGCTGCGTACCGGTCCCCAGGAACGGGCCGATGGCCTGGAGATCAGCGTTCCCCTCGAGTCAGCCGCCATCGAGCAAGCGCTGGGGCGCATGGGCCCATTGGCCGGCGTGGTCTTCGTCCACGGCGCCCAGGCCCGTCTGGACAGCCAGGATCCAATCGGCGCCCAGGCCCTGCTATTCATGATTGAGGTCTCCCGCTGCCTGGCCAGGCTTGAGCTCGAACACCGACCCCGGGCCTATGTGATCACCCACAACGCCTTCAAGATCATGGACAACGACGCACCGGTGCAACCGGCGCAAACCGCTTTGGCCGGCTTTGCCCGGGTCGCCTTCAACGAAATCGAAGGCGTGCGCTTCAGCAGCGTCGACCTGCCCGCTACGCCATCCGCTGCGGACATCAACGCCTGTCTTCGTGAGTTGATCTGCGATGCCCCGCAGGATGAAGTCGCCATTCGCCATGGTCGGCGCTTCAGCAGCCGGCTTGAAGTCCAGCCGTGGTTGGCGGACGCCCTGGTGGAGGATGTAGCTCTGGCCAGCATGGATATGGCGGTCCTGGTCCGTCCCGATGAGGACGACAACAGCCTTGGCAGCGTGAAGCTCATTGAAACCCCGCGCGGCCCTCTGGGCGCAGATGAGATCGAGCTGAAGGTCCAACGCGTGGTGGTATCCAAACACGACCTGCAGGCAGCAGGCCAACCACCCTCCGGCCAGAACTATATCGAGGTGCTCGCCACCGTGACCCGTACCGGGGCCGATATCGCCGATCTGCATCCTGGCCAACGGGTCTATGGTCTCGCCCCCTCCACGTTCACCAGCCACCTGCGCGGCCCGCGATCAGCATTCCACCTGACATCGCTGAACAATGAACAACGCGGAGACCGGTTGCTGCTGGTAGCCGTGCGTGACGCAATCGCCCAGCACCTCATCGATCAAGCTAGCCTCGAAGCCGGCCTGTGTGTGCTGATCGAGGCAGATCCACTGGGCCTGGCCATAGATGCCGCACTCCAGCGCCGCGGCGTGCGGACCGTGCTGATCAACGTGCCTGACAACGAAGCCGCAGTCAGCACCAGCACGGCCATCGCAGCCACTCGCAGTGCGGTGGACGCAGCCGTATGCGAACACACCGCCGGCAAGGGCTTTGACGCCATCATCGGCTCGATGCCACGTTGGGATCGGCTGTACGGCTGGGAAGCGCTGGCACTGGGTGGTGGGCTGATTGACACCGAACAAACTGCACGCGCCTTTGCCCTGCCCGGCAACGCAGCCTCCCTGGTGCGCGCCGACCTGGCATTGATCAGCCAACGGGCGGAGCTGTTCGCTGCCTCCCTGCGCACGGCGGTGGAACGCGCCAGTCAGAGTCAAGGCCCGGTAATACCTAGCCTGACCATTTCCATTGCCGATCTGGCCACGAAAAAGTTCGTAGCACCCGATAACGTCGATATCCCGGTCATCATCGACTTTGATGAAGTGGGGAGCACCCTCAAGGTGCAAGTCATGGAGACGGTGTCCTTCAAGCCGGATGCCTCTTACCTGGTCACGGGCGGTTTCGGAGGCTTCGGTCAGAAAACCAGCCGCTGGCTGGTGGATCACGGCGCGCGACACATCGTGCTCGCAGGGCGCAGCGGCGCCGACACTCCCGAGCGCCTGGCCTTTGTCGAGGAGCTGCGCCAGCAAGGCGCGAACGTGCTGCCCCTGGCCTGCGACCTGGCCGACGCCAGCGCCGTGCGCGACCTGATGGGCACCATCGCCGACAGCGCTGCGCCCCTGCGCGGCGTATTCCACCTGGCCACGGTGATCATTGACGAGGCGATCATCGACCTCGATCCCGCGAACTTCCTCCAGGTCATGCAGAGCAAGGCACAAAGCGCGCTGTTGCTGCACCAGGCTACGCAGGAAATCGAGCTCGACCATTTCGTGCTGTTCTCATCCTTCGCCGGGCTGATTGGCAACAGCAAGCAAGCGTCCTATGTCAGCGCCAACTGCTTCCTGGATGGGCTGACCTGGCATCGCCGCGCACTGGGCTTGCCGGCGCTGAGCATCAACTGGGGCGCGATTTCCGATACCGGCATCATTGCCCGCGATGAAAAGCTCGAGCAGTTCATGCGCTACATGGGGCTGCGCGGCATGGAGACCCGCGAAGCACTGCAGTGGCTGGAACGCGCAATGCGGCGGGACATCACCCAACTGGGCATTTCCCTGATCAGCAGCTGGGCCGATTGGGCGCAGTACGAAACCCTCAGCCAACAATCACCGCGCTTCATCGACCTGATCGCCTCTGACACCGAGGCCAGCAACGACGCCAGTGAGCGCCTGCGGGAGGAAATCGCCGCGCTGCCGGAGACGGAACGCTTCGCGGTGCTGTCAGGCCTGATCGTGTCGTTGATCGCCGATGAACTGGAAGCCAGTACTGACACGGTTTCGATCGACAGACCGATCCTTGAGTTTGGTATCGACTCACTGATGGCGGCGGAGATTCAGGTGGTATTGAAAAACAACCTGGGGATCAGCGTCTCGGTGATCGAGATCCTCAACAACCTGACGATTCGTGGCATGGCCAACGATGCCCTGGCCAACATGGGACTCAGCGATGATCTCGACGATGAGCCCTCGACAGCGGTTCAGGCGCAGGAGCGACAAGCATGACCACTCATCTGCATATCGAGCGGCTGCGTGCCCGGTTGCTGGGTAAACAGGGAACCGCCAACGTCAGTGACGTGGCGGGCCCGGAGCAGGCCCCGCGCGCAGCTGCAGCCAAGGTCAAAGTCGGCCCCGAGCACTACGACTTCGCCTACTTCCCGGAGCTGCGCGAGTTCAGCAACGCCCAGTGGTACTACAACACCCAGGGCTATGAATGGAACATGTTCCGCCAGCACCTCGGTGCATCCAGCGCCGAGGTGGAGATGGATGGGCGGCAACTGATCAACTACGCCTCCTACAACTACCTGGACTTGCTGGGCGACCCTCGGATGCAGGAGGCCGCCAAGCAGGCCGTGGACACGTTCGGCACTTCGGCGGGCTCGGGAAGGATCAACATGGGCGAGATCCCGATCTTCACCGAGTTCGAGCAACTGATCAGCCAGACACTGGGAGTTGAGGACGCGGTGCTGGCGGTCAACGGCTATGGCGCCAACGTTGCGACCCTGGGGTATCTGGCCCGCCGCCAGGACCTGGTGATCTACGACGAGTTGATCCACAACAGCATGCTCATGGGGACCAAACTCAGCGGTGCCCGGCGCCTGACCTTTCCCCACAACGACTATGACGCCCTGGAGCAACTGCTGGTGGAGCACCGCCACCACTTCGAACGGGTGCTGATCCTGACCGAAGGCGTCTACAGCATGGATGGGGATATTCCGGATATCCCGCGCCTGATCGACATCAAGCGCCGCCATCACGCCCTGCTGATGGTGGATGAAGCCCACTCGATGGGAGTGATCGGCCCCCGCGGGCTCGGCGTGGTCGACTACTTCGGACTCGACGGTGCGGACATCGACATCCACTTCTCGTCCATGAGCAAGGCATTCGCCACGGTGGGAGGCTACATCGCAGGGCGCAAGGAGCTGATCGCGATCCTCAAGCACTACGCGCCGGGCCTGTTGCTGTACACCGCCGCGCCCGCGCCGGCCAGTGCCGCCGCCGGCCTGCAAGCGCTGCGCATCATGCACGCCGAGCCGGAACGGGCACGGCGGGCGATCAGCAATGCCGACTACTTCCGGACCCAGGCCCGGGCAGCCGGCTTGGATACGGGCTTGAGTCATGATTCGGCAATCGTGCCGATCATGATGCCCGACGGCGAGACAGCGGTATGGGCCACGGCCCGGCTGTTCGAACAGAACATCTGCACCTTTCCGATGATCTTTCCGGTGGTCCCGCGCAACACCGAACGCCTGCGTTTCTTTATCAGCGCCGCCCATACCCGGGAGCACATCGACCGTACCGTCGAGCTGCTGGTCGAGCTGCGCAAGAACGCTCCCACGAGCAGGGGGTTATTTTGAAACAGATACGTTTTGATCGATTCGGCCTGCCTTCCCGCGTGGCCTATTGCGTCGAGGTTGAGAACCCGGGGCCACCCTCGCCCTGGGAGGTGCTGGTCGAGGTGGAAGCCTGCGCGCTCAACCCCGCCGATCTCGCACGCCTGTCCGGCCGCTACGGTGAATTGCCCCTGCTGCCCGCCACCCTTGGCCTTGAGGCCATTGGTCGAGTGATGGCCTGTGGCGCCTCGGTCGACCACTTGTGCGAGGGGGACCGCGTGATTCTGCTCGGCAACGAAAACTGGTGCCAGCAGCGCCGCATTGCCGCATCGCTGGTACACAGGCTACCGCCGGGACTGGACCCGCTGCAGGCCGCATCGCTCAAGGTCAGTGCCTGCACCGCCATCGAACTGCTACGCCGGCAGAGCCAATTGGAGCCGGGTGCATGGGTCATCCAGAACGCCCCCCTATCGAGCGTCGGACGGGCGGTGATGCAGATCTGCCGGCATGACGGCCTGCGCACGTTGAATATCGTCCGCCGTCCCGAAGCGATGAGCGAAGTGCTCGCGGCGGGCGGCGATGTAGCGATCCTGGCCGATGAGCGATTGGTGCAGGAGGCCAAGGCCACCATGGGCTATGCCCTGGGGGGGCTGGTGCTGGATGCCGTGGGCGGCGAAGGCGTTGCGCCTCTGGGAGAACTGCTGGAGCCGGGGGGCACCATCATCCAGTACGGCATGCTTTCAGGACAACCGACCCAACTGGCCTGCGAGGATGTGATTTTCCGCGACATCAATCTCAAGGGCTTCTGGCTGGCACGCCATCTGGCCCAGGTGTCCCATCAGCATCGGGATGGACTGATGAGCGAAGCCGCCGATTTGCTGGCCAAGAAGGTCCTGCAAGCACAAGTGGCAGCGACCTACACGCTGGACGAAATCACCGCGGCACTGCGCCACTTCGAAACCCCGGGACGTAGTGGTCGCGTCTACCTGCTGCCCAACGGACCGGTTCAGCACCTTTGCAGTGGAGGTCAGCAGGATCATGGATGAAGTCAGCCAACGGCATGCTCCGCACGCCAATCCGCCCCCCGTGGATCAGGTGCCGCTCGTGCGACTGCGCAACCTGGACAAGCGCTATGGCGACGTCAGTGCGTTGCATGACATCAACCTGGACATCCCCAGCGGAGAAATGCTCGCCATCGTCGGGCCCTCGGGCAGTGGCAAGACCACGCTGCTGAACCTGATCGGACTTTTAGACAAGCCCTCATCCGGGCAGATCGAGTTGCAGGGACGCAGCGTTATCCAAAGCACCTCGGCACACTATGCACAGCAACGCCTGCGCACCATCGGTTTCGTTTTCCAGAGCTTCAACCTGATCCCGGTGCTCGACGCCCTGGACAACGTGCTGCTGCCCTTGCGAATCGCCGGCCGCATCAGCGCGCAGCAGCGCCAGCGTGCCTGCCACTTGCTGCAAGAGGTCGGCCTGGCCGGGCATCTGCACCAGCGCCCGGAAAAGATGAGTGGTGGCCAGCGGCAACGGGTCGCCATTGCCCGAGCCTTGATCGCCCAACCACAGCTGGTGATCGCCGATGAACCGACGGCCAGCCTGGACAGTGAAAACGCCCATGCCGCGATGCAGTTGTTCCAACGGCTCAATCGCGGTTATGGCGTGACCTTCGTTTTCTCGACCCACGATGAGCGGGCATTGGGCTACATGGACCGATGCCTGAGCTTGTGCGACGGGCGAATCATCAAGCAGGTTCAGTCATGCACTCATTGATACTCGCGCTGAAAAACGCCTTCCGCAACGGACGACGAACCCTGGTCACGCTGTTGGCCATCGCCTTTGGCCTGGCGGCAATCAACCTGTTCAGCGGCTATGTCGCCAATGTCTACAAAGGGCTGGAGGATCTGGCGGTGATGGGCGAGCGCCTTGGCCACCTGACCCTGACCAAGCGTGGCTTCTGGCTCGAAGGCAAACTCGATCCGACGCCGTACCTGATCGCTCCTGAAGAGGCGCAGCGCATTGAGAATGTCCTGCGCGCCGAGCCGCACATCAAACATGTCTCGCCCCGGCTGGGCCTGAACGGACTGGCCTCCAATGGCCGCGCATCGACCATCTTCATCAGCGAAAGCATTGCTCCAGCGGATGACCAGGCCCTGGGCGGCTCGGCTCTGGGCTACTCCAACGGTCAACTGGATGCACAGAATGAAATAGGGGTCGCGGTGTCCTCGGATCTAGCCAAGCTGTTGAACCTGCAACAGGACACGGTGTTCAGCCTACTGTCGAGCACCTTCGACGGACAGGCCAATGCTGTGGACGCCATGGTCACCGACGTGTTCAACACCGGCACCGCCAGTACCAACGACAAGTTCATCCTGCTGCCCCTCAAGCTGGCCCAGGCGCTGCTCAACACCGACGCCATCGAACGCTTTGTCGTGGTACTCGATGATGCCGGGATGACCGAGACCATGGGCGAGCAATTGCAGGACAACCTGCGGGCCGCAGGCATCGACGTCGAGTTCAGAACCTGGAAGCAACTGTCGAACTTCTACACCCAGGTCAAAAGCCTGTTCGACGTGATCTTCTCCTTTATTGCCTCGATCGTTCTGGTGATCTCGGCCATGAGCGTCGCCAACACCATGTCGATGGCGGTGGTGGAACGCACCCGTGAAATCGGCACGCTGCGGGCCCTCGGGCTCTCGCAGAATGGAGTCATCCGGCTGTTTGCCCTCGAAGGTTTCTGGATCGCCGCCTTCGGTTGCCTGCTGGGCCTGATCCTGACTCTGGTCGTGGCCCTGGGGATCAATCTCGCCCAGATCGGCTACATCCCCCCGAACCTGTCAACAGAAGTACCGCTGCAGGTCGATCTGGACTGGCTGCGCATTCTCTCCACCGCGCTGGTGGTCACTGTGTTCGCCGTGCTGTGCGCCGCCTACCCGGCGTACAAGGCCACGCGCAATGAAATTGTCGACGCACTCACGTTCGTTTAGTCGGCCACTACACCACAGGTCACTCACTCAAGAAGAAGGCTTCGTCATGCTCAAATACATCCTGGTCCTGCTCATGGGCTTGAGCGGCGCTCAGAGTTCGATGTCATACGCAGATTCGTCCCCCCTTACCCCACAGCAGATCGTCGCTGCCAGCGACCGTGCCCGAGGGGGTGGTCTGAGCGGCATAGAATGGAAAATCGACATCACCGGTGAAGACAGCAAGGGGCCCCTGGGCAAGCACAGCTACCTGGTCAAGGCCAGCGGCAACAACAGCCTGGCCCAAACGCTCTATCCGCCCCGCAACCGAGGGGCTCGGCTGCTGCAGCTGGAACGCAACATGTGGTTTGGCAAGCCCAGCCTGAGCAAGCCGGTATCGATTTCAGCACGCCAGAAAATGATCGGCATGGCCTCCAATGGCGATATTGCCTCGACCAATTACGCCAATGACTACAACGCCTCAGTGCTGCGCAGCGAACCAGTCAACGGCGAAGACAGCCATGTACTGGAACTGCTGGCCAAGAATCGCTTCGTCACCTACGACCGCATCGTCTACTACGTCTCGAGCGCCCGCCTGGTACCGCTGAAGGCCGAGTTCTACACGGTATCGGGCAAGCTGTTCAAAACCGCCAGCTTCGACGCCTACAGCAACCTGGAACTGAGCAATGGCAAGCACCAGCTGTTCATCAAGAACATGACCATCCGTGATGCCATCGAGCCGTCCAACTACTCGGTCCTCGACTATCAGGACGTGAAGTTGCAAACCTTCGCCGCCGATACCTTCAGCATCGACTCGCTCAATCGGCCCTGAATCAGGATGAATCAACGCATGCCACGCCCAAGGATGGGGTACCCGCAGGCGGCTCTATGGCGCGCCGGCCCGCTACAACCGCGGCTCTGGCTGCTGGTGCTCTGCTGCAGTGCCGCGCCGTCCGTCAGCGCCCAGGACAGCCTGTCACTGCACAGCGACCTGACCGTCCTCAGCTATGCCACCTGGAACCGGCTGAACCAGGACGCGTTGGCCAACCCGGACAATCTGATCGCTCAACTGCCACGACGCCAGATGGAGCTGGCACCACGCCCGGATTTCAGCCTCACGACCTCGTCATGTTTTTTCCAGTTCAAGCCACGGGCGTTCCTCAGTGCCCGGGGAGACAGTTTTGCTGCGGGCAACCAACACACCTCCGGCGATGCCTACGTGAACGAAGCACGCCTGTCCTGCTCGCTGCCCAAAGCGCTCAACCTGGAGTTGGGACGCGGCACCTTGCTATGGGGCAACGCGGTCCTGCTCTCGCCAAGCAATCCCTTTTTCCCCGAGACCGGCAAGACTGATCCGGTCAACGAGGTCTTCGGCAAAGACTTCGCACGATCCACTCTGGCGCTTGCCGACCATTGGAAAATCGAGGGTATTCGCAGTTTCAGTGCCAACTCGCGAGACATGAGCGCGCAGCACTTTTCCCCCATCAGCGCAGTGAAACTCAACTGGACCGCAGAGGCCGCGACGGCCAGCGTGCTGGCCTCCGAGCGTGACAACGGCGTCAGGCGACTGGGGGCTTATGGCACCCTCACCGTCTCCGATGCGTGGCTGCTCTACCTCGATGGTTCATTGGGACAAGGCCGTGACATTCCCATGCCTGTGGCCCCGACGGCGCAGGCCAGAGCCTGGTACTTCGAGCACCAGCCAATGGCCGACCGCAGGCTGCGTAAAAGCCTGCTGCTGGGCAGCGGTTACACCTTGGAGTCCGGCTGGACCCACACCCTGGAAGCGCTCTACAACGGCGATGGCTATAGCCCGTCCGAGCGCAAGGACTACCAGCGGGCGATTGGCCAGAGCAACGCCGCGCTGATGCTGGGTGATAGCAATGCAGCCGAGGCGCTGGGGCAAGCATTGCTCGGTGCCCGGCAAGGCCTGCTGGGACAGCGCTATGCCATGTACCAGATCGACCGCAACGACTGGTTCAACACCTGGGACGTAGCACTGCGCTACACCCAGGCCTTCGACTCGCCACGAGGCGGCAATCTGGCGCTGTCGCTGAACTACAAAATGAACGATCACAGCGAACTGTTCACCTTTGCCCAGTGGAACACTGGCAATGGGCAGTCCGAGTTTGCACAACTGTCTCGCTCTTCAGTCATCAGTGGCATCCGCTACTACTTTTGAAACCCGCACCTGCAGACCTGTCAGGGCCTCTACCATTGGCCAGGACAATCTGCTGATTGAGGAGAAAGTGCTGATGAAGCAGTTCGGATTGAGCGCCAAGCGCTGAGCATTCAACGCCGCCCATCACGTGCATGACACCGTTGTATGGCGCGCCGATGCCCGTAGAATGGGCGCACTCAAATCGTAGGGAAGCGGCACCTCAAGCACGGAACGGCAGCACCCCGCCCCTGCGCCCATGCCCTCTTGGCGTCTTGCCTTTTACGATTGAACCTCAGGGACCCTTCATTGAAATCTCGTAGCCTGCTGCCCTTGGCCATCTTCACGCTGCTGCTGGGCTGCAATGCCTCGTCACCGGACGAAAAACTCAATGCCACCCTGCCGGAGCTGAGCCTGGAACAGGTCCTGCCCAAGGTCGAGGCCAACCCGTACTGCTCGCCGGAGATGGACAGCGAACGGCTGGTCGGCCTCGGCATCCGACTGATCGATGAGGACGAGGTGCTGCATGGCGCAAGCCGTACCTTGCTGGCGAGCAAGGCCATACAAATGGCCCGCGGCTGCCTGATCATGGCCGCCCCCCGCGACACCATGAGCCTGTGTATCCTGGGCGGGATTGTCGGCTCCAGGCAGAAGGACTATGACAAAAGCGAAGCCTTCAACTACATCGCCTACGCCGCCCAGCACAATGAATCCTGCGCGGAAGCGGGCCTGTACGACATCTACAACCTTGGCAAGTTGGACCAGCCCCCGAACAAGGAATTGGCCATGGCCTGGCTGGAACGCGCCGCTCGGCACGGCGACCAGGACTCGCAACAGGAGATGCTGCGCAGCGCCGAACAGAACAATTTCCCACTGGCCTACGCCTGGGCCCGAACCCTCGATGACGCCCAAAGGCTCGAAGCGCTGAAACGCAAGATGAGTCCTCAGCAGATGGCCGAAGGCGAGCAGCACTACACCCGGCTACTCAGTCAGCTCCCCTCCAAACAGGATCTTGAGCAGGCGCTGCGCCAGAACGTCATCCTCCTGGGCACAGGGGATATCTACTACGACTACCCGGAAGTGTTCGCGGGCATGTCCGCTGAGCAACAGCATGCTTTCGTCGCCCAGTTGGTGGACATGCAGGACCGCTACCCAAAGTTCCACACCCGCGGCCAACTGGTGGCCTATGCCTTGATTTCCCGCCTGGTGCAAAGCACCGGGCCGGCCGTGGACCTGTGGCAAGACCCGGCGCTGCAGGCCGTGCTGGAGGACGATGACCTGAGCGTGGAAGACAGCGTGGCCAAGGCCAAAATCCTCCTGGCCAAGCGCACGCCATAACTGGAGCGGCAGGCGCAACCGGGGGTTCAGCCGCGGCTCAACAGCTGCTGCGGTTTCGGTTGTACGTCCTCTCAATCCCAGTAGAATGCGCGACCTTGAGCCCTTGGGCTCATGCAGCATGGAATCGCTGGCCTCGACACCCAAGCACGGAACTGCTCACGCTCCCCTCCTCTGCCGTCCCTGCCTGATTTCATGCGCGTCTTTTTTCATTCGCCGATCAGGGAATATCCATTGAAATTGTTCAACGCGCTGCCACTGGCATTGGCTGTCTTGCTGGCGGCCTGCGCCTCCACGCCTGCGCAAAACACCGAACCGAAACGCCCCGAACTCAATGACACCCTGCCCAAGCTGACGCTGGAGAGTGTCTTGCCCAAGGTTACGCCCAACGAGTACTGCAACCCGTCCATGGACGCGGATGTGCTGTACGGCGCCGGTTACAAGCTGAACGAGATCGAGGACTACGCGAACGCCAAGAGCTGCTTCGCCATGGCCGCGCCGCACTACACCCGGGCCTTCTGCTATCTGTCCACCACCACCGATCAGGAAACGGACAAGCCCAAGGCCGAGCGCGACCGCGAGTCCTTCAACTACATCGCCTACTCGGCGTCACAGAACGATTGGTGCGCCGAGTACGGCATGTACGCCACCTACTGGTTCGGCGACAAGGACATTCCCAAGGACCGGGACCTGGCCCTGCGCTGGCTGGAACGCTCGGCACTGCACGGCAACCCGGAACCGCAGCAGAGCCTGGCCGACGCCGCCGAAGAGTCCGGCGATCTGGTGAAGGCCTACGCCTGGCTGAAGGTTATCGACAACACCGAAGACACCAGCCAGTTGGATGCCCTGAAAGACAAGATGAGCCCAGAGCAACTGGCCGAAGGCGAACAGCACTTTGGCGAGCTGAAGGCGCGGGTGACCAGCAAGCAGGTGATGTACGACGAGGCGCGGGATGAGGAGGTGGCGATTTTCTCGGCCGAGATCCATTTCGATCTCCCCGACCTGTTCCAGGGCATGACCACGGCCGAGCGCCAGGCCTTCGTCAAGGCGGCCATCGCCAAGGCCCGGGACAGCGGCCAGTTCAAGCTGCATTACGCGGTGACCCAGTACATCATCGTCTCGCGCCTGGCCCAGCAGCGTTACCCCGGTGTCGACGTGCTGCAGAACCCGAAGCTGGTGGCCACCATCAACAACGTCAACGACGGCCTGGAAGCTGCGGCGAAGAAGTCCCAGGCGATCTTGGACAAAAGCTACAAATAACCGCCCCCTGTAGGAGCCGGCTTGCCGGCGATGAGGCCGGCAAGTCATGCAGCGCCTGGGCCGGCGCCTTCGCTGGCAAGCCAGCTCCTACATAGGGTGGCGCCTACAGGGGCTCGGGGTTGACGATGACGGTGCAGGTGATGCCGGCCGCCAGCAGGACGCCTTCGGGCACTTCATCGATGTGGATGCGCACCGGTACGCGCTGGGCCAGGCGCACCCAGTTGAAGGTCGGGTTGACGTCGGCGATCAGTTCGCGGCTTTCCGGGTTGTCGCGGTCGTAGATGCCCCGAGAAATGCTTTCCACATGGCCCTTGAGCACTTCGCCGCTCATCAGTTGCATGTCGGCCTTATCCCCGACGCGCACGTGGGGCAGCTTGGTTTCCTCGAAGAAGCCGTAGACCCAGAACGAGTTCATGTCGACCACCGCCATCTTCGCCTCGCCGATGCGTGCGTAGTCGCCACGGTGCACGTTGAGGTTGGTGACATAGCCATCCACCGCCGCCCGCACCTGGGTGCGCGCAAGGTTGAGTTGCGCCGCTTCCAGCTGGGCCTGGGCGTGCTGGTAGTCGGCCAGGGCCGAGTCGGCGATGTTGCCGGCGTCGTCGCGGTTTTCCTTGGAGACCACCAGGTTGTCCATGTCGGCGCGGCGCCGGGCGTTGACCTTGCGCATCTCCCAGGTGGCCTTCTTCGACGCCACCAGCGCTTGCGCCTGCTTGACCGCGATCTGGTAGTGCTCGGGGTCGATCTGCATCAGCAGATCGCCCTTGCGCACCAGCTGGTTGTCCTTGACCGGCACGTCCACCACTTCGCCGGTGACATCGGCGGCGACGTTGATGATGTCCGCGCGCACCCGGCCGTCACGGGTCCAGGGGGTGTACATGTAGTGCTCCCACAGGGTACGGCCGATCCACAGGGCCAGGGCCAGCACGAGCAGGGTGGCGAGCAGGCTGAAAAACTTTTTCATTGCGGGGGTCTCAACGGTAGACAGTGAGCGCCATGGCGCCGAACAGACAGCAGAACAGGCTCAGGCGCAGCAGCGCCGGGTGCCAGAAGAAGCGATACAGGTCATAGCCGGAAATGAACCGGTCCAGGGCCCAGGCCAGGGCCGCGGCGATGAAGAACATCAGGGTCATGGTGGGCATGTAAACGCCGTGGAAGGCGATTTCACGAGGCATGGTCAAGTCCTTGGGGTGCAGGCGCCGTTGGCTTGGCCACGGCATAGGCCGCCAGCGGCGATTGCGGGTCGAGCAATGAAGTACGGATGAAGTGCAGGTAGCTCTTGACCCGGCGCAGGGCCGAGGTGTCGAAGTGCGGGGCAAAGGGCTCGTCGGTGGCCTGGACCCGGCTGATGGCGTGGTCCACGGCGATCAGGCCGCGCTCCAGGTTGCTCTGGCTGGGCTGCAGGAACAGCCGCACCAGGGAGCGGCCCATGACCCGGATCGCCTGGCGCCAGGGCTGGGATTCGGCATAGGCCGGGTGCACCGGGAGGATCGCCTGCTCCTTGCGCAGCTCGATGATGGCGTGGCCGACTTCCAGCACCACGAACATCCAGCGCAGCAGCTCGCTCTGCACCTTGGGCTGGCCCACCGCCAGGCCATAGGCCTGGTGCAGCAGGTCGCGGGTACGGCTCTCGAAGCTCGACGCCAGGCCCTTGAGCTTGCCGCTGATGGCGTACACCACCTGACCGCGCAGGTCCTGCTCCAGGCGCCGCCACAGCCAGCGGCTGTTGGGCGGCAGGATGATCGCCCCGGCTGCGGCGCAGACCAGCATGCCCATGACCATGGCGATGTAGTCGTTGATGAAGGTGTAGGGGTTGTAGATGGTCAGGTTGTCCGGCACCGAACCGGTGCTGAAGAAGATCAGCAAACCCAGGCCGACCCCGGCGTACTTGGGCCTGGACGCAAGGAACGAACCGAGCACGATCACCGGCGCCAGCATCAGGCACAGCAGCGGGAAGCCGTCGATCCAGGGGAACACGAAGAACATTTCGACGAAGCCCACCAGGGCGCCGATGAAAGTCCCGCAGGCCATCTGGAACGCCATGCGCTTGGGGTTCGGCGTAGCCGCCGAGAGGCCGATGGTGGCGGCGGCGATCAGGGTCATGGTGGCGCCGCTGGGCCACGCCGTGGCCACCCAGTAGCTGCCCAGCACCACCAGCACGAAGGCCGCGCGGATGCCCGAGGCGGCGCAGGCCAGCCAGTTGGTCTGCGGGGTGTAGGGCTCGTCCCAGCGCTCGCGCTCGTGGCTGTGGTCGGCCAGGGACGCGTGGGTCTGGGCGTAGCTGTGCATCTCGTCGACAAAGCGGTAGAGGAGCTCGTAGGCGGTGTGGAAATCCAGCTGCTCGGCGTCGCTCGGGCCGCTCTCCTGGAAGGCCGTGCGCAGGCTGCGCACCCGCGCCGGCAGCTCGGCCTTGTAGGCCGCCAGGGCCGTGGCCAGGCGCGCCGCATCGGGGCTGGTCAGGGCACGGCCGGAGAAGCCGTCCAGCAGTTCCGCCAGGTCCTGCAGGCCGGGCTTGATCGCCGCCACCACGTGATCGGCGCCGCTGCTGCGCAGGCGTTCGAGCAACTGGTGCAGGGCGTTGAAGCGCGTGGTGATGCCCATGAACTCGCTGTTCAGGCGGCTCAGGCGGCCGTTGCGCCGACGCATGTGCGGGTCTTCGAACACGGTGACGCTGCGCAGCCCTTCCAGGCCCACGGCCTCGGCGATGAAGCGCACGTTGCTGCTTTCGAAGCTGTCGCGCTGGCTGCGCCCGCGCAGGCCGTCGGTGACGAACAGGGCGAACACCCCGAAGCGCTGGTACAAGGCGTTGCGCATGGCAGCGCTGGCGGTCTGGGGCAGGATCGCGGCGCTGACCAGGGTCGAGCAGAGAATCCCCAGGGAGATCTCCAGTACCCGCCACACCGCGGCCATGAAGGCCCCTTCCGGATGGGCCAGGGCCGGCAGGCCGACCATGGCCGCGGTGTAGCCGGCGAGGACGAAACCGTAGGCGCGAAAGTTGCGGTAGCGCGCCGCGCCGGCCGAGCAGATGCCGACCCAGATCGCCAGCGAGCCGAGGAACAGCTCGGTGTTCTGGGCGAACAGGGCGATCAGCGCCACCATCACCGCCGAGCCCGCCAGGGTGCCGAGAAAGCGGTAGAAGCTCTTGGCAAACACCTGGCCGCTCTGCGGCTGCATGACGATGAACACGGTGATCATCGCCGTGCGCGGTTGCGGCAACTCCAGGCGCATGGCCAGCCACAGGGTGAGGAACGCGGCGGCCAGGACCTTGAAGATATAGACCCAGGTCACGCCGTCGCTGCGCGCCCAGTCGAAGAAACCCCGGCGCCATTCAAGGGAGTACAGCCAGCGCAAAGGTGCGGGCAAGGAAGTCATGGGTGCCTGCTTCAATGGTCGAACACGGCCAGGGCCGCGGGGGTCTTGGGTGCCTCAAGGCGGTCTTGCGCGGGAACGTCGCGGCCGGCTTCAAGCCCGCCGCCCAGGGCCGTGACCAGGTCCGCCTGGACCGTCAGGCGTGCGGCCTGCACCTGCTGCTGCACCTGTTGCTGATGGAACAGCAGGCTCTGGGCGTTGAGCACATTCAGGTAGTCGGTCAGGCCGCGCTGGAAGGCCACGGTGGCGATGTCGTAGGTCTTCTGCGCAGCGGCCACCGACTCGGCGGCGAAGGCTTGCTGCTTGTCCATGGACTCGCGGCGGATCAACTGGTCGGAGATGCTTTTCAGTGCATCCACCAGGGTCTGGTTGTACCTGGCCACGGCCATGTCGTAGCCGGCCGAGGCTTCACCCAGCTCCGAGCGCAGGCGCCCGCCGTCGAAGATCGGCAGGCTGATGGCCGGGCCGACGTTGTAGTTGAGCTTCTTGCCGGTGAGGAACTCCAGGGCCCCACCGCCGGTGGCCATGAAGCCGATGCTGCCCACCAGGTCGACGTTGGGGTAGAAGCCGGCGTGAGCCACATCGATACCGCGAGCCTGGGCCGCCACTTGCCAGCGGCTGGCGACCACGTCCGGGCGCTGCCCCAGCAGTTCGGCGGGCAGGGCCGAGGGCAGTTTCAGCGCGGCGCCCAGGGACAGGCTTGGCCGCTGCAACTGCGCGCCCTCCCCCGGGCCCTTGCCGGCCAGGGCCGCCAGCTGGTTGCGGGTCAGGGCGATTTCTTCGTCCAGGGCGTCCAGCTGGCGATGGGTTTCCGGCAGCGGCGCCTCGGCCTGGCTGACTTCGAAATGGGTGCCGATGCCGCCGTCCAGGCGCCGTTGCGCCAGTTCGAGGATCTGTTGCTGCTGCTTGAGGGTGGCCGCGACGATATCGCGCTGGGCGAAGTGCAGGGACAGCTGGATATAGCTGCGCACCACGTTGTTCACCAGTTCCAGCTGGGCCTGACGGGCTTCGGCCACGCTCATGTGGGCCAGGTCCACGGCACGCTCGGTGCTGTTGCTTTCCCGGCCCCAGAGGTCCAGGGCATAACTCAAGCCCAGGGCGGCGTTGTTGTCCCAGGTGGTGCTGTTGGACAGGGCGCCGGGGCCGTAGAACTGATCGGTGGGCCAGTTGTGGCGCTTGAGGGTGGTGTCACCCTTGATCTGCAGCGACTCGGCCGACTCGGCGATGCCGGCCAGGGCCTTGGCCTGGCGGACCCGGGCGGCGGCCATGGCCAGGTTCGGGCTGCCTTGCACCGCAAGGCTGATCCAGCGGTCCAGTTGCGGGTCGCCATAGGCCTGCCACCACTGGGCGCTGGGCCAGTGGGCGTCCTGCGCGGCGCTCTTTATCGCCTCATCCGTGGCCAATGTATTAGCGGGAAGTGTCTTGCCCTGTGGGGCAATGCCTCCGGTTCCGATGCAGCCGCTGATTGCTAACGATAAAGCCCAAACACTGAGGGTCTTGAACCCTCTGCTGATGCGACGCGGCACTGCTGCGAATTCCTGAGATCGGGGGGAGTATTTCTCTCGTAGGAGCTGGCTTGCCGGCGCAGCGATACGCCTGCTACACCGCGTTGCGCGGATCGCCGGCCTGCCGGCTCCTAGGGATCGGCGCAATTCTAGGGGGCGGTCGTTGCGGCGATAAGCTGGGATTCCTGTGAATCTTTGTTACCGTAAACGCGATAATCCCTTGGTCGTATCCCTGTACGCCTGTAAAAACAGAAACTTCGTGTCACAATTTGCAATCTCCCTTGAGAGCACCCCATGGACACCTTGCAAAACATGCGCGCCTTCAGTTGTGTTGCCGAAGCCGGTAGTTTCACGGCCGCCGCGGTGCAGCTGGACACCACCACCGCCAACGTCTCGCGCGCCGTCTCCAATCTAGAGGCGCACCTGCAAACCCGCCTGCTCAACCGCACGACTCGCCGCATCGCCCTGACCGAGGCCGGCAAGCGCTACCTGCTGCGCTGCGAGCAGATCCTGGCCTATGTCGAAGAAGCCGAGGCCGAGGCCAGCGACGCCCACGCCCGCCCCGCCGGGCAGTTGAAAGTGCACACCATGACCGGCATCGGCCAGCACTTCGTGATCGACGCCATTGCCCGCTACCGCAAGACCCACCCGGACGTGACCTTCGACCTGACCATGGCCAACCGTGTGCCGGACCTCCTGGACGAGGGCTACGACGTGTCCATCGTCCTGGCCCGGGAGCTGCCGGACTCGGGGTTCGTCTCCCAGCGCCTGGGGATGACCTACAGCATCGTCTGCGCCTCGCCGGCCTATGTGAAAGCCAACGGCTGCCCGCAAAAGCCCAGCGATCTGCTGAACCATGCCTGCCTGCGCCTGGTGAGCCCGGTGATTCCCCTGGAGAAGTGGACCTTCGACGGCCCGGAAGGCCAGGAAATGGTCACCATCAACAGCTCGCCGTTCCTGGTGAACTCCGCCGATGCCATGAAGACTGCGATCATCAGCGGCATGGGGGTCGGGGTGTTGCCGGTATACGCGGCTATAGAGGGGTTGCGCACCGGCACCCTGGTGCGGGTGATGCCCAAGTACCGCTCCCAGGAGCTGAACCTGTACGCCATCTACCCGTCGCGCCAGTACCTGGACGCCAAGATCAAGACCTGGGTCGAATACCTGCGCGGCTCGCTGCCGGAGATCCTCACCGCGCACCAGACGGAACTGGCAGCCTATGAACTGAGCGGCAGCCTGACCGGTGCACGCCTGGCCACCTGACCACGAGGCTCCCCACCCAGACCACCGTCCCACCTGTAGGAGCCGGCTTGTCGGCGAAGAAGCCCGCACGTCCTGTGCAAACCTGGATGCAGCCCTCGCTGGCAAGCCAGCTCCTACACATGCAGGCTCGTGGCGGGATGCTTTGGTGGCGGCGGCAAAAATGTTAGCTTGCTTGGCATTCTCCCCGCCTGACGAGCCTTCGCGCGATGAAAAAGACTGTACTTGCCTTCAGCCGCATCACCCCCGAGATGACCGAACGCCTGCAACAGGATTTCGAGGTCATAGTGCCCAACCCCAAGCACGGGGACATCGCCGCGCAATTCAATGAAGCCCTGCCCCAGGCCCACGGCCTGATCGGTGTCGGCCGCAAGCTGGGCCGTGCGCAGCTGGAAAACGCCGCGCGCCTGGAAGTGGTGTCGAGCATCTCGGTGGGCTACGACAACTACGACCTGGCCTACTTCAACGAACGCGGGCTGATGCTCACCAATACCCCGGACGTGCTCACCGAAAGCACCGCCGACCTGGCCTTCGCCCTGCTCATGAGCAGCGCCCGCCGAGTGGCCGAGCTGGACGCCTGGACCAAGGCCGGGCAATGGCAGGCCAGCGTCGGCCCGGCGCTGTTCGGCTGTGATGTGCACGGCAAGACCCTGGGCATCGTCGGCATGGGCAACATTGGCGCGGCCATCGCCCGCCGTGGGCGCCTGGGCTTCGGCATGCCGATCCTCTACAGCGGCAACAGCCGCAAGGCGGCCCTGGAGCAGGAATTGGGGGCGCAGTTTCGCAGCCTGGAGCAACTGCTGGCGGAGGCCGATTTCGTCTGCCTGGTAGTGCCGTTGAGCGAAAAGACCAAGCACCTGATCAGCCACCGCGAACTGGCGCTGATGAAGCCCAGTGCAATCCTGGTGAACATTTCCCGCGGGCCGGTGGTGGATGAACCGGCGCTGATCGAAGCCTTGCAGAAGGGCCAGATCCGTGGCGCCGGCCTGGATGTGTACGAGAAGGAACCGCTGGCGGAGTCGCCGCTGTTCCAGCTGAAGAACGCAGTGACCTTGCCGCACATTGGCTCGGCCACCCATGAAACCCGCGACGCCATGGCCGCGCGCGCCATGAGCAACCTGCGCAGTGCCCTGCTGGGTGAGCGGCCGCAGGACCTGGTCAACCCGCAGGTGTGGAAGGGCTGACCACCCACGGCCTATCCCCCCTGTAGCCGCTGCCAAGCCTGCGAGGCTGCGAAAAGGTCCGCAGGACCTTCAGCGATAGCCCGGCAGATTCAGGTCGCCCGGTTTTGCGACGGCTGCGCCGCCGTTCGCAGCCTCGCAAGCTCGGCAGCGGCTACAGAGGCAGGCACAACCTTGGGTTTGCGGAACACCAGGACGTTGCCCAGCATCACCAGCACCAGCCCGGCCAGCGCCGGGGCGGTCCATTGGTAGCCTTCGGCAAAGGCCGAGACGTTCAACGCCACTACCGGGAACAGCACGGTGCAGTAAGCCGCGCGCTCTGGGCCCATGCGCCCCACCAGGGTCAGGTAGGCGGTAAAGCCGATGACCGAGCCCGGAATCACCAGGTACAGCAGTGAGCCGATGTAGCGGGTGTTCCATTCCACATCGAAGGCGATGCCCTGGAACAGGCAATACACCGCCAGCATCGTCGCGCCGTAGGCCATGCCCCAGGCATTGGTGGTCAACGGCTTGAGCCCGGCTTTTTGCTGCAGGCTGGACAGCATGTTGCCCGCCGAGAAGCACAAGGTGCCCAGCAGGGCCAAGCCCAGGCCCAGCAGGGTTTGCGGGCTGGCACTGTGGCCCACCAGCTCCGGCCAGAACAGCAGCCCCAGCCCCAGCAGCCCCAGGCCGCCGCCCAGCAGCACGTTGCGAGCGATCTTCTGGCCGAAGAACACCCGCGCATTCAGGGCGTTCCACAGGGTCGCGGTGGAAAACACCACCGCTACCAGGCCACTGGGAATCCACTGGCTGGCGTGCAAAAAGCACATGAAGTTGATGCAGAACAGGCACAGGCCCTGGGCCAGGCAGATCAGGTGACCACGACGGTTCATCGGCTGCAGCTTGCGGCTGAGCAGCAACAGGACGAACAGCACCAGGGCCGCCAGGGCGAAGCGATAGACGATGGACACCGGAATCGCCACCACCCCCAGTTGCAGTTTCAGGGCGATCCAGGTGGTGCCCCAGATCAGCACGGTCAACAGGTACAGCGATAGGTTCATGGCGCGACTCCTTTGTCAGGAGTGCAGTGTCACGCCCCGCCGGCCTTGCGCGCTTGCACAAACTTGCGCTTTTTATCCCCCCGGGGCTGGCAGCACACGGGCTACGGAGTAGCATGCAGAACACCGGCAGCCCCACCCATGTTGACGCCCCACCATGCACGCACTGGATACCCTGCAAGTCTTCCAAGCCCTGAACCGCTCGCCCAATGCTCGCCTGGAGCACAGCGCCGAGCTCGGTGACGGCTTGTCCGCAGCCTTGTGGAGCAACCATCACGACGCCCAGGAGTACGAGGCCCCCAGCCATCACACCCTGTCCTGCTACCTGGCCGGCGGCACCGGGACCTTCCGCCGCGACCAGCCGGGCAGCAAGGGCGGCCCGGGCAAGTTGTGCATCCTGCCCGCCGAGCACCAGTCGGCCTGGGTGATCAACGGTGATATTCGCCTGGCCCATCTGTACTTCAGCCCGGAGCAGTTCGCCCTGGGCTGCGTCACCCTGCTGGATCGCGAGCCCCGGGAACTGCAACTGCGCGAAAGCACCTTTCTCGACGACCCCGAGCAGACCCAGCGCTTTGCGCAGTTGGTCCGCCTGAACTGGGACGAACCCGGCGAGCGCCTGCTGACCAGCAGCCTGGCCCACGAGATGCTCAGCCATGCCCTGCTCAATCAAGTGGGCCAGCGCCAGGGGGCCCGGCTCAAGGGCGGGCTGGCCGCATACCAGCGACGGCTGCTGGTGGACTACATCGACAGCCAGCTGGACGCGCCCCTGAGCCTGGGCCAACTGGCGGGGTTGTGCGCCCTCTCCGAATACCACTTCGCCCGCATGTTCCGTGCAAGCTTCGGCCTGCCGCCCCACCAATACCTGCTAGCCCGACGCCTGAGCCGGGCCCGGCACCTGCTGCGCACCACCGCCCAGCCCCTGGGCGAGATTGCACTGGCCTGTGGTTTTGCCAGTGCCAGCCACTTCAGCAATCGCTTCCGGCACGCCCTGGGGGGCACGCCGGGAGACTACCGCCTGGCGTTCCTGCGCTGAGGCCAGGGTTACCCAAAACCCGCCTCTGCATGCTCCTTCTTATGCCAAAGCCCAGGCTGACACGCCTGAGTCAGTGAACGGTTAAAGTTCCTTACTTAAATAAGACAATTCTTACAAGCCAATTAAAAACCCCCTACATATCTCTCTCAGAAAGATCACGCCCGGCAAGTTCTTATATGACACTCAAGAACATAATCAGGTAATTATTTTAATATTTTATTTACCACTTCATTCATGGAGCTGATGGTTATTGTTTAAGCCCAGTTTCAACTTAGTCTTCGAACCCTGAGTGCCAGGCATTCCATAAATATCCACCCCCCTCACAGGAGCCAATTACCTGAAATACCCGGCAGACTCTTGCCCACAACAATTGACACACAACTTTCACCACACCCCTGAGGCAACCCAACCTACGACCATTGGTCGTTGAAAAAACCAGCAACAACTAAGCCGTTAATCGCCTTACTCCAAAACAACAAAAACAGAGGACGATGAAATGCTTTCACAAAGTTTGCCACGGCAATGGGTCAGACACTCGCCCCTGCTGTGTGCCTCGATACTGGCCATTCCGGTAAAAGCCGAACTGCTCGAGGACAGCAGCGCACGCCTGGAACTGCGCAACTACTACTTCAATCGGGACTACCGCGAAGGCACTGCCCCTACCCGTGAAGAATGGGCGCAAGGTTTCCTCTTGCGCCTGGATTCGGGGTTCACCGAAGGCAGCCTCGGCGCCGGTGTCGACGCCATCGGCATGCTCGGGATCAAGCTGGATTCCGCTCCTGGCCGGACCGGCACCGGGCTGTTGAAGGTGGCGCGCAATGGCCGGGCAGAGGATGACTATTCGAAACTGGCCCTGGCCGGCAAGCTCAAGACCAGCAAGACCCTGTTCAAGTTCGGAACCCTGGTACCGCCGGTACTGCCGACACTGAGACCCAATGACGGCCGCCTGTTTGCGCAGATGTTCGAAGGCGGGCTGCTGACCTCCAATGAAATCGAAGACCTGGAGTTTACCGCCGGGCGTCTGAGCCGGGTCCTGCAGCGCAACGCCACGCAGTACACACCGCTGACCCTGAGCCCCTTGAACCGGCGCTTCGAGAAACTGGGGGCCACCGCGGAACACTTCGACATGGCGGGCCTCGACTATCGGTTCCGCAAGCAATGGCTGGCTCGCGTGCATGTCGCCCAGCTGCAGGATATCTACCGCCAGCAGGTCTTCACCCTGGTCAACAAGAGCCCCTGGGGAGCGGGGACGTTCAGCAGCGATCTGCGCTTGAGCCTGATGAACGACTATGGCAATGCCAAAGGCGGCAAGATCGACAACCGCGCCCTGCAGGGGTTGCTCGGCTATGCCTATAAAGGCCACAGCCTTGGCCTGACTTATCAGCGAATGTTGGGGGACACCGGTTATGCCAACATCCTGGGTACCGATGCCAACTTGATCAACTTGTCCGTACTGGGTGACTTCGCCAATGCCAAGGAGCGCTCCTGGGCACTTCGTTATGGCTATGACTTTGCCAACCTGGGCTGGCCGGGCCTGACTATCAATAGCCGCTATATATCCGGCAGCCATGCCGAGATAACCGGCAGCCAAAGAATTGGCAAGTCATGGGAGCTGGATAATGAATTGCGTTATGTCGTGCAACAAGGCCCGCTAAAGAACTTAAGTGTACGCCTGCGCAGTGCGCTCTATCGCTCCAACTACGCCAAGAACTTCATTCGCGACACTGATGATACGCGACTGATGTTCAACTACACCTGGAACATCAAGTAACCAGACCACCAGAACCGATGTAACGGATCAAATGCCTAGAGGTACTATCTCCATGCAACGTCTATTATCGAAAAGTTTGGCCAGCCTGTTGTTTTTAAGCCTGTTCAACCCGGTCGCGGCGAAACAGCCCCTGCAAGCGCAAAGTGTCCCGGAGTTCCGACCGGGTTACTTGATCGGTTATCTGAAACAGCAGGATCTGCCCGACAGTCTGTCGCTGTTGCCGCCCCCTCCTGCGGTGGGGACCCCAGCCTTCGCTCTGGACCAGAGCATGGCCGAGAAAAACCAGGCCTTGCGGGGCAGCAAACGCTGGGAGTTGGCCGTCAGCGATGCCAACCTGAAGTTCCCTGCCGCCGCGCAGACATTCTCCTGTGCCCTGAATGCCCCGATCAGCGAACAGCTGACACCTACGCTGTACAGAGTCCTGCGGCGGACCCTGGCCGACGCCGGGCTGGCCACCTACAGCGCAAAGAAGCGCTACCAGCGCACCCGGCCCTTCGTCTACAACCAGCAACCCAGCTGCACCCCGGAAGACGAGGCGAAACTGGCCGCAGATGGTTCCTACCCATCGGGCCACAGCGCAATCGGCTGGGCCTGGGCGCTGTTGCTGAGCGAACTGTCCCCCGAGCACGGCAATGCGCTCTGGGCCCGCGGCCGGGCCTACTCGCAAAGCCGCATGGTGTGCAACGTGCACTGGTACAGCGATATCCGTGAAGGCCGTGAAATAGGCGCGACCACCGTGGCACGCTTGCACGCCGACCCGACCTTCCAGGCCGATTTCGCCGTCGCCCGGCAAGAGTTGCTGGCCGTTCGGGCCCAGGGCCTGACCGCCGGCGCTGACTGTGCAGCGCAAGCGCAGGCCCTGGCACTTGACGCCGACTAGGGTGCCAGGGTGAGAACCTTGAAGGTATTGGCATGAAACAGCGGGTCCGGCTTGGGTTCGGCCGGGCTCGCGGCCGGTTGGGTGAAGTCCATTGCCGCCAGGTAGACCCGCCGGGTACGCGGGTCGAACGCCATGTTGTAGGCCATGGGCTGGGTGCTGACGCTACCCAGGAGCTGGTAGCGGTCGGCATCGAGCTGGGCGACGACGCTGAGGTTGGCGTCCACCCCGCTGGCGATCAGCAAGCGCTGGGCCTGCGGGTCGTAGGCCAGGGCGTTGACGTCCCGGGTGATCGGCAGGCTGGCCTTCAGCGCACCGTTGTCGCGGTCGAGCACCAGCAGCACTGGCCGCTCACCACGGCAAGCGACGAACAACCGCCCCCGTTGTTCATCCTGGGCCAGGGCACTGGGTCGCGGACAGTCGGGATACTGCCAGCGGTCCAGGACCTTGAAACTGCTGGAGGACAACCGCGCGACGATGCCCTCATCGCGCATCGGCAGAAAGAAACTGCCATCGCCCTTGAGCAGCAACGGGTCGATCTTCTTCACCGCCAGCTCATGGGCGGCGGTAATGCGCTCTTCTTTGGGATCGAAGACGAACAGGGTGGAACGATCGGCCCGGCGCCCGCTGACAATGATCACCTGCCCGGTGCGCGGCTCGTACACCGCGCTGTTGAGGTTGCTCTGGGTCACGGTGATGCGCTTGAGCGGCTTGAATGTGGATAACTCCACCACCCCCAGGCTGCCGTCGGTGTTGAGCACCAGCAGGCGGTCCAGCTCCGGTACCAACACCACACCATTGGCGCCCCGGGACTGTTCGAGGGTGCGCACCGGGCGCTGCCTGTCCACATCGAACACGCTCAGGCCGTTTTCCCGGCGGGCCAGGAACAGGTAGGGCCGCGTCGGGTCCAGGGCGATGAAGCCCCAACTGCTGCCGGAACCCGGCAGCTGCACTTGCTGTTCGCGGTGGTACAGGCGCTCATCCGCCGGCGCGGCCGCCTGGGCCATGCCACAGAACGCCAGGAGCACACTCAGGGCCAGGGCTTTCATCAGAACTCCAGGGTGCTGGAGAGCGACACTTGGCGAGCATCCCCCAGGGACACGAAGTACTTGCTCACCGAGGAGGTGTAGTAGGTCTTGTCGAACAGGTTCTTCACGTTGAGCTGAAACTTGACCTTCTGCCCTTCGACCTTGGTGTCGTAGGTGGCGAAGGCATCGGCCACGGTGTAGCCCGGCAGGTCGAAGCTGTTGGACGCATCCCCGGCGCGCTCACCGACATAACGGGCACCGGCGCCGACCCGCAGGCGGTCGCCGCCGATCAGGCTGCCGAAGTCGTAGACCGCCGACAGCGAGCCGGTGTTCTTGGCCACGTTCTGCAGTTGCTTGCCCTTGTACTGGGTGTCCTTGGTCACTTCGGCGTCGGTGTAGGCGTAGCTGCCGATCAGGCTCCACTGGTCGGTGAGCTGCCCGGTCAGGTCCAGCTCCAGGCCCTGGGAATGCACTTCACCGGCCACGCTGGTGACAGTCTCGGAGGCCGTGGCGGTGGTCACCAGCACGTTGCGCTTGGTGATGTCGAACAACGCCGCACTGGCGGTGATGCGCCCTGGAATGTCGAGCTTGGCCCCCAGTTCCCAGGACTTGGCTTCTTCCGGTGCGATGGAGCCGTCCAGCACCACGCTGCCGCCGGCCAGTTGGGCAATGCTGGAGTTGGGTTTGAACGACTCGGTGTAGCTGCCGTAGAACGACAGCTGGTCGGTGTAGCGGTACACCAGGCCGGCGCGGGGCACGAACTTCTGCCCGTTGCTGTCGGTATTGGCGTGGAACGGCCGGCCCTTGCCCGCGTACTGGTCGTACTCCTGGAAACGCCCGCCGCCCACCAGGATCCACTGGTCGGTGAGGTGGATGGCATCCTGGAAGAACAGCGAGTCACTGCGCAGCAGGTCGGTCTGGTCGCTGTCCGGGGCGCTGACGTTGGTTCCCGCCACTTGCTGGCCATACACCGGGTTGAGGTAGTTGAAACTGGTGTTCTTGCCGCGGATCAGGTCGGCGCGGTAGATCTTGCGGTACTCGTCGTCCAGGCCGAACACCAGGTCATGCTGCATGCCGCCCAGTTGCACCTTGCCTTCCAGGCTGACGGTGGCATAGCGGTCGGTGGTCAGGGCATTCTTGGTGCCGTCCATGGTCCGGGTCAGGGTGCCGTTGGCGTTCACCGCGGTCAGGCGCACCTGGCTGGCGTCGTAGGTTTCACGGTTCCAGCTGTAGCCGAAGTGGGCCTTCCAGTCGTCGCTGAGCTCGTGATCGACCTCGAAACGATACAGGTCCGAACGCCCTTCCATGTTGTTGAACGGCTCGTCCAGGCGCCGGGTGGCCGGGATGTCCAGCGGGTGGTTGGTCTTGGGGTCGATGGCCGTGCCGCGGTCGAACGGGGTCAGGAATTCGCGATGCTCATAGGCCAGCAGCACCTTGGTGCGCTCGCCGTACCAGGCCAGGGACGGCGCCACCAGGGATTCGCGGTGGGTGCCGAAGTTGCGCCAGTAGTCTTCGTCTTCGTGGTCCACGACCAGCCGGTAGGCCAGCCCGGAATCCCCCAGCGGCCCGGTGGTGTCCAGGCTGCCGCCGCTGCCGTTCTTGCCCGAGCCGTAGGTCGAGCCACGCACGGTCAGGGCCGTGGACTGCTGCAACTCGGGTTTCTTGCTGACGATGTTGATCACCCCGCCCGGGTCCTGGATGCCATAGAGCAGGGACGACGGGCCCTTGATCACTTCCACGCGCTCGGCCGTGGCGTTCAGGGCACGGCCCTGCACCACCGGCATGCTGTCGCGCATGATCGAGCCGTTGCGGTTGTCGCCGAAGCCGCGCAGCAGCACCGCGTCCTGAGTGCCGCCCAGGGTGTTGGTCTGGGTGATGCCACTGACGTTCTTCAGGGCGTCATCCAGGTTGCGCGGGGTCTGGTCGCGCAGCACCTGGGCCGGGATCACGTTGATGATCTGCGGGATTTCCTGGTTCAGCGCCTGGGAGCGGGCCACCGAGGTGGTGGCCGGCGGCTGGTAGCTGGTGCTTTCGTCGACGCCCTGGGTGGTGATGCTGGAAGTCCCCAGGTTCAGCCCGGCACCTTGGGGCAGGGTTTCGAGAACCAGGGTATGGGCGTCGCTACGGCGATAGGTGAAACCGGAATTGCCCAAGAGACGCTGCAAGGCCTGCTCGGCACTGAGCTGGCCGGTGACGGCCGGGGCCTTGAGGTTGTAGGGCGCCTCGTCGGTGTAGACCACGCTGATCCCGGTGACCCGGGTGAAATCGCTCAGGGCCTGGGGTAGCGGCTTGGCCGCGATGGCGAAGTTGAACAGCGCACTGTGCTGCTCGCTGCCGGCCTGGGCCGCCAATGCCACGCTCAGGGGCAGCAGGGCCAACCCCGAAACCACCAGCGCCGAAGCGCCGAACCACCGTTTGACCGAACCGTTTACCGCCGAATTTGCCCTGGACTTCATGCTGGAGACTCGTGTGTAAAAGCACCGTGAATGCGAATTAGTCGCACTTTCAAGCACTACACGTATGTCGCAGGCAAAGACCTCAGCATTTTTTTGAAAATATTTTCAGGGCGGCGAAAACGCCCCCGCCCGATTCATCCCCTGTAGCCAGTGCCGCAGGCTGCGATCGGGCTGGGCGGCACTCCGACGAAGATCGCGGCGCTCGTGGGGCCGCAGGAGGTTTGACGGGAGACCGTCAAGCAAGGTCCTGCGGACCTTTTCGCAGCCTCGCAGGCTCGGCACCGGCTCAGCGCTCGTTACAGGGATCGCTGGATGCGCCCGGCACTGGTGCTGGAACCCACGGGCTTGCCCTGCTGGTCCATGTCCTTGAGGTAGTGCAGCATCGCCTCCAGGTCGCTGACCCCCAGGTCGCTGCGGTTCAGGCCGCTCTTGAACAGGCTGAAGCGGTCGCCGCCATCGGCCAGGAAGCCGTTCATCACCAGCCGGTAGTTCGCGCCGGCCTGCAGCGGCTTGCCGTTGAGGCGCACGCTGCCGGGGACGACACGGCTGTCCGGCGGGCGCTTGGGGTCCCAGCGATAGGTGAAGCCCTGGGACACTTGCAGGATGTTGGCATCGTCCGCGCCCTTCCATTGCTGGTTGAGCACCTGTTCGATCTGCCGGCCCGTGAGGTCGAAAGCGATCAGGTTGTTGTTGAACGGCTGCAAGGTCGCCAGTTGCCCGTAGTTGACCCGGGTCTGCCCGGGCTCCAGGGCCAGGTCGCTGCGAATGCCGCCGGTGTTCATGAAGGCGATCTGTGCGCCATTGGCCCGGCCGCCGGCCAGATGCGCGTCGGCAATCAGGTCACCGATGGGCATTTCCCCGGCCGCGTCGGCCCGCCGGGCAATCGGCGAGGCGGCAATCGCCCCCACCGGCTTGAGCAGCACCTGGTTGCTACGGGCCTCGACCTCCTGTTGCAACTGCGCCAGGGCCGGGTCCTGTGGATAACGGGCCGGATCGGCCAGCAGGTTGAGGGCCTGGATGCTCGCCACCCGGTGCTGGCCAGGGGTCACTTGCAGGGTCAGATGGGTCAGCAGGTGGCCGTAGGAATTGCCCTGGGTCACCAGCAGCGGCCCGACCTTGCACAGGTAGCCCTGGTGCGAGTGGGCGCTGATCAGCACGTCCACCGCCGGGTCCAGGCGCTTGGCCACGTCGACGATATCGCCGCCGAGCTGCGAGCAGTCCTGCTTGTCGAACGGCTCCGGGGTCGAGCCGCCCTGATGCACCACCGCGACGATGGCGTTGACACCCTGGGCATTGAGTTCGGGGATCAGCTTGTTGATGGATTCGGCTTCATCGGCCACCTGCAAACCGCGCATGCCCTTGGCGCTGACCACCGAGGCCACGTCCCGCAGCACCGCGCCGACAAAGGCCACCTTGACCCCGCGCACCTCTTCGATGCGGTAGGCCGGCAGCAACGGCTTGCCGGTGTCGCTGTCCAGCAGGTTGGCCGCCAGGTAGGGGAAGCCGCTGCCGGCATAGTTCGGGCGGAACTGGCAGGCCTTGTCCGGCCGCGACGACTGGCAGCCGCCATTGAGCTGGCGCAGGAACTCGGCCTTGCCGTTGTCCAGTTCGTGATTGCCGATGGCGCTGAGTTTCATGCCCATCTGGCGCAGGGCGTCCAGGGTCGGTTCGTCGGCCCACATGGCCGACAGCGGCGGGCTGCCGCCCACCAGGTCGCCGGCGCCGATGAACAGCAGTTGCGGGTCCTGCTGGCGCAGTTGGGCAAGCATGCCGCCCAGGGTAGCGATGCCGCCGGCCGCAAGCTTGCGCACGCCGCCCGGGGCCTGGGGGGCCTTGTAGCTGAAGGGGTTGGCTTGCAGGTAGCCGTGCAGATCGTTGATGGCGACGATGTTCACCGCCACCGGTTGCGGCGGTTCAGACAGCGAGCTGCAACCGGCCAGGGTGACCAGGGCCAGGGTCAGTGCCCCCAGCAGCCGGGGCATGGGATGAAGACGGGACATGAAAGAAATCCTTGGTAGATCAGCGAAAAAAAAGCCGCTGGCGCAGGCCGATCAGGCAGAGAAGAGCGCTGGGAACAGCGCCGGCTTCGCCGTCGATCGCAGCCCGTGCCCGCGGCAGCGGCTACAGGTCAGGTCATCAGGCAGGTTGCAGGCTGCCGTGGACCACCTGGGGTGCTGGCGGGGCCTTCAGCGCGGTGCCCATGCCGGCGCGCAGCAGCAGGATCTTCAGGTGGTCGGTGATGCGCTCGACCCGGTCCTGGAAGTGGTTGTGGAAGATCATGCTGCCCAGGGCAATGGCGATCCCCAGGGCCGTGGCATACAGCGCGGTGCCGATACCCTTGGACACTTCGCCCGGGTCGCTGACGCCGGTCTCGGCCAGGGCCTTGAAGGTGTCGATGATCCCCAGGATGGTGCCCAAGAGGCCCAGCAAGGGCGCAGCGGTAACCACGGTTTCCAGCAGCCACAGGCCATGCATCAGCTTGCTGCGGGTGGCGATGTAGATCGACTCGCTGAGGTCTTCCAGGTCCTTGTGGCTGGCCAGCCCCTGCTTGTGGGCAAACAGCTCGGCGACCATTTCCAGGGGCAGGCTGTTGCGCTCGCGCAGCGGGGCGGGCAGATCGTCGACGCTGTGCATCTTCGGGTTGAGTACGGTCTCCAGTTTCTTCGCCTGGCGCAGGCTGAAGCTGAAGTAGATGCCCCGCTCCACCGCGATGAAGGCGGCAATCGCGGCAGCGCCGTACATGGTGTAGAAGGTGATGTCGTGCAGCAGATTCATGTCCATCGTCATTTCCTCTTGTGCCTGAATCGAATCAGAACGCAGCTTCCAGGGAGACCATCGCGGTGCGTTCTTCACCCACGTTGTAATAGGCGGTGCTTGGCGCCAGGCCATTGGTCCTTACCGAGTTGAAAGACACGGTGCGTACCGACGCCAGGTATTCCTTGTCGAACACGTTGAGCATCGAGAAGCGCAGGATCGCGGACTTCAGCACCTTCTTGTCCACCGGCAGGTGGATACCGGCATTGAGGTCGAACACGGTGCGTCCGGAGATCTTCTCGTCGTTGGTCAGGTCGCCGTAGAAGGCGCCGACGTACTTGCCCACCACGTTGCCGTAATAGAGCGAATCGTCGTAGCCCAGGCTCAGGTTGAACATGTTTTCCGGAACGTTGGTCAGCTGTTTGCCGGACGTCGGCAGCAGCACGTTCTTGTTGGTCAGGTCATCCATCTGCTCGGACTTGGTGTAGGTGTACGAGGCGTAGTAGTTGAAGTTGTGCGGCAAGCGGCCGCTCCACTCCAGCTCCAGGCCACGATTCTTCACTTCGCCGACGTTGGCCACGACGTAGTCACCATTGAGGTCGGTGGTGGAGATCTGCCGGTCCTTGAAGGTGATGTAGAACAGGGTCGCGCTCAGGGCCATGTTCTCCTCGCTGTAGCGCCAGCCCAGTTCCTGGTTCCAGCTCAGCTCGGGTTTCAGGCTGATGGAATCACCCTTGTTGTAGAGCACGTAGTTGGGCGGCGTGCGCATGTTGCGGGTGACGTTGTAGAACGCCTGGTTGTTCGGGTCCACCTGGTACTTGGCGTTGAAGCTGGGCAGGAACTCGTGGTACTTGGCGTCGCGTTTTTCCAGCTTGTCGGTGAGGCTGCCCAGGTTGTTGCCATCGCGCTCCACGTACTGGTAGGCCAGGGCTCCGGTGAGGGTCAGGTCCGGGGTCGCCTGCCAGGTGTCCTGCACCCAGAGTTTCTGCGCCGGGGTCACGGTGTACTGGTGGCGGCCCTGGACCGTCGCGCCATTGCGGTCCACCAGTTGGTCGGAGCCGTTGTAGTCGCCCCAGACGTTTTCCGGAGCGCCGTTGCCCTTGATGCCGATGAAGGGCTGGGTCTGGCGCTGGCGGGCGCGCTCGTACCAGTAGCCGACGTCCAGGCTGTGCTCTTCGTTGAGGTCCCACTTGAGCTTGGTGGTCATGCCGGGGCGCCAGGTCTCGGTCCACGAAGGCCGATAGTAGGTGCCGCTGGGCAGCCCGCTCAGGTCATAGTTGCCGGCCCGGCTGGAGGTGCTGGACAAGGTGGTGGCGGTCTGGCCGCTGAAGCTGCCGCCGTTGGACCAGACGTAGTACGGGTTGAAGGTCAGGCTCAGGTCGTCGCGCAGCTGAAAGCGCTGGGTCACCGAGGCGGTCACGCTTTCGAAGGGGTTGCGGTTGAGCTTGTAGGACTGGGACACGCTGCCGTTCTTGAACACGGTGTTTTCCGAGTAGTCCAGGCGCCGGCCCTGGGTCTGGAACTGGGACTTGCTGACGCTGTTGTAGTTGTAGTTTTCCTGCTGGTTGTATTTGACGATGGCGTTGGTGGAGTTGCCGTTGCCGTCTTCGAACAGGGTGTTCCACTCGATCTTGTCAGCCCGCAGGGTGCCCTTGCCCTTCCACTTGTCGCCTTCGGTATGGGACGCCGAGACCCAGGTCTTGAAGCCCCCCAGCTCGCCGGTGTTGAGGCGGGCAAAGGATTTGCGCAGGTTGTTGGAGCCCACAGACTGCTTGACGAATACCCCGAAGTCCTTGGTCGGCCGTACGGTTACCAGGCCGATGTTGCCACCGCTGGAACCGATGTGCGGGCCGTCGGCTTCGGACGAACCCTGGGTGACGAAGACTTCACTGAAGTTCTCCGGGTCGCCCATCAGGTTCGGGTAGATGCTGTAGTCCCCCGAGTCGTTGATCGGGAAACCGTCGGCGGAGAGCCCGACCTGGTCGGAGTTCATCCCGCGCATGGTGAAGTTGGTGCCGCTCAGGCCCGAGGCGTCGGTGCTGGAAACGTTGATCCCCGGGGTGTACTTGAGCTTGTCCACGGCGTTGGCGGTGGGGGCCATCTGATCCATGGCCTCCTTGGTCACGGTGGAGCGGCCCTTGGCGCTTTCTTCCTTGATCATGTGGCCGTTGCCCAGGGTCTGTTTACCGGCAACGTTCACCGAACCTACGTCCACGGTATCTTCGGCCAAAACCAGTGGCGCAAAACTGCCCAGGCCCGATGCCAGAAGCAGGGCATAAAGTTTATTGATCTTCACGGGTCAATCCCTTGCTTACAACTTTCGTTAATAGGTGATGGGTTTATTCCACGTTGTAACTAAAGGTCGCGGTAAAACGTTGCTTGTTCTTGCCGGAGAACGCGTCCGAGGGAAACGGCGAAACTTTCTCCACGCGGCGCAAACTGGTTTGCGCCGCGCGATTGAGCAACATGTTCGGCGCCTTGTTTTCGATGCCACTGTCGAGCACGTTGCCGGCCCGATCGACTTCCAGCCAGATCACCACATCGCCCTGGGGACGTTGCAGCGAGGCCTCGCGGCCGCTGGGGTATTGCTTGTGCTTTTCCAGTTCCTTGCGCAAAGCGGCGGTGTACAGACTTTCCTTGATGGCACTGCTGGGCGCCGCGGGCGCGGTGGCCGGAGCAGGTACGGGAGCCGGTGCGGCCACCGGTTTAGGTGCGGCGGCCACCGCGGGCTGCGGCGCGGCGGGGGCGTTCTGGGCCACGGCCGGGGCCGGCTTGGGTGGCGCAGGCTTGGCCACCATGGGCTTGGGCACCATGGGCTTGGGCACCGGCGGCTTGGGCTTGACCACCGGCTTGGGTTTCGGCGGCTCGATCACCAGCGGTTCTTCCTCCGGCACCACCTGCGGCGGCTCGGGCTCGATGGGCAACGGCTCAGGCGGTGGCGGTGGTGGCTCGGCCGCCGCCAGCAGTTCGGCGGCATCGACCAGGGCGATTTCCACGGTGCTTTCGTCATACACCGGCTTGATCTGCAACTGCTGCAACTGGCTGGTATAGATCACCAGCAACAACAGGCCAGCCGGCAGCAGGCACGCAAGCAACTTGCGAGTTCTATAGAGACTGAACATGGCGTCAGGACTTGCGTGTAGCGATGGAGACGGAAGAGAAGCCATTGCCCTTGAGCAAGTCCATCACCGAAACCAGGCGTTTAACTTCCACGCCCTGATCGCTGTTGATAATGATCACCAACTTTTCACTGCTGTCGTTCAACACTTTGAGTTGCGCCAGCAATGCACTTTCATCCAGGTCCTGGCCATCGAGTTGCAGGCGCTCTTGCAGACCCAGGGTAATCACTGCCTTGTTTTGCGGCTTCAACTGTTGCGCGGTACTGGCGACCGGCAACTGCGTCTTGATCCCTACGGCCGGGATCACGTTGAGGCTGATGAGTACGAAGAACACCAGCAGAAACATCATCACATCGATCATCGGAATGATCTCGATATGAGCTTTTTTCTTTTTAGCTACATCCCAGCTGCGCATCGTCTTGCTCCCGCTTCAGCTATCCCTCCCTTGTGAGAGCTGAATCACAACCCTCGCCGATCCTGACCATGTGCTCAGGAATGCGCAGATCATCCCCGTCTGATGTAACGGTTTGGTGACAGAACGGAGTGATAACGATGAATGTTCGGGAGCTCTGGGACGCGGTTCTCAGCGCAGGACGATGAACCTCCCGAGAACCCGATGCTGCTGGAAGCCGAGCACCGCCTGCAGTGAATCGAGGACCGCCTGCGGGTCCTTGCTGGAGAAACTGCCACTGATGCGCCGCGCCGCCAGTTCATCGTTGAGCAGCAGGATACGCCCGGGGAAATAGCGCCGCAGGTCGTCCACCACCTCGGCCAGAGGCGCGTGGTAATAGTTCAGCCAGCCCTGGCGCCAGGCCAGTTGCGCCTCACTGTCGACAGCGTGCAGCGGGGCCGCAACGCCATGTCCGTAGGCCACTTGCTGCCCGGCGCCGAGCACCTGCTGCGCCGCGCCTTTGGCCGGCGTGACCCCCACCCGGCCGGACAGCACCGTGACCTGGGCCCCGCCCGGCTGCAGGCGCACTTCGAACTGGGTGCCCAGCACCCGCGCCTCCCCCTCTTGCGCGTCCACCACAAAGGGCTCGCCGGTGTGGCTGACGCTGAAGAAACCGGCGCCGCGACGCAGCTGCACATGGCGCTCGCCACGGCTGAAATCCACGGCAATGGCGCTGTCGGCATCCAGGGTCACCTGGCTCTGGTCGGCCAGGGTCAGGGTGCGCACCTGGCCCGGCGCGGAAACGTAGTCGGCCCCCAGGTCATCGACCCAGCGCCCGGGCTGCCAGCCGGCGCCCAGGGCCACCGCCAGCAATACACTGGCGGCCAGCGCCAGCCCCGCCGACCAGCGCCGCCGGGCCCGGCCCCTGGCAGCATCCATGGAACGCAGCAGGCCGTGCAGGGCAAAGGCGTCTTCATCGGCCAGGGTGCGCGCCGGCTGCTCGCTCAGCTCCCACACCACCTGGGCCTGGGCATAGGCCTCGATATGCGCGGGGTCGGCCTGCAACCACTGGCTGAAGGTGGCCTGGTCGCCACTGCTGGGCTGATCGTGGAGCAGGCTCAGCCAGGCCAGCGCGGCCTGCTCCTGAGCGGGCGTCGGGCAGATACTCGTGCGGTGGTTCACGGTGCATTCCTTGGCGTGCGCGTGCCCGGGGCTTCCCGCAGGCTGGCCTTGCAGGCTTCGAGGGCGCGCATCATATGTTTTTCCACGGCGCTTTGGGACAAGCCCATGGCCTTGGCGATCTCGGCGTACTTGCGCCCGTGGATGCGGTTGAGCAGGAAGATCTGCCGGGTGCGCTGCGGCAGGCTGCGCAGGGCCGCTTCGACATGCCGCAGGTCGTTGCCGGCTTCCAGCGCCGCCTGGGGCTCGCTGCCCTGGTTGTCCTGCTGCTCCGGCAGCCAACCTTCATTGACCCGCACTCGCGCGCCCTCGCTGCGCAGATGGTCGATGGCGATATTGCCGGCGCAACGCAGCAGGTAGGTGCTGAGTTCCTCGACCTGCACCAGGGGCCGGCGCCAGAAGCGCAGGAACAGGTCCTGCACCAGGTCGGCGGCGGTAGCACGGCAACCGACCCGGCGGCTGACCAGGGCCTCCATCTGCGAACGCTGGGACAGGAACACCTGGAGAAAATGCGCACGGCTGCCCTGCGGATCAGGGTGATCCCCCTCGGCTGGCTCCGGTGGCAGGGTGCTCATCATCGTCGGTCCGCTCAGAAGTGGGCCAGGGCCGCGACCGGGCTGGCCAGCAGGCTGGCCCCCGCCATCGTCAGCACCAGGCGCGGCCGATAGGGCAACAGCAGCACCAGCAGCAAGGCGCTGAACATCAGCACCGCGCACCACTGCACCAGCCCCAGGCTCCAGCCGGTACCCTGCACTGCTGCTGCCAGCGACAGGCCCAGCAGCATCCAGCCGCCCAGACGCAGGCCGTGGCGGCGCAGGGCCGAAGGCTTGTGCCCGAGCAGCTCGCCGTGATGCCGGTCCAGGGACAGGCACAGGCCGGTAAAGCCGGCATAACAGAGCAACAGCACCAGGAGCATTCAATTCACCTCGGTTTCAGGAGCCGGCGGGCGTTGCCGGGGCACCCGGGGCGGGGCTGTGGCGGCGGCCCCCGCGCGATGCAGCTTGCGCGCCGCCCAGGCCAGGAACAGGCCACTGCCCAGGCACGCCAGGTCGAAACTCGCCATGGCCCAGTCGCCCCGGACCATGAAACCATCCATCAGGCTCGGGCTGGTGAGCACGCTGAGCACCGGCACTCCGGCGAACAGCAAGGCGCCAAGGCCCAGTTGTTCAACCCAGGCGCGACGGCCGGGGCGGACGCAGGCGTGCAACAGGCTCAGGCCCCAGGCCCAGAAGAAGCTGTTGACCTCCCAGTCGGCGCGTTCGGCGAAGCCTGCGGGCAACAGGCGGTTGGCCCAGAAGAACGCCGCCACCGCCAGCAGCAGCCCGGCCATGCTGGCGATGTTCAACACTTCCACCAGGCGCAGTTCGAAAGGCTGGGCGGCACTCTTGGCATGCTTGAGCTGGCGCTTGCCCAGCCAGATCACCAGCCCGGTGCCGATCATCGCGGTGCTGGCCAGCCCACAGAGGAAGTACAGCCAGCGCAACACCGGCCCGGCGAAGCGACCCATGTGCAAGCCATAGAAGCTGCCGCCGATGGCCAGCGGCAGGGATTGCTCGGCAGAGGCCTGCAACGGCTGGCCGGTCACGCCGTTGAACGCCACTTGGCTGCCGAAATCCCGGGCCACCCGGTCGGCTTCATGGCGAAACACCTGCACCGAGGCATTCAGGTCCCCCGGGTAACTGACTACCAGGCGCTGCGCATGGCCGCCCGACCAACGTTCCCGGGCCTGCTTCAGCATGGGTTCGAGGGGGGCCAGCGGGGCACTCTGCCCGGCGGCCGAGGCAGCGGCAGCAGCGGGCCGCAAGTCCTCGAAGAAGGCATCGGAATCCCCTTTGTAGGCCACCAGGATGCTCGCCGGCATGACCATGTACATGAAGATCACCAGGCTGCTGTAGGTGATCATCAGGTGAAACGGCAGCACCAGCACGCCCACCGCGTTGTGCCCGTCGAGCCAGGTGCGCTGGCCCTTGCGCGGGCGGAAGGTGAAGAAGTCCTTGAAGATTTTCTTGTGGGTGATGATGCCGCTGATCAGCGCCACGAACATCACCATGGCTGCCATCGTCGACAGCCAGCGGCCCCAGGGATAGGGCATCTGCAGCTGGAAGTGGAAGCGGTAGAAGAACTCGCCGCCGCGGGTGTCGCGCACATGCACTTCGCTGCCGGTGGCCGGGTCCAGCAGTTTCTCGGTGAAGGCACCGCGCTCGCCGGGTTTGCCGGGCGCCTGCCAGCCCACCGACAGGCTCGGCTGGCGGGCATCGGGCAGACCGATGAACCAGCGTTGCGCACCCTGGGCATGGCGTTCCAGGTAGCGTTGGGCCAGCCCCAGGCTGGCATCGGCGTTCAGGACCCGGGCCGGCGCCTCCGGCTGCATCCAGTGGGTGATCTCATCCTTGAAATAGGACAGGGTCCCGGTGAGGAAGATCGCAAACAGCAACCAGCCGAACAACAGCCCGCTCCAGGTGTGCAGCCAGGCCATGGACTGGCGAAATCCTTCCTTCATAGCAGGGCCACCCAGTAGGCACTGCCGGCGACCAGCGCCAGCACCAGGCTCGGCAGCAACAAGCCCAGCCAGGCTTGCCAGGCACTGCGACAGGCAAAGCACCAGAGCACTGCCACCAGATAGAACAGGAAGGACGTCACCATTCCGCTGACCACCGCATCGGCCCTGGGCAGGGGCAGCAGCAAGGTCAGGCAGACACTGCCCAGCGCCGCCAGCAGATAGCCCCCCAGCACCGCGGCGAATACCCGCGAAGCCACCGCCAGACGATAGGAAGCGGAAAGACCGCCAGCCTTGCTTTTCATGTTTCGACCTTGACGCGAGGGGAGGTCCGGCACAGCACACAGGCGGCCGGGGGAAGTAGGCGGGCAAGTTTAATGATAAATATTCTCATATGCAAAAAGCAGCGACGAACCCGATGCAAACCCGTCGGTCCGGCCTGATTGCCGAATGCCATGTCGCCCCACTACAATGCGAACAATTCTTGTTCTCTTATGCGCCATCTCGGTGCAGGAGCGTCCGGCTTGTCCCACACCGCTACCGTCGAAGGCCTCTACCAGGCCCATCACAGCTGGTTGAACACCTGGTTGCGGCGCCGGCTCGGCTGCCCCCACAGCGCCGCAGACCTGGCCCAGGACACCTTCATCCGGGTACTCAGCGCCCGGGAAACACCGGCCCTGATCGAGCCCCGGGCGTTTCTCACCACCATCGCCAAGCGCGTGCTGTTCAACCACTACCGGCGCCAGGATCTGGAGCGGGCCTATCAGGAAACCCTGGCGCAGATGCCTGAACAGGTGGCGCCCTCCGAGGAAGAGCGGGCCATCATCCTGCAAACCCTGATGGAGCTGGACAGCCTGCTCGACGGCCTGCCGCGGCCGGTCAAGCGAGCCTTTCTGCTGTGCCAGCTGGACGGCCTGACCTACGGCGAAATCGCCCGGGAGCTGAATATCTCCATCGCCACGGTCAAACGCCACCTGAACAAAGCGGCGATGCGCTGCTACTTCGCCCTGTGAGTGCCTCGATGAACCCACACCTCAATGGCCAGCCCGATTTCAGCAACCAGGTGGCCGAACAGGCCGTGCACTGGCTGATCGAAATGCAGGGCGGGCCCTTGAGCCCGCGCCAGCAACAGGTCTGGCAGCAATGGCACGATGCCCACAGCGAACATCAGCGGGCCTGGGAGCATATCCAGCGCGTCAACCAGCGCCTGCGTGGCCTGTCTTCGCCCCTGGCCCACGCCGCCCTGAACGCGCCGAAATCCGCCAGCCGGCGCCAGGCACTGAAGCTGCTGCTGATTCTCGGCGCCGGCTCGGCCGCCGCCTGGGGCCTGCGCGAGCACAACCCGCTGCCGCCACTGCTGGCGGATTACCGCAGCCCCCTGGGGCAGCGGCGCAAACTGCAACTGAGCGACGGCAGCCAGTTGCAGCTCAATACCAGCAGCGCGGTGGATGTGCGCTTTGATGGCCAGCAACGGCTGATCCGCCTGCTGGAGGGTGAGATCATGCTCACCAGTGCCCAGGATGCCCGGCCGCTGCGGGTGCAGACCGCACAAGGGCAGGTAAGCCCGCAAGGCGCGCGGCTGAACCTGCGCCAATTCAAGGACTACACCCAACTGGCGGTGTTCTCCGGAACCGTCGGCGTGACGCCCCTGGACTACGCCACAACCCCGCCCCAGGTGGCGGCCGGGCAGCAACTGAACTTCACCGGCAACAGCTGGCAAGCTCCCCGGGCCCTGGATGCCGGCAGCGGCGCCTGGAGCGAAGGCATGCTGGTGGCAGCGCACATGCGCCTGGCGGACTTTCTCGACGAACTGGGGCGCTACCGCCGCGGCCAGCTCAACTGTGATGCGCAGGTGGCGGACCTGCTGATTTCCGGCAGCTACCCCCTGGATGACAGCGAGCGGATTCTCGACCTGCTGGAGATCAGCCTGCCGGTCAAGGTACGTCGCTTCACCCGCTATTGGGTCACCGTCCAGGCCCGCGCCTGACGGCACTCTGTCGCCGCCCGCCGGCTGCAACCGGCTCCGCAGGGGACGCGCCCTTGACCCGGGCCGCACCCAAGCCCCCGCAAACCAGTCGCCGCCCGCCCCGGCACCGAAAAAAAACCACCGCCCATGAGCCGTTTCCCCAGGTTCAAGTGACAGAGAAGGAAAGCAACCTTGATTCCCCCTTCTCAGGACCCACCTTCATGACCGAGCAACCCACCTGCCTCACGCCTCTGGCCCGTACCCTGCGCCACTTGCTGCTGGGAGCCAGCCTGAGCCTGGCCAGCCTGCCCCTGGTCCAGGCCGCCGAGGCCCAGGCCCAGAGTTATCACATCGCCCCGACCTCGCTGGAAAACGCCCTGAACCAGTTTGGCCGGCAAGCCGGGGTGCTGATTTCTTTCGGTTCACACGTCACCAGTGGCGTGCAAAGCCGTGGCCTGCAAGGCCAGTACAGCCCGCAGGAAGGCCTGAACGTTCTGCTGCAAGGCACCGGCCTGCAAGCCCGGGCCGAGGGCAGCAATGCCTTCAGCCTGCAACCGGCCAGCCCCGAGGCCGCTGCGCAGCCGCTGCACCTGGGCGCCTCCAGCGTGGTCGGCGACTGGCTCGGCGATGCCCAGCAAAGCGATGTGTTCGAGCACCCAGGGGCCCGGGACGTGATCCGTCGCGAGGAGTTCGAACGCCAGGGCGCCACTCAGGCGCGGGACGTGCTCAATCGGATTCCCGGGGTCAACGCACCGGACAACAACGGCACCGGCAGCCACGACATGGCGCTGAACTTCGGCATCCGCGGCCTCAATCCGCGCCTGGCCTCGCGCTCCACGGTGCTGATGGACGGCATCCCGGTACCCTTCGCCCCCTACGGCCAGCCGCAACTGTCGTTTGCCCCCATCAGCATGGGCAACATGGATGCCGTGGACGTGGTGCGCGGTGGTGGCGCGGTGCGCTATGGCCCGCAGAACGTCGGCGGCATCGTCAACTTCGTGACCCGGGCAATTCCCGACGCGCCGACGGTCAAGGGCGGCTTCCAGACCGAAACCAGCCCCTCCTCCAGCCATGACGGCTTCAAGACCACCGGCAACCTGCTGGCCGGTGGCACCGCCGACAACGGCCTGGGCGGCGCCCTGCTGTACTCCGGCACCCGCGGCGGCGACTGGCGCGAACACAGCGACACGCAGATCGACGACCTGATCCTCAAGGGCAAGTACCAGCTCGATGACGCCAACAGTTTCAATGCCATGGCCCAGTACTACGAAGGAGAGGCGGACATGCCCGGCGGCCTGAACGTGGCGGACTACAAGGCCGACCCGTACCAGTCGACCCGCCCCTACGACAAGTTCTGGGGCCGGCGCACGATGTTCAACGTCGGCTACCGCTACCAGGAAGATCGCCGCGACTTCACCGTCAACAGCTTCTTCACCAAGACCCTGCGCAGCGGTTACCTGGACCAGGGCAGCTTCCTCTCCCTGTCGCCTCGCGAATACTGGGTACGCGGCCTGGAAACCCGTTTCGCCCAAGGCTTCGACCTGGGGGACAGCAGCCACGAAGTGGGCGTCGGCTACCGCTACATCAACGAAGCCGGTCATGAACTGCGCTATCGCACGCCGCTGACCGCCAACCAGCAACTGCCCACCAGCAACAGCCGCAATGACCGCGACACCCGTGGCGGCACCGAAGCCCATGCGTTCTTCGTCGATGACCGGATCGATATCGGCAAGTGGACCCTGACCCCGGGCATCCGCTACGAGATGATCGAGTCGCAGCAGAGCAACAACCTCACCCACGTCAAATACAAGGGTGACTACAACACCGCGCTGCCGGCGCTGAATGTGATGTACCACCTCAACGAGAGCTGGAACCTCTACGCCAACACCGAAGGTTCCTTCGGCAGCGTGCAATACAGCCAGATGCCCAACCGCGTGGCCAGTGGCGAGGTCAAGCCGGAGAAAGCCCGCACCTGGGAACTGGGCACCCGCTATGACGACGGCACCCTGCGGGCGGAGATCGGCGCTTTCCTGATCAACTTCGACAACCAGTACGACAGCAACCAGACCAACGACACGGTGATCGCCCGGGGCGAGACTCGCCACCAGGGTATCGAGAGCAGCGTCAGCTACGCCCTGGATGGCCTGGCCCCGGCGCTGGCGGGCTTCGATGTCTACGCCACCTACGCCTATGTCGATGCCACCATTCGCGAAGACGGCCCGAACAAGGGCAACCGCGTGCCCTTCTCTTCCAAGCACAAGGGCACCCTGGGGGTGAGCTACACCGAAGGCCCGTGGAAGCTCAACCTCGACAGCAGCTACCAGAGCAGCCAGTTTGCCGACAATGCCAACACCCGTGCCGAAAGCGCCGATGGCAGCACCGGGCGCATCCCCGGCTACATGCTGTTCAGCACCCGCGCCGGGTATGACTTCGGCCCGCAACTGTCGGACCTGAACGTGGCGGTGGGGGTGAAGAACATCTTCAACCACCAGTACTTCACCCGTTCCTTCGACGACAACAACAAGGGCAAGTACGTAGGCGAGCCCCGCACGCTCTATGTGCAGACCTCCGTGGCGTTCTGATTAATTTTCCCCACAAAGCAAAACGGGCCTGCAATGCAGGCCCGTCCGGTTGGGGGGTGAAACCCGGCCGTCAGCTATTGAGCGCGGCCTGTTGGTTTTCCAGGAATTCTTCTTCGAGCAGGGCATCCGCCTCGGTGCCATCACTGCTGGGCACGGCCGCCGCACGTTTGCCGCGCAATTTGCCGAACATGTGCTCCAGGGCACTTTCCAACTTGACGGTGGCGCCGTCGAGGGCCTGCTCCAGGGTGTCGGCCTTGTGGGTCACGGAAACCGGTTGGTGACCTTTCGGACGGGCTTCCAGCTGGCAGCGCATATCGTCCGGACCCGACTTGCCGCCGTTCTCGTCCCGCAGGTGGACCACTACCCGGGTCAGGTCTTCTTCGTAGCGTTCGAGCGTGCTTTCAACGGTGCTGCGCACCCACTCCTCCATCCGAAGGCTGCTTTGAATATGGTTATCGCTATGGACTTGGATTTGCATAGTTCTTCCCTTATTTCAGCTTGCTCGTAAGAGGGTCAAGGCAATGCGTATGAACCTGCATTTCGTGACCTCTTGATTACACAATTAGGCACGGCGACGAACATTTCAACCCCTTAAAAAAGATAAATATTCATACGCAAATAAAGCCGGACAAACCGCAAAGGCGCTGTTAAGGTCGGGAGTTAACCCGCCCCATGCGTCAGTCAAAACCGCTCACAGCTGCCCCTCGCCCAGAGGGTGCAAGCCGCGAAAGATCTCCGCTTCCTCCACCAGCCAGTCATGCACCGCGCGTACGCCCGGATGGCTCAGTGCGCCCGGCGCATAGAGCAGCACGTAGCGTTTGTGGTTGGGCACCGCCAGGCCGAAAGGCACGATCAGGGTGCCACGCTCCAGTTCGTCATTGAGCAGGGTGCGCCGGGCAATCGCCACGCCCATGCCGGCAATCGCCGCCTCGATGGTCAAGTGGTTGCGATTGAAGGTATGGCCACGACGCACATCCGCGCCTTCGAAGCCGATGGCATTGAGGTAGAACTCCCATTCGGCGTATTCATAGCTGCCGCGCCAGGCGGTGATGTCGTGCAGCAATGGAAAATGCGCCAGGTCCGCCGGACCGTGCAACGGCGGACGGCCCCGCAGCAGACTCGGGGCGCACACCGGGAAGATCTGCTCGTCCAGCAACGCGGTGGACTGCAAGCCGGGGTAGCTGCCGTCGTTCAGGTCGATGGCCAGGTCGAAGTCGCCCTCGTGCAGGGCCACGCTGCTGTCTTCGGCCACCAGCCGCAGCTGGATCTCTGGATAACGCTGCTGCAGGCGCGGCAGGCGCGGAGTCAGCCACTTGCCGAGAAACGACGGAATCGAGCGCAAGCGCAAGGTCCCCCCGATCATCCCCGCATCCAGGCGCCGCAGTTCCGCGTCGATGCTGCCGTAGGCCTCGCTCACCGTCAGCGCCAGCCGCTGGCCTTCGGCACTCAGCTCCACCCCCCGGGGCCGCCGGTGAAACAGGCGAAAACCCAGGCGTTCCTCCAATTGGCGGATCTGCTGGCTGACCGCCCCTGGCGTGATGTGCAGCTCTTCGGCACACCGGGTAAAAGACAGGTGCCGCGCGGCACAGGAAAACACATGCAGCCAGACATAGGTCTGGGCATGAAATTGTCGGCTCATCGTTTAGCCCTGCTAAAGGATCTCTTAGGAAGTTTCGTTGGTCAGTGCTGACCGAGGCGGGCAGTATCGCCGACATTGCGCTTGGCCTACAAAAAATGGCAGCGATCCACCTTCCATTGCTTGTAAGGCTTTAGCATGGCTATCAGTGTTTTCGATCTCTTCAAAGTCGGTATCGGCCCCTCCAGCTCCCACACCGTGGGCCCGATGCGCGCCGCCGCGACCTTCGCCCAGGCGCTGTTCGAGCAGGGCCTGCAAGACCAGGTGCAGCGGGTACAGATCCGTCTCTATGGTTCGCTGTCCGCCACCGGCGTCGGCCATGCCACCGACCGCGCCAGTGTCATGGGGCTGATGGGTGAATGGCCAGACAGCATCGACCCCACCAGCATCAACCCGCGCATCCAGCAGTTGCGCGACAGCGGCCAACTGCTGCTGGGCGGGCACAGCCTCATTGCCTTTGACTGGCAGCAGGACCTGCTCCTGCTGGACGAAAGCCTGCCCTACCACCCCAATGCCATGTCCCTGACCGCCTTTGGCGAGCAAGGCACGCTGCTGGAGCAGACCTACTACTCGGTGGGTGGCGGCTTCATCATCGAAGCGGCCCAGGTCGAGGCCGGTGCCGAAACCACCACCGGCGTCCAACTGCCCTACGACTTCAACAGTGCCGCTGAACTGCTGGCCCTGTGCAAGACCCATAAGCTGCGGGTCGGCGAACTGATGCTGGCCAATGAACGGGCCTGGCGCAGCGACGCCGAGATCCGCAGCGGCCTGCTGCACATCTGGTCGGTGATGCGCGAATGCGTGGAACAGGGCCTGCGCCACGAAGGCATCCTGCCCGGCGGCCTCGACGTACCCCGCCGCGCCGCCAAGCTGCACCGCAGCCTGCTGGAAATCGGCAAGCCGAATGTCATCACCTCGACCCTCTCGGCCATGGAGTGGGTCAACCTCTATGCCCTGGCCGTGAACGAGGAAAACGCCGCCGGCGGGCGCATGGTCACCGCGCCCACCAATGGCGCGGCGGGGATCATCCCGGCGGTGCTGCACTACTACATGAAGTTCAACCCGCAGGCCTGTGACGACGACATCCTCAACTTTTTCCTCGGTGCCGCCGCCGTGGGCATCCTGTGCAAGAAGAACGCCTCCATCTCCGGCGCCGAAGTCGGCTGCCAGGGCGAAGTGGGTTCGGCCTGCGCCATGGCTGCCGCCGGGCTGGCGGAGATCCTCGGGGCGACCCCGGAGCAACTGTGCAATGCCGCGGAAATCGGCCTGGAGCACAACCTCGGCCTGACCTGCGACCCCGTAGGCGGGCTGGTGCAGGTGCCCTGCATCGAACGCAACGCGATTGCCGCGGTGAAGGCGATCAACGCCACCCAGATGGCCCTGCGCGGCGACGGCAAGCACTTCATCTCCCTGGACCGGGTGATCCGCACCATGCGTGATACCGGCGCCGACATGCATGACAAATACAAAGAGACTTCACGGGGCGGCCTGGCGGTGAGCTGGGTGGAATGCTGAGGAGCCTTCCCTGACCGTCCGCACTACGTGAGCCCGAGCAAAAATAATAACGAGGCGATAACGATGACCGATGTACCGACACCTGCTGCCCAAAACCCTGCTGTAGCCACTCCCCGCGACACCACCAGCGCCCGCCAGGGCTGGAGCAAGCACGACACCACCTGGATGCTCGGCCTGTATGGCACCGCCATCGGCGCCGGCACCCTGTTCCTGCCGATCAACGCCGGGGTTGGCGGCTTCTGGCCGCTGATCGTGCTGGCGCTGCTGGCCTTCCCCATGACCTTCTTCGCCCACCGCGGCCTGACCCGCTTCGTTCTTTCCGGGCGCTCCGGAGACATCACCGAAGTGGTCGAGGAGCATTTCGGGGTCGGCGCCGGCAAGCTCATCACCCTGCTCTACTTCTTTGCCATCTTCCCGATCCTGCTGGTGTACAGCGTGGCGCTGACCAACACCCTGAGCAGTTTCATGGAACACCAGCTGCACATGACTCCACCGCCGCGGGCGCTGCTGTCGCTGCTGCTGATCCTCGGCCTGATGGCCATCGTGCGCTGCGGCCAGGGCGTGATCGTGCGGGCCATGAGCCTGCTGGTCTACCCGTTCGTCGCCGCGTTGCTGCTACTGGCCCTGAGCCTGATCCCCAACTGGAACGGCGCGTTCTTCGCCTCGGCCGGCGAAGGCATGCCCCTGCCGCTGTTCTTCAAGACCCTGTGGCTGGCGATCCCGGTGATGGTGTTTTCCTTCAACCATTCGCCGATCATCTCGGCCTTCGCCCTGGATCAGAAGCGCCATTACGGCCCGCAGGCCGAAGCCAAGAGCAGCGGTATCCTGGCCACGGCCCACGGCATGATGGTGCTGACAGTGATGTTCTTCTGCTTCAGTTGCGTGCTGGCCCTGTCGCCGGCGGACCTGGTAGCGGCCAAGGAACAGAACATCTCGATCCTGTCCTACCTGGCCAACCACTTTCAGACCCCGGTGATTGCCTATGCCGCCCCGCTGATCGCCCTGGTGGCCATTACCAAGTCGTTCCTGGGCCACTACATCGGCGCCAGCGAAGGCTTCCAGGGCCTGATCGTGAAAAACCTGCGGGGGCGCTCGCTGTCCTCCAGCAGCCTGGAAAAGATCACCGCGCTGTTCATGATCCTCACGTGCTGGGCCGTGGCCACCTTCAACCCGAGCATCCTGCGCATCATCGAGACCATGGGCGGACCGGTAATCGCCTGCCTGCTGTTCCTGATGCCGATGTATGCGATCCGGCGGGTGCCTTCACTGCGCCAGTATTCGGGCCAGTTGTCGAACCTGTTCGTGGTGCTGATCGGGCTGGTCGCACTGTCTGCGATCATTTATTCAGTCGTGCCCTGAATCGGGCCGGGATAAAAAAAGCGGACCTCGTGGTCCGCTTTTTTGTCCCCGTATTCATTGCCCGGCGCGTTTCCCGGCATGTCCCTTGCTTTGTCCCGGGGGAGGAATACGGACGTTGGCCACCCTCGGCGAACGACTGGCCAGTGGTCCGGAATCGCGAACTAATTCCGCGCCCTGCCGGTCAATGACTGCACGATCCAATCAGGCGGTGACGCATCATGGACAACCCTTTTCAACTGATTACCGACACCTTCACCCCGCAATACCAGGTCAACCTGAGCATCCAGGGCCTGGACGGCAGCATCATGCTGACCTTGTCCGAAGGTGGCCGGGTGGTGGCCAAGCGCATGATCAGCGCGGCCCAGCGCAATGATCCGCAGCGCATCAAGCGCCTGGTGCAAAGCATTCAGTTTGGTATCGCCATCGAGCAGGGCCACAGTGCCGTGGCCATTCTCGAGGCCATGACCAACGGCGACAGCCTGGGCCTGCCGCCGCCCACCGGCCAGAAGCTCGCGCCGCCGGCCCTGAGGTACTAGAGCTCGCCCTTCTCCACTTCCGGGTGTTCGCCGGAGCCCGCGCCGATCTTGCGCTGCGGATGCTCGATCTTCACCGAAGGGAACTGCGACGAGGCGTAGCGCACCACCAGGATGGCGAAGGCCAGCAACAGGATGCCGCCGCACAGGTAGATGATGCCCAGGTCCGGCGGGTTGTGGTGCGAGACGTTGGAGATCAGCAACCGGGTCAGCGCGGTGATCGCCACGTAGATCAGGAAACGCACCGGCATGTGGTTGGTCTTGAAGTAGATGCCGACCATCGCCCCCAATTCCAGGTAGATGAACAGCAGCAGGATGTCATCGATCTTGATGTGGCCCACCTCGATCATCTGCAAAAATTCCATCACCGCCGCCCAGGCGGTCACCGCACCGATGGCGAACAGCGCCAGGTAGTGGAACGACTCGACGAACAGGTTGCCCAGGGATTCGGCCAGCTGGTGGACGTTCTGCCGCAGGTTCTCGGCCCAATTGATTTTCACGATGGTTTTTCCTTAGGTCGTTTCGACCGGATGATGCGGATTGGACGTGACGGTTGTTCTGCATGCAGAAAAAAGGCCAGGAGCCTTCAATGAGATGGTGGCCGCCGGCAACGAGGCACGGCCTGGTAACAATCGGCCCGGGAAAAAAATTGCGTCTACATTAAAAAGCCACTATCCAAGGGAAAAGGTTTCGCCTATTCTCTCGACCTGTATATAGATACAGTGTTTATACAGACCCATTATCGTGAAGGCATGTGAGGTGGTGAATGGCCGTCGAAGTGGTATACCGCAGCAGCCGAGATCTGGAGCGCTTGTTCATGGATAAAGCCGAAGCTGACCGTCATGACAAAATGCTCGAACTGGCTGAATTGCTCGCTGAAGTGTTGCACAAAGCCGTGCCGTCGCTGAGCGAACAGCAGGTGGAAGAAGCCGGGATCTACATGGCGAAGAACCGCGATGTGTTCGCCAAGGCGTTCAAGAGCCAGCCGGACGCGTTGTCCGAGTTGCTCAGTGCCCCCGCTCCCGTAGTGGAGGCTGTGGCAGAGCCGCAACCTGTTGAAGCCGAGGCGCCAGCCAAACCGGCGAAAGCGGCCAAGGCCGCAAAATAGGCTTTACGCGAATTGAATAAGCCCTGTGCCCCTGGCACAGGGCTTTTTTCATGCCTGCGAAGGCAAGAGTGGCACTTGTGCGGTGGCCGGTTGAAGCGCTGTCGCCCCTGGCGGATCAGGCAATTCGATAGCGTTGCGATGCAGCAGGGAAGTGATCTTGCCCAGGAAGGCCAGGGGCATCTCAGTCGAGCCGCCATACAGGTCAACCATTCCCACCTCAACTGCGCTGTCAACGATGCAGGAGAACGCCTCGACCTCTTCAGACGCTATCAAGGCGACAAGCTCCTGGGGCCAATCATCTCCGCGACCATTGAGTGCCAGCAGCGCCCCGGCTCTCTCCCACGCCAGTAGATCGCCCTTTGGCGGGTAGCCCTCAAGGTGCTTTATCAACTCATCGATGGACGGGTGAGCAATGCCTTTTCGTTCGCAGTAAACCGCCAGGCATGCCGCTGCGTACAACTGCAGTTGCCTGATGGAGCAGCCAGTCAATGGTTGGGCCATATCTGGCGCTGTCATTGCGCGACGTCCCAGACCCTGGAGCCTGCGGAACAAAAACCTGATGCGATATCCATGGCTTCCAGAATTCGGTCCTCCAGCTCTTCTGATGCGCCAGGGCGGAGTGATGCCAGATGCTTGTATACGGCCTCTGCGCAAAAGCCCTTGTCCCGGTATGCCACAAGAACATCACGAACCGCCTGAAAGTCCGCCCCCGCCCGCAACAGGCAGGACAACTGCTCATCCAGCCCGGTCTCCAGCGCTTCACGCATCGTCGATACATTCCTTGTCAGTGGGCACTTCGCAGCCGGATGGTACACAGAGCCAGGCCAAGGGTTAAGGCAAGAATGCCTAGCGGTAAAGCACCCGTTCCGCCAGTTCATCGGCCACTCGCGCCGGGGAGCGCTTTTCGGCCTGGGCGTGGGCGAAGATTTCCGTCAGCCGCTGGCTGATCTTCGACAGGTGGGCGGTGATGACCGGCAGTTCCGTGTTGCGGTGCTTGAGGGACACATAGATCAGCCCCCCGGAATTGATCACGTAGTCCGGCGCATAGAGAATCCCGCGGCGCTCCAGTTGATCGGCCACCTGCAGGTTGGTCAGTTGATTGTTGGCCGAACCCGCCACCGCCGAGCAGCGCAGTTGCGCCACGCTGAGGCTGTTGAGCACCGCCCCCAGGCCGCAGGGTGCGAGGATGTCGCAAGGGGTGCTGAGCAGAGAATCGTTGGCGATGGGATGGGCGCCCAGTTGCTCCATGGCCAGTTGCACCTTGCCGGCATCGATATCACTGACCAGCAACTCCGCCCCGGCAGCGTGCAACTGCTCGGCCAGGGCGTAGCCGACGTTGCCCAGCCCCTGGATCGCCACCCGCAGGCCTTCCAGGTTGTCGCTGCCCAGGCGCGCCATGGCGGTGCTGCGAATGCCGGCGAACACTCCCATGGCGGCATGGGGGGCCGGGTCGCCCGCGGCACTGGTGCTGGTGACGTAACGGGTCTGCTGGGCGATGCAGTCCATGTCGGCCACCGAGGTGCCGCTGTCGATGGCGGTGATGTAGCGCCCGTCCAGTTGCTCGACGCATCGGCCAAAGGCTTCGAACAGGGCGGCGCGGCTTTCCACATGGGCGGGGCGGATGATCACGGCGGTACCGCCCCCCTGGGGCAGGCCGGCCAGGGCGGCCTTGTAGCTCATGCCCTGGGCCAGGCGCGCGGCATCCGTCACGGCACTGCTGTCGTCGGGGTAGGCGAGGTAACGACAGCCGCCCAGGGCGGGCCCCAGGCGGCTGTCGTGGATGGCGATCACTGCCTTCAACCCGGTACAGGGGTCGACGCTGAGGTGCAGCGATTCAAGGCGGGTGCTGTGCATGAGAGCGAACATCGACGGGCTCCCGAATCACTTCTTGTAGACGCCAGTATAGGCTTGCGCCTGGAATTTGCTGCGCCGCGCAGGAATAAGCCCCGGGGTTTTGCAGGCTTTGGGAAATAACCTGCTACCACGCATTTCAACACTGGACGAAGCTTCGTCACGGGGCTAAAACGAGGCATCCGTCGGAGATCGAGATGAACCCGCGCCAAGCTTTTTTCGCCTGTCTGCACCGCTCGCCACCCGCCCTGCTGGAAGCTGCCCTGTGGATTGCCGCCGAGCATGATCCCCAGGTGGTGCCCGGCCTGATGCTGGAGGAGTTCAAGCAACTGCAGCAGCAAGTGGGCAGCAGCCTGCCGACGCTGCCGGCGAACGAGCTTGGCCAACCGCTGTTGCGCCGGCTCAACGACCTGGGTTTCCAGCAGGACGAACACCTGCCCCTGCGGCCCCAGGCTGCGCTGATGGACAAGGTCCTGGAGCGTCGGCGCGGCCAGCCCCTGGCCCTGGCCCTGATCGCTCTGGAACTGGCGCAGCGGCTGCAGGTGCCGCTGGCGGGGGTGAACTTTCCCGGGCACTTCCTGCTGCGGGTGCCCGGTGCCGACCACCTGCTGGACCCGTGCGGCGGGCGCCGGCTGTACCCCAACGATTGCCGGGAACTGCTGCAGCGCCAGTACGGCGCCCATATCAAGCTCAGCGCCGAGCATCTGGCCAGCGCCGAACCGCTGCAGATGTTCCAGCGCCTGTCACGCAACCTGCGCCAGTTGCACCTGTCCTACGACGACCACCTGGGGGCCCTGATCAATGCCGAACGGGTCCTGGAAATCGGCAACGGCAGCGCCGCCGACTACCTGGCCCGGGCCAGCCTCTACCAGCGCCTGGAATGCCCGAATGCCGAACGCTTCGACCTGGAGCACGCCCTGTTGCTCAGCGACGACCCGATCCAGCGCCTGCGCCTGACCGAACGCCTGGGGCACCTGCCGCCCAACACCATCGTGCACTGACCCCGCGCTGTTTCGCGCCTGCCGTGCAACAAGGCCCGCCGCCCTCCTGCCTGCTGCAAGGATGAAAAAGCATGAACAGCGCCGAACGCTTCCGCCAGGATTTACACCCGCGCCACCCCGGCACCACGCCAACGGCTGGGGGCTGTTGCTGATCCAGGCCAGGGCCGCATGACAGCAGCGCCCGGGCTCTGGCAGGATGGGCGGCTAACCCCAGGGAACGGACACAGCATGCTCATCAGAAAAGCCCACGGCGCCGACGCACAACGGGTCTTCGACATTCGCAACCAGGCCATCAACCAGCAGTGCGCCGGCCACTACCCCGAAGCGGACCTCCAGGTCTGGACGGCTGGCGAACTGAGCGACTACTTCATCGAAGTGGTGGAAAACACCGGCCACGTCGCGGTCATCGACAATCAGGTGACCGCCAGCGGCATGCTCGACCTGGAGACCGGGCAGGTCGACGCGGTGTTCGTCGACCCGGCCTACATGGGACGCGGCATCGGCCGCAAGATGATGGAGTACCTCGAAGAGCGGGCGCTGGAAGCCGAGTTGCCCCACCTGATCCTGGATTCGACCCTCAACGCCGCCGACTTTTATCGCCACTGCGGCTTCGTCGGTGAGCGCATCGCCCAGTACCAGTCGCCCCGGGGCCTGACCCTGGCCTGCGTGCCGATGATCAAGCACCTGGCACGCTGAACCACCCTGCCCCTCAGGACTTGAGCGGGGCCTGCCGTTGCGCGGCCGGCCCCGCCTCACCCGAGGCCGACGCCAGGGGCGAACGCACCTGGATGATCAACAACGCCGCAAGCAGGGCCGGAATCGCGCAGAAGAAGAAAATCTGCTGCACCGGAATATGCATCGCCAGCAGCATGCTGCCGAACAGCGGACCGAGGATCGAACCAAAACGCCCCACGCCCAAAGCCCAGCCGGTGCCGGTGGCGCGTACCTGGGCCGGGTAGAAGTTGCTGGCGAAGGCATTCAGGGTCAACTGGCCACCGATGATGCAGAAGCCCGCGGCAAACACGAACACCACCAGGTAGCGCGGGTTGTCGTGGTTCAACCCCAGTAGCACGGTGCACAGTGCGGCGGCGCTGAGCACCGCGGCCAGCAGGCGCACCTTGCGTTTCAGGCGGTCGGCGAACCAGGCCATGCAGATCGCGCCGAGGGTGCCGGCGAAGAGGAACATCGAAGTCACCAGGTTGGCCTGCTTCAGGGCCAGGCCACTCTCCAGCAGCAGCGTCGGCAACCAGCTGATCATGAAATACAGCAGGATCAGGCTGACGAAAAAGGTCGCCCAGATCAGCAAGGTCGGCCGTGCATAGCCGTGGCGGAACAACTCCAGCACCGTGAGCTTGCTGTCCGCCTGCTCACCGCTGTTGAGCACTGCGGCCGGCGGTTGCCAGTCCGGGAGCATCTGTGCGGTGACCTTGCGCAGCCGCGCATAGGGCGGCGCGTCCCGCAGCAGGCGCGGCAGCGATTCGGGCAGGCGCCAGAGCAGGAAAGGAAACAGCAGCAGCGGCGTGATGCCGCCGGCGAGGAACACCGCTTCCCAGCCAAAGCGATCGATGAAGCCGGCGGCAACGAAACCACCCGCCGCGCCGCCAAAGGAGAAACCGCAGGCGGCCAGGGTCACCATCAGGGTGCGCAGGCGCGGCGGCGAATATTCGGACATCAGCGCCATCGCGCTGGGCATCGCCCCACCCATGCCGATGCCACAGATGAAACGGGCGGCCATCAGGCTTTCAAGGGAATTGGCGAACACCATCAGCACCGTCAGGCTGGCGTAGATCAGCACGCAAACGAGCAGGATCCGGCGCACGCCAAAACGGTCGGCCAGGGGCGTCACCGCCAGGGACCCCAGGGTCAGGCCCAGCAGGTTGGCGCTGAACACCGGGCCGAAGGCGGCCTTCTCCAGCCCCCAGTCCTGGGCCAGGGCCGGCACCACATAGCCCAGGACCTGGGCGTCGTAGCCGTCAGTGACCAGCAGCAAGGCGAGAAGCAACAAGAGCAACCACTGGTAGCGGGACACCGGGCGGGCGTCGAGCGCAGCACGAAAGCTGGCAATCTGATTTTGCATCGCAAGGTACCTGTTCGGTTTTTTATGGTTATGGGCAGCAGTGTTGCGCAGGTCACAGGCGGTGACCGCTCAGGCCCCGTTGCGGGGCCTGGGTGATGCGGATGCCACGCTGCCCCGAATACCGGGCAGCGTGCAGGTTCAGGCTGGCGTATCCGGCTGGTTGGCCGGGTGCGCGGCCTGGAACGCCGGGTGCTCGGCGGCCAGGGCCGCGACCCGGAGGATCCGCGGATAGGCGTCCAGGGACACCTTGAAACGCTCGGCCGCATACAGCTGGGGAATCAGGAACACATCGGCCAGCCCCGGCTCATCGCCAAAACAGAAGCCCTGGTCGCCGATCAGTTGCTCCAGGGCCGCCAGCCCCTGGCTGATCCAGTGGTCGATCCACACCAGCAGTTGCGCTTCCTCATGACCCCATTCCCGTAGCAGGTTCTGGGTGCTGGAGTTGTGCAGCGGATGAATGTCGCAGCCGATGATCGCGGCAACCGCCCGTTCCCGGGCGCGGCTGACCAGGTCCGTGGACAGCAGCGGCACCTGTGGATAACGCTCCTCCAGGTACTCGATGATTGCCAGCGACTGGATCAGCAGGTCGCCTTCATCGGTCCGCAGGGCCGGCACCCGGCCCTGCGGGTTGATCTCCAGGTACTCCGGCTGGCGATTCGCACCGCCCTTGGGCACCAGCAGATTGACCGGTATGGCCTGGAACTCCAGGCCCTTGAGGGCCAGAGCGATGCGCACCCGGTAGGACGCAGTGGAGCGGTAGTAGGTATAGAGCTGCATGGGGGCTCTCCCTTAACGTGCCGGCTGGACCGTGCCACGGCATTCGCCGAAGCCGATGGAGGCGAAACCCTCACGGCTGCAACGCCCGCGCAGGATGATTTCATCGCCGTCCTCGAGGAACTTGCGCACCTCGCCGGACGCCAGTTCGATGGGTTTCTTGCCGCCTTCGGTGATCTCCAGCAGGCTGCCGAACTGGCCGCTCTCTGGGCCGGACAAGGTGCCCGAACCGAACAGGTCGCCGGCCTGCAACTGGCAGCCGTTGACGCTGTGGTGCGCAACCATCTGCGCCACGGTCCAGTACATGTACCGGCTGTTGCTCAGGGTCAGGCGGTGTGCCGGCAGGCCCTGCTCGCGCATGGTGCGAGTGGTCAGCAGCACTTCCAGTTCGATGTCGAAGCCACCGCCGGCCTGGTCGCGCTTGTCCAGCAGGTACGGCAGCGGTTGCGGGTCGCCTTCAGGGCGCGGGGCCTGGGCCTGGCGGAACGGCTCCAGGGCCTCGGCGGTCACCACCCAGGGCGAAATGCTGGTAATGAAGCTTTTCGACAGGAACGGGCCCAGCGGCTGGTATTCCCAGGCCTGGATATCCCGCGCCGACCAGTCGTTGAGCAGGCAGAACCCGGCGATGTGTTCGGCGGCGTCGCCAATGGCGATGGGCTCGCCCATCTCGTTGCCCTGGCCGATCCAGATGCCCAGCTCCAGTTCGTAGTCCAGGCGCGCGCAGGGGCCGAAGGTCGGTTCGGACTGCCCGGCCGGCAGGGTCTGGCCCTTGGGCCGGCGCACGTCGGCACCGGAAGTACGGATAGTGGAGGCGCGACCGTGGTAGCCGATCGGCACGTACTTGTAGTTGGGCAGCAGCGGGTTGTCGGGGCGGAACAGCCTGCCGACGTTCTGCGCGTGTTCGATGCCCACATAGAAGTCGGTGTAATCGTTGATCTTGGCCGGCAGGTGCATCTGGCAGTCCGCGGCCAGGGGCAGCAGTTTCGCCCCCTGGGCCTCGATCTTGCCGCGCAGGCTGCTGCCTTCGCCGAGCAGTTCCAGCAGGCGTTCGCGCAAGGCGATCCGGGCCGGGCGGCCGAGTTCGAAGAACGCATTCAGCTGGCCGCCACGGGCCGCCTGCACCGCAGCCTGGGCCTGGCCTTCGAACAGCCCGGCATCCAGCGCCGCTTCCAGGTCGAGAATCTGTTCGCCAATGGCGACCCCGCTGCGGGGCGCCGAGCCCTGGGTGCTGAAGACGCCCAGGGGCAGGTTCTGCAACGGGAAGTCGGGGTGACCGTTGGCGGACTCGACCCAGCTACGGGTGATGGTGGGCAAGGTCATGGGTTATCTCCGATTCGGGTTGAAGGTGACGGGCAGCGAGGCCCAGCAAGCATCGTAGTCGTTCTGCAGCTCTGGGCACTCCAGGGCGAACTGGCTCGGGCGCAGCACCTGGCTGGTCTCGAACATGAAGGCCATGGTGTTGTCGATCTTGGCCGGCTGCAACTGGGCGTTGATCGCCTTGGTGCAGGTCTCGCCGTCCGGGCCGTGGGCGCTCATGCAACTGTGCAGCGACGCGCCGCCGGGCAGGAAGCCTTCGGCCTTGGCATCGTAGGCGCCCTGGATCAGGCCCATGAACTCGTTCATCAGGTTGCGGTGGAACCACGGTGGACGGAAGGTGTTCTCGGCCACCATCCAGCGTGGCGGAAAGATCACGAAGTCCAGGTTGGCCAGGCCCGGCACGCTGGTGGGCGAGGTCAATACGGTGAAGATCGACGGGTCCGGGTGGTCGAAGCTGACGGTGCCAATGGTGTTGAAACGACGCAGGTCGTATTTGTACGGCACGTTGTTGCCGTGCCAGGCCACCACGTTCAGTGGCGAATGGTCGAGCTCGCAGCCCCAGAGCTCGCCGAGGTACTTCTGGACGAGCGTGGTGGGCTGGCGCAGGTCTTCGTAATGAGCCACCGGGGCCAGGAAATCCCGGGGGTTGGCCAGGCCGTTGCTGCCAATCGGCCCAAGGTCCGGCAGGCGCAGCGGCGCACCGTGGTTCTCGGCGACGTAGCCGCGGGCTTGCGGGTCCAGCAGTTCGATGCGGAATTTCAGCCCGCGAGGCAGCACGGCGATTTCCAATGGCTCCAGGTCCAGCATGCCCAGTTCGGTGACGATGCGCAGGCGGCCCAGCTCCGGCACCAGCAGCAGCTCGCCATCGGCATTGAAGAACACCCGCTCCATCGAGCGATTGGCACGGTAGTGATAGACGCTGATACCCGCCGGCTTCTGCGCCGCCGAGTTGGCCACCATCGCCACCAGGCCGTCGATGAAATCGGTGGGCTCGCTTGGAATCTGCAGGGGGCTCCAGCGCAGGCGGTTGGGGGTGACCTCACCCAGGGGGCCGCCTGCCAGCTGGCGCGCAAGCTTGGCGAAAGCCGGGTGCTTGGCCGAGGGCTGGATGCGGTACATCCAGGTACGCCGGGCTTCGCTGCGGGTCATGGTGAAGGCGGTGCCGGAAAACAGTTCGGCGTACAGGCCATAAGGGGCTTTTTGCGGGGAGTTCTGGCCGACGGGCAGCGCCCCTGGCAGGGCCTCGCTGGCAAATTCGTTGCCGAAGCCCGATTGGTAGCTGAGGGCCGACGCCGAAGAATCGAGGTTCATGGAGCCTCCTGGAAGTTGGAATAGGCAGGGGCCCACCACTCCCTCACAAGAGCTATCGGCACGCCTGGGTTATTTTTATCGTAATCCAATTACGCATAACGTAATTTGATTGCCCAGGAGCGTCAAGCTATAAAGACCGCCACTTGTCACGGGACCCCAATGCCTCCATGGAAAAGCCGCGCAGCATCAGCGACAGCACCGGTAAACAGAAAGTCCGCTCGGCCGAGGTCGGTACCGACATCCTCAAGGCCCTGGCCGAACTGTCGCCGGCCACTTCCCTTTCGCGCCTGGCCGAACATGTGCAGATGCCGGCAAGCAAGGTGCATCGCTACCTGCAGGCCTTGATTGCCAGCGGCTTTGCCGAACAGAACAGCGCCACCAATCACTACGGCCTGGGCCGCGAAGCCCTGCGGGTAGGCCTGGCCGCCCTGGGCAGCATGGACGTACTGAAAGTCGCGACCCTGCCCCTGGTGGAACTGCGGGACGAATTGAACGAAACCTGCTTCCTCGCGGTGTGGGGCAACCAGGGCGCGACGGTGGTGCATATCGAACCGGCGGTGCGGGCGGTGACCGTGGTCACTCAACTGGGCTCGGTGCTGCCACTGCTCAGTTCATCCACCGGGCTGGTGTTCAACGCCTACCTGCCACAGCGCGAAACCCTCGACCTGCGCCAGCAGGAACTGGCAACCGGCAGCCCCCACGCCCTGGCCGACAAGCAGGTGCACGATGCCCTGGCCGAGCAGATTCGCCAGCGCGGGCTGCACCATGTCCACGGTTTGCTGATGCCCGGTGTCGATGCCCTGTCGGCGCCGGTGTTCGATGCCACCGGCAAGATCGCCGCGGTGCTGACCGTGGTAGGGCCAACGTCGCTGTTCCACGCCGATGAACATGGGCCCGCAGCCCAACGTCTGCTGGCGGCCAGCTCTGCAGTGAGCTGGCGCATGGGTTATCAGCCGCAATAACCGCTGGCGCTCAACTCATCAGCCCCAGGGCCTGGGCCTTGGCTACCGCCTGGGTACGCCGCTCCACCCCCAGCTTGCTGTGAATCCGGCGCCCGTGGGTCTTCACGGTATGCAGGGAAATGAACAATTGCTCGGCGATCTGCTGGTTTGAACAGCCCTGAGCAATCAGTTGCAGCACTTGCAGTTCCCGCAGGCTGAGCAGGCTTTCGCGGTTTTCCAGGGGGCCTGCCGATGACGGCGTCTGCAGCGTTTCCCCCGCAGCCAGCAAGAGTGGTTGCCGCAGGCGCAGTTCGTGCAGTGCCTGCGGCAGTTTGCATCGCTGCACCAGTGCCTGCCCCGCCTGCAATGCTTCCTGCGCCAGCGCCGGGTTGCCTTGCAGGTGGGCGACCTCGGCCAGGGCCAGTTGCACCTCGGCCTCCAACCCCTGCATGCCGTGGCGTTGGGCCCGGGCCAGCAGCCCCTGCAAGGTAGCGATCGGCGCCTGGGCCCGCCCCAGGTGCACCTCGGCCAGCACCAGCAGGTATTCGATCCCCGGAATCAACTCCAGGGTGGCCGGTGGCGCCTGTAGCGCCTGGGGGCCGCGAAAGTGCCGGAGCAAGCGGCTCAAGGCCTCCTGAGCCAGCTCCGGTCGCCCCTGTTGCAGCCAGAGCTGGCTGCTGACCTGCAACAGCACGCCCCGGTACACCGTGTCGGGAATCTGCCGCTGCTGCATCAGCCGCTCCGCATCCCGCAGGCGCACGAAGGCCTGGGCATAATCACCCTGGTTGGCCGCCAGTTGGGCCTGGCCGAGGAAACCATACAAGGCACGCTTGTCGTGACTCAGCAGGCAATCCTCGAGGCCGCTGCGAAAGTAGCCGGCCGCCTGCTCTGCATGCCCCTGGCGCAAGGCCAGGCGACCGAGACGCAGGGCGATGCGACCGAGCAGCGGGGTCGCCCGCAGCGCCTGCATCGACAAGCGCTCACAGACCTGCTCCAGCAGGCTTTGGGCCCGATGCGGCGCGCCCCTTTGCTCCAGCAACTGGGCATGGTCCAGTTCCAGCAGGCCTTCGAACAGCTGGGCATCCTGGGCCCGGGCCAGGCACAGGGCTTCACGATTGAGGGCCTGGGCCACATCCAGCTCCGCACCCAGCAGGGCCTGCTGGGTCAGCCCCGACAGGCACAGCAGGCGGGTGGTCCAGGCGCTGTCCGCCAGCTCCTCCAGGGCCTCGATAAAATGCTGCCGCGCCGCCACCATCCGCCCGCTCAGGTGCAGCAGCCAGCCCTGCTGTGCCTGCCAGCGGGCCAGCAACTGACGCTGCTGCGCTGCCGAGGGCTGGGGGGCGAACCGGGCCATCTGCGCCATGCACTGCCCGGCCTGCTCGAAGCGCCCGGCAAACAGCATGGCCGCAACCAGCAGCCCCACCAGGTGCGGCGACACCAGCAAGAGCTCGCCACCGTGGCGCTCATGCAGTTGCAGCAACAGCAGCGCATTGTCCTGCTGGAACAGGAACTCGAAACTGAAATGCTCCAGCAGGCTGACCGCGACTTCATACTCCTGGGCCCGCAGCGCCTGCTCAAAGGCCGACTGCCAATCCTCCTGGGCAATGAACCACTGGCAGGCCCGGCGATGCCAGGAGCGCCCGCCCGGCCAGGCTTCGTCGCGCATTAGCCGGGCCAGCGGCGGAAACACCTGGAGCCAGTCGCCGCCACCGTCCCAGGGTTCGATGAAGCAGGCCATGTCCTGCAGGGTCCGCAGGTACTGGGCACCCTCCCCGACGCCGAACAGATGCTCGCACAGCTCGGCGTTGAAACGTGGCAGGTGCGCCAGTACTTGCCAGACTTGCGCCAGCTCCGCCGGCAGCACGCTGAACAGCTCGTGCTCGAGGTACTCCAGCAAGGTATTGGGGCGCCCCGGCTTGCAGGGCTGAATCGTCAGCTCGCTGCCTTCCAGCAAGGCGATGCGCACCCCGGCGCACCAGCCGCCACTGCGTTGCAGAATGCGACTGGCGGTCTGCGCGCACAGGGGTTGCGGTAGCCGTTGCAGCAGTTGCTCGATCTCGGTCTGGCTGAATGCCAGTGCCGGGCCGTCCAGCTCGAACAACTGATCGTCCAGCAGCAGGCGTGGCCAGTTGCACAGGGGCCGGCGACGGCAACCCAGCCACCAGGTCAACTGCGGGTTGTCCAGGCTCAGCAGGCGATCGAGCAGCAGGTCCAGGTCCGCAGCCGCGACCCGGCAATAGTCATCGATGAAGATCCAGGCCGGCGCCTGCAGGTGCGCCAGGTGCTGCAGCACCGAGGCTTCGTCATCGCGCTCCAGCCCCATGGCCTGGGCCAGGGCAGCGCACAGCCCCTGCGGGCTATGCCGCCCGCCGGACAACGGCAACCAGCTCACCCGGCAGGTCTCCGGTGCCTGTTGCAGGCACTCAGCCAGCAGCGCCGTCTTGCCGCTGCCGGCAGGCGCGCAAAGCAGCTTGACCCGCGCACCGGAGGCCAGCAACGGCGCGCTCAGGCGGCTGCGGGAAAAATGATGGGAGGACAAACGGGGCATGAACCCGGGACGCTCTGGACAACGAGTCATGGCGGTCATTGCGGCGTGCCTTTTTATAGTTTTAGCCAGCGTAGCCCCACCCTAGCCCCGACCTCCCGGCCAGTTGAAGAAGTATTCAGCAGGCTGATCAGCCCCCATAAAAAAACCGACCAGGCAGTCGGATAACTGCCAGTCAAGAGGAACGCAGTATTACCGCGACTGTGGTGAGCAAGCTCGCTTGCCAGGACTGGCCGCCATAAAAAGCCGCACGCCCCAGGAGCGTGCGGCTCGACCATTGCTCCACTGCAACCCAAGAGGCGCCTAGCGCACTCCGCTGGCGCGCAGGGCCGCCGGGGTGTAGTCGGCTGCCTTGGCGGCAAAGCCGAACTCCAGGCTGTGCTTCTCTTCGTTCTTCATGCCCAGGGCCAGGTAACGGCCGGCGTTCAGGTCATACAGGGCCTCCAGGGTGTAGGCCGGTACCTGGTGGTCGTAGTAGTACTGCGCATGACCTTCGGCTACCCGCCACAGTTGGCCGCGCCCGTCATAGTGGTCCACCAGGGCCACCTGCCAGCTGTCCTCGTCGATGTACATGTGCCGAGTGGCGTAGATGTGCCGCTGGTTGGGCTTGACCGTGCCCACCACTTCCCAGACCCGGTGCAGCTCATAGCGAGTCAGGTCCTGGTTGATGTGCCCGGCCTTGACGATGTCGTCGTACTTGAGGCTCGGGGAATCCAGCTTGTAGCTGTTGTAGGGGATGTACATCTCCTTCTTGCCCACCAGCTTCCAGTCGTAACGGTCGGGAGCACCGGAGAACATGTCGAAGTTGTCCGAGGTGCGCAGGCCGTCGGCGGCGGTGCCCGGGCCGTCGTAGGCCACTTGCGGGGCGCGGCGCACGCGACGCTGGCCCGCGTTGTAGATCCATGCCGAACGCGGTTCCTTGACCTGGTCCAGGGTCTCGTGGACCAGCAGCACGTTGCCCGCCAGCCGCGCCGGGGCGGTCACCGACTGCTTGAAGAAGTTCTGCACGTTGGCCGCCTTGGCCGGGTCCAGGTCCGGGATCAGTTGCGGCGCCGCCACCTCTTCCTCGAAACGGATCGAGGTATAGCTGCCGTTGGTCTGCGGGGTGACCTGGGTGACGATGCGCTTCTGGTTGCCGCCGTGATAACGGGTCAGGTGGTTCCACAGCACCTCGATGCCGTTCTTCGGAATCGGGAAGGCGTAGTAACGGTTGCCGGTAAAATTGGCCAGGCCGTTGCCGTCGTTGGTAGTGGTCACGCTCAAGGCGCTGCGCTTGGCCGACTCGTAGATCTCGGGTGGCAGGCCGACGCTGCGGTGAGTGGGGTAGACCGGGATCCGATAGCTGTCCGGGTAGCGCTTGAACATCGCCACCTGGCCTTCCGAAAGCTTGTCCTTGTATTTGTCCACCGTCGCCGCGGTGATGATGAACAGCGGTTTTTCATTGACGAACGGGTCGGCGAGAAAGCCCTTGCTGTCCACCGCCCCGGCATTCTTGGGAATGCCTCCGGTCCAGGCCGGGATCGAGCCGTCGGCATTACCGGCTTTTTCCGCACCCACCGGGGTCAGGCTGGTTCCCAGCTTGGCGGCTTCTTCCGGGCTCACGGCGGCCATCAGGTTGGCCGCCCACAACCCCAGTGCCAGGGCGCTGCATTGCAGAATCATCTTGCGCATTCAAATGCTCCTTCTTGTGCCGGTTCAGAAGTTCACGCCAAAGCTCAACGCGAGGAAGTCCCGGTCGGTCAGGGTGTTGTAGCGCCCGCCAAAAAAGTCGGTGTAGCTGAGGCTGGCGGTGTAGGTATTGCGGTAGTCGGCATCCACGCCAACGCTCAGGGCCTTGGCGCCCTGGTTGAACAGGCCGTTGGGCCCGTAGCCGTTGACGTCATGGGACCAGGAAAGGTTGGGCTTGAAGTTGATGCCGGCGATCACGTTGCTGTAGTCGAGGATGGCCCGGGCGCGATAACCCCAGGAGGTGGCCGTGACGAAACCGTCGGTGTCGCCCCCGTAGCCGTATTGGCCGTACACCGAGTCCCGGCCGTAACGCAGCTTGCTCTTGTCTTCCAGGCCTCCGACGTGGACCACTGCCGCCTCGCCCACCAGGGTCAGGCGGTCGGCCCCCAGCACCTGATCGAAGAACTGGGTCATGGAACTCTGGATCTGAGTGATTTCCTTGCGCCGGTAGCCGGTGTTGTCGGCCCCCATGGCGGTCTTGATCGGCGACGCCGCGCCCCCGGAAATAGGGTTGAGCAGGGCCAGGGTCAGGTCGTTGGTGTTGACCTGCACCGGCGCGTTGGGCCGATAGCTGATCTCGCCGGTCCAGGCGGTGCCGGTGGGCAGGGTGGTGGAGAAACTGGCGCCATACAGGCGGATGTCTTCCGGGTATTCGAGGTAGTACTGGCCACGGCCAAGCATCACGCTTTGCACCAGGCCACTGCCAGAACCCGGAACGATGCCGTTGGCGACGCCGGCAATGGCGCCCAGGGTCGCTGCGCTGACATTGGCCGTGGTGGTACTCACCACCGGGCTGCGGGAGTGGTAGTTCATGAAGTACAGGCCGTACTCGGTGTCATCGCCGAGCCAGCGCAGGGCTGCGCCCCACTGCCCGGAGTCGCGGGCATCACGATCACCGCCGCGGGGCAGGATCACCCCTTCGCGGGTCACCTGGAAGCCCTGGCCGAAGCCCGCCGCCACCGGTTGCAACGGCGCGATGGCCGGGCTGCCGACGGTGTAGCCGGTGGTGCAGCCATCGGCCACCACGTCGTTGCCGAAGAAGGTGCCGCAGTTGTCCACCACGGTCTGGTCCCACTCCAGCTGATAGAAGCCTTCCACGGTCAGCTGGTTGGTCAGGCCCTGGGAGGCGAACAGCATGTTCACCGGTACCAGGCCTTCCTTGATTTCGGCGCCGGGGCGGCGAAAGGCCGAGACGTCCACCGGGTTGATGCTGTTGATGGAGTTGCCGATGAAGGTGCTCTCGCCCCAGCTGACCACCTGCTTGCCGGCACGCACGGTACCCGGCAGGTCGGCAATGGAATAGTTGTGGTAGACGAAGGCATCGAGGATCTGCGCCCCCGAGGACTTGGCGCCTTCCTTGCGGTTGTGGTCGCTGATGGGCTTGAACTCGCGGTCTTCGTCCTTGAGCTCGAAGTCGTACCAGTACTTGCCGCGAACGAAGACCCCGGTGTCGCCGTACTTGAGTTCCAGGTCATGCAGGCCCTTGAAGATCTTCGAGAAGGTTTCGCCCTTCTTGAAGTTCAGGCGGCCATCGTCGCCGGTGGACGACTGGGCGGTACCGCCATTGACCGTTCCGACGAAGGCGCGGTCGGCATTGCGCATGCCCCAGCTGGCACCAACCGATAGCGACGAGTCGAACTGCCCTTCGATTTCCCCGATGTTGAACGACACCGCCTGCGCCTGGGCGCAGCAGCCCAGCGCCACCGCGACGGCCAGCGCCTGCGGTTTGAAGATGGCGCGCATTGTTATTCTTGTCATGCGTCTTCCCCGGTGAGTGACAGGAGGCCTCACCCTACTGCCGGGGTAGCACGGTCGATAAGCGCACCAAGGAGGTATTCGCGCTGTCACTCGAAGGGATTAGTGCCCTTGCCATCAGGGCCGTTCAAGGGGTTATCCAGCGGCTGGATGCAGGCTTATCAGGGGCGTCGATGCAGGGGGATGACCGGGGCGAAAAAACGCTCAGACTGTTGCTCAGGCTGTAACAGTCCTTGTCCTGAATCGCTATTTTTCCGTACCCGGCCAGGGCTTATTCTTCACTCGCAGTCACGGCAAACAACCGCTTGCCACTGACCTTGCAAGTACCGGGCACGAGTTGTTCCCGGGAATGATTTCCAGCCGCTTGAAGGCGTGTGATTCAAGCTGCTGCCCCTGGTTCACCGACGTTGATTTTGTAGCTCCTTGATCTAACGTCTTGCTTCGGCCGCTGCTCTTGCAGCGGCCTTTTTTATGCCTGGAACACCAGAGGAAAGTGGCAACTACGCCGCGTCGTCCTCGCTCTCGTCGTAATGAAACTTGTGCAGCAGACGGTGCGCCACTGGGGACAGGATCAAGCCCAGGGTGGCAGCGAAGACCAGGTTGGTATAAAGCCCGTAGCTGGCAAAAAACAGTTTGCCACCAGGGGTTTGCGGCATGTTGATGGGGCCGATGCCGCCGAGGATCATGGCCGCGTCATACAAGGCGTCATGGAAGGAAATGTCTTGTTCGAAGTACAGCAGGCCGCTGATACCCAGCAGCACCGAGAAGATGATCAGCGCCAGCACCACCAGCCCATGCATGCATAAACGGCGGATGAACAGCAGCCGCGACAATACCGGCTGATCCTTTGACTCATACATATGCAGCACTCCCTGTTCGTTCGCGGACCGTCGAGCATAGTGACGAACGCTGCAGGAGTAAAACCGCCGGGGCCAGGGCCCGGCGGGGTGATGCATCCAGTGCTGAAAACCCGGCGCACTTAGCGCCAGAAGCCGGCCCCTATCACCCTGGCACAGGCGATAGGGGATGGACAAAGGGGCGCTTCAGAGGGCGTACTTTTGCAGATTCTGCATCATCTCCTTCAACGCCTCGATATTGTCCTTGGGGTGCGCCGCGCCCTCGAAGTCGCAGATCTGCTGCCAGTGGGCCGCCACGTCTTCCGGGGAAAAGCCCTGGCGAGGGTCGAAGCCGGCGCCCAGGCTGCGCTCCCAGCGCACCTTGCCGATCCAGCCGCCGCCCACTTCGAACAGGCCGGAGGTTTCCTGGCACTGCTCGCTGCCCAGGTACACCACCAGCGGGCTGACCAGTTCGGGCTTGAGCTGCTCGAACACCTGGGGCGGAATCAGCCCCTCGGTCATCCGCGTACCGCCGGTGGGCGCGATGGCGTTGACCAGGATGTTGTTCTTGCGCCCTTCGATGGCCAGGGTCCGGGTCAGGCCGTACAGGCCGAGCTTAGCCATGCCGTAGTTGGACTGGCCGAAGTTGCCATAGATGCCCGAGGTGGAAGCGGTGAAGATCACCCGGCCATACCCCTGGTCGCGCAGGTGTGGCCAGGCGGCGCGGGTGACCTTGTAGGCCCCCTCGACATGCACCCGATACACCAGGTCCCAATCGGCGTCCTCCATCTTGTGGAAGGTCTTGTCCCGCAGGATCCCGGCGTTGTTGACCACCACATCGACCCGGCCAAACACATCCAGGGCGTTCTGCACGATCTTTTCACCGTCGGTGACCGAGTCATGGCTGGCTTCGGCGATACCGCCGGCCTCGCGGATCTGCGCCACCACGCGGTCGGCGGCCGAAGCGCTGGCGCCTTCGCCCTGGGCCGAGCCGCCGAGGTCGTTGACCAGCACCTTGGCGCCGTGCCGGGCGAACAGCAGTGCATGGGCCCGGCCCAGGCCACCGCCGGCCCCGGTGACGATCACCACTTTATCTTCCAAGCGCACAGACTCACTCATACCGAACTCCAGCAGGGCCAATGGACAATGCTTCGAGTGTCAGGCAGCCAGCCTTTGGTCACAATAAAAACGTTTTGACCTGAATGGTGCGCAATAAGGCAGCGGGATAATCGCCTTGCCCGCTCAAGGCCGCGGGGTTCAGGAACACGCCAACCGTGATGATGGCGACAGCAGATTGCCGCGAAACTCCAGGTAATGCTTGAGCACCGCCAGGGGCGCCTCGATCTGCGGGTAATGCCCGATGCTCGGCAGCAGCACCGTGTCGGCCCGTGGGATCAATTGCCGATAGCGCTCCACCATGTGTGCCCCGGAAATCGGGTCCAGGGCACCATCGATCACCCGCAGGGGCACCTCGCCGCGCTGCATGGCACTGACCCAACGTTCACGCCGGGCCCGGCGTTCAGGGATATAGCCGATCAGCTTGTGCAGGATTCGCGGGCCATCGTTGCTCTGCACCAGGCTCCAGAAATCATCCAGCACCGACTCGCTGGGGCGGTTCTGGGGGCCGAATATCTGCCGGAAACTCTTGGCCAGGCCCTGGCGGCTGAACGTGCGCCCGAGCATCCAGCCCAGCGGGCTGAGCAGCAGCTTCTGGGTCAGCACCGGGCGATGGGTTTCCGGGAACAGGCCGCCGTTGAGAAACACGCAACTGGCGATATCGATCCGCTCTTCGTAGTGCCGGGCCAGCAACTCCTGGGCAACGCTGTCGCCGTAGTCGTGGGCCAGCAGATGCACCGGCTCGGCGATACCCAGATGGGCCAGCAGCGCCTGCTGCAGGTCAGCCTGCTCCAGCAGGCTGTAGTCATGCTCCAGGGGCTTGGCCGAATCGCCGAAGCCCAGCATGTCGCAGGCGATCACCTGATGATGCCGGGCCAGGGGCTGCCACAGGTAGTGCCAGTCCCAGCTGGCGGTGGGAAAGCCATGGATCAGCAGCAGCGGCTCGCCCTGCCCGGCTACCCAGTAACGGATGCGCTGGCCGCGAAAGAGCAGGTCATGTCCGCGTGTACGCCACACGCACAGCGGGATCTCGGCAATAGGCATCAGAGTGTGTAACCCGGGTCGAGTTGATCGAGTTTGCGCAGCAGGGCCGGCCAGGCCAGAGCGCCGCCCATGCCCTGAGCGCTGCGGGTGACACCGGCGATCATCGCCCTGGCCCCGGCCAGGATCGGCGCAGGGATGGCAATCAACTCGGCGCCGCCGTTCTGCGCCAACACCTGGATCTCGCAGGCGCGCTGGAAGGTGAACATCATCAGGAAGGTGTCGGCGATGGTCGCGCCGCAGGTGAGCAGGCCATGGTTGTGCAGCATCAGGAAACTGTTGTCCCCCAGGTCGGCCTGCAGCCGGACCTTCTCCTCGGGGTTCAGGGCCACACCTTCATAGGGGTGGTAACCCAGGCTCGACAACACGAACAGCGACTGCTGGCTGATGGGCAACACGCCCTGCTTCTGCGCCGACACCGCAACCCCGGCTGCGGTATGGGTGTGCAGCACGCAAACCACATCGTGACGCACCGCATGCACCGCGCTGTGAATGGTGTAGCCCGCCGGGTTGATCTCGTAGGGGCTGTCCATCAGCTTGTTGCCCGCCTGGTCGACCTTCACCAGGCTCGACGCGGTGATCTCGTGGAACATCAGGCCAAACGGGTTGATCAGGAAATCTTCGGTGCCCGGCACCTTGGCGGATATGTGGGTGAAAATCAGGTCATCCCAGCCATGCATCGCCACCAGGCGGTAGCAGGCGGCCAGGTCCACGCGGGTTTGCCACTCGATGGCGCTGACCTGGTTTTTTACACTCGGTGTCGATTGAACGGGGGCTAGGCTCACGGCAAGGACCTCGGTGATGGTTCTTATAGGAAGAGGACCTCCAGAGTCTAGACAGCTCACGCCGCTGGCGGAGTTGCATTGGCAGCCAGCTTGATGGCCGTGCGGGTCAGCCGGGAATCAGGCCCTGGCCCGGGGCTTGCGCGTCAAAGCAACGACGCCAGCAAAGGGGCGGCGAACAGGTTCAGAAGCCCGGTCAGGACCATCACCAGCCCTGCCACCGAACCTTCTTCTCCCCCCACTTCATGGGCCCGGCTGACCCCTGCACCATGGGCCCCGACGCCAAACAGGGCACCGCGGGCCAGGGCGCTGCGCAGCGGCAGCCAGCGCAGCAGCACACCGCCGAGCATGGCCCCGAACACCCCGGTGAACATCACGAATACCGCGGTCAGCTCGGGTACGCCGCCCAGGTCATGGGCCAGGGGCATGGCGAACGGCGTAGTGATGGAGCGCGGCACCAGGGACAGGGTCACCGAGCTGTCCAGGGCCAGGGCCTTGGCCAGGCCGAACGAGCTGCCAATGGAAGCCGCGCTGCCCGCCAACATGCCCAGCAGCAATGCCGACCAGTGGCGCATCAGCAGTTGCCGCTGCTGCCAGATGGGAATGGCGAAGGCCACGGTCACCGGCCCCAGTACCAGCATCAGCCAGTGGGTGTTGGCGGCGTATTCGGCGTAGGCGGTGTGCAGCGGCACGGCGACCGCCAGCAGCAGGGCCGGCACCAGAATCAGCGGTGACAGCAGGTAGCGCCCGGTGCGCCGGTAGATCCAGCGGCTGAACAGGTAGGCGCCCAGGGTCAGGGCCAGCCAGAACACCGGCATGGCTTCAAGCTTCATGGCGCATCCTCCAGCGGCACACCAGTTCCACGGTCAAGGCTGTCACCAGCATCACCAGCAGGGTGCTGACGCCTATTACCAGCAGAATCCGCCAGCCGTCCTGGCGCAGCAGGCCGCCGTAGTCCAGCAGGCTCATCAGTGCGGGAATGAAGAACAGCAGCATCTCGGCCATCAACAGGCCGGCCCCCAGCTGCAGGGCCGCCGGCTTGACCCAGCCCAGGGCGAAGGCCAGTAGCAACAGCGCAAGGCCCATGACCCCGCCAGGAATCGGCCAGGGCAGCCAGCTGGCCAGTTGGCAGCCGAGAAAATAGATGGCCAGCAGCACCGCCAGTTCAAGAATCAAGCGGCCCAGGCGTTTGCAGGTGGAAATGTTCATGGTGGTTCGGTCCTCTCAGGGGCTTATTTTATGAAAAGCCCCATCATTACCGAAGCGAATTGTTAGACTGGAAGCCATTCCAATCTGGAATCACCGCCATGGATTTCAAACAACTGCGCAGCTTTGTCGAGGTGATCCGCCAGGGCGGCTTCACCCAGGCGGCCAGGACTCTGCACATCAGCCAGTCGGCGGTCAGCAAGCAGATCGCCCAGCTGGAGCAGAGCCTCGGCACGCCCTTGCTGGAGCGCCAGGGTTCGCATATCCACCTCACCGCCGCCGGCAACGTGGTGCTGCAACGGGCCGAAGGCATGTTGCGCCTGCGCCACGAACTGCTCAGCGAACTGGACGACCTGAGCCAGCTGGCACGGGGTGAACTGCGCCTGGGGCTGCCGCTGCTAGGCAGTGACGCGCTGTTCGCCAGCCGTTTTGCCGAATACCGCCGGCGCTATCCGAATATCCAGGTGCAGTTGCTCGAAGGCGGCAGCCTGAATGTCGAGCAGGCGGTGCGCAACGGCGAACTGGAACTGGGGGGCAGCCTGACCCCCAAGGACCCGGCGTTCGCCTACCAGCCCTTCTGTGATGAACCGCTGGATGCCTTGCTGCCCGCCGATCACCCCTTGGCGATGAACGCCCAGGTACGCCTGGAAGAACTGGCGGACACGCCGTTCCTCCTGTACCAGCGCAGTTTCGTGCTCAACGACCGGCTGTTGCAGGCCTGCCAGCAGGTGGGTTTCACCCCCAGGGAAGGCGGGCGCAGCGGCCAGGCGGACTTCCTGGCGGCGCTGGTGGCCGCCGGCCAGGGCGTGGTGCTGTTGCCCAGTGTGGTGGCCCGTGGCCTGGTGCGGCCTGGGGTGGTGCGCCTGACCTTGAAGGCGCCGGACTACCTGCGATGGGATATCGCCTTCATCTGGCGCCAGGGCGCTTATCTGTCCAAGGCAGCGCAAGCCTGGCTGGCGCTGCTGCGGGAACAGCCGGTCAGCCCCGCAGGGCGCTGATCAGCTCGGCCAGCCAGGGCTCGGCGTCGGTTTCCGGGGTCACGCTCTCGCTGGCGTCCAGGCGCAGCATCGGCAGCACTTCCTGCACGCCCAGCTCGGCGAACAGCTCGCGCATCTGCTCGCCACCGCCACAGAAGGTATCGCCGTAGCTGGAATCCCCCAGGCCGATGACCGCTCCGGGCAACCCGCGCCAGGCGGCAGGCAACTGATCGCGAATACTCGAATACAGCGGCAGCAGGTTGTCCGGCAACTCGCCCATGCCGGTGGTGGAGGTCACGGCCAGAAACGCCTGCGGGGCGAAGGCCTGAAGCTCGGCCAGAGTGGCGCGCGGGTTGTGCCAGGCCTCGAAACCTGCGGCGTTGAGGAGTTTGGCGGCATGCCGGGCGACTTCTTCAGCCGTGCCGTACACCGAGCCGGAAAGGATGGCGACTTTCATCAATCTGATCCTGAAGCTGACTAAAAGGCTGGGATATTAACAGCTACGGAGTAAAATCCCGCCTGTGCCGCCACCTCTGCTGCAAAGCGCTGGTGGACAGCGGGCCAGCCTCTCTTACACTCCAGCACTTGCTGATCGAAAGCGGAACTTCAGGATGATCAACGCTCATCTGCTGCAACGGATGATCAACGCCTCCAACGACGGGATTGTGGTCGCCGAGCAGGAAGGCGAAGACAACATCGTGATCTATGTGAACCCGGCCTTCGAGCGGCTGACCGGCTACAGCGCCGACGAAGTGCTGTACCAGGATTGCCGCTTCCTGCAATCCGGGGACCGTGACCAGCCAGGCCTGGAAGTGATCCGCCAGGCCCTGCGACAAGGCCGGCCGTGCCGCGAGGTGCTGCGCAACTACCGCAAGGACGGCACTCACTTCTGGAATGAGCTGTCGATCACCCCGGTATTCAATGACAGTGATCAGCTGACCTATTTCATCGGCGTGCAAAAAGACGTCAGCGTCCAGGTCAAGGCCCAGCAACGCTTGCTCCAGCTGGAGCAGCAACTGGCCGAAGTGCAAGCTGAACTGGCCGCCCTCAAGGCGACCAGCGGCCACTAATAAATCGCGGAATTCGTGGTCGTAGGGATATTCCCCGCCGATCTGTCCTCCACCCTCCGAGCAACATCATGCAGCGTGACGCCCTCCTCACCCAGGATGAACTGGACTTCATCCAGACCATGCAGCACAACCCGCAGCTCAATGTGCGTGATACCACCTCGAGCCTGATGGTCAATGGCGGCGCGCAGATCCGTGACCTGCTGACGCGCCTGGCGGCCAATGAAAAGGTCACCATCCAGGCCCGTTTCGACAATCAGCAGATGACCTTCCCGCTGCAGCTGGTGGAAGACGAATTCCATGCCCTGCACCTGCGGCTGGGGGTGCCGAGCATCTTCGAGGATGGGCCCATGGTGCGCCCCTGGCGCCTGGCCCTGGAGCAGCCGGTGGCCCTGGAAAATGCCAGGGGCCAGCCTGGCCGCCTGTGGGTTCGGGAGGTCTCGTTCAAGGGAATATTGGTGGAGATCCGCAACGGTACCCGGCCACCGCGGCAGTTCGCCCAGTGGTTCAGCCCCTCGGGCTATGAACGGATTGCCCTGCACGGGCGCTTCGAGCGCCAGACCGAAGCCGGTTTCTACGCCTACCGCCTGGATCAGAGCGACCTGGAGGAAACCGAGCGCCTGCGCCAGTTCATCCTCCAGCAGCACCGCCACAGCCATCCGGCATTGCACACCTGAAGGCTAGCGCCTCAAAGGAACCCGCGCAGGCGCTGCTGCATCAAGCGCCCCTCGTTACCCAGGCAAGCCACCGGCGAACCGACCAGGCTGTCCTGGGCCAGGTCCGCCGCGTCCCCGGCCAGCAGCAATGGGCAATCCAGGGTCAGTGCCAGGCGCTTGAGGCGCTTGGGCAACTCGGCCGAGGGTGCGTGATTGGAAAACACCACCAGGGCTACCGGCGCGATCTTTTCGCAGACCAGGGTCAGTTCCTCCAGCGGCACACCCGGGCCTAGAAGGCGCACACCGATCGGGTCCTGCCCGAGCATCAGCGCCGCCACCAGCAGCTCCAGTTCGCGGCATTGCTCGTTGAGCGCCGTCAGCAGCAGATAGCGGCTCTGGGTGGCGCGTTGCAACAGCAGGCGCTGGGTAATCCGCGCCCGCAGGAAGCCATCCAGGAACAGCCATTCGCTGGTCTGGCCAAAAGCCTCGCGCGCCAGCAGCAACTGCTTCCAGAACGGCAGGAAGATGTCCTGGAACACCACCGGCAAGGCATAGCTGGAGAAGATCTGCCCGTAGAGGCGCTCAAGCTGTTCCTCATCGAACGCGCTGACCGCCAGCTTCAATTGATCGCGCCACTGGCCGTATTCGCCCTGCAAGCCGCCATCCACCGGAGCCTTGAGCTGGGCCTGGGCAGCCCGGCCCTTGGCCAGGATCTTGCCCACTTTGCTCACCGCCACGCCGCGTTCGATCCAGCCGAGAATCTCACGCACCGCCTCAACATCGTGCATGGAGTACAGGCGATGCCCACTTTCGGTGCGTGTCGGCTGAATCAGACCGTAGCGTCGTTCCCAGGCCCTCAGGGTCACCGGATTGATTCCGGTCAGGCGCGCCACCTCACGGATCGGAAACAACTCGTCCTGACGAACGGCTTCGGGGGCGTGAGGGGCGGGGGCAAGTTCAGTCATGACGGGCATCTGGGAAGAAAACACCGGGAAACAAAGTGGCGATCATTCTACTCCCCTCAGGTGGCGATGCTTCAAGCACGAGAAAAACCGACCGCCGTCATTGGTGCCTGGGCAGTAATCAGGAATAATCCTTGCTTGCTTCAGGCGCGGCCCGCCACCCCGGTGCCTCGTCAAGCGACTGCCTTACCCAGGCAGCGCATTGGTTTACGGAGATACATAATGTCTACCTCACCTGTCACCCTGATGGTTGCCCGGCGCGTTGCCGACGGCCGTTACCAGGACCTGATCGCCTGGCTGCGCGAAGGCGAACAACTGGCTACCGACTTTCCCGGCTACCTGGGTTCCGGTGTTCTTGCGCCGCCCCCCAACGATGACGAATTCCAGATCATCTTCCGCTTCGCCGACGAATCCACCCTGCATACCTGGGAACACTCCGCCTCGCGTACGGCCTGGCTGGCCCGGGGCAGCGACCTGTTCGCCCACCCTTCGGAGCACCGGGTCAGCGGTATCGACGGCTGGTTCGGCGCCGCCGGCCATCGCCCGCCGCGCTGGAAGCAGGCCGTGGCCATCTGGCTGGCATTCTTCCCGGTGTCGCTGCTGTTCAACTTTGTCCTGGGCCCGTTGCTCGGCGACCTGAGCCTGCTGCCTCGGGTATTTGTCAGCACCCTGGCCCTGACCCCGCTGATGGTCTATTTCTTCATTCCGCTGTCCACCCGGCTGCTGGCCAACTGGCTCAACAGCACACCGGCCCGACCGCTACCGGCCACCCCCTCGACGCAGAATCCGTGATTCGCCGGCAAGCCGGCTCCTACCACACCTCGCGCAATACTTGCGCCTACCGTAGAAGCTGGCTTGCCAACGAAAAAACCCCGCAAGATCGCATTCGCCGGCAAGCCCGTTGCCTGCAGGCACAGGGTCTTCCCTCGCTGGTATAGTTTTCCCACTACCCGCGACGCGAGCCCTTCATGAACACCTCTCCTGCCCCGATCCTGATCACCGGCGCCAGCCAGCGAGTCGGCCTGCATTGCGCCCTGCGCCTGCTCCAAGACGGGCAGCCGGTGATCGTCACCTACCGCAGCCAGCGCCCGGGCCTTGAGGCTCTGCGGGAAAAGGGCGCGACCCTGCTGTTCGCCGATCTCTCCAGCGAAGCCGGGATCATGGCCCTGATCTCCGAGCTGAAAAACCGTACCCAGAGCCTGCGGGCCATCGTCCACAACGCCTCGGAATGGCTGGAGGAGAGCCCTGGCGACGAAGCAGCGGCCTTTGCCCGGATGTTCGGCGTGCACATGCTGGCGCCCTACCTGATCAACCTGCATTGCGCCGAGTTGCTGCAGCGCTCGAGCCCGGCAGACATCATCCACATCAGCGACGACGTGACTCGCAAGGGCAGCAGCAAGCACATCGCCTACTGCGCCAGCAAAGCCGGCCTGGACAGCCTGACCCTGTCCTTCGCAGCGAAATACGCCCCGACAATCAAGGTCAACGGCATTGCCCCGGCCCTGCTATTGTTCAACCCCGACGACGACGCGGCGTACCGCGCCAAGACCCTGGCCAAATCCGCGCTGGGCATCGAACCCGGCAGCGAAGTGATTTACCAGAGCCTGCGCTATCTGCTGGACAACCCCTATGTCACCGGCACCACCCTGACCGTCAACGGCGGGCGGCACCTCAAGTAAGCCAGCCCCTGTGAGGACCTTGCATGACCCTTTCCCTGCCCCAGCACTATCGCGAGATCCTCAAGGACCTGGGCGAAGACCCCGAGCGCGAAGGCCTGCTCGATACCCCCAAGCGCGCGGCCAAGGCCATGCAGTACCTGTGTCACGGCTACGGCCAGTCGCTGGAGGACATCGTCAACGGCGCGCTGTTTGCTTCCGACAGCGATGAAATGGTGATAGTCGCCGACATCGAGCTGTATTCCCTGTGCGAACATCACCTGCTGCCCTTCATCGGCAAGGCCCATGTGGCTTATATTCCTACCGGCAAGGTCCTGGGGCTGTCGAAGATCGCGCGGATCGTCGACATGTTCGCCAGGCGCCTGCAGATCCAGGAAAATCTCACTCGGGAAATCGCCGACGCGGTACAGAGCGTGACTCAGGCCGCCGGCGTCGCGGTGGTGATCGAGGCCAAGCACATGTGCATGATGATGCGCGGCGTCGAGAAACAGAATTCCACCATGCACACCTCGGTGATGCTCGGCGCCTTCCGCGATTCGAGCACCACTCGCCAGGAATTCCTGCAATTGATTGGACGGAGCAAGTAGCAATGCCACAACTTCAGCCAGGAATGGCTCGTATCCGAGTCAAGGACCTGCTCCTGCGGACCTACATCGGAATCAACGAGGAAGAGATCCTCAACAAGCAGGATGTGCTGATCAACCTGACCATCCTCTACGCGGCCCAGGACGCGGTGCGGGACAACGACATCGACCACGCACTGAACTATCGCACCATCACCAAGGCGATCATTGCCCATGTCGAGGGCAACCGCTTTGCCCTGCTGGAGCGCCTGACCCAGGAGCTGCTGGACCTGGTGATGAGCAACGCCTCGGTGCAGTACGCCGAAGTCGAAGTCGACAAACCCCACGCCCTGCGTTTTGCCGAGTCGGTGTCCATCACCCTCGCGGCCAGCCGCGCCAGCGCCTAGAAAACTGCCACAAGTGGCAAGTGCCCGCCTGGGCGCTTGCCCCTGTCCCGGAGAAACCCCATGACTGAACAACAACGCCTGGAACTGGAAGCCGCGGCCTTTCGCCGCCTGGTGGCCCACCTGGACAGCCGCAAGGACGTGCAGAACATCGACCTGATGAACCTCGCCGGGTTCTGCCGCAACTGCCTGTCCAAGTGGTACAAGGCCGAGGCCGACGAACGCCAGATCGAGGTCAGCCTCGATGACGCTCGTGAAGTGGTGTATGGCATGCCCTACGCCGAATGGAAAAATCTCTACCAGAAAGAAGCCAGCGCCGAGCAGCAAGCGGCGTTCGCCAAAGGAAAACCCCAATGACTGACCTGAACACCCTGCGTGCCAGCCTGAACAGCGGTGAACACGCTTTTGCCGACACCCTGGCCTTTGTCGCCGCCGGCTATGACTACCAGCCCCAGGCCTTCAACAACGGCGGCGTGGAAAACGCCGCCGGGCAGAACGAAGGTTCGTGCAAGACCTTGGGCCTGGCCCTGCTGGAAGGCCTGAGCGACGAAGAGGCCCTGCTGGCCTTCGGCGAACACTACCGCTCGGTACTGGCCACCCCCGAAGGCACTGACCACGGCAATATCCGCGCCCTGATCGTTCACGGCCTGGCCGGGGTCAAGTTCTCCGCCCAGCCGCTGACCCGCCGCTGATCCGCATTCTGTGCACAGCGGCGCAAGGCTCGAGGGCCTGTTCGCCGGCAAGCCGGCTGCTACCGTGCAACACCCATAAAAAAACCGGCTTGCGCCGGTTTTTTTATGGGTGGCAAATCAGAACGAAGCGTTCTGCAGGCCGTCCAGGTAACGCTCGGTGTCCAGTGCCGCCATGCAACCGGCGCCGGCCGAGGTGATGGCCTGGCGGTAAACGTGGTCGGCCACGTCGCCGGCAGCAAAGATGCCCTCGACGCTGGTGGCGGTGGCATTGCCGTCACGGCCGCCCTGCACGACCAGGTAACCGTCCTTGAGGGTCAGCTGGCCTTCGAACAGCGAGGTGTTCGGCGTGTGGCCGATGGCGATGAACACGCCGTCGACCTTCAACTCGTCGAAGCTGCCGTCGTTGTTCTTCAGGCGGGCACCGGTCACGCCCATGTTGTCACCCAGGACTTCGTCCAGGTTGGCATTGAGCTTGAGGATGATCTTGCCTTCGGCCACCCGGGCGTTGAGCTTGTCGATCAGGATCTTCTCGGCGCGGAAGGTTTCGCGACGGTGGATCAGGGTCACGGTGCTGGCGATGTTGGCCAGGTACAGGGCTTCCTCGACCGCGGTGTTGCCGCCGCCGACCACTGCCACCGGCTTGTTGCGATAGAAGAAGCCGTCGCAGGTGGCACAGGCAGAAACACCCTTGCCCATGAATGCTTCTTCCGAAGGCAGGCCCAGGTAGCGAGCGCTGGCACCGGTGGCGATGATCAGGGCGTCGCAGGTGTAGGTCGCGCTGTCACCGGTCAGGGTGTAGGGCTTGGCAGCGAAGTCCACGGCATTGATGTGATCGAAGACGATTTCAGTCTCGAAACGCTCGGCGTGCTCGCGCATCCGCTCCATCAGGGCCGGGCCGGTCAGGCCGTGCACGTCACCGGGCCAGTTGTCGACTTCGGTAGTGGTGGTCAGCTGGCCACCGGCCTGCATGCCGGTGATCAGCAGCGGCTTCAGGTTGGCACGGGCGGCATAGACGGCGGCGCTGTAACCGGCAGGGCCGGAACCGAGAATAATCACACGCGAATGGCGTACTTCAGACATGACTCACTCCTATCGACCGGCCCGGCTAGCCTGGCGCGGAACGCCGGATTGCCGGCTGGAATAAAAAAGGACGGCGAAACCTTGGGGAAGGCTTGAACTCGTCCGTCCAAAAAATAATGGGTGAAGCGTATAGAGGGGGCGAAGATTAAGGAAATACGGTTTAACAATCCAGCTCATAGGCGGTCTCTATCCTCAGGAGGCCTATTTGAAAGGGTCTTTGTTACCGTTGATGTCGACCGCTTCGCCGTGCTTTCGCCCCCAGGACAAAGCCGGTAAGGTCGGCGCGTTTTCATTCTGCTCGGAGCGCTCTATGCCCGCCCCTGTCCTGTCCGGCCCGCAATACCTGCGTGAAGGCCTGAAGCTGGTCCTCAGCCCCGGCCTGCGCCTGTTCGTGCTCCTGCCCCTGGCAATCAACCTGGTGCTGTTCGTCGGATTGATCTATTTCGCCGGCCATCAATTCAGCCTCTGGGTCGATGCGCTGATGCCGTCCCTGCCCAGTTGGCTGAGTTTCCTCAGCTATGTCATCTGGCCGCTGTTCGTGGTGCTGGTGGCCTTCATGGTGTTTTTCAGCTTCACCATGCTGGCCAACATCATCGCCGCCCCCTTCAACGGTTTCCTCTCGGAAAAAGTCGAAACCGTGGTGCGCGGCACCGATGATTTCCCGCCCTTCAGCTGGGGCGAACTGATTGCCATGATCCCCCGCACCCTGGCGCGGGAAATGCGCAAGCTCGGCTACTTCCTGCCCCGGGCCATCGGCCTGTTCATCCTCTCGCTGATTCCGGTGGTCAACCTGATTGCCGCGCCGCTGTGGCTGCTGTTCGGTATCTGGATGATGGCTATCCAGTACATCGACTACCCGGCGGACAACCACAAGATGAGCTGGCAGGACATGCTCGCCTGGCTGCGCCAGAAGCGCTGGCAGAGCCTGGGCTTTGGCGGCATCGTCTACCTGGCGCTGCTGATCCCGCTGGTCAATATCCTGATGATGCCGGCCGCCGTGGCCGGTGCCACGCTGTTCTGGGTGCGTGAACGCGGGGTGGAGAACCTGCCGGCCAAATAAGGCCGGGGCGTCATAAATCCATCATCGCAAGGTCACAATGGCGACATGGCCTCAGCCGACACTGAGGCCATGACGACAGCTCTGCATATCACCCTCATCACTGAAACCTTCCCACCGGAAATCAATGGCGTGGCCAATACCCTTGGCCGCCTCTGCGAGGGGCTGCGCGCCCGTGGGCATCAGGTTGAGCTGGTGCGCCCGCGCCAGGGTTGCGACCAGAGCCGGGCCAGCGACGAAGCCCTGCTGCTGTGCCGGGGCTGGCCGCTGCCGGGCTACCCGGGGCTGCAATGGGGCCAGTCGTCGATGCACAAGCTGCTGCGACGCTGGAAACGCCAGCGCCCGGACGTGCTCTATATCGCCACCGAGGGGCCGCTGGGGCTGTCTGCGCTGCGGGCCGCCAAGCGCCTGGGAATCTCCGTGGTCAGCGGCTTTCACACCAACTTCCAGCAGTACTCCAGCCAATATGGCCTGGGTTTGCTGACCCGCCTGCTGACCCACTATCTGCGCTGGTTCCACAACCGCTCGCAACTGACCCTGGTACCCAGCGCCAGCCAGCACCTGGAGCTGGAGCGCCGGCATTTCGAACGCCTGGCCCTGCTGTCCCGGGGCGTCGACAGCCAGCTCTTCCACCCGGCCAAGCGGCTCGATACGCTGCGGGCCGACTGGGGCCTGGGCGCCGATGACCTGGCGGTGATCCACGTTGGGCGCCTGGCGCAGGAGAAGAACCTGGGCTTGCTCAAGCGCTGCTTCGAACGCCTGCAGGCGACTTATCCACAGCGCAGGATGAAGCTGATCGTGGTGGGTGACGGCCCGCAACGTGGGGCTCTGGAAAAAAGCCTGCCCGAGGCCCTGTTCTGTGGCAGCCAGCGGGGCGAAGCCCTGGCCGCCCACTACGCCTGCGGGGATCTGTTCCTGTTTCCCAGCCTCACCGAAACCTTCGGCAACGTGGTGCTGGAGGCTCTGGCCTCGGGGCTCGCGGTGGTGGCTTACGATCAGGCTGCCGCAGCCCAGCATATCCGCCATGGCTACAACGGCGTGCTGGCCATGCCCGGCGACGAAAGCGCCTTCTGCGACGCTGCCAGCTGGCTGCTGGAAGAACCGGAAACCTTGCGCCGGGTGCGCCTCAACGCCCGCCAGCATGCCAGCCGCCAGGGCTGGGCCGCGGTTATCGAGCAGTTTGAAGATCGCCTGCGCAGTGCCTGCGAGCACGGGCCGGCCGAGGATTACGAAGGGCTTATCGAAGCGACGGTCAAACCCCGCAGCGCCGTGGAGACACTCGGCACGGCAAGGGGGCTGCCCCCCTCGCCGCCCGGAGCCGGCAGTTAAACCAGGGTCATCAGCGCGTCACGGCTGAACGGCAGGATGTCCTGCTCGCGACCTTCACGGACTTTCTGCGCCCAATCCGGATCCACCAGCAGTGCGCGGCCCACGGCCACCAGATCGAACTCGTCGTTGTTCAGACGCTGCAGCAGGTTTTCCAGGCTGGCCGGCTGCGCCACCTTGTCGGTATTGACCATGAACTGCAGGAACTCGCCGTCCAGGCCGACGCTGCCCACGGTGATGGTGGGCTTGCCGGTGAGTTTGCGAGTCCAACCCGCCAGGTTGAGGTCGGAACCTTCGAACTCCGGCTCCCAGAAGCGGCGGGTCGAGCAGTGGAAGATATCCACACCGGCATCCGCCAGCGGCTTGAGGAAGGCCTCCAGAGCTTCCGGGGTCTGCACCAGGCGCGCGCTGTAGTCCTGCTGCTTCCACTGGGAAAAACGCAGGATGATCGGGAAATCCGGACCGACGGCAGCCCGTACGGCCTGGATCAGCTCAATGGCGAAGCGCGAGCGCTGGGCCAGGTCGCCACCGTATTCATCGGTACGCTGGTTGGTGCCTTCCCAGAAGAACTGGTCCACCAGGTAACCATGGGCGCCATGGATCTCCACGCCGTCCATGCCGATGCTCTGGGCATCCTTGGCGGCCTGGGCGAAGGCTGCGATCACCTCCTGGATGTCCTGGTGGGTCATGCCGTGCACCAGCACCTTGCCGTCCTTGAGCTTCTCGGTCGGGCCGTAGCCGGGCACGCTGGCGTCCGGCTCGGTGCCCAGGCGCCGCACATTCCCCACATGCCAGAGTTGCGGGACGATCTTGCCGCCTTCGGCGTGGACCGCATCCACCACCTTCTTCCAGCCGGCCAGGGCCGCCTCGCCATGGAACTGCGGCACATTGGGGTAACCATTGGCAGCCTGGTGACCCACCGTGGTGCCCTCGGTAATGATCAGGCCGACACCCGCAGCAGCGCGGCGGCGGTAATACTCGATGACCTTGGAGTTGGGCACGCCACCGGGGGAAAACGACCGGGTCATTGGTGCCATCACCACGCGGGTCGGCAGTTCCAGCGCGCCGAGTTGAAAGGGTTTGAACAAGGCTTGAACAGGCATGCTGCGCTCCGAGAAAAAGGCTTGAGTCGATATTCGACGCACAAGACTGCGCCGGGTACCGGCCCCCGGCGCACTTATGATGAGGATAATATTCCCCCCTCAATGCGCTGCACAGCATTATTGATTTGAGTGATTTAGATGCAAAAACGCCGCATTGAAGCGGCGTTAAACAAGGGCCCGGCGCGGGTTCAGCTCAAGGCTTTTTCAATCGCCTGGATCACTGTCGGATCATCGGGAGCGGTACGCGGCGAGAAACGCGCCAGTACCCGGCCGTCCTTGCCCAATAGGAATTTCTCGAAGTTCCAGGTGATGTCCCCGGGAAACTCGGCGCCTTCGCCCGCCAGCAGGCGGTATAGCTGATGGCGCTCGGGACCGTTCACGTCCAGTTTGCTGCTCAAGGGAAAGGTCACCCCGTAGTTGAGGCTGCAAAATTCCTGGATCTCCTGCTCGGTGCCCGGTTCCTGCCCGGCGAACTGGTTGCAGGGCAATCCCAGCACGCTGAATCCCTGGGCCTTGTATTGCTGGTAGAGATTCTCCAGCGCCGCATATTGTGGTGTCAGACCACATTTGGAGGCGACGTTGACCACCAGCACGACATGCCCCTTGAAGGGCGCGAGCGGCAGCTCCTGACCATCCAGGGCTTTCAATTTAAGGTCGTGAAAAGCACTCATGACGAACTCCAAATTCCTGTGTTCTTACAGAAAACAGCCTCTCGACAGTACAGCCAAAAGCCGCGGACTAAAAAGGCGCCCTCGGGCGCCTCTCCAGTAAGCTTGAGCTTAGCGCAGAAAATCAGTGGTGATGGCCACCTTCGCCATGGACGTGACCATGAGCGATTTCTTCCTGGCTGGCGTCACGGATGGCAACGATCTTGACCTGGAAATTCAGGCGCTGACCGGCCAGCGGGTGGTTGCCGTCGACGGTCACGTCGTCGCCGTCCAGGTCACGGATGGTCACGATCTGCATCTGGCCGTCCGGAGCGGAAGCGTGGAACTGCATGCCCACTTCCAGTTCGTCGACGCCTTCGAACATGCTGCGGCTCAGGGTGCTTACCAGTTCGGCAGCGTATTCGCCGTAGGCATCTTCAGGTTCTACGGAGACTTTCAGTTCGTCACCAACTTGCTTGCCTTCCAGGGCCTTTTCCAGACCAGGAATGATGTTACCTGCGCCTTGCAGGTAAACCAGCGGGGCGCCGCCGGCAGAGCTGTCGATGACCTCACCAGCGTCGTTGGTGAGGGTATAGTCGATGGAGACAGCCTTATTGGCGGCGATCAGCATGGGGCGGGACCTTTTGCATAAGAATGAAGAACGTCCAAGTTTAGCGAAGCAATCGCTCGAAAGCGAACGGAACCCGGACCAACGGAACGTGAAAAATCACTCGACAATCTGCGGTTTTCATCAGGATGAAGAAGGCCATTGGGTGGCTGAACTGTCCTGCGGGCATACCCAGCACCTGCGCCACCAACCGCCCTGGCAGTCCCGGGCCTGGGTCCTGGAGCCGCAGTTGCGAGCCAAAAAAATAGGCCAGCGCTTTGCCTGCGGCTGGTGTGCTCAAGCCCCGGATAACGATAACCTTAGCGCCTGACTTCAGGCAGACGGCCAAAGACCGTCGCCTTTGCCATGCACCTTCTGAGAATTCGCATGCAAACTTTTTTCATCGCGCCCACCGATTTTGGAGTGGGTCTGACCTCCATCAGCCTCGGGCTGGTGCGTACCCTGGAACGGGCTGGCCTCAAGGTCGGCTTCTTCAAACCCATAGCCCAACCTCACCCCGGTGACACCGGCCCCGAGCGTTCCACCGAACTGGTGGCGCGCACCCATGGCCTGAAACCGCCACAACCCCTGGGCCTGGCCCATGTGGAGCGGATGCTCGGCGACGGCCAGCTGGATGAGTTGCTGGAAGAAATCATCACCCTCTACCAGCAGGCGGCCATCGGCAAGGATGTATTGATCGTCGAAGGCATGGTGCCGACCCGCAGCGCCAGCTATGCCGCCCGGGTCAACCTGCACCTGGCAAAAAGCCTGGATGCCGAGGTGATCCTGGTATCCGCCCCGGAAAACGAAGTGCTCACCGAGCTGTCCGGACGGGTCGAGTTGCAAGCCCAGCTGTTCGGCGGCCCGCGGGACCCGAAAGTGCTGGGGGTGATCCTCAACAAGGTGCGCACCGACGAAAGCATGGAGGCGTTTTCCGCGCGCTTGAAGGAACATTCGCCCTTGCTGCGCAGCGGCGACTTCCGCCTGCTGGGGTGCATCCCCTTCCAGCCGGAGCTCAATGCCCCGCGTACCCGGGACGTGGCCGACCTGATGGGCGCCCAGGTGCTCAACGCCGGCGACTACGAAAGCCGGCGCATGACCAAGATCATCATTTGCGCCCGCACCATGCGCAATACCGTGGAACTGCTCAAGCCCGGCGTGCTGGTGGTGACCCCGGGCGACCGTGACGACATCATCCTCGCCGTGAGCCTGGCGGCCATCAACGGTGTGCCCCTGGCCGGCCTGCTGCTGACCAGCGACACCCTGCCCGACCCGCGGATCATGGAGCTCTGCCGGGGCGCCCTGAACGCCGGCCTGCCAGTGCTTTCGGTGAGCACCGGATCCTACGACACCGCCAACCAGCTCAATGGCCTGAACAAGGAAATTCCCATCGATGACCGCGAGCGCGCGGAAATCATCACCGACTTCGTCGCCAGTCACCTGGACGCCAACTGGCTGCACCAGCGCTGCGGCACCCCACGGGAAATGCGCCTGTCACCTGCGGTGTTCCGCTACCAGTTGATCCAGCGCGCCCAGCAGGCCAACAAGCGTATCGTCCTGCCCGAAGGCAGCGAGCCGCTGACCGTGCAGGCCGCCGCCATCTGCCAGGCCCGAGGCATCGCCCGCTGCGTGCTGCTGGCCAAGCCCGAGGACGTGCACGCGGTGGCCCGGGCCCAGGGCATCGAACTGCCCGAAGGCCTGGAGATTCTCGACCCGGACCTGATTCGCCAACGCTACGTGGAGCCCATGGTGGCCCTGCGCAAGAGCAAGAGCCTCAACGCTCCCATGGCCGAGCAGCAGCTGGAAGATCCGGTGGTGATCGGCACGGTGATGCTGGCCCTGGATGAAGTCGATGGCCTGGTTTCCGGGGTCATCCACTCCACCGCCAACACCATCCGCCCGGCCCTGCAGTTGATCAAGACCGCGCCGGGCTGCAGCCTGGTGTCCTCGGTGTTCTTCATGCTGTTCCCCGAGGAAGTGCTGGTGTATGGCGACTGCGTGATGAACCCGCACCCCAGCGCCAGCGAGCTGGCGGAAATCGCCCTGCAGAGCGCCGACTCGGCAGCCGCCTTCGGTATCACCCCGCGCGTGGCGATGATCAGCTACTCCAGCGGCGACTCGGCCAGCGGCGAGGAAGTGGAGAAAGTTCGCGAAGCCACTCTGCTGGCCCACGAAGCCCAGCGTTCGCTGCTGATCGACGGGCCGTTGCAATACGACGCCGCGGCCAACGAAAACGTCGCCCGGCAACTGGCCCCCAACAGCCAGGTCGCGGGCAAGGCCACGGTCTTCGTGTTCCCTGACCTCAACACCGGCAACACCACCCACAAGGCGGTGCAACGCAGCGCCGATTGCGTGAGCCTGGGGCCGATGCTGCAAGGCCTGCGCAAACCGGTGAACGACCTGCCCCGGGGCGCCCAGGTGGACGACATCGTCTACACCATCGCCCTTACCGCGATTCAAGCCGCCAACCGACCTATGGATGTCTAAATGCTGGAATTCCTACCTGCCGTAGTGCGCGGAATCATCGCCTCGCTCCTGTTGGCGCTGAACACCATCCTGCTGTGCTCGTTCCTGTTCTGCGTGGCGTTGGTCAAGGCCCTGCCGTTCGCCCTCACCCAGCGCTTGAGCCTGTGGCTGATGAACCACACCCACGAAGCCTGGATCAGCAACAACAAGGCCTGGATGCAGTTGGTATGCCGTACCCGTTGGCACGTGCAGGGCCTGGAAGGCCTGGATTACCAGCACTCCTACCTGGTCACCAGCAACCACCAGAGCTGGGTCGACATCATGGTCCTGCAGTACGTGCTCAACCGGCGTATCCGCCCCCTGAAGTTCTTCCTCAAGCAGGAGCTGATCTGGGTGCCGGTGATTGGTCTGGCCTGGTGGGCCCTGGGCTTTCCGTTCATGAAGCGCTACTCCAAGGCGTACCTGGAGAAGCACCCGGAAAAGAAAGGCAAGGACCTGGAAACCACGCGCAAGACCTGTGCGAAGTTTCGCAACAACCCGGTGGGCATCTTCAACTTCGTCGAGGGCACGCGCTTTACCGACGCCAAGCACGCCCAGCAGCAATCGCCGTTCCGCTACCTGCTCAAGCCCAAGGCCGGCGGCATCGCCTTTGTCCTGGATGCAATGGGCGAGCAACTGCAGTCGATCATCGATGTGACCATCCACTACCCGGCGGGCCGCCCCGGTTTCTGGGACCTGCTGTGCGGCAGGGTCAAGGATGTGGTGGTGCGTTTCGAAGAGGTGCAGATCCCGGCGCAGTTCCTTGGCAAGAACTACGAGCAGGACACGGCCTATCGCCAGGAATTCCAGGGCTGGATCAACCAGCAGTGGCTGGACAAGGATGCGCTGCTCGAAACGCTGCATCGGGAGTATCCGGCAAGACCCTGAGGGCCTTTTCGCTGGCAAGCCAGCTCCTGCGGTCCTGCACCCTACTTACCGGCGAACGCTATCTGAAGCGCACAAAAAAGCCCGCAGCCGATCACTCGGCTGCGGGCTTTTTGCTATGGCTTAGATCGCGCCGCGGCTGCGCAACAGGTCCAGCACCTGCTTGACGCTTTCTTCCAGCGACAGCGACTGGGTGTCGATCACCAGATCGGCATTCAGCGGCACGTCATAGGGGAAGGACTCGCCCGGGATGTTATCCCCGCCGGCCGCGTACAGGCCCTGCGGATCACGCTCGGCGCACACCGCAGGCGATGCTTGGACGTAGACCGTCAGCAGACGCTCCTTGCCGATCAGGTCCTTGGCCTGCTCGCGCCCTTCGGCACTCGGTGCCACGAACGCCGCCAGGGTCAGCAGCCCGGCTTCGTTGAACTGACGGGCCACATGGGCCGCGCGCCGCCAGTTCTCGGTACGCCCGGCACGGTCCTGGGGCAGGCCCTTGTTCAGGTCATGTCGCAGGTTCTGGCCATCGAGCACATACACCGCGCGCCCCATGTCGAACAGCTTGCGCTCGACCGCGTAGGCCAGGGTGCTCTTGCCCGCACCCGACAGGCCGCTGAACAGCACGGTAGCCGGTTGCTGGCCGAAACGCTGGGCACGCTCTTCGGTGGCTACATGAGCCAGCTTGCCGTGTTGGGTGACGCTGCCATGGGCCACCGGCTGGGCGATGATCATGCCGGCGCCGACGGTGCCGTTGGTCAAGCGGTCGATGACGATGAAAGCACCGGTGGTGCGATTGCTTTCGTAACCATCCAGGGCAATCGGCGCGTCGAGGCTGATCTTGACCTTGCCGATCTCGTTCAGTTGCAGCGCGCTGGCCGCGCCCTCTTCCAGGGTGTTCACATCGACCTTGTGATGGATGCTGGCAATCGATCCCGGCACATAGCTGGTGGCGCGCTTGATGTCGTACTTCTTGCCCGGCAGCATCGGCTCTTCGGCCATCCATACCAGCATGGCTTCGAAGCTGTCGGTGACCGGCGGCACGTTGTCGGCATGCACCAGCAGGTCGCCGCGGGAGATATCGATTTCATCTTCCATGGTCAGGGTCACGGCCTGGCCCGGGCCGGCCTGCTCCAGTTCACCTTCGAAGGTGACAATGGACTTGACCCGGCTGCTCTTGCCCGACGGCAATACGACGATCTCGTCGCCCTTGTGCACGATGCCACTGGCCAGGGTGCCGGCAAAACCACGGAAGTTCAGGTTCGGACGGTTGACGTACTGCACCGGGAAACGCAGGTCGGTGAAGTTGCGGTCGCCGGCCACTTCCACGGTCTCGAGGATTTCCATCAGCGACTGGCCGGTGTACCAGGGCGAGCGCTCGCTCTTGTTCACCACGTTGTCGCCCTTGAGCGCCGACATCGGCACGAAGTGCAGGCTGGTGGGCTGCAGCTTCAGGCCCTTGGCGAACTTCAGGTAGTCGGCCTTGATCGATTCGAACACGCCTTCATCGAAGTCCTTGAGGTCCATCTTGTTGATGGCCACGACGATGTGCTTGATGCCCAGCAGGGAGGCGATGAAGCTGTGGCGACGGGTCTGGGTCTGCACGCCGTAGCGGGCGTCCACCAGGATGATCGCCAGGTCACAGGTGGATGCACCAGTGGCCATGTTGCGGGTGTACTGCTCATGGCCGGGGGTGTCGGCGATGATGAACTTGCGCTTGGCGGTGGAGAAATAGCGGTAGGCGACATCGATGGTGATGCCCTGCTCACGCTCGGCCTGCAGGCCGTCGACCAGCAACGCCAGGTCGATGTCGTCACCGGTGGTGCCGACCTTCTTCGAGTCCCGGGTGATGGCTTCCAGATGGTCTTCGTAGATCATCTTCGAGTCGTGCAGCAGGCGCCCGATCAGGGTGCTCTTGCCGTCGTCGACGTTACCGCAGGTCAAGAAGCGCAGCAGCTCCTTGCGTTCGTGCTGGCCCAGGTACGCGAGGATGTCCTCGCTGATCAAATCAGATTGATGCGACATGACAGCCCCTTAGAAATAACCTTGACGTTTCTTGTCTTCCATTGAGCCGGCGCCATCGTGGTCGATGACTCGGCCCTGGCGCTCGGAAGTTCGCGTCAGGAGCATTTCCTGGATGATGTCCGTCAGGCTCTCGGCCTCGGACTCCACCGCGCCCGTCAACGGGTAGCAGCCAAGGGTACGGAAACGTACTTTCTTTTTGACGATGCGGGCTTTCTCTTCATCGGACAGATGCTCGAGGATGCGCTCGTCATCGATCATGATCAGGGTGCCGTTCTTCTCGATCACTTCACGCTCGGCGGCGAAGTACAGCGGCACGATCGGGATGCCTTCGAGGTAGATGTACTGCCAGATGTCCAGCTCGGTCCAGTTGGACAGCGGGAACACACGGATCGACTCGCCCTTGTTGACCTTGCCGTTGTAGACGTTCCACAGCTCGGGGCGCTGGTTCTTCGGGTCCCAGCGGTGCTTGCTGTCGCGGAACGAGTAGACGCGCTCCTTGGCGCGGGACTTCTCTTCATCGCGGCGGGCACCGCCGAACGCGGCGTCGAAACCATGTTTGTCCAGAGCCTGCTTGAGGCCCTCGGTCTTCATGATATCGGTGTGCTTGGCACTGCCGTGGGTGAAAGGGTTGATGCCCTGGGCCACGCCATCCGGGTTGACGTGGGTGATCAGGTCCAGGCCCAGCTCTTCGACCATGCGGTCGCGGAACTTGTACATTTCCTGGAATTTCCACTGGGTATCGACGTGCATCACCGGGAACGGCAGCTTGCCGGGGAAGAACGCCTTGCGAGCCAGATGCAACATCACGGCGGAGTCTTTACCGATGGAGTACAGCATCACCGGGTTGTCGAACTCGGCGGCCACCTCGCGGATGATGTGGATGCTTTCCGCCTCCAGCTGTTTCAGATGCGTCAGTTTGTCGACCATGGCTACTCACGAAAGCTTTCTTATGGACGGCCATCGGGCCGTGTTCGAGCGGGGCATGCTAGCACAGCGACCTGCTTCTAATCAGGGAGCCAACTAGAACGAAACGGTATATGAATATACCGCTCCGTTAGGCCCCAGGCGCCGCTCTGCAGGAGCTGGCTTGCCAGCGAAGGCGCTTTCAAGCGCACCTTCGGGCTGACCGGCAAGCCGGCTCCTGCCGGGGGTCAGATGGGGTTGGGGCAGTCGATGAACAGGTGCTCCAGGGCGAAGCGCCGAGCCAGGTAGTCACCCAGGGCCTGGACGCCATAACGCTCGGTGGCGTGATGGCCGGCGGCAATGAAACTGATGTCGTTTTCCCGGGCACTGTGGAAGGTCTGCTCCGAGGCTTCGCCACTGAGGTACAGGTCGACGCCGGCCTGCACCGCCTGGTCGATGTAGCCCTGGCCGCCACCGGTGCACCAGCCGACCCGACGGATCATCTCGCTGCCTTCGATCAGCAGCGGCTCTCGCCCCATTGCCTCTTGCACCCGGCGGGCAAAGTCCCGCGCGGTCATCGGCTCGCTGAGGGAACCCACCAGGCCGACGACCTTGGGGTTTTCCGGGTCCAGCGGGCCTTCCACGGTGATGTCCAGCTGACGGGCCAGTTGCACGTTGTTGCCCACTTCCGGGTGCAGGTCCAGGGGCAGGTGATAGGCCAGCAGGCTGATGTCGTGCTTGAGCAGGGTTTTCAGCCTACGCTGCTTCATGCCGGTGATGCAGGGGTTCTCGCCCTTCCAGAAGTAGCCGTGATGCACCAGCACCAGGTCGGCCTTGGCCTCCACCGCAGCGTCCAGCAACGCCTGGCTGGCGGTCACGCCACTGACGATGCGCATCACCTGCGGGCGCCCTTCGACCTGCAGGCCATTGGGGCAGTAGTCGGCAATACGTGAACTGCCCAGGTAGCGGTCCGCTTCTTCCACCAGTGTGCTCAGGGCAACGGCCATAAAAGACTCCTAAATATCCCGTTCAGAGGCACGCGCGGCCTCGTATAATGCGCGACATTATGGGCCGTGCGCAGCCCTTCGTAACCACCCAGGACTTGCTCAATGCTCAAGGCTCTGCGTTTTTTTGGCTGGCCGCTACTGGCCGGCGTGCTTATCGCGTTGTTGATTATCCAGCGCTACCCGCAATGGGTGGGCCTGCCCAGCCTCGACGTCAATCTGCAGCAAGCCCCGCAAACCACCAGCACGCAACAGGGGCCGGTGTCCTACGCCGACGCCGTGGTGATCGCCGCGCCCGCGGTGGTCAACCTGTACACCACCAAGGTCATCAACAAGCCGGCTCACCCGCTCTTTGAAGACCCGCAGTTCAGGCGCTTTTTCGGCGACAACCTGCCCAAGCAGCAGCGCATGGAATCGAGCCTGGGCTCGGGGGTGATCATGAGCCCCGAGGGCTACCTGCTGACCAACAACCATGTGACCTCCGGTGCCGAGCAGATCGTGGTGGCCCTCAAGGACGGCCGCGAGACCCTGGCCCGGGTGATCGGCAGCGATCCGGAAACCGACCTGGCGGTGCTCAAGATCGACTTGAAGAACCTGCCTTCGATCACCGTCGGCCGTTCGGAAAACGTCCGCGTCGGCGACGTCGCGCTGGCCATCGGCAACCCGTTCGGGGTCGGCCAGACCGTGACCATGGGCATCATCAGTGCCACCGGGCGCAACCAGCTGGGCCTGAACAACTACGAAGACTTCATCCAGACCGACGCCGCGATCAACCCGGGCAACTCCGGTGGCGCCCTGGTGGACGCCAACGGCAACCTGACCGGGATCAACACTGCGATCTTCTCCAAGTCCGGTGGCTCCCAGGGCATCGGTTTTGCGATCCCGATCAAGCTGGCCATGGAAGTGATGAAGTCGATCATCGAGCACGGCCAGGTCATCCGCGGCTGGCTGGGGATCGAAGTGCAACCCTTGACCCAGGAGCTGGCAGAGTCCTTCGGCCTGGCCGGGCGCCCGGGAATCGTGGTGGCGGGGATCTTCCGCGACGGCCCGGCGCAGAAAGCCGGGATGCAACTGGGTGACGTGATCCTCAGTATCGATGGCGAACCTGCCGGCGACGGCCGGCGTTCGATGAACCAGGTGGCGCGGATCAAACCGACGGACAAAGTCTCGATCCTGGTCATGCGCAACGGCAAGGAACTCAAGCTGACGGCAGAAATCGGCCTGCGACCACCGCCCGCGCCCGTCAAAGAAGAAGAGTGAAGCTGGGCCCGGCCATGCCGGGCTAACAGCATACATTCTCATTAGTCATGTTATATTGTTTCAATATCGCTATTGGAACAGCCCCATGACGTCCCGAAGAATCCTCCCCTTGGCAGGCCTGACCCTGGGCCTGCTGGCAGATCCGCTGCTGGCCAAAGAACCTGAGCCGCTGGAACTTGAAACCACCCGTATCAGCACCGAATACGAATCCGCCACGGGCCCGGTCAAGGGCTATCGGGCCACACGCTCGGCCAGCGCGACGAAGACCGATACGGCGATCCGCGACATTCCCCAATCCATCAGCGTGATCCCCGCCAGCGTGCTCAAGGACCTGGGCAGCAACAACGTCGAACGCGCCCTGGAGTTTGCCGGCGGGGTTTCCAAGCAGAACAACTTCGGCGGCCTGACCCTGTATGAATACAGCGTGCGCGGCTTCACCACCTCGGAGTTCTACAAGGACGGCTTCAGCGCCAACCGCGGCTACCCCAGCACCCCGGACGCCGCCACTGTCGAGCGCATCGAAGTGCTCAAGGGGCCGGCCGCCAGCCTCTACGGCCGTGGCGACCCCGGCGGCACGGTGAATATCGTCACCAAGAAACCCCAGCCCGAAGCCTTCGCGACCTTGCAGACCAGTGCTGGCAGCTGGGACCGCTACCGCACCGCCCTGGACCTCAACACCCCGCTGGATGCCCAGGGTAACCTGCTGTCCCGAGTCAACCTGGCCGTGGAGGACAACCACAGCTTTCGCGACCACGTGGACAGCCGCCGGGTGTTCGTCGCGCCCTCCTTAAGCTGGCAGTTGAACCCGGACACCAGCCTGCTGCTGGAAAGCGAATGGGTGCGCCACAGCTCGACCTTCGACCGTGGCATCGTGGCCCCGAACAATCGCTGGAGCGGCGTCTCCCGCTCGACCTTCCTCGGCGAACCCGATGACGGCAACATCGACAACCACAACAACATGCTCCAGGCCACCCTGGAACACCACCTCAATGACAGCTGGAAACTGCGTCTGGCCAGCCACTACAAGGAAGGCAAGCTCTGGGGCTTCGCCTCCGAAACCCGACCGCTGAACGCCGACCGGCACACGGTCAACCGGCGCTACCGCGAGCGGGACAACAACTGGCATGACAGCATCACCCAGCTGGAACTGCGCGGCCTGTTCGACCTCGGCAGTTGGCAGCATGAACTGCTGATCGGCAGCGAATACGAGAACTACCGCAAGAACGAGCGGGTCACCAGCATTGCCGGCGGCGCCTATGCCATCGATATCTACGACCCGATCTACGGTCAGGCCAAGCCCAACGGCAAACGCTCTGGCACGGACTTTTTCGAGCATGTCGAAAGCCAGGCCCTCAACCTGCAGGACCAGATCATCTTCACTGACCGCCTGCGAGGCATGGTCGGCGCCCGCTTTGAACACTTCGAGCAAAAGATCGACGACCACACCACCGGCAAGCGCAGCCGCCAGAACCACGATGCCCTGACCCAGCGCGCCGGCCTGCTCTACCAACTGACCCCGCAGGTGGGGCTGTTCGCCAACGCCTCCACCTCGTTCAAGCCCAACAATGGGCTGGATGCGGGCGGCAAGACCTTCAAGCCCGAGGAAGGCGTTGGCTATGAAGTGGGGATCAAGAGCGAGCTGTTCGACGAGCGCTTGAGCGCCACCCTCGCCGCCTTCCATATCGACAAGGAAAACGTCCTGGCCCTGGACCCTGGCACCGACTCCAGCCGCGCCATGGGCAAGGCCCGCAGCCAGGGCTTCGACCTGCAGTTCAGCGGCCAGTTGACCGACGCGGTGCGCGTGATAGGCGCCTATGCGCTGATTGATGCGCAAGTCACCAAGGGCGACCCGGCAATCCCCGCCGGCAGCCGCATTCTCGGCGTGGCCAAGCACAGCGCCAGCCTGCTGGGGGTCTATGAATTCCAGGACGGCCGGCTCAAGGGCTCGGACATCGGCGCAGCCCTGACCTATGTCGGCGACCGCTCGGGCGAGGCCGGAGGCAGCTTCGAGCTGCCCGCCTACCGCACCCTGGACCTGCTGGCCCACTACAAGGCCAGCGACAACCTGACCCTGGGCCTGAACCTGAACAACCTGTTCGACGAGAAGTACTACGAACGCTCCTACAGCAACTACTGGGTCAATCCCGGCGAACCGCGCAATTTCACCCTCAGCCTCACACTCAACCTGTAGAAGAGAGCCGCCATGCACAGCCTCAAATCCATCGCCCTGCTGGGCCTGCTCGCCACACTGGGCGCCACCCAGGCCTCGGCCCACGGCCTGTGGACCGAACAACGACGCGGCAATATCGAAGTGATCTACGGCCACGGCGCCGAAGACGACGCCTTCAAGGCCAAGAAAATCAGCGGTGCCTGGGCCTATGACGGCGCGGCCAGAATGATTCCGGTGACTGTGCAACGCCTGGCGGACCATGCACGCCTGCAACCGCTCAAACCGCCGGCGGTACTGGCCGTGGCACTGGACAACGGCCCCTGGTCGCAAACCGCGGACAAGCGCTGGGTCAACCAGGGTCGCAGCAAGGTCCCGGGGGCCATCGCCTCGACTCACACCTACAAGTACAGCCTGGCGATCTATCAACCGGGAGCGAAGCTGCCCAAGCTGGAACAGCTCAAGCTGGTGATCCTGCCGGAAGTCGACCCGCTGACCGTCGGCCCGGGCAAGAACCTGCCGGTGCGGGTGCTGCTGGATGGGAAGCCGGTGGCCGGGGTGAAGTTGATTGGCGATTACCGCAATGCACCGAGCACCCTGAGCACCGAGACCGATGCCCAGGGACGTGCCCAAGTGCTGGTGAGGAACGAAGGCTTGAACGTGATTGCCGCAGAGCTGGAGGTAGCGCTCAAGGACAACCCGGATGTGGCCTCACGCGGCCTGTTCAGCTCCCTGACCTTCCTCGGCGAGCCGCACCACGAATAAAGGTACGGCCACCTCGGAAGCCAGGCGCCTGGACTACAGCTCGCCCAGGCCGTCGATCAGCGCCTGGTTCTGTTCCTGTGTGCCGATGCTGATCCGCAGGAACTGAGCGATCCGCTGCTGCTTGAAGTGGCGCACTATCACCCCTTGCTCGCGCAGCTTGGCCGCCAGGCCGGCTGCGTCGTGCCGCGGGTGGCGGGCAAAGATGAAGTTGGCCGCCGACGGCAGCACTTCGAAGCCCTTGGCCTGCAACTGCGCCACCACCCATTCGCGACTGTCGATCACTTGCTGGCAGGTCTTGGCAAAGTACTCGCGGTCCTCGAAGGCCGCCGCCGCTCCGACGATCGCCAGGCGATCCAGCGGGTAGGAGTTGAAGCTGTTCTTGACCCGCTCCAGGGCCTCGATCAGATCCGGGTGCCCTACCGCCAGGCCCACTCGCAAGCCGGCCAGGGAGCGCGACTTGGACAGGGTCTGGGTCACCAGCAGGTTCGGGTAGCGATCCACCAGGCTGATGGCGGTCTGGCCGCCGAAGTCGATGTAGGCCTCATCCACCACCACCACGGAATCCGGGCTGGCCTTGAGGATCTGCTCCACCGCATCCAGGGCCAACAGGCAGCCGGTGGGCGCATTCGGGTTGGGGAAGATGATCCCGCCGTTGGGCCTGGCGTAGTCGGCCACGCGGATCTGGAACTGCTCGTCCAGCGGCACCGCTTCGTGCTCGATGCCGTACAGGCCGCAATACACCGGGTAGAAGCTGTAGCTGATGTCCGGGAACAGCAGCGGTTTTTCCTGCTGCAGCAGGCCATGGAAAATGTGCGCCAGGACTTCGTCGGAACCGTTGCCGAGGAACACCTGGTTACCCTGCACCCCGTAGTAACTGGCCACCGCCTGCTTGAGCAGGTCACTGTTGGGGTCCGGGTACAGGCGCAGGTTGTCGTTGAGTTCGGCCTGCATCGCCGCCAGGGCCCTGGGCGACGGGCCATAGGGGTTTTCATTGGTGTTGAGCTTGACCAGCTTGGTCAGCTTGGGTTGTTCGCCCGGCACGTAGGGCACCAGGTTCTTGACGAACGGACTCCAGAATTTGCTCATGTTCATTGCCCCTGATCTTGGTCGTCGACGATGCGGTATTCGGCGCTGCGGGCGTGGGCGGTCAGCGACTCGCCACGGGCCAGTACCGAGGCGGTGCGGCCCAGTTCAGAGGCGCCCTGCTCGGAGCAGAAGATGATCGACGAACGTTTCTGGAAGTCATACACCCCCAGCGGCGACGAGAAACGCGCGGTGCCGGAAGTCGGCAGCACGTGGTTCGGCCCGGCGCAGTAATCCCCCAGCGCTTCGCTGGTGTGGCGGCCCATGAAGATCGCCCCGGCGTGGCGGATCTGCGGCAGCCAGGCTTGCGGGTCGGCCACGGACAGCTCCAGGTGCTCGGGGGCAATGCGGTTGGCCACTTCAATGGCTTGCTGCATGTCGCGGACCTTGATCAGGGCTCCACGGCCATTGATCGAGGTGTTGATGATTTCCGCGCGCTCCATGGTTGGCAGCAGCTTGGCGATGCTCGCCGCGACTTTATCCAGGAACTCGGCATCCGGGCTGACCAGGATCGCCTGGGCGTCTTCGTCGTGCTCGGCCTGGGAGAACAGGTCCATGGCGATCCAGTCCGGATCGGTCTGGCCGTCGCAGACCACCAGGATCTCCGACGGGCCGGCGATCATGTCGATGCCGACCTGGCCGAACACGTGGCGCTTGGCGGTGGCCACATAGATGTTGCCCGGGCCGACAACCTTGTCCACCTGGGGCACGCTTTCGGTGCCGTAGGCCAGCGCGGCCACGGCCTGGGCGCCGCCGATGGTGAACACCCGATCGACCCCGGCGATGCAGGCGGCAGCCAGTACCAGTTCGTTGACCTCGCCACGCGGGGTCGGCACCACCATCACCACCTCGGTAACGCCCGCCACCTTGGCCGGAATCGCGTTCATCAGCACCGACGACGGGTAGGACGCCTTGCCCCCCGGTACGTACAGCCCGGCGCGGTCCAGCGGCGTGACCTTCTGGCCCAGCACCGTGCCGTCGGCCTCGGTGTAGGTCCAGGAGTCCTGTTTCTGCTTCTCGTGGTAGCTGCGCACCCGCGCCGCGGCCTTTTCCAGGGCTTCGCGCTGGGCCTCGGTGATCCGGGTCAGGGCCAGCTCCAGGCGCTCGCGCGGCAGGATCAGGTCTGCCATGGAGGCCACTTGCAAGCCGTCGAAACGCTGGGTGAACTCCACCAGCGCCGCATCGCCGCGCTCGCGCACGGCCTTGATGATGTCCAGCACCCGCTGATTGACCGAATCGTCAGAGACACTTTCCCAGCTCAGCAGATGATCCAGATGACGGGCGAAATCCGGGTCGGCAGCGTTGAGTCGGCGAATTGCAGTCGGAGCGGTCATAGCGAAGGCCTCAATGATTGGCGAATGCACAAAAGGGCAAGCTTGGATTTGCAAAGCTCAGGCGCCGCAAGACTACCAAGCCATCCGCGTGGGCACCTGAGCATTCTGGCTATGACGCGGATAGATGGGCGCGGCTCAAGGCCACGCATGTGAATCAGCCGCGGTGTCGCGATTCCACTGCCTTGCGCAGGGTATCGATCAACGCCTGGATACGGGCGTGCTGCATCTTCATCGATGCCTTGTTGACCACCAGGCGGGAGCTGATGGTAGCAATCAGTTCCTGGGGTTCCAGGCCGTTGGCCCGCAGGGTATTGCCAGTGTCGACCACGTCGATGATCTTGTCGGCCAGGCCGATCAGCGGTGCCAGCTCCATGGAACCGTAGAGCTTGATGATGTCCACCTGACGACCCTGCTCGGCGTAGTAGCGCTTGGCTACGTTGACGAACTTGGTGGCCACGCGCAGGCGGCCCTTGGGTTCTGCGGCGCCAATGGCACCGGCAGTCATCAGCTTGCACTGGGCAATCTGCAGGTCCAGTGGCTCATACAGGCCCTGGCCGGTGTATTCCATCAGGACGTCCTTGCCGGCCACCCCGAGGTCGGCAGCGCCATGCTCGACATAGGTCGGCACGTCAGTGGCACGCACGATCAGCAGGCGGACATCGTCCTGGGTCGTGGGGATGATCAGTTTGCGGCTCTTGTCCGGATTCTCGGTTGGCACGATGCCCGCTTCAGCCAGAAGCGGCAGCGTGTCGTCGAGGATACGGCCCTTGGACAGTGCGATGGTCAACATGAGTAACGTAAGTCCTTATGCGGCGACTGATGCCCGGACGCAAACGGCGCCAGACATGCGTCGAGCCTGAAGACAGGCTCGACGTGAAACAGGTTCGACTGTGGGCACCTCCCTGTGCCCGTCATGCAACTAGCCCGGTACGCGGCGGATCTTGGCGCCGAGCATCTGCAGCTTCTCTTCGATGCACTCGTAACCACGGTCGATGTGGTAGATGCGATCGATCAGGGTGTCGCCTTCGGCCATCAGGGCCGAGATCACCAGGCTGGCCGAAGCCCGCAGGTCGGTAGCCATGACAGGCGCGCCCTTGAGGATTTCGGTACCGGTAACGATGGCGGTGTTGCCTTCGACCTGGATCTTGGCGCCCATGCGGTGCAGCTCATAGACGTGCATGAAGCGGTTTTCGAAGATGGTCTCGATCACCGCGCCAGTACCTTCGGCAATCGCGTTCAGGGAAATGAACTGCGCCTGCATGTCGGTGGGGAACGCCGGGTACGGAGCGGTACGCACGTTGACCGCCTTGGGGCGCTTGCCGTGCATGTTGAGCTCGATCCAGTCGCTGCCGGTGGTGACTTCAGCGCCGGCTTCCTTGAGCTTTTCCAGAACGGCTTCAAGGATGGTCGGATCGGTGTCCTTGACCTTGACGCGGCCACCGGTGACCGCAGCGGCCACCAGGTAGGTGCCGGTTTCGATACGGTCAGGCATCACTTTGTAGATCGCCGAATGCAGGCGCTCTACGCCATCGATGGTGATGGTGTCGGTGCCGGCGCCGGAAATCTTCGCGCCCATGGCGATCAAGAAGTTTGCCAGGTCCACGACTTCTGGTTCGCGAGCGGCGTTCTGCAGCACGCTGCGGCCACGGGCCAGGGCTGCAGCCATCATGATGTTCTCGGTACCGGTCACGCTCACGGTATCGAAGAAGAAATTCGCGCCGCGCAGGCCACCCTCAGGCGCCTTGGCCTTGATGTAGCCGCCTTCGACGTCGATCACCGCGCCCATGGCTTCCAGGCCGCGGATGTGCAGGTCTACCGGACGCGAGCCGATGGCGCAACCGCCAGGCAGGGCCACTTCGGCTTCGCCGAAACGGGCAACCATCGGGCCCAGTACCAGGATCGAGGCACGCATGGTTTTCACCAGCTCGTAGGGTGCCACCAGGGTCTTGATGGTACGCGGGTCGATTTCGACGCTGAGTTTCTCGTCGATCACCGGCTCGATGCCCATGCGACCGAACAGCTCGATCATGGTGGTAATGTCGTGCAGGTGCGGCAGGTTGGCCACGGTGACCGGGCCATCGCACAGCAGGGTTGCCGCCAGAATCGGCAGCGCGGAGTTCTTGGCCCCGGAAATGCGGATCTCGCCATCAAGGCGAACGCCGCCGGTAATAATCAATTTATCCATAACAGTCTCGACGCCCTTGGGCTCAGGTGCGCTCGGCCCAGGCCGCGCGGCTGAAAAATTTCATGGTGATCGCGTGGATGCTGCCATCGGCAATCCATGGGTTCAAATGGGCATAGATGCTCTGCTGACGCTTCACCGGGCTCAAGGCCGACAGTTCGTCGCTAATCACGTTCAGCTGAAAGTTGCAGCCTTCGCCCTCAACTTCTACCTGAGCTCCGGGCAGCTTTCCCTCAAGAAAGCTCTTCACTTCGTTGGCCTGCATGCTCAACCTCAATCGGCGCCCTGTGCGCGCGGGTCGGACATCATACAAAAAAGCCCCGCGCCTGCGAACCCCGCATAGCAGGACTCTGACGGGGGGCTTCTATATAGAGATGTGGGTTATTGGGGATGGGCGAAGATTTCGGTGACTCCGGAGACCTCGGCGATCTCGCGCATGTCCTCGGGCAGCGCACGAACGCTCACCGCCTTGCCCAGTGCCTGGCCATCACGCATGAAGGCCAGCAGCAGCGCGAGTCCGACGCTGGAGGACTTCTCCACCGCCGAGCAATCGAGCACCAGCGCCGGTGCCTGGCTCGACTTGATCAGTGCCTGGCCCTGCTTGCGCAGGCCCGGGCCGCTGCGGTAATCCAGCACGCCGCTGATCAACAGTTCCCCGGCGTCACCGAGGCGCACGGCCGATTCACTCATTGCGCAGCCTTTTGTGCAGCGTCTTCGGTCACTTCCTTGGCCTTGGCCACCTCACCGGCCCAGCCGTCGATGGTCTTGTCCAGGTTGTTGCCATTGCGCTGCATCGCGTCGGCGAACTGATCACGGAACAGCTTGCCGATATTGATGCCGTTGATGATCACGTTACGCACTTTCCACTCGTCGTTGATCTTTTCCAGGGTGTAGGACACTGGGTAGATCGCGCCGTTGTTGCCCTTGACCTGCATATCGACGCTGGTGCGGGTGCCGCTTTCATCCTTGGCCGGAGAAACCGTGATGCCCTGGTTGTTGTACTCCAGCAAGGCATTGCCATAGAACTGCATCAGGCTGCGCTTGAAGTTTTCCTGGAAGCGCGCCATCTGCTCCGGCGTGGCCTTGCGCGAATACTTGACGGTCATGATGCTGCGGGAAATGCCATCGGCATCCACCACAGGACCGACGATGCTGTTCAAGGCATTGTAGAAGTCGTTCGGACTTTGCTTGTACTTCTCTTTATTGGCCGCCAGGTCAGCGAGCAGACGGGTGGTCGTGTCCTGCACCAGATCATGCGCGGAAGGCGTGCTTGCCGCGTTGGCCAGCAACGGCAGAGCCGCCAGCAGCACCAACAGGCCACGTCGCAAGATAGAGATCATCGAAAAACTCCTCATTTGGCGTCTTTGCTAACGGTATTGAGCAGGAATTTACCGATCAGGTCCTCCAGTACCAGCGACGACTGGGTGTCGTGGATGGTTCCACCATCCTTGAGCAAGGCTTCTTCCCCGCCCACGCTGATACCGATGTATTTCTCACCCAACAGGCCAGCAGTCAGGATAGATGCAGTGGAGTCAGTCGGTAGATTATCCACGCGCTTTTCCAATTGCATCGTTACCCGGCCAGTGAAGCTGTCACGGTCCAGATCGATCGCCGTGACCTTGCCGATGGTCACGCCGGCCATGGTCACTTTGGCTCTGACCGTCAAACCGGCGATATTGTCGAAGTAGGCGTAAAGCTTATAAGTATCGGTGCTCGCGGTTGGAGACAAGCCACTGACTCGCAGGGCAAGCAACAGCAAAGCCAGGATGCCGGCCAGCAGGAAAAGGCCGACACCGATTTCCAGGGTGCGGTTTTGCATCAGAAATCTCCAAACATCAAGGCGGTCAGAATAAAGTCCAAGCCGAGTACGGCCAACGAGGCATACACCACGGTCTTGGTAGTGGCACGGCTGATCCCCTCTGAAGTGGGCTCACAGTCATAGCCTTGGAAAACGGCGATCCAGGTCACTACAAACGCAAAAACAATACTTTTGATCACACCGTTGAGCACGTCACCACTGAAGGTCACGCTGTTCTGCATGTTCGCCCAGTAGGAGCCGTCGTAGACTCCCAGCCAGTCGACAGCGACCCACGAACCGCCCCAGATGCCCACCACGCTGAAAATCATCGCCAGCAATGGCAAGGAAATGAAGCCGGCCCACAGGCGCGGCGCAATGATGTACTTGAGCGGGTCGACACCGATCATCTCCAGGCTGGAGAGCTGCTCGGTGGACTTCATGTTGCCGATTTCCGCGGTCAGCGCCGAACCGGCACGCCCGGCGAACAGCAGCGCAGTCACTACCGGCCCAAGCTCCCGCAACAGGGTCAGGGCCACCATCTGCCCCACCGCCTGCTCCGAACCGTAGCTGGAAAGGATATTGAAGCCCTGCAGCGCCAGCACCATGCCGATGAAGATCCCGGACACGACAATGATCACCAGGGACATCACGCCCACTGAGTGCAGTTGCTTGACCAGCAGGCCAAAGCTGCCGCCGATGCCACCGCGGCCCAGCAGCGCATGGAACAGGAACAGCGTGGAACGCCCCAGTACCGCCAGGACATCGATGCCTGAGCGACCGAAGAGGCGAACCCTCTCGATTAGCGATATTTTGCGCATCAGCGCTTCCCCAGAAGATCTGCGCGGTAGTCCGTCGCTGGAAAGTGAAACGGCACCGGGCCGTCGGGATCGCCCTTCATGAACTGACGGATACGCGGATTATCGGAGTCCATCAGCTCTTCGGGAGTTCCCTGGCCCAACACCTGGCCATCGCCCACTACATAGAGGTAGTCGGCAATGCTCGCGGTTTCCGCCAGGTCGTGGGAAACCAGGATGCTGGTGATGCCCAGGGCATCGTTGAGCAGCCGGATCAGGCGCACCAGAACGCCCATGGCAATGGGGTCCTGGCCCACGAAAGGCTCGTCGTACATGAGGATCTGCGGATCCAGGGCAATCGCCCGGGCCAGGGCGACCCGGCGCTTCATGCCGCCGGACAGCTCGTCGGGCATCAGGTCGACCGCGCCGCGCAAGCCCACCGCCTGCAACTTGAGCAGGACGATGTCACGAATCATTTCGTCCGGCAGTTGGGTGTGCACCCGCAGCGGAAAGGCCACGTTCTCGAACACGTCCAGGTCGGTGAACAGTGCGCCGCTCTGAAACAGCACGCCCATCTGCTTGCGCGCGTCGAACAGATCGCTGCGCGATAGGCTCGGCAGATTCTGGCCATTGACCCACACTTCGCCGCTGCTGGGCCGCAACTGCATGCCCATCAAGCGCAACAGGGTGGTCTTCCCACAGCCGGAAGGCCCCATGATGCCGGTGACCTTGCCCCGCGGAATACGGATATCCACGTTATTGAAAATGCTGCGCGTACCGCGCTTGAAGGACAGTCCCTTCAGCTCGACCGCGTAGGCGTTATCGGCACTCATCTAAACTCCTTGCGATGCAGCCTATCACTCGGACGCTTGGCTCCCTGCCGGGAGTACATGCCCCTGGGCAGGCCGAACTGGCGGCGAACTATATCACTGCTGATACGGAGCCCCCAAGGCCGACGCCACCCCCGTTCAGGTCGACGACAGGCAAAAACCAGACTTTCCTCGCGCCCGGTAGACAAAGCCTGACGAACTTGCGTGAGGGATTTGTTCATTACCGCTATAATCGCCGCCTTTTCATCGGGCTATACGATTTCAGACATGAGCCAATCCAGCGACCTGATTCAATCAGCACAACGCACCATCCGCCTCGAACTACAGGCAGTAGAAGGCTTGCTGCCCCATATCGACGCAGATTTCGTACGCGCTTGCGAGATGATTCTGGCCAGCAAAGGCCGCGTAGTGGTGGTCGGCATGGGCAAGTCCGGGCACGTCGGCAACAAGATTGCCGCTACCCTGGCCAGCACCGGGACCACGGCCTTCTTCGTCCATCCTGCCGAAGCCAGCCATGGCGACATGGGCATGATTACCCGCGATGACGTGATCCTGGCCCTCTCCAACTCCGGCTCCACCAACGAAATCGTCACCCTGCTGCCCCTGATCAAGCGTCTGGGCATCCAGTTGATCAGCCTCACCGGCAACCCCGAGTCGCCGCTGGCCAAGGCGGCTGACGTCAACCTCAACGTCCACGTCGAGCACGAAGCCTGCCCGCTGAACCTGGCACCGACCTCCTCGACCACCGCCGCCCTGGTCATGGGCGACGCCCTGGCCGTGGCGCTGCTGGAAGCCCGCGGCTTCACTGCCGAGGACTTTGCCTTCTCCCACCCGGGTGGCGCCCTGGGCCGTCGCCTGCTGCTCAAGGTGGAGAACGTCATGCACGAAGGCAGCGATCTGCCCCAGGTGCAACGCGGCACCCTGCTCAAGGATGCGCTCATGGAAATGACCCGCAAGGGCCTGGGCATGACCGTGATCCTGGAGGCCGACGGCCGCCTGGCCGGGATCTTCACCGACGGCGACCTGCGTCGCACCCTGGATCGGGCCATCGATATACACCATGCCACCATCGATTCGGTGATGACCCCTCATGGCAAGACCGCACGTGCCGACATGCTGGCCGCCGAAGCCCTGAAAATCATGGAAGACCACAAGATCAGCGCCCTGGTGGTGGTGGACAAGGAAGACCGGCCGATCGGCGCCTTGAACATGCACGACCTGCTGCGCGCGGGAGTGATGTGATGAGTGCCGACCTGCTGCAACGCGGTAAAAACATCAAGCTGGCGGTATTCGATGTCGATGGCGTGCTGACTGACGGGCGCCTGTACTTCCTCGAAGACGGCAGCGAGTTCAAGACCTTCAACACCCTGGACGGCCAGGGCATCAAGATGCTGATGGCGGCCGGCGTGCAGACGGCGATCATCAGTGGGCGCAAGACCCCGGTGGTAGAGCGCCGGGCCAAGAACCTCGGGATTCCCCACCTGTACCAGGGCCGCGAAGACAAGCTGGTGGTATTGGACGAGCTTCTTGGCCAACTGGGCCTAAGCTATGAACAGGTCGCCTATCTGGGCGACGATTTGCCCGATCTGCCGGTGATCCGCCGCGTGGGGCTGGGCATGGCGGTGGCCAATGCCGCAGCGTTTGTCCGCGAACACGCCCACGGCGTCACCCTGGCCCGCGGCGGCGAAGGTGCCGCCCGCGAGTTCTGCGAACTGATCCTGCGTGCCCAGGACCGCCTTGAAGCAGCCAATGCCGCTTACCTATAGAGCCTTCCCATGCTGAGCAAAAAGATTCGCAACATCCTGATCTTCGGGACCATCGCCCTGCTGTTCGCAGCGGTCGGTTACTGGAACATCAGCCCGGAACGCTTCCTCGACAAGCCGGTGGCCCAGGTCGACGAAAGCGCCATTGACTACTACGTGATCAACGCCCGCAGCGTGCAGTACCTGCCCGACGGCAAACTGCAGTACGAAATGACCTCGGACAAGGTCGAGCACGTCAAGGCCAGCGAAGTGACCCTGCTGACCAAGCCGGACCTGCAGATGTACCGTGGCACCACGTTCCCCTGGCATGTTCAGAGCGAACGCGGCGAGGTCAACCCGGACGGCACCGAGGTCGAGCTGATCGATTCGGTACGGGTTTCCCGCACCGACGAGCGCAACCGCAACCTGCTGATCACCACGACCCGCATGACAGTATTCCCGCAGAAGCAATATGCGCAGACCGAGCAAGCCGTTAGAATCGACGGCGCCGGCGGCGTGACTACGGCCAAGGGAATGAAAGCGTATTTGAAAGACGGCAGGATGAACCTGCTATCGAACGTAAGAGGACAGTATGAGGCTCGTTAAAACCCTCCCTATTTTGCTCAGTCTGGGCGCAGCACTGGGAAGCGTGAGCGCCTGGGCTCTGCCGAACGATAGCCAACAGCCGATCCGCATCCAGGCCGACGACGCCCAGCTGGACGACAAGAACGGCGTGGCCACCTACAAGGGCGATGTCATCATCACCCAGGGTTCGATGAAGATCACCGGCAACACCGTGACCATCACCCGGTCCAAGACCGGTGAAATCGACGTGGTGACCTCGGTGGGCAACCTCGCCTACTTCGAGCAACTGCAGAAGCAGACCGACCCGAAACCGGTCCAGGCCTACGCCGTGACCATCCAGTACCATGCCCAGCAGAACCGCATCGTGCTGATCGACAAGGCCAAGGTCATCAACGACGGCAATACCACCGAAGGCGAGAAAATCGTCTACGACACCGTCAAGCAGGTTGCCAACGCCGGTCGCGCCAATGGCAGCTCGGTGACCGCGCCGCGTCCGCGGATCGACATGGTCATCCAGCCGAAAAAGAAAACCGACGAGCAAAAGGCCCAGTAATGGCAACTCTGAAAGCTCAGCACCTGGCCAAGAGCTACAAGAGCCGCCAGGTCGTGCGTGATGTCAGCCTGTCCATCGACAGCGGTCAGATCGTCGGCCTGCTCGGCCCCAACGGCGCCGGCAAGACCACCTGCTTCTACATGATCGTCGGCCTGGTCCAGGCCGATCAGGGCCGCGTCCTGATCGACGACCTGGATGTCAGCCACCAACCGATGCACGGCCGCGCACGCGCCGGTATCGGCTACCTGCCCCAGGAAGCCTCGATCTTTCGCAAGCTGTCGGTGGCCGACAACATCATGGCCATCCTCGAGACCCGCAAGGAGCTCGACAAGGCCGGCCGTCGCCATGAACTGGAAAGCCTGCTGCAGGAATTCCACATCAACCACATCCGCGACAACCTCGGCATGAGCCTGTCCGGTGGTGAGCGGCGCCGCGTGGAAATCGCCCGGGCCCTGGCCACCGCGCCCAAGTTCATCCTGCTGGACGAACCCTTCGCCGGTGTCGACCCGATCTCGGTGGGCGATATCAAGCAGATCATCCACCACCTCAAGGCCAAGGGCATCGGGGTGCTGATCACCGACCACAACGTCCGGGAAACCCTGGACATCTGTGAGACCGCCTACATCGTCAACGACGGGCAACTGATCGCCGAAGGCGACTCCGAGACCATCCTGGCCAACGAACTGGTCAAGGAAGTCTATCTGGGCCATGAGTTCCGCCTGTAAGGGCTGATGTGTTGGGCTGGACGCCAGGGCGCCGGGAACAATAAAACCCTACAAACTTTATTGTTACAGCGCTCTAGGCAAACACTTCAGTTTCAGGCATATAATTTGCTTATGTTTGGCGCTCCGGCGCCCTGTAGTGGATGGCGCATGTGCGCCGGCAAATAAGGTGTTAAGCCCCTGCCATGAAACCATCGCTAGTCCTTAGAATGGGCCAGCAGCTGACGATGACACCGCAGCTGCAACAGGCCATCCGCCTGCTCCAATTGTCGACCCTGGACCTGCAACAGGAAATCCAGGAAGCCCTGGAGTCCAACCCGATGCTCGAGCGCCAGGAAGAAGGCGACGACTTCGACAACAGCGACCCCCTGGCCGACAACACCGAGTCCAAACCCAATACCGAGATCCAGGAGCCCTCCTACCAGGAAACCGCCCCCACGGTGGACAACCTCGAGGACGGTGAGTGGAACGAGCGCATCCCCAACGAACTGCCGGTCGACACCGCCTGGGAGGACGTCTACCAGACCAGCGCCAGCAGCCTGCCCAGCAGCGATGACGACGAGTGGGACTTCACCACCCGCACTTCGGCGGGCGAGAGCCTGCAGAGCCACCTGCTCTGGCAACTGAACCTGGCGCCGATGTCGGACACCGACCGCCTGATTGCCGTGACCCTGATCGACTGCATCAACAATCAGGGCTACCTGGACGAAACCCTCGAAGAGATCCTCGAAGCCTTCGATCCGGAACTGGACATCGAACTGGACGAGATAGAAGCCGTCCTGCACCGCATCCAGCAATTCGAACCCGCGGGCATCGGCGCCCGCAACCTGGGCGAGTGCCTGTTGCTGCAACTGCGCCAGTTGCCGGCGAAAACGCCCTGGCTGGGCGAGGCCCAGCGCCTGGTCAGTGACTACATCGACCTCCTGGGCAGCCGCGACTACAGCCAGCTGATGCGGCGCATGAAGCTCAAGGAAGATGAGCTGCGCCAAGTCATCGAGCTGGTGCAGAGCCTCAACCCCCGCCCCGGTTCACAGATCGAATCCAGTGAAGCCGAATACGTGGTCCCGGACGTCATAGTGCGCAAAGACAACGAACGCTGGCTGGTGGAACTGAACCAGGAGTCCGTGCCGCGCCTGCGGGTCAACGCCCAGTACGCCGGTTTTGTACGCCGCGCCGACACCAGCGCCGACAACACCTTCATGCGCAACCAGTTGCAGGAAGCCCGCTGGTTCATCAAGAGCCTGCAAAGCCGCAATGAAACCCTGATGAAGGTCGCCACCCAGATCGTCGAGCACCAGCGCGGCTTTCTCGAATATGGCGATGAAGCGATGAAGCCGCTGGTTCTGCACGATATCGCCGAGGCGGTGGGCATGCACGAATCGACGATTTCCCGGGTGACTACGCAAAAATTCATGCATACCCCACGGGGCATATATGAGCTGAAATACTTTTTCTCCAGCCACGTCAGCACTTCGGAAGGCGGTGAATGCTCGTCCACGGCGATCCGCGCGATCATCAAAAAATTGGTGGCCGCGGAAAATCAGAAAAAGCCGTTGAGTGACAGCAAGATCGCTGGTTTACTGGAGGCACAAGGCATTCAGGTAGCCCGTCGTACCGTCGCCAAGTACCGCGAATCCCTTGGGATCGCGCCTTCCAGCGAACGTAAGCGGTTGATGTAGCCGCAGGGCTGGCCACAGCGTTTCAGAGTGTGTTTGAAAAGGGCCCGGTGCCGTTTTCAAACGTAGTCTAGGTGGCAGGCAACCCAGCCTGCCGCGTTATGCACTGGCAACGAAGGAGAAGCTGTATGCAAGTCAACATCAGTGGACACCAACTCGAAGTGACTGAACCCCTGCGCGTCTACATCGGCGAAAAACTCGACCGGCTGGAGAGGCACTTCGACAAGATTACCAATGTGCAGGTCACCATGGCTGTCGAGAAGCTGAAGCAGAAAATCGAAGCCACCCTGCACATCCACGGTGGGGAGGTCGTTGCCAACGCAGAACATGACGATATGTATGCCGCAATCGACCTGCTCACGGACAAGCTTGACCGCCAACTGAAAAAGCATAAGGAAAAGCAACTCCACCTTCTCCAAGGCACGGGTCGCTAACACTCCCCTCCCATGATCCGACTTGAAAGCATCCTGACCCCCGGCCGTTCCCTGGTGAACGTGCCGGGCGGCAGTAAAAAACGCGCCCTCGAACAAATTGCCAACCTGATCAGCCGTGAAGTGCCTGATCTGGAGATGCAGGATGTCTTCGAGAGCCTGATTGCCCGTGAAAAACTCGGTTCCACCGGTTTTGGCAACGGCATCGCCATTCCCCACTGCCGCCTCAAAGGCTGCGAGTCGCCCATCAGTGCGCTGATGCACCTGGACGCTCCGATCGATTTCGACGCCATCGATGGCGCACCGGTCGACCTGCTGTTCGTCCTGCTGGTTCCGGAAGCCGCGACCGATGCACACCTGGAACTGCTCCGGCAGATCGCCAGCATGCTCGATCGCAAGGAAGTCCGTGACCGGCTGCGCAGCGCCACCAGCAACGAAGCCTTGTATCAGGTCGTTCTGGACGAGCAAAACGGTCAGTAATCATGCGTTTGATCATCGTCAGCGGCCGCTCCGGCTCAGGTAAAAGCACCGCCCTCGATGTTCTCGAGGACCACGGCTACTACTGCATCGACAACCTGCCAGCCGGCTTGCTGCCGGAACTGGCTGAACGTGCGTTGATCCACACCGAACTGGCGCAACCGCTGGTGGCGGTGTCCATCGATGCCCGCAACCTGCCCAGTCATCTGTCGCGCTTCCCCGAATTGCTGGAAGAAGTGCGCAGCCGGCATATCCAGTGCGACGTGCTGTACCTGGATGCCGACGAAGAGACCCTGCTCAAGCGCTTCTCCGAGACCCGTCGGCGCCACCCGCTGAGCAGCGCCAACCGCTCCCTGGCCGAAGCCATCCACGATGAAACCCAACTGCTGGGGCCGATCGTCGACCTGGCCGATCTCAAGGTCAACACCACCAACCTGAACCTTTACCAACTGCGCGACACCATCAAGCTGCGACTGTTGAACCAGCCGGAACCCGGTACCGCGTTCCTGGTGGAGTCCTTCGGCTTCAAGCGCGGCATGCCGGTAGATGCAGACCTGGTGTTCGACGTGCGCTGCCTGCCCAACCCGTATTGGAAGCCCGAGTTGCGCGCCCAATCGGGCCTGGATGCGCCCGTGGCCGAGTATCTGGCGGCGCAACCCGATGTCGAGGAAATGTTCCAGGACATCTCCAGTTACCTGCTCAAATGGCTGCCACGCTTTGCCGCCAGCAACCGCGCCTATGTGACCATCGCCATCGGCTGCACCGGCGGGCACCACCGCTCCGTGTACCTGACCGAGCGCCTGGGCCAGGTCCTGCAAAAATCCCTGAAGAACGTCCAGGTTCGCCACCGCGACCTTAGCTGAAAGGATCTACCCCGCGATGCCAGCTCTGGAAATCGAGATCATCAATAAACTGGGCCTGCATGCCCGTGCCTCGGCCAAGTTCGTCGGCGTGGCCGGGCAGTTTCCCTGCCAGATCCGCGCCGGCAGGACCCCGGACTCCATGGTCGACGGCAAAAGCATCATGGCCATGATGATGCTGGCCGCCGGCAAGGGCACCAGGATCCACCTGAAGACCGAAGGCGAGCAGGAACAGGAAGCGATGGATGCGCTGGTGGCGCTGATCAACAACTTCTTCGACGAAGGCGAGTAGGCCCGGGCGGGCCCCTCACCATACGGCTCTCAGGCGAGTGCCGTATCCATGACCATCATCAGGCAGAAACCGATGCACAGGCCAAGGCTGGCAAGCTTGTCATGGCCATTGCGACGCGACTCCGGAATCACTTCATGAGTGACCACCAGCAGCATCGCCCCCGCCGCCAGGGCCAGGCCCAGGGGCAGCAATACCTGCGCCAGGCTCACCAACCAGGCGCAGAGCAAGGCAAAGACCGGCTCCACCAGACCTGAAGCCGCACCAATCAGGAATGCCTTGACCCGCGACATCCCCGCCCCCGCCAATACCAGGGCAATCACCAGGCCTTCCGGTACATCCTGCAGGGCAATGCCCATGGCCAGGCTGTCCGCATCCGGCATGCCGCCTCCGGCCGACACCCCCACCGCCATCCCTTCAGGAATGTTGTGGGCAATGATGGCGAAGACGAACAGCCAGATACGCGGGGCAATCACCGGATGCTCTGGCGTGCCCACCAGCACCTCCGGGCTGCCCCCCGAGACCTTGAGATCCACCAGGAACAGGCCAAAGGCCCCGAGCATGATGCCGGCGCAGATCAGACCGCTGGAGCCCCAGGCAGACAAGCCCAGGTCCTGGGCCGCAGCGATGCCGGGGACGATCAGCGAAAATGCCGTGGCCGCCAGCATCACTCCGGCACCAAAGCCCAGCAGGGTGTCGCTCACCGCCACCGGCATCCGCCGGATCACCAGCACCGGGACCGCCCCCAGCGCCGTGCCCAGCGCGCAGATCGAACCGCCCTGCAAGGCGCGCAGCAAGCGCGGCTCCAGGTTCAGCCAGCTCAACCCTTGAGCCACCAGCAACGCCGTGCCCGCCAACAGCAACAGCGAACCGAAGGCATAACGAAACATTCGCCCGCTGCTGATTGCCAGTGTTTCAGTGCCCATAGTCGGCCTTAGATCTTGTTTTGATGGAAAGGTATCAAGCCATCGCGGCCTGGTAGCGCTGAGCGACTTCCGGCCAGTTGATGACGTTGTAGAAGGCGTTGATGTATTCCGGGCGGCGGTTCTGGTAGCGCAGGTAGTAGGCGTGCTCCCACACATCCAGACCGAGGATCGGCGTATTGCCGTTCATCAGCGGGCTGTCCTGGTTACCGCTGCTTTCCACCACCAGTTTCTTCTCCGGTGTCACGCTGAGCCAGGCCCAGCCACTGCCAAAACGGGTGAGTGCGGCCTTGGTGAACGCTTCCTTGAAGCTCTCGAAACCACCCAGTTGCTGCTCGATGGCTTGCCCCAGGGCGCCTTGGGGATGACCGCCACCGGCGGGTGTCATCACCGCCCAGAACAGCGAATGGTTGGCATGCCCGCCACCCTGGTTGATCACCGCAGCACGCAGTTTTTCCGGCAGTTGCTGAACGCTGGCTACCAGCTTTTCCACCTCCCACCCTGCCCATTCGGTCCCCTCGACGGCGGCGTTGAGGTTGTTGATGTAGGTCTGGTGATGCTTGGTGTAGTGGATTTCCATGGTTTGCGCATCGATGTGCGGTTCCAGGGCGTCGTAGGCGTAAGGCAGTGCAGGCAAGGTAAAGGACATATCAATGGGCTCCGTAAGAGGGGCTGTCTGGTTGCGGGCTGTCGGCTGACAGGCCCGCGACGTTGCTGTCCAGCAAACGGTGAGTGCGCGGGTATTCGCCGTGATCACCGATGAAATTCAGCAGTTCGACGTAGGTCTTGCTGCTTTGGCGCAAGGCCGCTTCCCGCAGGGCTGTGGGCAAGCGGCTGTCCTGCATGGTCTGCAGCAACCGCTGATGGATGGCGCAGAGGTATTCCGCGCTCTCCTCCGGCTGATTGAGGCGCAGGTGCAGGTCTGCCAGGTTGTGATGGGAAATCACACAGGCCGCCACCGCTTCGTCGGCATCCGACCAGCGCTCGAACAGCACCTGGGCCAGGGCCAGCGCCTGCAGGTAGAACTCGCGAGCATCCACCAGCTCGCCCTGCATAAAGAGGCGATTGGCCCTTTCGATCGTGCGTTTCCAGTGCTCCATGGTGAGCCTCCAAAGCGGTGTCGGTGGGTTACACGCCGCCGGCAGTGAGCTTTTCCGGGTCCAGCAGGACCTCCAGCTGGCTGCGTGACAGATCGGTATGTTCAAGGGCCACGTCGATCACCGGGCGCCCCTGCTTGTAGGCGGTCTTGGCGATTTCTGCAGCCTTCTGATAGCCGATGATCGGGTTCAGCGCCGTGACCAGGATCGGGTTGCGCGACAGCGCTTCCTTGAGCTTGGGTTCGTTGACCTTGAAGCTGGCGATGGCCTTGTCCGCCAGCAGGCGGCTGGAGTTGGCCAGCAACTCGATGCTGCTCAGCAGGTTCTGGGCAATGATCGGCAGCATCACGTTGAGCTCGAAGTTGCCCGATTGCCCGGCCACAGTGATGGTGCTGTCGTTGCCGATGACCTGGGCGGCGACCATCGCGGTGGCTTCAGGAATCACCGGGTTGACCTTGCCGGGCATGATCGACGAACCGGGCTGCAAACCTTCCAGCTCGATCTCGCCGAGCCCGGCCAGCGGGCCGGAGTTCATCCAGCGCAAGTCGTTGGCGATCTTCATCAACGACACCGCGGTAGCCTTGAGCTGGCCGGATACCGTCACCGCAGTGTCCTGGGAGCCGATCAGGGCGAAGAGGTTCTTGCCCGGGGTGAATTGCACCTGGGTCAGCTTGCTCAACTGCTGGCTGAAACGCGCAGCGAACTCGGGATGCGCATTGATCCCGGTGCCCACAGCGGTGCCGCCCTGAGCCAGGGATTGCAGGCTCGGCAGCAGATCCTGCAGGTGGCTGATATTGGCCTTGAGTTGCTGCGCCCAGCCCTCCAGCACCTGACTCATGCGCACCGGCATCGCGTCCATCAGGTGAGTGCGGCCGGTCTTGATGAAGGGGTGCACCTGTACCGCCTTGCGCTCGATGACCTCCACCAGATGCACCAGGGCCGGCAGCAGTTGCTCATGCAGGGTCAGCGCGGCGCTGACATGAATGGTGGTAGGGATGATGTCGTTGCTGCTCTGGCCGCAGTTGACATGGTCATTGGGGTTGACCGGCTCACCCAGCAGGCGGCTGGCCAGGGTTGCCAGTACTTCATTGGCGTTCATGTTGGAACTGGTGCCAGAGCCGGTCTGGAAAATGTCCACCGGGAAGTGCGGCATGAAATCACCTTCCAGCAGACCCTGGGCGGCATCCACGATGGCCTTGCCCTGGGCTTCGCTGATCTGCCCCAGTTCGACGTTGGCCTTGGCCGCAGCTGCCTTGGCCAGGATCAGCGCACGGATGAAGGCTGCCGGCATGCGTTGGCCACTGATGGGAAAGTTGTCCACCGCACGCTGGGTCTGGGCGCCGTACAGGGCCAGTTCCGGTACCTGCAGTTCGCCCATGCTGTCGCGTTCGATACGGGTATTACTCATCGGGAAATCCTTGCACCAGTTCTATCAGGGGAATGGAAGGCAGCAGCGAGCAGGTCGCCAACTGCCAGGCGTGGCTCTGCCAGCGCTTGAGCCGGCAATTGCACAAAGACAACCGCTCCATGTCGCGCAACGGCCGCCAGGCCTGGTCCAGGCACTGGCTGCGCCAATGCCAGGGCAGCGCTGTATCGGTTGCGGTATCGATCAATAAACGGAAGGAAGTTTCAGCGACGGTCCAGGCCGACATCGCGGTACAGCAGGCCAGGTAGCGGCCTTCGGCGAGGTAATGCTCGATCAGACGGGGCTCGTCCGGTTCCAGTGCGCAACGGATCTGGCGGCTCATCCAGCGCCAGCTTTCGAGGTAAGGCTGCTCGTGCAAGGCAGAACTCATGACCTGGGCTCATCGAATAATGATTTTCATTATTAAATGATATTGAGAATCAAATCAATCTGGCTTGTATGATTTTTGTCCAACTCTTATAGGGCCCGCCTTACCGGCGAATGAGCCCTTGAGCCTGGTACCGGATGTCAGGACGCTTTCGCTGGCAAGCCAGCTCCTACAAAAATGGCGGGCATAAAAAACGCGCCACCTCGGGGAGGTGGCGCGTTGGGGGTGAAGCTGGGCGCGGTCAGCTGCCGGCGACGGTCATGCGTTCGATCAGCACCGAGCCGGTGCGGATGTTGCTACGCAGCTCCAGGTCGTTACCCACTGCGAGGATCTGCTTGAACATGTCCCGCAGGTTGCCGGCAATGGTCACTTCCTGCACCGCGAACTGAATCTCGCCGTTCTCGACCCAGAAACCCGCCGCACCGCGGGAGTAGTCCCCGGTGACCATGTTCAGGCCATGGCCCATCAGCTCGGTCACCAGCAGGCCACGGCCCATGCGCCGCAGCAGCGCGGCCTGGTCTTCGTCGCCATGGGTGACGAACAGGTTGTGCACGCCACCGGCGTTGGCGGTGCTCGGCATGCCCAGCTTGCGTCCGGAATAGGTGCCCAGTACATAGGACACCAGCTCACCGTCCTGGATGAACGGCTTGGCGTAGGTGGCCAGGCCATCGCCGTCGAAAGCCGAACTGCCCATGGCGCGCATCAGGTGCGGGCGCTCATCGATGGTCATCCACTGCGGAAACAGTTGTTGACCCAGGGCGCCTTCGAGGAAGGACGACTTGCGGTACAGGTTGCCACCGGAAATCGCCCCGAGAAAACTGCCGAACAGGCCACCGGCCAGTTCTGCGGAAAACAGCACCGGCACCTCACAGGTCGGCACTGGACGGGCACCTAGCCGGCTGGCGGCGCGCTGGGCGGCACGCTGGCCAATGCTCACCGGGTCGGCCAGCAACTGGCCCTGGCGATTGACGTCGTACCAGTAGTCGCGCTGCATCTGGCCATCCGCCTCGGCAATCATCACGCAGCTCAGGCTGTGGCGGGTGGACGCATAACCACCAATGAAGCCGTGGCTGTTGCCATACACCCGACAGCCCTGGTGGGTGCTGAGGGTGGTGCCGTCGGCATTCTTGATCCGGCTGTCGGCAGCAAAGGCCGCTGCCTCACAGGTCAGAGCCTGCTCGATGGCTTGTTCGGGGGTGATGTCCCAGGCGTGGAACAGATCGAAGTCCTGCAGGTCCTTGGCCATCAAGGCCGCGTCGGCAAGGCCCGAGGCTTCGTCTTCGGAGGTGTGCTTGGCAATCGCCAGGGCCGCCGCCACGGTTTCGCGAATGGCCTCGGGGCCGCTGGCAGACGTACTGGCCGAACCCTTGCGCTGGCCCAGGTAGAGGGTGATGCCAAAGCCCTGGTCGCGGTTGAACTCGACGGTTTCCACTTCCCGCTGGCGCACCGAAGTCGACAGCCCCTGCTCCAGGGACACCGCCACTTCACAGGCGCTGGCCCCCTGGCGCTTGGCCTCGGCGATGATCTGCTCGACTTGCTCCTGCAGGGCCGGCAAAGCCTGTGGGCCGACGCTTTGTGCTGCACTCATGCTGTTCTCCACTCAAATTCTGCTTTCGATTAAGGCCGGCGAGCGACCGGGCCGGACAAGCGGCCCTCGACTGGTTATCATGGCGGCGTTTCTTTGCGGACTGCCACCATGGTTGATTCTTACGACGACTCCCTCGATGGGGAGAAAAGCAAATCCCAGGTCAAACGCGAGCTGCATGCTCTGGTTGATCTCGGCGAGCGCCTTACCACCCTCAAGCCCGACTTGCTGAACAAACTGCCCCTGACCGACGCCTTGCGCCGGGCCCTGGCGGATGCACCCAAGCACGTCGCCCATATCGCCCGAAAGCGCCACCTGCAGTTCATCGGCAAGCTGATGCGGGACCAGGACACTGACGCGATTCTGCAACTGCTTGACCAACTCGATGCCTCCACCCGGCAGTACAACGAACGCTTCCATAACCTGGAGCGTTGGCGCGACCGCCTGATCGGCGGCGGCGATGACGTGCTGGAAAAGTTCGTCGGCGAATACTCGGACGCCGATCGCCAGCAACTGCGCTCCCTGATCCGTCAGGCCCAGCATGAGCTGGCGCATAACAAGGCACCGGCCTCAAGCCGTAAAATCTTCAAGTACATCCGCGAGCTGGACGAGACTCAACGCGGCCTGCGCTGAGCCTTGCCACGGGTGAGCTGCCCTGCAGCCCACCCGACGCCCTCCCTCCTTATGCCCCAGTGCCACCCACGGTGATCGCATCGATCTTCAGGGTCGGCTGGCCGACGCCCACTGGCACCGATTGCCCATCCTTGCCGCAGGTGCCGACGCCACTGTCCAGGGACAGGTCATTACCCACCATCGATACCCGGCTCATGGCTTCCGGACCGTTGCCGATCAAGGTCGCGCCCTTGACCGGGGCGGTGATCTTGCCGTCCTCGATCAGGTAGGCCTCACTGGTGGAGAACACGAACTTGCCGCTGGTGATATCCACCTGGCCGCCACCGAGGTTGGCGCAATAGATGCCCTTCTTCACCGAAGCGATGATTTCCGCCGGATCGCTTTCGCCACCCAGCATGTAGGTGTTGGTCATGCGCGGCATCGGCAGGTGCGCATAAGACTCGCGGCGACCGTTGCCGGTGCGGGCCACGCCCATCAGCCGGGCATTGAGCTTGTCCTGCATGTAGCCCTTGAGCACGCCGTTCTCGATCAGCGTGGTGCATTCGGTGGGGGTGCCTTCGTCGTCCACGCTCAGGGAACCACGGCGCCCGGCCAGGGTGCCGTCGTCGACGATGGTGCAGAGCTTGGAAGCCACCATTTCGCCCATGCGACCGCTGTAGGCCGAACTGCCCTTGCGGTTGAAGTCGCCCTCCAGGCCGTGGCCCACGGCTTCGTGCAGCAGCACTCCGGACCAGCCGGAGCCCAGCACCACCGGCAGGGTTCCGGCCGGCGCCGGAATCGCTTCCAGATTGACCAGCGCCTGGCGCAGGGCTTCACGGGCATAGCCCATGGCCCGATCTTCGCTGAGGAAATAGCGGTAGTCGGTACGCCCGCCGCCGCCATGGCCACCGCGCTCGCGGCGACCGTTCTGCTCGACGATGACGCTGACGTTGAAACGCACCAGCGGCCGCACATCCGCCGCCAGGCCGCCATCGGTAGAGGCCACCAGGATCCGCTCCCAGACCCCGGCCATGCTCACGCTGACCTGCTGGATGCGCGGATCCAGGGCGCGGGTTGCGGCGTCAACGCGCTTGAGCAGCTCGACCTTCTCGGCCCGGCTGATGACTTCCAGGGGGTTGTCCGGCGCATACAGCTGCGCCACGTCCTGGGTCGAAAACGCCTGCACGGTGCCGTTTTGCCCGGCCCGGGAAATCGAGCGCGCCGCCCGGGCGGCGAGGCCCAGGGCCTCCAGGGTGATGGCATTGCTGTAGGCGAAGCCGGTCTTCTCACCGGATTGCGCACGCACCCCAACCCCCTGGTCGAGGTTGAAACTGCCTTCCTTGACGATTCCGTCTTCCAGGGACCAGGACTCGGAAATCTGCCCCTGGAAATACAGATCGGCGGCATCGATGCCCGGGCCGGCCAGATCCCCCAGCACGCCTTGCAAGCTTTCGATGGTCACGCCGCCCGGGGCTAGTAGATGTTCACTGACAGAGGACAACAACCCGCTCATATGTTTTGGCCTTAAATTCGTCGTACTTATGCAAGCCGTTGCACGCCTTGCGAGAAAATGCGCCGGTGACTGAACACCGGCATCCGCGCCCGGATGGACGCCTGTTCACTGCTGTCGCGCTCGGCCAGCAGCACGCCTTGACCTTGATCCTGTTGCGCCACTATCCGCCCCCAGGGGTCGACGATCGCCGCATGGCCGTAGGTTTCCCGCGGGCCGGGATGCACGCCGCCCTGGGCCGCCGCCAGCACATAGCACTGGGTCTCGATGGCACGGGCGCGAATCAGCACCTCCCAATGGGCCGCACCGGTGACCGCGGTAAACGCCGAAGGCGCGGTGATCAACTCGGCGCCAGCGGCGCGCAACTCGCTGTACAGCTCGGGAAAGCGCAGGTCATAACAGACTGTAAGGCCGACCCTTCCCACCGGCGTATCCGCCACCACCACCCGGTCTCCATGAGCATAGTCATCGGATTCACGGTAGCGCCCGCGATTGTCCGCCACATCGACGTCGAACAGGTGCAGCTTGTCGTAGCGCGCCACGAACTGCCCCTGGTCATCCACCAGCAACGAACAGGCATTGGACTTGGCCTCGGGCTGATCGACGGGGGGCAACGGCAAGGTGCCGGCCACTATCCATAACCTGAGGTCGCGGGCGGCCTGTTTCAACCATGGCAGGATCGGACCTTCGCCCAGCGCTTCGGCGCGACCGATGGCCGCCATGTCGCGGCGCCCCATGGCGGCGAAGTTTTCCGGCAGGACGGCCAGCTTTGCACCGCCGGCAGCAGCCTGTTCGAGCAGGCTCCGAGCCTGCTGCAGATTGGCCAGGACATCGCTCTGGCTGACCATTTGAATCACCGCAAGAGACATGGCGAACTCCTTGTAGGGTAGGCCGCCATGCTACTCCATAGGCGCGAATCGAGGATTCTCAAAACGGTTTGTCGAAGGTGATTTTCGGCTCTTTCCATGGGCCTTTGACGTTGTATTTGACGCTGGCGAAGCGCGCCACGCGGTCACCGATCAGCTTGTCGATCAGGAACAACGCCCCGCCCACCGCCGGCGCACCGACAATCAGCGCGGCAATCGGCAGGTTATTGGTCACCGGCAGGGTCACTAGCAGCTTGGCGTCGACCTGGTCGGCCACCATGTCCAGGGTGCCATTGAGCTCCAGGTTGCTCGACGGCCCGGTCAGGGTGATCGGCTCGCGAGTGACGTAAACGCCATTGCTCGCCGCCAGCACGCCCCGGACCCGGTCATAGCTCAGGCCCTTGCCGAACAGGTCGGAGAAGTCCAGGCGCAGGCGGCGACCGATGGAGTTGAAGTTGAGCAGGCCGAACACCCGCAAGGCCTGGGCCCCGCCCTCGACTTCGACGAACTGGCCCTTGCGCAGGGTAGCGTCCAGGCTGCCGGAGAAGCGCTTCAAGCCCACCCAGGCCGGCGAGCCCGGCCAACGGCCATCGACGTCCAGGTGAAAATCTTCACTGGTCACGGTCGGGGCGAAGCCCCAGCCCTTGAGCACGTCCGCCAGGTTCTTGCCGCCAATGCGGCCCCGGTACCAACTGTTGCTGGCACCGGCCTGGCCTTCCCAGCCGCCCTCGCCCTGCAACTGCATGCCCTTGAGGCCCAGGTCCAGGCCATTGAAGACCATGCCCCTGGACGTCGGCCGCACCTTGAGCGCCCAGCGGCCGATCAGGTCCTGGCCCTGGAACAGCTGGGCAATGGAAATATCCAGGGGCGGAACGCTCTTGGGATCCACCGAGGCCAGGGGGTCGGGCGCATTTTCATCGGCCTGCGCTGCCGGATCGGCAGCCGGCAGGCGCACGTACGCCATGTCGATGGCCATCGGCGCCGCCTTGGCATCGGGAATCCCGACCTTGCCTTTGGCCTGCTGGCTGTCGATCTGCAACTCCCAGGCTGCGGGCTTGCGCGCCAGCAACAGGTTGACCTGGTCCAGGGTGGTGCCGAAGGCACTGAGCTTGCCGACCTTGAAGTCCGCACTGCTGAGCAATTGTTTGGCGCTGCCTCCCGGGTCCTGCCCGGCGTAGCGATCCACCAGGGCTTTCCAGGGTTCCACATCCAGCTCGGAGAGAATCCCTCGTATCCGCAGCCCTTTACCCGGCGGCAGCAAGGCCGCGCCATCGCCGAGGAACAGCTCGCCCCGACCCTCGGCGAGCTTGCCGCTGGGCGCCGCAAAGGTGAAGTCGGCCAGTTCGCCGTAGTTGAACCAGTAGCGCCGCTCGGCCCCTTGCAGAGTCATGCGAAATACACTGTTGCGCCCGGTGCTGGCCGCCATGCCGAACGGCGCCGGCAGGTCCACCGCTACGCCCTTGAGACTGGAACTGACCATCAGCTGGCTGTCGGCTCCGTCCAGGTTCAGTTGCAACTGGTAGGGCACCTCGCCGGACACCGGCAACGGCTGGCCGACTTGCAACCAGTCGGTAAGTTTCTTGACCGCAACCTGGCCCTTGGCAACCACTCGAGTGTTGGGTTTGCCCGGCTTGCCATCGGCGAAGATCTGCGCCGTGACCGGCCGCTCGAACGCCTGGGCACTGATGCCCTCGCCACTCAGGCCCTTGGCACTATCGAAGCGGAAATCACCCTTGAGCTGGGTCAGTTCCAGCTCAGGCTCACTGAGCTTGAGGCGCGCCTTGTCGGTCTTGAACGCCACCACGATCTTCGGCTCCTGGCCCTTGGCCAGGGGAATATCCAGATCCAGCTTGCCTTGCAGATCGCCCTCGCCATGCCAGCCGGCAAAGGTCGAGCCGGTGCCGATCGGCGCTTCCTGGAGAATTTTCACGCCATCGCCCAGGCCACCGGCAAAGGCGCCATCGATGTACATGTGGCTTTCCTGCCCGCTGGCAGCATGGGGAATGTTGACGAAGACATCCCGCACCTTGGTGTCCAGCAACTGGCCTTTGCTGGCGACGATGCGCACGCCGCTGTCTTCGATGAACACATCGCCGCTGACCTTGGTCAGGTGCGGCCAGCCCGGCTGGAACGCCAGCTCGGTGTCATGCACCTTGAAGAACAGGCTGATGCTGCGGGCGGCCTCGACGGCGTCATGGTTGAGCGAACCCTGGTACTGGAAGAAGCCCTGGTCCACGGTGCCCTTGAGGATCGCCGTGCGCAGCCATTCATCCACACCGGCGTTGAGCACCTGGGGCAGGTACTTGGCGGTGTAGCGCCCATCGCCGTCCACCAGGCCGACTCGCAGGTCCATGTAGTCTTCCTGGCTGTGGTCGAAATGCAGGCGGATCAGGAAGTCGCCGGCGATCTTGCCCTCTTCGCCCAGCACCTTCAGGTAGGGGGCAATCAGGGTGAAGCCTTCCTTGTCGAGCTTCCAGGTCAGGGTGGCGTTGGCCTGGATGTACTGCCAGGGCTTGGCGAAGATCGGGTACAGGTGCAGGGAGAAATCCTTGCTGTCCATGCGCAGCTCGCCCTTGCCCAGGTCACCGCTGATGCTACCGCTGACATTTCGTGCTGCCGGAGCACCGTGATAGGCATCGAAGCCAACCCGGTCGAGGTTGGCAGCGAAGCTCAGGCGCTGGTCGCCACTGTTCTGGGGACGATAGTCGAGCAGCACGTTGCGCAGGCCACCAGTGACTTTCAGTCGGTCGATGGCCGTGGCCAGGCCTTCCGGCAAGGGGGCCAGGGCATCGAGGATCGGGGTGATCGGCTTCAGGTCCAAGCGGTCGGCCTGCACATGCCAGAGTTCTTCCTGCTGCTCGGTCGCGTTGCGCTGCTGCACCTGCACACGGGATTCCCAGCGGGTCTCGCCGAGGTTCAGCGCCAGGGAGTCAAGCTGCACCTGCAGGCCCTGTTCGTCACGCTGGAAGTAGGCATTCAATGCCAGGTTGCTCAGGGACACCGGCGTGCGCTCGGCATAGGCCCCGGTGAATTGCGGGGCATTCAAGCGCAGCGTGGCGTTTTGCACCCCACCCTTGGCCCACTTCAGCCACAGCTCGCCACCCGCTTTGAGCTCGGAGAGCTTCCACTCCCGGGTCAGCCGGGCCGGCACCCAACGCGACCAGTCGCTTTGCGGCAGGCTCAGGTACAAGTCGGCCTGGGCATCGCGCCAGGCCTCGGCCCGCATCCGGGTCCGCAGGTTCATTGCCAGGGGCTGGCCGTCCGGCAGCGTCAGGCGCAGGTCCAGGCGCTGGCGGCTGGTACCGCTGCGCAGGTTGAGCCCGACGTAGGTCAGGGCCACGGGCTGGCGGTCCAGAGGCTGCAAGGTGACCTGGCTGTCCAGCAGCGACAGCTCGGCAACCTGTTGCAGGCGGCCCAGCAACTGCTGGGGGTCCATCGGCTGGTCCTGTTGCACCGGCAGGCCTTCAAGCTGCCACTGGCCGTCCGCGCCCTCTTTCAGGCTCAGGCTCAGGCCGCTGAGCTCCAGGCGGCCGATCCGCAGGTCACGGGCCAGCAGGCTGCCGAGCATATCCGGCGCCACGCTCACCTGATCCAGGCGCAGCGCATTGGCGCCCTCGCCCACCTGCACGTCGTGGGCCAGCAGGATCGGCGACAAGCCGCTCCAGCGCCCCTCCAGGCTACCGATATGCACCGGCAAGCCCACGGCCTGCTGCACCTTGGCCTCTACCTCGGGCTGGTACTCGGCCACCAGCGGGGTCAGTTCCCGGCCCAGACTGACATACAAGGCAGTCGCCACCAGCGCCAGCGCACAGAAGCCAAGCCCCCAGCGAATTAGCGTGGTGAACAGGCGCATCAGCCGCTCCATTTCAGTTGGCTCCCAGGGTAAAAGTCATGCAAAAAGCTGAAGCCAGCCATTTCCACGGATGTAGAACACGCGGAATCAGAGCAGCACCACGTCGTATTGTTCCTGGGAATACATGGTTTCGACCTGGAACCTGATGGTCCGGCCGATAAAACCCTCCAGCTCCGCCACGTTGCCCGACTCTTCGTCCAGCAGCCGGTCGACCACCTTCTGATTGGCCAGCACCCGATACCCTTCTGCCTGATAAGCCCGGGCCTCGCGGAGGATTTCTCGGAATATTTCGTAACAGACGGTTTCCGGGGTTTTCAACTTGCCCCGCCCCTGGCAACTGCTGCAAGGCTCGCACAGCACTTGCTCCAGGCTTTCGCGGGTGCGCTTGCGAGTCATCTGCACCAGGCCCAGCTCGGTGATGCCGATGATGTTGGTCTTGGCGTGGTCACGCTCCAGCTGCTTTTCCAGGGTGCGCAATACCTGGCGCTGGTGCTCTTCATCTTCCATGTCGATGAAGTCGATGATGATGATCCCGCCCAGGTTGCGCAGGCGCAGTTGCCGGGCAATGGCGGTGGCCGCCTCGAGGTTGGTCTTGAAGATGGTTTCCTCAAGGTTGCGATGACCGACGAAGGCCCCGGTATTGACGTCGATGGTGGTCATGGCTTCCGCCGGGTCTACCACCAGGTAGCCTCCGGACTTGAGCGGCACCTTGCGCTCCAGGGCTTTCTGGATTTCGTCCTCGACGCCGTACAGGTCGAAGATCGGCCGCTCGCCGGGGTAGTGCTCCAGGCGGTCGGCGATTTCCGGCATCAGTTCGGCCACGAACACCGTGGTCTTCTGGAAGGTTTCCCGGGAGTCGATGCGGATCTTCTCGATCTTCGGGCTCACCAGGTCGCGCAGGGTGCGCAGCGCCAGGCCCAGATCCTCGTAGATCACATTGGGCGCGCCAATGGTCTTGATCTGCGCACCGATCTGGTCCCAGAGCCGGCGCAGGTAACGGATGTCCATCATGATCTCATCGGCCCCGGCGCCTTCGGCGGCGGTGCGCAGGATAAAACCACCGGCCTCCTTGATGCCTTCCTGGGCCACGCAATCACTGACGACCTGCTTCAGGCGCTCACGCTCGGCTTCGTCCTCGATCTTCAGCGAGATACCGACATGGGCGGTACGCGGCATGTACACCAGATAGCGGGAAGGGATCGACAACTGAGTGGTCAGGCGCGCGCCCTTGGAACCGATGGGGTCCTTGGTGACTTGCACCACCAGGCTCTGCCCTTCGTGCACCAGAGCGCTGATGCTCTCTACCGCCGTGCCTTCGCGGGTGGAAATTTCCGAGGCGTGGATAAACGCCGCCCGGTCCAGGCCGATGTCGACGAAGGCCGCCTGCATGCCCGGCAAGACCCGCACCACCTTGCCCTTGTAGATGTTGCCGACGATCCCCCGGCGCTGGGTGCGCTCGACGTGAACCTCTTGCAGCACTCCGTTTTCGACCACCGCCACGCGTGATTCCATCGGCGTGATGTTGATCAGAATCTCTTCACTCATGGCAGTGTCTCGTTCAGGCGTGTTCATAGAGGGCCGCAGCAATCGGGTACGGCGCTTTAGCGCACTGGAAGGTTTTGCCAACAGGGTATGCCGAAATGCCCGAGCAGTTCTGCGGTTTCGCACACCGGCAAGCCGACCACCGCGGAATAACTGCCATTGAGGCCGGCGACAAACACCGCTGCCAGTCCCTGGATAGCATAGCCACCGGCTTTGTCGCAGGGCTCGCCGCTGGCCCAGTAGAGCGCGGCCTCTGCAGGTGAGATCGGGCGAAAACGTACCAGGCTGCGCACCACTCGCGACTCGCAGCGTTCACCGTCAAGCAGGGCAATGGCGGTGAACACTTCATGCTCACGCCCCGAAAGCGCCATGAGCATCTGCAACGCATCAGCCTGATCCAGCGGTTTGCCGAGAATCCGCCCATCGAGCACTACCGCGGTGTCGGCCCCCAGCACACAGGCCGGGGCCTGGGATTCACTGCTGGTGATCAGCCCGCGCCCCGCCGCAGCCTTGCCTCGGGCCAGGCGCTCGACGTAGGCGGCAGGTGACTCATCGGCTAGCGGGGTTTCATCGATGTCCGCACTGATGGCGGTGAACGGCACGCCGATCTGCGTCAGCAACTCACGCCGACGAGGCGAACCGGAAGCGAGGTAAAGCGGATTCATCAAGACATCTCCCTGTCGAGGTGCGGGCCAATGCCTGACCGAATTAATTGATTTTGAAACGTCGACGCAAGCCGCGCAGGCCGAAGCTGACCCAGGGCCACAACAAGGCACTGACCAGGGCCGGCAGCACCAGGGCCAGGGTCGGCTGGCGATTGCCGGTCAGGGCGCTGAGCCAGAGTTGCACCAACTGCGCCAGGCCGAAGATCACCAGGATCACCAGGCTCTGCTGCCACATCGGGAACATCCGCAGGCGCTGCTGCAGAGACAGTACAAGGAAGGTGATCAGCGTCAGGATCAGGGCATTCTGTCCCAGCAGGGTGCCGTAGAGCACATCCTCTGCCAGCCCCAGGCACCAGGCAGTGACCATGCCGACCTTGTGCGGCAGGGCCAGGGCCCAGAACGCCAGCAACAGCGCCAGCCACAGCGGACGCAGGATCTCCATGAACTGCGGCAAGGGCGAGACGCTGAGCAGCAGCCCGATAAGGAAGGTCAACCAGACGATCCAGCCATTTCGCGAATAGGTGCTACCCGCCATTATTCTCTTCCTCCGGTGGTAGCCGGTGCTGCTGCCGGTGGTTTGGCAGCGGCCGGTTTCACCACAGGTTTATGGACCGGCTTGGCCGGAGCGTGAGCCGCGGGTTTGGCCGGGGTCGCCGGCGCAGCAGGACTCGCAGTGGCAGGCGCAGCCCCGGCGTTTGCCGCCGCGGCCGGCTTGGGCACGGTGGCAGGGACCACTGGCGCGGCGCTGGCGCCCTGCTGGTCCTGGGCTTCCTGGGCCTGGGCGGCATCGTTGGCACGCTCTTCGGCGGTACGCGGATCGCTGAATACCAGCAGCAGGTAGCGGCTGCGATTCAGCGCAGCGGTGGGTACCGCCCGCACAATGGCGAACGGCTGGCCGGAGTCGTGGATCACTTCCTTGACCGTGGCCACCGGGTAGCCGGCGGGGAAACGCTGGCCCAGACCGGAGCTGACCAGCAGATCGCCTTCCTTTATATCCGCGGTGTCGGCCACATGGCGCAACTCCAGGCGCTCCGGATTGCCGGTGCCGCTGGCGATGGCGCGCAGGCCGTTGCGGTTGACCTGCACCGGAATGCTGTGGGTGGTGTCAGTGAGCAGCAGTACGCGGGAGGTGTAGGGCATCAACTCCACCACCTGGCCCATCAGGCCACGGGCATCGAGCACCGGCTGGCCGAGGAACACGCCATCGCGCTCACCTTTGTTGATGATGATGCGGTGGGTAAAGGGGTTCGGGTCCATGCCGATCAACTCGGCCACTTCAACCTTCTCGTTGACCAGCGCCGAGGAATTGAGCAACTCGCGCAGGCGCACGTTCTGCTCGGTGAGGGCCGCGAGCTTTTGCATGCGCCCCTGCAGCAGCAGGTTTTCGGTCTTGAGTTTTTCGTTTTCAGCGACCAGCTCGGTACGGCTGCCGAACTGACTGGCCACGCCTTGCCATAGCCGCTGCGGCAGGTCGGTGATCCAGTAGGACTGCATCAACACCAGCGACATTTGGCTACGCACTGGCTTGAGCAGTGTGAAGCGGGCATCGACCACCATCAGTGCGACCGAGAGAACGACCAGCACCAGGAGGCGCACGCCTAATGAGGGGCCTTTGGCGAAAAGCGGTTTAATAGGCCGCTCCTCCCAGGCAAATGTTGTGTTTATTCATACGGCATCAAACCGGCCTGGATGCAGATTGACAGAAGATAAACGCCACAGGCAGCACTGCAAAGTGCTGCCTGTGAGCGCAACAGCATAGATGCAACCGGCGAAGTTATTCGCTGGAGAGCAGGTCCATGGTGTGTTTGTCCATCATTTCCAATGCACGGCCACCGCCGCGAGCGACACAGGTCAGCGGGTCTTCGGCAACGATCACCGGCAGGCCGGTTTCCTGGGCCAACAGCTTGTCCAGATCACGCAGCAGCGCGCCACCACCGGTCAGCACCAGGCCGCGCTCGGCGATGTCCGAGGCCAGTTCCGGAGGCGATTGCTCCAGGGCGCTTTTCACCGCCTGAACGATGGTTGCCAGAGACTCTTGCAGAGCCTCCAGCACTTCATTGGAGTTCAAGGTGAAGGCACGTGGCACGCCTTCGGCCAGGTTACGGCCGCGGACGTCGACTTCACGCACTTCGCCGCCCGGGTAGGCGGTGCCGATTTCCTGCTTGATGCGCTCGGCGGTGGATTCACCGATCAGGCTGCCGTAGTTGCGACGCACGTAGGTGATGATCGCTTCGTCGAAACGGTCGCCGCCAACCCGTACGGATTCGGCGTAGACCACACCGTTCAGGGAGATCAGGGCGATTTCAGTGGTACCACCACCGATGTCCACGACCATCGAACCGCGGGCCTCTTCAACCGGCAGGCCGGCACCGATCGCAGCGGCCATCGGCTCTTCGATCAGGAACACTTCACGGGCACCGGCGCCAAGGGCCGATTCACGGATGGCGCGACGCTCAACCTGGGTGGACTTGCATGGAACGCAGATCAGCACACGTGGGCTGGGCTGCAGAAAGCTGTTTTCGTGAACCTTGTTGATGAAGTACTGCAGCATCTTTTCGCAAACGCTGAAGTCGGCGATCACGCCGTCTTTCATCGGACGAATGGCTGCGATGTTGCCCGGGGTACGACCGAGCATGCGCTTGGCCTCAGTACCAACCGCGACAACACTTTTCTGATTACCGTGGGTCCGAATGGCCACAACCGATGGTTCATTCAGGACAATACCGCGCTCGCGCACGTAAATAAGGGTGTTGGCAGTGCCCAGGTCAATGGAAAGATCGCTGGAAAACATGCCACGCAGTTTCTTGAACATGGGAAAGGGACCCTAGGCAACGCGTGGGTAAAAAAGTGCGGCAAACTCTAACAACGACAGGGATTTTGGGCAAGGCGCCAATATGTTAAATTGGCCGCTTTTCTGTGCACCAACCCCCACAATCGCGGCCATAAGACCGTAGAAATGCGGTAGTGTTCCGACAATCTAACACGCGGACGAAATCCGTTTTTGTTTTCCACTGGAGAATCCCATGGCGCTTGAACGCTCCGACGTGGAAAAAATCGCTCATTTGGCCAGCATCAAGCTCAATGAAGGCGATCTTCCACACATCACCTCCGCCCTGAACAGCATTCTCGGGCTGGTGGATGAAATGCAGGCAGTCGATACCGACGGTATCGAGCCCCTGGCCCACCCCCTGGAAGCCAGCCAGCGCCTGCGCGCAGACGTTGTGACCGAGTCCAATCATCGCGAGGCCTATCAGTCCATCGCACCAGCGGTCGAAAGCGGCCTGTACCTGGTTCCGAAAGTCATCGACTAAAGGGAAAGAGCCTGCAATGCATCACATGACTCTGGCCGAGATTGCCCGCGGCCTCGCCGACAAGAAATTCTCTTCTGTAGAACTGACCCAGACCCTGCTGGCGCGCATCGCCCAGCTGGATCCGCAGATCAACAGCTTCATCAGCCTCACCCAGGACCTGGCACTGTCCCAGGCCAAGGCCGCGGACGAGCGTCGCGCCAATGGTGAGAGCGGTGCCCTGCTGGGCGCGCCAATCGCCCACAAGGATCTGTTCTGCACCCAGGGCATCCGCACCAGCTGCGGCTCGAAGATGCTCGACAACTTCAAGGCGCCCTACGACGCCACCGTGGTCGCCAAGCTGGCCGCTGCCGGGGCCGTGACCCTGGGCAAGACCAACATGGACGAATTCGCCATGGGCTCGGCCAACGAGTCGAGCTGGTACGGCGCGGTGAAAAACCCGTGGAACCTGGCGCACGTACCCGGCGGTTCGTCCGGTGGTTCCGCCGCCGCGGTCGCTGCGCGCCTGCTGCCAGCCGCCACGGCTACCGACACCGGCGGCTCGATCCGCCAGCCCGCCGCCTTCACCAACCTCACCGGCCTGAAGCCGACCTATGGTCGCGTTTCCCGTTGGGGCATGATCGCCTACGCTTCCAGCCTCGATCAGGGTGGCCCGCTGGCGCGCACCGCCGAAGACTGCGCGATCCTGCTGCAAGGCATGGCCGGCTTCGACCCGAACGACTCCACCAGCATCGATGAACCGGTGCCGGACTACAGCGCCGGCCTCAACAGCTCGCTGCAGGGGCTGCGCATCGGCGTGCCGAAGGAATACTTCAGCGCCGGCCTGGACCCGCGCATCGCCGAGCTGATCCACAACAGCATCAAGGAGCTGGAAAAGCTCGGTGCGGTGATCAAGGAAATCAGCCTGCCGAACATGCAGCACGCCATCCCCGCGTACTACGTGATCGCCCCGGCGGAAGCCTCTTCCAACCTGTCGCGGTTCGACGGCGTGCGCTTCGGCTACCGTTGCGAGAACCCGGAAAACCTGGAAGACCTGTACAAGCGCTCCCGCGGCGAAGGCTTCGGCAGCGAAGTGCAGCGCCGGATCATGGTCGGTGCCTACGCACTGTCCGCCGGCTACTACGATGCCTACTACCTCAAGGCGCAGAAAATCCGCCGCCTGGTGAAGAACGACTTCATGAGCGCGTTCAACGAAGTCGACATCATCCTCGGCCCGACCACGCCCAACCCGGCCTGGAAGCTCGGCGCCAAGAGCAGCGACCCGGTCGCTGCATACCTGGAAGACGTCTACACCATCACCGCCAACCTCGCGGGCCTGCCGGGCCTGTCGATGCCGGCCGGTTTCGTCGACGGCTTGCCGGTCGGCGTGCAACTGCTCGCTCCGTATTTCCAGGAAGGCCGCTTGCTCAACGTTGCGCACCAGTATCAGTTGAACACTGACTGGCACACCCGCACCCCAACCGGCTTCTGAGGAGACACACATGCAATGGGAAGTCGTGATCGGGCTGGAGATTCATACCCAGCTCACCACTCAATCGAAGATTTTCTCCGGTAGCTCCACCGCCTTCGGTGCCGAGCCCAACACCCAGGCCAGCCTGATCGACCTGGGCATGCCCGGCGTGCTGCCAGTGCTGAACCAGGAAGCGGTGCGCATGGCGGTGATGTTCGGCCTCGCGGTAGACGCCGAGATCGGCCAGCACAACGTGTTCGCCCGCAAGAACTACTTCTACCCCGACCTGCCCAAGGGCTACCAGATCAGCCAGATGGAACTGCCGATCGTCGGCAAGGGCCACCTGGACATCCCCCTGGAAGACGGCACCATGAAACGCGTCGGCATCACCCGCGCGCACCTGGAAGAAGACGCCGGCAAGAGCCTGCACGAAGAATTCAACGGCGCCACCGGCATCGACCTGAACCGTGCCGGCACGCCGCTGCTGGAAATCGTTTCCGAGCCTGACATGCGCAGCGCCAAGGAAGCCGTGGCCTACGTCAAGTCGATCCACGCCCTGGTGCGCTACCTGGGCATCTGCGACGGCAACATGGCCGAGGGCTCCCTGCGTTGCGACTGCAACGTCTCGATCCGCCCCAAGGGCCAGGTCGAGTTCGGCACCCGCTGCGAGATCAAGAACGTCAACTCGTTCCGCTTCATCGAGAAAGCCATCAACTCCGAGATCCGTCGCCAGATCGAGCTGATCGAGGACGGCGGCAAGGTGATCCAGCAGACCCGCCTGTACGACCCGAACAAGGACGAAACCCGTCCGATGCGCAGCAAGGAAGAAGCCAACGACTACCGTTACTTCCCCGACCCGGACCTGCTGCCCGTGGTCATCGAGGATTCCTTCCTCGATCAGGTACGTGCCACCCTGCCGGAACTGCCACCACAGAAACGCGAACGCTTCCAGGAGCAGTTCGGCCTGTCGGTCTACGACGCCAGCGTGCTGGCCACCAGCCGTGAGCAGGCGGACTACTTCGAGAAGGTCGCCAGCATCGCCGGTGACGCCAAGCTCGCCGCCAACTGGGTCATGGTCGAGCTGGGCAGCCTGCTGAACAAGCAGGGCCTGGAAATCGACGAAGCCCCGGTCTCGGCCGAACAACTGGGCGGCATGCTGTTGCGGATCAAGGACAACACCATCTCCGGCAAGATCGCCAAGACCGTGTTCGAAGCCATGGCCAATGGCGAGGGCAATGCCGACGAGATCATCGACAAGCGTGGCCTCAAGCAAGTCACCGACAGCGGCGCGATCTCTGCGGTGCTCGATGAGATGCTCGCAGCCAACGCCGAACAGGTCGAACAGTACCGTGCCGCCGATGAGGCCAAGCGCGGCAAGATGTTCGGCTTCTTCGTCGGCCAGGCGATGAAAGCATCCAAAGGCAAGGCCAACCCGCAACAGGTCAACGAGCTGCTGAAGAGCAAGCTCGAGGGCTGATCGGGGTTTAACCGCAAGCGGCCCCGGCCGCTTGCGCGTGACGTGGGAGCGTGCTCCCGCTCGGTCCGACAGCGACTGCAAACCGGCCGGCGCCGCTCCAGCAAGGAACATCGCCGTCGGCTTGCGGTCTGCCAGACAGACCAGCGGGAGTACGCTCCCTCGCCACATCAACCATCGGAGCTCCCGAATGAAGCGTCTGGTTGCCACTAGCGCCCTGCTCGCTCTGCTCACTGGCTGCGCCACCAGCCACGTCATCGACCCCCGGGGTTATGACGCAACCGGCACCGCCTCCTATTACGGCGCTCGGCACCACGGCAATCGCACTGCCAGTGGCGAGCCCTTCGACCAGAACGGCCTGACCGCCGCCCACCGCGAACTGCCATTCGGCACCCGGGTACAGGTCACCAACCTGGGCAACGACAAGAGCGTCGTGGTACGTATCAACGACCGAGGCCCGCACACCCGAGGCCGCCTGATCGACCTGTCCCGCGCCGCCGCCCAACAACTGGACATGCTGCGCAGCGGAACTGCCAAAGTCCGCGTCCAAGCCCTCAGCGACTGACCCCGGGAGCCCACGCCATTACCGCTTTTGCCGAACTGCCCCTGCTCAGCCTGATCCAGCTCATCAGCGGCCTGGTGATGCTGATCGCCGGCGCCGAACTGCTGGTGCGCGCGGCCATCCGCCTGGCTGCACGCCTGCACATGCGCCCACTGATCATCGGCCTGAGCATCGTCGCCTTCAGCAGCAGCGCGCCACAAATGGCCATCAGCCTGCAGGCGACCCTGGCCGACAACACCGACATTGCCGTGGGCAGCGTGATCGGCAGCAGCATTTTCAACATCCTGGTGACCCTCGGCCTGTCCGCGCTGATCATCCCGCTGCGGGTATCGCGGCAACTGGTGCGCCTGGACATCCCGCTGATGATCGGCGCCAGCCTGCTGGTGTTCGTGCTGGCCTACAACGAACAACTCAGCCCCAGCGACGGCCTGATCCTGCTGGCAGCCCTGGTGCTGTACCTGGGCCTGCTGTTGCGCCAGTCCCGCCATTCGCACCGCCCCCACTCACCCGCACCGGCCGGCCAGCGCAGTTGGGCACCGCGCATCAGCAGCCTGCTGATGGTCCTGCTCGGCCTCGGCCTGCTGGTCTTCGCCGGGCACTTGCTGCTGGGCGCCGCCGTCTCCGTGGCCGACGACCTGGGGCTTTCCGAGCGGGTCATGGGCCTGACCGTGATCGCCGTCAGCACCTCGCTGCCCCAACTCGCCACTTCGCTGCTGGCGGCCCTGCGCGGCCAGCGCGAGATTGCCGTGGGCAACATCATCGGCAGCAACCTGTTCAACCTGCTGGGAGTGCTGGGCTTCACCGCCCTGGTGGCACCGACACCTCTTTCGGTCTCGCCCAATGCCCTGGACTTCGACCTGCCGGTCATGCTCGGCGTGGCCGTGCTGTGCCTGCCGGTGTTCTATTCCGGATACCGCGTGACCCGGGCCGAAGGCCTGCTGTTTCTGGGCTTGTACCTGGCTTACGGGCTGCATGTGGTGTCCTTCACCACCGGCATGCCTCTGGCCGGCAAGCTGGAACACCTGATGCTGTTTTTCGTCCTGCCAGCGCTGGTGGCGTTCCTGCTGTTCAGTTCGCTGCGAGCCTGGCGCCGCCAACACAAGAAGGAAGCACCATGAGCGAGAACAAGAAAAGCGGGTTGCAGATGCGTCGCCAGGTCATGGGCGATGCGTTCGTCGATCGCGCCCTGGGCAACGCCACCGAATTCACCCAGCCCTTGCAGGACTTCGTCAACGAGCATGCCTGGGGCGGTGTATGGAACCGTGAGGGCCTGCCGCTCAAGACCCGCAGCCTGATCACCCTGGCGACCCTGACCGCACTCAAGTGCCCACAGGAACTCAAGGGCCACGTGCGCGGCGCACTGAACAACGGCTGCAGTGTCGAAGAGATTCGTGAAGCGCTGCTGCATTGCGCGGTGTATGCCGGAGTGCCGGCGGCCATCGATGCGTTTCGCGCGGCCCAGGAAGTGATAGACACCTATCAGCAACCGCAGTGAACCTGCTGCCGGCTCCTACGCAATAGCCGTGCAGGAGCCGGCTCGCGGCAAAGCCTAGATCCACCCACCCCACTGCAACAGGAAAATCCCGATATTGGTGGTCACCGCCGCCATCACCGTGGTGATGACGATGATCGCCGCCGCCAGTTCGTGGTTGCCATTGGCCGCCCGGGCCATGACAAAACTGGCCGCCGCGGTGGGGCTGCCAAAGTACAGGAACAGGATCCCCAACTCCGCCCCGCGAAACCCGCACAGCCAGGCCCCCAGGGTCGCCAGGGCCGGCAGGCTGACCATCTTCAGCAAACTGGAGCTCATCGCCAGCTCGCCGCTGTTGCGCAAGGCTGCCAGGGACAAGGTGCCGCCAATGCAGATCAGCGCCAGGGGCAGGGTCATCTGCGCCAGGTAGCGCCCCGAAGTTTCCAGCCAGTTGGGAATGCCGATCTGCCAGTAGGCGAACGGTGCGGCCACCAGCACACTGACAATCAGCGGGTTGCTGACAACGCTCTTGAAGATGCTCCAGGGATCGGACTTGATCACCGGGCTGTAGACCGCCAGGACGATGGTCGAGAGGGTGTTGTAGAACAGGATCACCAGGGCTGCGAGCACTGCGCCCAGGGAAATTCCGTAATCGCCGTACATGCTGGCTGCCAGGGCCAGGCCGATGATTGCGTTATTGCCGCGAAACGCGCCCTGGGTATAGATCCCGCGGTCGGCCTTGGGGCAACGCCAGATCGCCCAGCCCCAGGCCAGGCCAAAGCACGCCAGGGTGGCCAAGGAGAAATAGATCAGCACCCCGGGTTTCAACGATGAATGCAGGTCGGCATGGACAATACCGAGAAACAGCAGCGCCGGCATGGTGACGTTGAACACCAGGGCCGAGGCCGTATGAATGAAGTTGTCGTCGATCCATTCCACCCGCTTGAGCAACAGGCCGAGCAGCAACATGGCAAAGACCGGCGCCGTGATCGTCAGGGTTTCGAGAAAAATAGCCAGCATGGGCGGGTGGACCTTGAGCCTGTCGTTAGGGCGCTAATGATAATTCAATCCGCACGCTGGCGTCTGGAGCCTCGCTTCCATGGGATCTGCCTGCCCCACGCAGTACCCAGCCCGCGACTCCATTGCGGGGCGAAAGAAAAAATGCTGCAGCGGTGCATTCGCTTCTTGACGGGAAAACGTTTTCCTCTATGCTCGATTTAACTGTATATGCATACAGTTAAATAAGGAAATATCCCCATGACATATCAAGGAGCTAGAAATGTCAGGACTCTCTGCACAGAAGCAGCAACAGCCACAACACGCGGGCAAGATCGTCGCCGACCTGGACCGCCTGTTCAGTGAACCAGGCATCGCCATTTCCGGCGATGGCGACACCCTGGTACTGGTCGCCGATGGCCACCACACCATCAAGTACCACCGCCCGGAAGACCTGCCTCGTTCTGCACAAAAAGCCACCAAGGGCCAGCCACAGCTGCGTTTCGAGGGCGGCGAACACACAGCCATCGGCGACAGCACTCTGCTGCGCTTCGTCAAGGATGCACCGGCCATCCCGGCGTGGCAGGTCGAACTGCACCTGCCTAACGGCCTGGCGCTGACCTACGGCCAGGTGGTGGCCCTGGGGGGCGACTTCTATGGCATTCCCGAGCAGCCGATCTGCGAAGGCGCAACCCCCAGTGATCGAGTGCAGCGCTTTATCGCGGCGTTCAACTCCCTTGCGGTACTGCCGGCCGCGAAAGACGAAGCCCGGCAGATCCTTGCAGTGATGCAAAAGGAAATCGTCGCCGCCAACCAGGCGATCCGCGACGGCAAGCAGCCCCATGAAGCCTATGACGCCCTGGGCGACACCCTGTCCGAGGAGTGGAACAAGATTACCGGCGGCGGCAGCGTGGTATCCGCCCTGTTCCCCCTGGGGCGCTACCTGAAGCTGGCGGCCAACAACGCCGATCACTTCGGCGAGTGGGCCCTGGCTGCCTACACCGCAGGGCATACCGCTGCGCTGCAGCAAGCGGTACTGGCGGGCAAGAGCGCGGACGACAAGCAGCTGGAACTGGCTTACGCAATGAACGCCTTCGCCGACCATTTCCTCACCGATCTGTTTTCCTCCGGCCACGTACGGGTGCCGCGCAAACAGGTGGCGGCAGTCGTCACCCCCAGCGACCTGGGTTCGCTGATTACCCGCTTCATGCATGACGAGGACAGCAAGTTCGGCCTGAATGTCAGCAATGCCCAGGGCGATCGCTGGCACGCGTATGGCGACAAGCGCTACTTCGACAGCGTCGACCATCGCAATCGCCAGCAGGTGAAGATGGCAGTGCAGAGTTCGGCAGACGAAATCTTCGCCAGCTACCTCAGCGGCAACCTCCCCGCACCCGCCAGCTACGCAGCCCTGAAAACCCTGCCGGACCTGAATGCCGCGAAAACCGGCAACTTCTCGCCACTGTTCGTGATGAGTGGCGACAAGGTCCTGCGCCGCAGCGACGTCAACAACCTCAATGACAGCAAGACCATCGACAACTGGTGGGGCTGGAGCACCTACCTGCTGCTGCAGAACTACAGCCCGAACAAGCCGGCCGGCTACCTGGAAACCCCCAGCGCGGTTCCGGTGATCCTCGCCGATGGCTGGCAGAGCCACAGCCCCAGCGAACCCAACTGGCTGCCAGGCCACGCGGTGCGCTACGCCCTCAGCGAAACCAACGGGTTGAACGAGTCCTACATCGGCCCCTGGTCGGCCTATGTGGAACTGAGCGACAGCTTCCAGCCTACCCTGAGCATTCCGGCCGGTACCAGCAACAGCAGCGCCACCGGGCGCAATGTGTTCCGCCAGTTCCGTGGGGGCTCACCGGAGCTGGTCGGCTCCATCGACAAGAACGCCAGCCACTTCATCGACAGCAACGCCTGATAAGGAGATCACCATGGCTATCAACCTGAAACTGCAACTGGCCTCCGGCCAGTCTCTCAAGGATGCTCCACTGGAGCTGCTGCTCAACGGCGCCCCGATCGCCCGAGCCAGCGTGGATGAACACGGCAATGTGGCCTTCAACGCGAAGCCGGGCGGCGGCCAGTTGGCCGTACGTGTGGACCGTTCGATCCTGCACCAGGGCTGATCGCGGCCTGTAGGAACGGCTCGCTCGCGAAACGGCCCAGCACCCTTGCACCAGCGGTGCATGGCGCTGGGCTTGAGGCTAGCGCTCGGCCCTCCGTCAGGCCGTGAGAGTCTGCTCTTGCAGATGCCCCTGCTCGATACGAACGAGCCGTGGATGGAAGCGCTTGAGGCTGCTGCGATGGCCGACGCTGACAATGCTCAGGCCCGGCAACTGATCGATCAGCGCCTGATACAAGGTGGCTTCGTCCTCTTCGTCCATGGCCGAGGTGGCCTCATCCATGTACAGCCACTGCGGTGCATAGAGCAAGGCCCGGGCAAAGGCCAGGCGTTGTTGCTCGCCCGGCGACAACATGCGCTGCCAGTGATTGCTCTCGTCCAGGCGCGCCACCAGATGGGGCAAGCGGCAGGTTTCCAGGACCTGTGCATAACGCTCCTGGGGATAGCTGTCGCCAGACTGTGGATAACTCAAGGCTTCGCGCAGGCTGCCAATGGGCAGATAGGGCTTTTGCGGCAGGAACAGGTAACGCTGGTTCGGCAGCAGGATGCTCCCGTGCCCGGCCGGCCACAACCGGCCCATGGCCCGCAGCAAGGTACTCTTGCCGCTGCCGGAACGGCCGCTGAGCATGAGCCGCTCACCTGGGTTCACGGTCATTTCGGCGCCGGCCAGCAGATGCCGGCCATCGGCCAGGTCCAGGCCCAGGTCACGTACGCACAATTGTTCGCCCTGATGCTGCACGTCGATAGCCGGGGGCCGTTCTTCGTTATCACTCATGGCCTGGCGGAAACTCAGCAGACGATCACAGGTGGCGCGCCAGGCCGCCAGGTCCGAATACGCACTGATGAACCAGCTGAAGTTCTCCTGAACGTTCCCGAATGCCGAGTTGATCTGCATCAGCTCACCCAGCTCGATCTTGCCGGAAAAGTACCGCGGGGCTGCCACGATAAAGGGGAAAATGATCGCAATCTGGCCATACCCGGCGGTGAAGAAGGTCAGGCGCTTGGAGACCTTCATGATGTCCCAGAAGTTGTGCCAGACCTTGCCGAAACGGCTGCTCAGACGCTGGTTCTCGTTCTTCTCGCCGTCATACAGGGCAATGCTCTCGGCATTCTCCCGTACCCGCACCATGGAAAAACGCAGGTCGGCTTCGAAGCGCTGTTGCTGGTTGTTGAGGCCGATCAGGCGGCGCCCGATCAAGTGGGTCAGCCAGCTGCCGACAGCGGCGTAGACCAGCGCGCACCAGAACATGTAGCCGGGAATGGTGTAGCCGAACACCTCGATACTGCCGGACACCCCCCACAGGATGATCGAGAAGGACACCAGGCTGACAATGTTGCGGATCAGCCCCAGGCCCAGGGACAGCGTATTGCTGGTAAAGCTGTTGAGGTCTTCGGAAATCCGCTGGTCCGGGTTGTCGGTGTAGCCGCCCTGCTCCAACTGGTAGTAGTTCTTGTGGCCCAGCCAGCGGGCAAAGTGCTTCTCGGTGAGCCAGGCCCGCCAGCGGATGGTCAGCATCTGGGTCAGGTACAGACGGTACACCGCCCCCAGGATCGCCACCGCGGCAATCCCGCAGAAATACAGGATCAGGTGCCAGAACGCCGCTTCGTCCTTTTTCTGCAAGGCGTTGTAGAAGTCCTTGTACCAGCTGTTGATCCATACCGAGATGGCCACGCTGAACAGCGACAGGCCGATCACCGCAACCAGCAACAGCCAGGCCTTGCCCTTTTCCTCACTGCGCCAGTAAGGCGTGATCATGGCCCAGACCCGGCGAAAGAATTGCCCGCGCACGGCATCGTTGACCGCGGAGTATTCAGCGTTCTGATTCATCGTTGAGGCTCGATAGGAAGAGGGGCAAGCGTTGAGCCGATCATAGTAGATCGGCTCGCTTTTTCACGACGCCCAGCGGACATTCGTTCAGTCGCGGTTCAGCGACGCACGGGACGCTTCTGCAATTTGCGCTGCAAGGTACGGCGGTGCATGCCCAGGGCCCGGGCAGTGGCGGAGATGTTGCCTTCGTGTTCGGTCAACACACGCTGGATGTGTTCCCACTGCAAGCGATCCACCGACATCGGGTTTTCCGGCACCAGGGTGTCGAGATCGGCGTGTTCGGAGAGCAGCGCGGCCAGTACATCGTCGGCATCCGCCGGCTTGCACAGGTAGTTGCAGGCGCCACGCTTGATCGCTTCCACCGCGGTGGCGATGCTCGAATAGCCGGTGAGAATCAGCACCCGCATCTCCGGGTCCAGCTCCAGCAGCTTGGGCAACAGCACCAGCCCGGAGTCGCCATCCATCTTCAAGTCCAGCGCGGCGTAGTCCGGCAGGTCCTGCTGGGCAATGACCAGGCCCTCCTCGGCGGAACCGGCGGTGCTCACGCGAAAACCGCGGCGGCTCATGGCGCGGGCCATCACGCGGGTAAAGGTGGCGTCATCATCCACCAGCAACAGGTGCGGCAGTTCCTCGCCTTCGACTTGGATCTCTTCACTCATGGTCGTCTCCTCGGGCGGCACGGGGCAGGCGCAGCTCGGTGAGCGTTCCGCCTTCCTCATGACTGTAGAGTTTCACTGAGCCTCCAGCGCGGGTCACGCTGGCCTTGCTCAAAAACAGGCCCAGGCCGAAGCCTTTGCCCTTGGTGGTAAAAAACGGTTTGCCGATCTGTTCGGCGATGGCCAAGGGTACTCCGGCACCGTGGTCACGAATACTGATGGTGAGGTTTTCCGCGTCCCAGTCCAGGCGTACTTCCAGGCCTTCGGGGCAGGCATCGGCGGCATTGTTCAGCAGGTTGAGCAAGGCCTGGGTCAGGTCCGGCGGCGGCGCCAGGCGCGGCACCGGCCCCTCGCCCAACAGATGGAAACGGTAGCTGGCTTCCGGGCGCATCAGGTGCCAACGGTTCAAGGCTTCGTCCAGCCACTGGGTGACTTCCTGCATGTCCACCGCCAGGCGGCGATTGGCCTCGGCCGCGCGCACCAGTTGCTGCAGGGTTTCCTTGCACAGCTTGACCTGGTCCTGGAGCACGCCGAGGTCATCCTGCAGCAGCGGGTCGGGATGGTCCTGGCGCATTTCCTTGAGCAGCACGCTCATGGTCGCCAGGGGCGTGCCCAATTCGTGGGCGGCGCCGGCGGCCTGGGTCGCCACTGCCAGCAATTGCTGGTCGCGCAGCCCCTCTTCGCGCCGGATCGCCCGCAGTTCTTCCTGGCGGCGCAGCTCTTCCGCCATGCGTGCAGCGAAGAAGGTGATCACCGCCGCAGCCAGGGCAAAGCTCAGCCACATGCCGTAGACCTGCAGGTTCTCCCGGGCGATGGGGAAGGTCTGCAACGGGTAGAAACGCGCCAGCAACAGGGTATAGAGCGTCAGGGCGATACCCGACAGGACCACCGAGTAGCGCCACGGCAAGGTCACCGCGGCGATGGTCAGGGGCACCAGGTAATAGGAGACGAAGGGGTTGGTGGAACCACCGGAGAAGTACAGCAGGACACTATGGATAAACAGGTCACAGGCCAGTTGCAGGGCGTACTCCAGCTCCGTCACCGGCCACGAGGTGCGCAGGCGGATCGCGGTGAAAGCACACAACACCATGGAAAACATCAGGGTCACGCCCAGTTGCAACCAGGGCAGCGGCAGCAGGTCCAGCCAGTAGGCGAGCCCCACCGAACCGGCCTGAGCGGCCAGCACCAGGGTACGGATAAAGGTCAGGCGCCAGAGGTTCTGACGGGTTGCGGACAGCAATTTTACGGGGGCGAGCATGAGCTCTCCTGATGAGCGCTCCAGGGCAATCGCCGGGAGTATAACCACGCAGCCCCCGGCACAGGCAAAACTGCGGCAAAGCGCCACACTGGCTTGAGCGGCCGCGGACGATCCATGGCGATCATGTGTATCAAAGTTGTAATTGGCCGCAACGAGGAATAAAAACCACAGTCTGAAGGTTTCACCCAGGCTCTGACCTTATCCTGCGGACCGCACTCAAGGAGTTTTCATGCAGCATTTCAGTCGCAGCGTCGCCCTTCTCGCTCTCAGCGCCGGCACCCTCACCAGCCTGCCCGCCCTGGCCGCCGATGAACTGCACTACAACCAGATTTCCCTGCGCGCCGAAGTCAGCCAGGAAGTGGCTCGGGATCTGATGATCGTGACCCTCTACAGCGAATCGCAGAACACCGACCCGGCCAAGCTCGCCGCAGAAATCACCACCACCATGAACAAGGCCCTGGACCAGGCGCGCCAGGTCAAGGACGTGACCCTGCGCCAGGGCAGCCGCAACAGCTACCCGATCTACGACGGCAAGGGCCAGAAGATCACAGGCTGGCGTGAGCGCGCCGAACTGCGCCTGGAAAGCTCCGACTTCGCCGCGCTGTCCAAGCTCACCGGTGAACTGCTGGGCGACCTGAAGATGGGTGGCATGGACTTCGCCATCGCCGACCCGACCCGCAAGGCCAGCGAAGACGCGTTGCTCAAGGATGCGGTCAAGGCCTTCAAGGCTCGTGCGCAACTGGCCACCGAGGCTCTGGGCGGCAAGGGCTACAAGATCGTCAACCTGAACCTCAACAGCAATGGTTATCCACAGCCTTACATGCGCGCGCCGATGATGATGAAGGCCGCCAGCATGGATTCGGCCCCAGTGACACCAGAAGTCGAGGCCGGCACCAGCCAGGTCAGCATGACCGCCGACGGCGCCATCGAAGTGCTGATGCCCTGACCTTTTCCCTGCGTCTTCCAACGGCGATAACCTTCGGCATCAAGGTTATCGCCGTTTTTCGTTACCGGCTATTTCAACCCGGACCCGGGGGAACCCGGCTCTGTGGTGTTAGAGTTATACCCCCCGGTACGCAGCGGCTCAGATGTTGCTGACGTCCGCCGGGTATACTGCTTCTTTCCTATAAGAGTCTCTTCAATGACCGCAGATCGCATCGGCGAACGCCTGCGTCGCTATCGCCGCGCCGCCAAGAAAACCCTGCGCCAGATCGCCAGCGAATCCGGTCTGACCGCCAGCTTCCTCTCCCAGGCAGAGCGTAATCTCACGGGTGTATCGATCTCTTCCCTGGTCAATATCGCCAAGTCTCTGAACGTTCCGCTGAACGCCCTGTTCGACCAGCCGATCCAGGCGCAACCCGACTCCCACGACGGCAAGCGGGTGCGCTACACCATCGAAGGCCAGCCACTGGCCTACGAGCGCCTGTCCAGCTCCTTTCCCGGAAACCTGATCAACGCGGTCAAGATGAACATACCGGTGGGCTACCAGTCCGAGCTGATTTCCCATGACGGCTCGGAGTTCTCCTACGTGCTTTCAGGACAGATCGTCTACACCATCGAGGGCAGTCAATATCCCCTGAGTGCCGGTGACTCGGTGCACTTCGACGCCACCAAGACTCATTGCCTGGCCAACGTCGGCAATGGCCCGGCAGAAGTCCTGACCGTCACCACCATGGGCCTGTTCGACGACCATTCCGCGGCCTGAGCCCAGCGTACGGCCGTCAGTCGAACCCCTGGGACAAACCTGTGCACAAGGAGAAATGTTAGTCACGCTTAATTTTCGTTGACCACGATTTCAGCATGACTTAATTTCGGCATCGGCGAATCGACTATCAACAACACAACAAAGCGATCGCCGTCGCTGCACAGGGTCTATGGGGCTGCATCCACTCCCCATAAGACGGCGAGTTTCCATGGCCCACAAGGCCAATCCTCAGATATGCCCTAGAAAAAGAAAAAATGAGGTTTGCATGGATAAGACCTTTCCGCTCCAGGTTTGGCAGACAACTGGTCTGATCCGCGGCACTACGCCGTCACAAACCCGCAGCGACCTCCACAGTGACAACCTCACTGCGAGCCCCGAATTCAGCACCTGCGACGATGTGCCGAGCACGCGCCATCGCCAGCAAAATTGCGGGCATCCGTTCTCCACGGCCTCCCTCACCCAGCCGCCCACTTCCATCCGGTCAGACAAGGCCGGGCGCCTGGGCCAAGCATCACCCGGCACACCAGCCAGCACCGCACCAAGAGTGGGCGCAATGGGCTTCGATTGCCCCGTGAAAAGGCAGCGCATGCACCACAAAACACCGGCGCAAACGATCAAATGCGTCAAGATTTATACAAATGCGTCATTCCTGTACGTTCGTTCCACTCTTTGAGACTTGTGGCAGCCCTGCATCTTGCATTGGGTATGAGGGCTGCATAAGTATCGGCGGGTCGACTCACAAGGTCGCCCTCTACACCAAAAATGACAACAAATCATGAGGCCACCATGTTCAAGAAAGCAGTCCTTCCGTTATTAGTCAGCGCCGGCTTGCTCGCCAGCGCACCCTTCGCCCAAGCGGCGACTAACCTGGTGTTCTGCTCTGAAGGGAGCCCGGCCGGTTTCGACCCTGGCCAGTACACCACCGGAACCGACTTCGACGCCTCAGCCGAAACCCTCTACAACCGCCTCAGCCAGTTCGAACGTGGCGGCACCGCGGTCATTCCGGGCCTGGCCACCAGTTGGGACATCTCGGACGACGGTCTGACCTACACCTTCCACCTACGCGAAGGCGTCAAGTTCCACACCACGCCGTACTTCACCCCGACCCGTACTTTCAACGCCGACGACGTGCTGTTCACCTTCAACCGCATGATCGACAAGGACATGCCGTTCCGTAAGGCCTACCCCACCGAATTCCCGTATTTCACCGACATGGGGATGGACACCAACATCACCAAGGTCGAGAAAGTCGACGACAAGACCGTCAAGTTCACCCTCAAGACCGTGGACGCAGCCTTCATCCAGAACCTGGCCATGAGCTTCGCCTCGATCCAGTCCGCCGAATACGCCGACAAGCTGCTCAAGGAAGGCAAGGCCAGCGACATCAACCAGAAGCCGATCGGCACTGGCCCCTTCGTGTTCAAGAGCTACCAGAAAGACTCGAACATCCGCTACACCGGCAACAAGGACTACTGGAAGCCTGAAGACGTGAAGATCGACAACCTGATCTTCGCCATCACCACCGACCCCTCGGTGCGTATCCAGAAGCTGAAGAAGAACGAATGCCAGGTCACCCTCTTCCCGCGTCCGGCCGACCTCAAGGCCCTCAAGGAAGACAAGACCCTGAAGATGCCTGAGCAGGCAGGCTTCAACCTCGGCTACATCGCCTACAACGTGATGCCGGTCCTCAAGGGCCGTACCGATGCCAACCCGCTGGCCGACCTCAAGGTGCGCCAGGCGCTGGACATGGCGGTGAACAAGCCGCAGATCATCGATTCGGTGTACCAGGGCGCCGGCCAGCTGGCGGTCAACGCCATGCCTCCTACCCAGTGGTCCTATGACACCACCATCAAGGACGCCAAGTACGACCCCGAGAAAGCCAAGGAGCTGCTCAAGGAAGCCGGCATCAAGGAAGGCACCCAGATCACCCTGTGGGCCATGCCGGTACAGCGTCCCTACAACCCCAACGCCAAGCTGATGGCCGAAATGCTGCAGTCGGACTGGGCGAAGATCGGCCTGAAAGTGAACATCGTCAGCTACGAGTGGGGCGAGTACATCAAGCGCTCCAAGGGCGGCGAGAACCAGGCGATGATCATCGGCTGGAGCGGCGACAATGGTGACCCCGACAACTGGCTCGGCACCCTGTTCGGTTGCGATGCAATGAACGGCAACAACTTCTCGAAATGGTGCGACAAGCCTTACGACGCCCTGATCAAGCAAGCCAAGGCTACCTCTGATGTAGCCAAGCGCACCGAGCTGTACAAGCAGGCGCAACACATCCTCAAAGATGCAGTACCGATGACACCTATCGCTCACTCGACGGTGTTCCAACCCATGCGCGCCAACGTGCAGGATTTCAAAATCAGCCCCTTTGGCTTGAACTCCTTCTACGGCGTCAGCATCGGCAAATAAGGTTCTGCAACGGCGACGTCCATGACGTCGCCGTTGCTTTACCAGCCCGGCCCGCTGGAGCTCGGTCTCTACTGCGCAACGACCCGCCACTGGCGCACTGTCTTGCGAATTCAGAGCCGATTCCTACAGGTATTTCAGGTTCGACGCAGTTACCGCCCGGCCCTCGACTCTCAAGGTCGGTGCAAGGCGAAGCTGCGTCTGCCAACGGGCACCTGCCGCACGTAGTGGTTTGGCATCAATGGCCTGTACAGGCTCCAGGAAGGAGTCATGGCCCATTGTTCATCACAACAAAAATGGAGAAGTACGGTCATGCGTCATTCCTGGATTTTCCCGGCCCTGCTGGGCAGCGGCCTGTTGGTCGCCAGTTCGTTCGGCACCGCTGCCGAACGCAGTTTGGTGTTCTGTTCCGAAGGCAGCCCGGCGGGCTTTGACACCGCCCAATACACCACTGCTACCGACAACGATGCCGCCGAGCCGCTGTACAACCGCCTGGTGGAGTTCGAAAGAGGCGCCACCAACGTGCTGCCAGCGCTGGCCAAGAGCTGGGACATTTCCGAGGACGGCCTCACCTACAGCTTTCACCTGCGCGAAGGGGTGAAGTTCCATAGCACGCCCTATTTCAAGCCGAGCCGAGACCTCAACGCCGACGACGTACTGTTCACCTTCAACCGCATGCTCGACGCCGAACATCCGTTCCGCAAGGCTTACCCGACGGAGTTTCCCTACTTCAACGGCATGAGCCTGAACAAGAACATCGCCCGGGTCGAAAAGACCGACCCGCTGACCGTAGTCATGACCCTCAATACCGTGGACGCGGCCTTCATCCAGAACCTGGCCATGAGCTTCGCCGCGATCCTTTCCGCCGAATACGCCGAGCAACTGCTCCAGGCCGGCACCCCGAGCCAGATCAACCAGAAACCCATCGGCACCGGGCCCTTCGTGTTCCAGCGTTATCAGAAAGACTCGCAGATCCGCTACAGCGCCAACCCGCACTACTGGGACCCAAGCCGGGTCAAGCTCGACCGGCTGATCTTCGCCATCAACACCGACGCCTCGGTACGGGTACAAAAGCTGCGGGCCGGCGAATGCCAGGTGACCCTGCATCCGCGCCCCGCCGATATCGACACGCTGAAAAACGACCCGAAACTGCAAGTCATCGAAAAGCCCGGGTTCAATCTGGGCTACATCGCCTACAACGTGCAGCACAAACCCTTCGACCAGCTCGAAGTGCGCCAGGCGCTGGACATGGCGGTGAACAAGCCAAGCATCCTAAACGCCGTGTACCAGGGGGCCGGACAGCTGGCAGTCAACGCCATGCCACCGACCCAGTGGTCCTATGACGAAACCATCAAGGACGCCGCCTACAACCCGGAAAAAGCCCGGGAGCTGCTCAAGGCCGCCGGGGTCAAGGAAGGCACGCAAATCACCCTCTGGGCCATGCCGGTACAACGCCCCTACAACCCCAACGCCAAGCTGATGGCCGAGATGCTGCAGTCCGACTGGGCGAAGATCGGCCTCAAGGTGAAGATCGTCAGCTACGAGTGGGGCGAGTACATCAAGCGCACCAAGAACGGCGAACACGACATCAGCCTGATCGGCTGGACCGGCGACAACGGTGACCCGGACAACTGGCTGGGCACGCTGTACAGCTGCGACGCCATTGGCGGCAACAACTACTCCATGTGGTGCAACCCGCAGTACGACAAGCTGATCAAGCAGGCCAAGGTCGTCACCGACCGTGAACAGCGCAGCCTGCTGTACAAACAGGCCCAGCAACTGCTCAAGCAACAGGTCCCTATCACACCCGTGGCCCACTCGACGATCAACCAGCCGCTGAGCGCGAAAGTCGAAGGTTTCAAGGTCAGTCCTTTCGGCCGCAACTCCTTTTCGGGTGTCAGCCTAGCCCCATAACCGATGAGCCAAAACCCTGGGGGCGATTTTCGCCCTCACGCAGACGCTTTGCCTGAATTCGGCGATCAAGCCACATGCAAACGTTTGCGATGCTGTGAATGAGTTCCAAAAACCAGCCGGCCCAAAAAAACCGGCATTTAAAAAAGAAAACAAAGGAGCTTCACCCATGAAACTGAGCAGCAGCGCATTGCTAGCCTTGGCTATCAGTAGCATCACCGCCTCGGCCTATGCGGAGAACGTCAGCCAGGACTTCGTCCCGACTGAACTGAACGCCACCAGTGCCCAGGCTGAGACCAAGGGTTTTATCGAAGGGCAGAGCCTGTCGGGTACCACGCGCAACTGGTACGCCAACGAGCTGAAACGTCGTAACGACCGTTTTTCGTACAACCACAATGGTGTAGAGACCTCGACCCCGCGACGTATCAACTGGGTCCAGGGCACCATCCTCAACTACACCTCGGGTTTCACTGAAGGCACCGTGGGCGTCAGCACGGAAGTCGCCGCCTACAACGCTATTGCTCTGGATCGTGACCGCAAGGACATCGCCGGCAAGAACAACCGCACCCTGACCCACTCCGACGGCGACGCCGTGGGCCAGTGGAGCAAGCTGGGCCTGGCCAACGTCAAGTTCCGCGTGTCCAACACCACCCTGACCGCCGGCCGGCAGAACTTCAGCACGCCGATCGTCGACGTCATCGGCAACCGTCCGCTGCCTTCGAGCTTTGAAGGGGTGAGCATCCACAGCGAAGAGTTCAACAACCTGTCGTTCGACGCCGGCAGCTTCGACCGGGTATCGCCACGGACCGAACAGAGCCTGTCCAAGTTCAGCTCCGAGTACAACAGCAACGGTGCCGAGACCGATCGCGTAAGCCTGGTCGGCGCCAACTATCAGCCGCTGAAAAGCCTGAAGACCAGCCTCTACGCCTCCAAGGTGGAAGACTTCTGGAACCAGTACTACTTCGGCGCCACCCACGAGCTGGGCGACAGCTCGGTGCTGAGCCTGACCACCGGCCTGAACTATTACAAGACCGTCGATACCGGCAAGAAGAAGATGGGCGAGATCGACAACGACACCTACTCGCTGTCGCTCGGGCTGACCCACCAGGCCCACAGCCTGACCTTCTCGTACCAGGAAATTAACGGTAACGAGTACTTCGACTACCTGCACGAAACCAACGGCATCTACCTGGCTAACTCCCTGCTCTCGGACTTCAACGGCCCGAACGAGAAATCCTTCCAGATCGCCTACGGCCTGAACATGGCCGAGTACGGCGTGCCCGGCCTCAAGTTCAACATTTATCAGGCCCGTGGCTGGGGCATCGACGGTACCCACTACAACGGCACCGCCTACAGCGGCGTCAAGGCAGACGGTACGGTCTATGGCGTACGCACCATGGACGGCGAGCACCACTACGAATACGGCATCGGTGCTTCCTACGCCGTACAGAGCGGCCCTCTGAAAGCCACCGCGATCCGTGCCACCTACACCACGCACCGCGCCAGCGAGAACCAGGCCGACGGCAACATCAATGAATTCCGACTGGTTACCACCATCCCGTTCAATATTCTCTAACCCACCAGTTGAAGGGCGGATTCATGACGAATCCGCCATTCAAGCTAATCTGGTTCAATCGATTGCAGAGGGTTCCTGATGAAAATGCTTCCCCTGAAAGCGGCCGTTGGCGCCGCCTTGCTGAGCGTCGCCCTGGGCGCCACAGCCAAACCCTTGGTGGTCTGTACCGAAGCCAGCCCGGAAGGCTTCGATATGGTCCAGTACACGACTGCAGTCACGGCCGACGCAGTGGCGGAAACCATCTTCAACCGCCTGGTGGACTTCAAGCCCGGCACCACTGACATCGAGCCGGCCCTGGCCGAATCCTGGGACATCAGCCCCGACGGCCTGCAATACACCTTCCATCTGCGCAAGGGCGTCAAATTCCACAGCACCGACTACTTCACCCCCACGCGTGAGATGAACGCCGACGACGTGCTCTGGAGCTTCCAGCGCCAGCTTGACCCGAAGCACCCCTGGCATGACAAGTCCAGCGTGGGCTTCCCCTATTTCGAAAGCATGGGCTTCAAGGAACTGCTGAAAAGCGTCGAGAAGATCGACGACCACACCGTGGTCTTCACCCTGACCCGCCGCGAAGCCCCTTTCCTCGCCGACGTGGCCATGGCCTTCTCGTCGATCTTCCCCGCCGAATACGCCGACAAGCTGCTCAAGGAAGGCAAGACCTCTGAGCTCAACAGCAAGCCCATCGGCACCGGCCCGTTCATCTTCACCCGCTATGCCAAGGACGCCCAGGTACGCTTCAAGGCCAACCCGGAATACTTCCGCGGCAAGCCGCCGGCCGACCCGCTGGTGCTGGCGATCACCACCGATAACAACGTGCGCCTGCAGAAGCTCAAGGCCAACGAATGCCAGATCGCCCTGTACCCCAAGCCCGATGACATTCCCAGCATCAAGGCCGATGCCAACCTCAAGGTCGACGAGCTGGCCGCCATGACCACCGGCTACACCGCCATGAACACCACGCGCAAATACATGAGCGATGTACGGGTACGCAAAGCCATCGACATCGCCTTCGACAAGGAAGCCTACGTCAACAGCCTGTACGGCAAGGGCAACGCCCTGGTGGCCACCGGCCCGTATCCGCCGACCCTGCTGGGCTTCAACAACAGCCTGAAGAACCCGCCCCGCGATCTGGACAAGGCCCGCGCGCTGCTCAAGGAAGCCGGTGTACCGGAGGGTACGGTTATCACCCTGTTCACCCGCAACGGCGGCGGCCCGACCAACCCCAACCCGATGCTCGGCGCACAGATGATGCAGGCCGACCTGGCCAAGGTGGGCCTCAAGCTCGACATCCGCGTGATGGAGTGGGGCGAGATGCTCAAGCGTGCGAAAAACGGCGAACACGATATGGTGTCGGCGGGCTGGGCCGGGGACAACGGCGATCCGGACAACTTCCTGACCCCGAACCTGAGTTGTGACGCGGCGAAAAACGGCGAAAACTACGCCCGCTGGTGCAACAAGACGTTCCAGGATCTGATCGACGAAGCACGCTCCGACGCTGAACCCGCCAAACGCGCCGAGCTCTATGAAAAGGCCATGCTGGTTTTCGAACAGGATCAACCGTGGATCCCCATGGCCTATCCGAAAATGTTCACCGCCATGCGCAAGAACGTCGAGGGTTATCACATTAGCCCCCTGACCACTAACAACTTCGCTACCACCCAAGTGAAGTAATAAGAAACGCCCGCCGTCCTTGACCCCAAGGATGGCGGGAACGCCTAACCGGCTGATTGAGGTACTTCAGAAGATGTTTAGTTTTATTGCCCGCCGTGTGGGGTTGCTGATACCCACATTCTTCGGCATCACCTTGCTGACCTTCGCCTTGATACGCATGATTCCCGGCGACCCCGTGGAAGTCATGATGGGCGAGCGTCGGGTCGACCCTGAGATGCATGCCCAGGCAATGGAACGCCTTGGATTGAACAAGCCGCTGTACGCCCAGTACCTGGACTACATCGGCAAGCTGGCCCACGGCGACCTGGGCGAGTCCCTGCGCACCCGCACCAGCGTCTGGAGCGAATTCACCTCGCTGTTCCCCGCGACCCTGGAACTGTCCATGGCCGCCCTGCTGTTCGCCGGCGTGCTCGGCCTGCTGGCCGGGGTGATCGCCGCCTTGAAGCGAGGGTCGCTGTTCGACCATGGGGTAATGGGGATCTCGCTGGCGGGGTATTCGATGCCGATCTTCTGGTGGGGCCTGATCCTGATCATGTTCTTCTCGGTAAGCCTGGGCTGGACCCCGGTTTCCGGGCGTATCGACCTGCTCTACGACATCGAGCCGAAAACCGGCTTCATGCTCATCGACACCCTGCTGGCCAAAGACACCGACGCCTTCTTCGACGCCCTGCAGCACCTGATCCTGCCCGCCATCGTGCTGGGCACCATTCCGCTGGCGGTGATCGCGCGGATGACCCGCTCCTCGATGCTCGAAGTGCTGCGTGAGGACTACATCCGTACCGCCAAGGCCAAGGGCCTGTCGCCGGCTCGGGTGGTGTTCGTCCACGGCCTGCGCAACGCGCTGATTCCGGTGCTGACCGTGGTCGGCCTGCAAGTCGGCACCCTGCTGGCCGGTGCGGTCCTGACCGAAACCATCTTTTCCTGGCCGGGCATCGGCAAGTGGCTGATCGAGGCCATCGGCGCCCGGGACTATCCCGTGGTGCAGAACGGCATCCTGCTGATCGCCTGCCTGGTGATCATGGTCAACTTCGTGGTGGACATCCTCTACGGCTTTGCCAACCCACGCATCCGTCATCAGCGCTGAGATCAAGACTAATGAGCACTCCAACTTCCTCAGTAGCAGTCGATCAAAGCCTGCTCTATCCGTCCGTCTACAAAGAATTCTGGCAGCACTTCTCCCGCAACAAGGGCGCGGTGGCCGGCCTGCTGTTCATGCTGCTGATCGTGTTCTGCGCACTGTTCGCGCCCTGGGTGGCGCCGCACAACCCCAGCGAGCAGTACCGCGACTTCCTGCTGACCCCTCCGGCCTGGCTCGAAGGCGGCCAGATGCAGTTCCTGCTGGGCACCGATGAACTGGGCCGCGACCTGCTCTCGCGCCTGATCCAGGGTTCGCGCCTGTCGCTGCTGATCGGCCTGTCGTCGGTGGTGATGTCGCTGATCCCGGGGATCCTCCTCGGGCTGTTCGCCGGCTTCTTCCCGCGTTTGCTGGGCCCGACCATCATGCGCCTGATGGACATCATGCTGGCCCTGCCCTCGCTGCTGCTGGCCGTGGCTATCGTCGCCATCCTCGGCCCAGGCCTGATCAATACCGTGATCGCCATTGCCGTGGTGTCCCTGCCGTCCTATGTACGCCTGACTCGCGCCGCAGTGATGGGCGAACTCAACCGCGACTACGTGACCGCCGCGCGCCTGGCCGGTGCCGGCCTGCCACGCCTGATGTTCATCACCGTGCTGCCCAACTGCATGGCACCGCTGATCGTCCAGGCCACCCTGAGCTTCTCCTCGGCGATCCTCGACGCCGCCGCCCTGGGCTTCCTCGGCCTGGGCGTGCAACCGCCGACTCCGGAGTGGGGCACCATGCTGGCCTCGGCCCGGGACTACATCGAACGCGCCTGGTGGGTCGTGAGCCTGCCGGGCCTGACCATTTTGCTCAGCGTGCTGGCAATCAACCTGATGGGCGACGGCCTGCGCGATGCGCTGGATCCGAAACTCAAGAACGCCGCCTGAGGAGATTCCCATGTCACTGCTAGAAATCAAGAATCTCAATGTCCGTTTCGGCGACGCCACTGCGGTGCCGGTGGTCGATGGCCTCGACCTCAAGGTCGACAAGGGCGAAGTGCTGGCCATCGTCGGCGAGTCCGGCTCCGGTAAATCGGTGACCATGATGGCCCTGATGGGCCTGATCGAGCACCCCGGCATCGTCACCGCCGATGCCCTAAGCTTCGACGGCCGCGACATGCTCAAGCTCAGCGCGCGCCAGCGCCGGCAGATCGTCGGCAAGGACCTGGCCATGGTCTTCCAGGACCCGATGACCGCGTTGAACCCCAGCTACACCGTGGGCTTCCAGATCGAGGAAGTGCTGCGCCTGCACCTGAAGATGTCCAGCAAGGCCGCACGCAAGCGCGCCATCGAACTGCTGGAAAAGGTCGAGATCCCCGGCGCCGCCAGCCGCATGGACGCCTACCCGCACCAACTGTCCGGCGGCATGAGCCAGCGGGTGGCAATCGCCATGGCGATCGCCGGCGAGCCCAAGCTGCTGATCGCCGACGAACCCACCACCGCCCTGGACGTGACCATCCAGGCGCAGATCATGGACCTGCTGCTGAACCTGCAGAAAGAGCAGAACATGGGCCTGGTGCTGATCACCCACGACCTCGCCGTGGTCGCCGAAACCGCCCAGCGGGTATGCGTGATGTATGCCGGCCAGGCGGTTGAGGTGGGCCAGGTACCGGAGCTGTTCGACATCCCCGCGCACCCCTACAGCGAAGCGCTACTGGCGGCGATTCCCGAGCACAGCCTCGGCGCCACTCGCTTGTCGACCCTGCCGGGCATCGTCCCCGGGCGCTACGACCGGCCTCAAGGCTGCCTGCTGTCGCCGCGCTGCCCCTACGTGCAAGACAACTGCCGCGCCCAGCGCCCCAGCCTCGACCCGAAAGCCGCCAGCCTGGTGCGCTGCTTCTACCCGCTGAATCAGGAGGTGGCGTAATGGCCGTCGTTCTTACCGCCCGCGACCTCACCCGTCACTACGAAGTGTCCCGTGGCCTGTTCAAGGGCCACGCCACCGTGCGCGCACTCAACGGCGTGTCCTTCGAGCTGGAAGCCGGCAAGACCCTGGCTGTGGTGGGTGAATCCGGCTGTGGCAAATCCACCCTGGCGCGGGCCCTGACCCTGATCGAGGAACCGTCTTCCGGCTCGCTGAAGATCGCCGGCCAGGAAGTCGCCGGCGCCGACAAGGCCCAGCGCAAGCAACTGCGCAAAGACGTGCAGATGGTGTTCCAGAGCCCTTATGCCTCGCTCAACCCGCGGCAGAAGATCGGTGACCAGCTGGCCGAGCCGCTGCTGATCAACACCAAGCTGTCGGCCGCCGAACGCCGGGAAAAAGTCCAGGCGATGATGAAGCAGGTAGGCCTGCGTCCCGAACATTACCAGCGCTACCCGCACATGTTCTCCGGGGGGCAGCGCCAGCGTATCGCCCTGGCCCGGGCAATGATGCTGCAGCCCAAGGTGCTGGTGGCGGACGAACCGACCTCGGCCCTGGACGTATCGATCCAGGCCCAGGTATTGAACCTGTTCATGGACCTGCAGCAGGAATTCAACACCGCCTACGTGTTCATTTCCCACAACCTGGCAGTGGTGCGCCACGTGGCCGACCAGGTGCTGGTGATGTACCTCGGCCGGCCGGTGGAAATGGGCCCCAAGGAGGACATCTACACCCGCCCCCTGCACCCCTACACCCAGGCCCTGCTGTCGGCGACACCGACCATCCACCCGGACCCGGACAAGCCGAAGATCAAGATCGTCGGCGAGCTGCCCAACCCGCTGAACCCACCACCGGGCTGCGCCTTCCACAAGCGCTGCCCTTATGCCACCGAGCGCTGCAGCACTGAAGAGCCGGCCCTGCGCCAGCTCGACAGCCGCCAGGTGGCCTGCCACTACGCCGAGCAATTCGTGCTGTAGCGGCCATGAAAAAGGCGCTCCCGGATGCCTCCGGGAGCGCCTGAACCTTGTTCGACCCGCCCCCGGCGACGGATTGCGCATCAGTCCGTCGTCGGGGGTTTCTTTTAGCCCTGGCTGTCGCCGTCATCCTCGTCGGTGGTCTGGTCGTCATCGCCGGAACTGCCACCCTGGCCCTCATCGCCCGGCTCCGATTCGGACTTGGCAAGCATCTGCACCGGTGCGCTCTGGCTCGAGGAGTAACCCGGCTCGCTCACCTGCATCAGGTTGTGGGCCCAGGCCGCCGAGGTTCCGAGCGACAGCATCACCAGCACTTTGATCAACAGCACAACGCGTTGGAAAATTCTCATAGCCGATTCCATCCTTTCATAGGTGAATCATCGATGGCTGCGCGCCAGCCTTGCGGCGGCCACAGCACTGTCTGAAACCTAGTCGTGATATCCCGGCTTTTCCAGATAGCTCCCTATCGATTCCCGAGCCGCCAAAGCCCTTCCGACTAACGGCGCTCCCTTGAAAACACCACAACCCGCAGGAGCCGGCTTGCCGGCGAAGAAACCCGCAAGCCAGGCACAACAGCGTCCGCCGCCTTCGCTGGCAAGCCGGCGCCTACGGGGCGGCGGCAGGCCAATCCTGCGCGCAAAAAAAAGCCCCGCTGTCTGCACAGCGGGGCTCGGGGGTGGCCGGCGAACTTAGTGGTGTTCGCGGGTGGCGCGGAATTTCACGTCCGGCCAGCGCTCTTCCATCAGCGCCAGGTTGACCCGGGTCGGCGCCAGGTAGGTCAGGTGGCCGCCGCCGTCCAGGGCCAGGTTTTCCACCGCCTTGTTGGAAAACTCTTCGAGCTTCTTCTTGTCGCTGCATTCGATCCAGCGGGCGGACCACACGGTGATCGGCTCGTAGGAGCACTCCACCTTGTATTCCTCCTTCAGGCGGCTGGCCACCACGTCGAACTGCAGCACACCCACGGCGCCGAGGATGATGTCGTTGCTGCGCTCAGGGAAAAACACCTGGGTCGCGCCCTCTTCGGCCAGCTGTTGCAGGCCCTGGCGCAGTTGCTTGGACTTGAGCGGGTCCTTCAGACGCACACGGCGGAACAGCTCCGGGGCGAAGTGCGGGATACCGGTGAAGCCCAGCGCCTCGCCTTCGGTGAAGGTGTCGCCGATCTGGATGGTGCCGTGGTTGTGCAGGCCGATGATGTCGCCGGCATAGGCCTCTTCCAGTTGCTCACGCTCGGAGGAGAAGAAGGTCAGGGCGTCGCCGATGCGCACGTCCTTGCCAGTGCGCACGTGGCGCATCTTCATGCCTTTCTCGTACTTGCCCGAGCAGATGCGCATGAAGGCGATGCGGTCGCGGTGCTTGGGGTCCATGTTCGCCTGGATCTTGAAGATGAAGCCCGAGAACTTCTCTTCCTGGGGGGCCACGCTGCGCTCGTTGGCAACGCGGGCCAGCGGCAGCGGCGCCCAGTCCACCACGGCGTCGAGCACGTGGTCGACACCGAAGTTGCCCAGCGCGGTCCCGAAGAACACCGGCGTCAGCTGGCCGTCGAGGAACTCCTGCTGGTTGAACTCGTGGCAGGCGCCCTGCACCAGTTCCAGCTGCTCGATGAAGCGCTCGTACTCGTCACCCAGGTGGGCCCGGGCTTCGGCGGAGTCGAGCTTTTCGATGATCTTGGTTTCGGTGCGCTCGTGGCCGTGGCCCGGGGTGTAGACGATGATGTAGTCGCCGGCCAGGTGGTACACGCCCTTGAAGTCGCGGTAGCAACCGATCGGCCAGGTGATGGGGGCAGCCTTGATCTTCAGGACCGCTTCGATTTCGTCCAGCAGTTCGATCGGGTCGCGAATGTCCCGGTCGAGTTTGTTGATGAAACTGACGATGGGCGTGTCGCGCAGGCGGCAGACGTCCATCAGGGCGATGGTCCGTGGCTCTACGCCCTTACCGCCGTCGAGCACCATCAGCGCCGAGTCCACCGCGGTCAGGGTGCGGTAGGTGTCTTCCGAGAAGTCTTCGTGGCCGGGGGTGTCCAGCAGGTTGATCATGTGGTCGCGATAGGGGAACTGCATGACCGACGTGGTAATGGAAATACCCCGCTGCTTCTCCATCTCCATCCAGTCGGAAGTGGCGTGGCGGTCGGACTTGCGCGATTTGACGGTACCCGCCACCGCAATGGCCTTGCCCATCAGCAACAGCTTCTCGGTGATCGTGGTCTTACCCGCATCCGGGTGGGAAATAATGGCGAAAGTGCGGCGTTTCGCGACTTCGGCGGCCTGTTGGGTCATGGGAAATCGCCTGGCGGTGATCAAAAAAGGGCGCAGATTATAGCCCAGACATAGCCTTGCGGGCCACAGCTCCCCCCGTCGCCCGGGCGACCGGACGGCAGATTAACGGTGGCTAAATGCTGCCAATTATGGAACCTTTTAAAACGTGGAGACGTCCACTCCCCTGTCACGCACTGTCGTCAGGGGCTGAAATATCAGCAAGTTAGCTTGACGAAGCTGCGCTCATGGCCCGTTCACCCGCCGCTCTGCCGGCGCTCGACGAGCTGCTTTTCGCGCGTATTTTCCCGGCAGCCAGGAATGGCCCTGCCACACGGGAAAGTGCCCGCCGACCGACAAAAAGGAGTCCGCCTGTGGCTATTCGCTATGGCAAAGGGCTGATAGGAGGCGCTGCGGTAATCGCCCTCCTGGCCCTGCTGGTCCACTGGATCGGCATCACTACGATCGAACACTACCGCGACGATCTGTTGTTCTACCTGCAAGCCCATCTGTTCCTGGTCCTGGCTTCAATGCTAGCCGCGCTGGTGGTGGGGATCCCCGCCGGCATCGTCCTCAGCCGCCCGAGCATGGTCGGACGCGCCGAACGCTTCATGCAAGTGTTCAACATCGGTAACACCGTCCCTCCCCTGGCCGTCCTGGCCATCGCCCTGGGGATCCTCGGCATCGGCAGTGGCCCGGCCATTTTCGCGCTGTTCCTCGCCTCCCTGCTGCCCATCGTGCGCAACACCTATGAAGGCCTGAAGAACGTCCAGGGCTCCCTCAAGGAGGCCGCGGTCGGCATCGGCATGACGCCACGCCAGGTGCTGTGGAAAGTCGAATTGCCCAATGCCGTGCCGATCATCATCGGCGGTGTGCGGGTGGCCCTGGCGATCAACGTCGGCACCGCGCCCCTGGCCTTCCTGATCGGCGCCAACAGCCTGGGCAGCCTGATTTTCCCCGGCATCGCCCTGAACAATCAGCCGCAACTGCTGCTCGGCGCCGCCTGCACCGCGCTGCTGGCCTTGCTCCTCGATGGCCTGGTGACCCTGGCCAGCCGACTTTGGCTGGAACGTGGTCTGCGCCCGTCTTAAGCCCGTCAGAGCCAAGGAACCGACATGAAGAAATTAAGCCTGATACTCGGCTGCGCCCTGCTTTTCAGCACATTGGCCCACGCCGTGGAAAAACCGCTGATCCGCATCGGCGCCCGGGTCTTCACCGAACAGACCCTGCTGGCGGAGATCACCTCCCAGTACTTGCGCAGCAAGGGCTACGACACCCGCGTCACCGGGGGCCTGGGCAGCAACCTGGCCCGCAGTGCCCAGGAAAGTGGCCAGTTGGACCTGATCTGGGAGTACACCGGAGTCTCGCTGGTGGCCTACAACCACATCGACGAGAAACTCGACAGCGAACAGTCCTACGCCCGGGTGAAAGAACTGGATGCGAAAAAAGGCCTGGTCTGGCTGTCACCGTCCAAGTTCAGCAATACCTATGCCCTGGCGCTGCCAGAGAACGTGGCCAAGGAACATCCGCAGATCAATAGCATCAGCGACCTGACCCTGGCCCTGGCCGAAAACACCAAGGAAAACCGCCTGGTGGCCCTGGACACCGAGTTCGCCAACCGCTCCGACGGCATGGCCGGGATGGTCAAGCTCTATGACATGGCCCTGACCCGCAAGAACACCCGGCAGATGGACGCCGGCCTGGTCTACACCGCCCTGCGCAACGGCCAGGTGTTCGCCGGCCTGGTGTACACCACCGACGGGCGCCTCAATGCCTTCAAGCTCAAACTGCTGGAAGACGACAAGCACTACTTCCCGGACTACACCGCCGCGCCGGTGGTACGCCAGGCCTACCTCGACGCCCACCCGCAACTGGCCGCCGAGCTCAAGCCGCTGGCGGCGCTGTTCGACGACGAAACCATGCGCCAGCTGAACGCGCGGGTCGACGTCGACCATGAAAGCCCATCCGCCGTGGCCGCAGATTTCCTGCGCCAGCACCCGATCAACTAAAGAGGAGAAGACATGGAATTCCTGAACGCCTTTTCCCATCTCGATTGGGCCCAGGTCCTGCACCTGACCTGGCAGCACATCACCCTGGTGGGCATCGCCGTCACCCTGGCCATCGTCTTCGGCGTGCCCCTGGGCGTGCTGATGACCCGCTTCCCGACCCTTGCCGGCCCACTGCAGGCCAGCGCCACCGTGCTGCTGACCATTCCGTCCATCGCCCTGTTCGGCCTGCTGCTGCCGTTCTACTCCAAGTTCGGCCAGGGCCTGGGCCCGCTACCGGCTATCACCGCGGTGTTCCTCTATTCCCTGCTGCCGATCATGCGCAACACCTACCTGGCGCTGACCGGCGTCGAACCGGGCATTCGTGAAGCCGCCCGCGGCATCGGCATGACCTTCGGCCAGCGCCTGCGCATGGTCGAGTTGCCGATCGCGGTGCCGGTGATCCTCGCCGGGGTACGCACCGCCGTGGTGATGAACATCGGCGTCATGACCATCGCCGCCACCATCGGCGCCGGCGGCCTGGGCGTACTCATTCTTGCATCCATCAGCCGCAGCGACATGTCGATGCTGATCGTCGGCGCCGTGCTGGTCAGTCTCCTGGCCATCTTCGCCGACCTGCTTCTGCAATGGCTGCAACGCTCGCTGACTCCAAAAGGACTCCTGAAATGATCGAACTTCAAAACCTGACCAAGACCTTTCGCAGCAACGGCAAGGATGTCAAAGCCGTCGACTCGGTAAGCCTGACCGTCAATGAAGGCGAGATCTGCGTGTTCCTCGGGCCCTCCGGCTGCGGCAAGAGCACCACGCTGAAAATGATCAACCGCCTGATCATGCCCACCTCGGGCAAGGTGCTGATCAATGGCGAGGACACCACCGATCTCGACGAAGTGACCCTGCGCCGCAACATCGGCTACGTGATCCAGCAGATCGGCCTGTTCCCCAACATGACCATCGAGGAAAACATCGTGGTGGTGCCACGCCTGCTGGGCTGGGACAAGCAGAAATGCCACGACCGGGCCCGCGAGCTGATGAGCATGATCAAGCTCGAACCCAAGCAGTACCTGCATCGCTACCCACGGGAACTGTCCGGCGGCCAGCAACAGCGCATCGGGGTGATCCGCGCCCTGGCGGCGGACGCCCCGCTGCTGCTGATGGACGAGCCCTTCGGCGCGGTAGACCCGATCAACCGCGAGATGATCCAGAACGAATTCTTCGAGATGCAGCGGGCGCTGAACAAGACCGTGATCATGGTCAGCCATGACATCGACGAAGCCATCAAGCTGGGGGACAAGATCGCCATCTTCCGTGCCGGCAAGCTGCTGCAGATCGATCACCCCGACACCCTGCTGGCGCACCCGGCGGACGACTTCGTCAGCAACTTCGTCGGCCAGGACAGCACCTTGAAACGCCTGTTGCTGGTCAAGGCCGAAGACGCCGCGGACAACGCCCCGTCGGTCAGCCCGGAAACCCCGGTAGCCGACGCCCTGGAACTGATGGACGAACACGACCGGCGCTACGTGGTGGTGACCTGTGCCGAGAACAAGGCTCTGGGTTATGTACGTCGTCGCGACCTGCACCGTCAGACCGGCACCTGCGCCCAGTTCCTGCGAGAGTTCAACGCTACAGCCGCCTACGACGAACACCTGCGGATTCTTCTGTCGCGCATGTACGAGTTCAACCGCTCGTGGCTGCCGGTGATGGATGCCGAGCGGGTGTTCCTGGGCGAGGTGACTCAGGAATCCATCGCCGCCTACCTAAGCTCCGGGCGTTCGCGGGGGATGAAGACCAATATCGTCTCGCCGGCTGAAACAGTGGTCGCCTGATCAATAAATAGCCAATAACCAACCTGTGGCGAGGGCGCTTGCTCCCGCGGGACCTTGAAGCGGCCCCTCTTTGCAAAAAGAATGGGGCTGCTGCGCATCCGGCGCGAGCAAGCGCCCTCGCCACCGGGTGTTTTTGGCCCACCCACACGCCGGAAAAAAATATCAACAGCCGCCCCGGTCAGAGCTGTCCGGCGCCCTCCTCCGAAACAGCAAAAATCCCCCTCAAACCGCCCTCTCGCCGCTAACGTCGCCGATGTTGACGCTTTCATACTTCCCAGCTACTTGGCACGCAAAAGCGTCGAACGTGCAGGTATTTTTAACACTGGCGAATTCTTCGGGAACATCTGTCCGTCATCTGTGTCGGCTACAAAGAGAGGTGTCGATAACGCACGTCAGACAAGTGCAAAAACGCGACATTTTTTGTTGATCTCAGCCCCCTCACCGCCTAAAGTTCGCGCCGAACGTCCATGCTGGAAACGATCCATCCGGCTCAAGTACTGACGACGAGACAGCAAGGCCAAGGGCAGATTTCCCATGGCCTTTTTGCTTTCGGCGACATGCCTTGGGAAGTAGGCGAACCAAAGTGGGGATACGGAGGACGTTCACAAGGCACTGTCATCAATGACATGTCCTTAAACCCATTGATTACCAACGTTTGCCAGTAGGAGTTCCCAACGCATGTCGATTAACGTCGAAGACTATTTCGCGCGCGAAACCTTTCAGAAAATGAAGTCTTTCGCCGACCAGCAAGAAACCCCGTTCGTGGTCATCGATACCCAGATGATCTCCCAGGCCTACGACGACCTGCGCGCCGGTTTCGAATTCGCCAAGGTCTACTACGCGGTCAAGGCCAACCCGGCCGTCGAGATCATCGACCTGCTGCACGAAAAAGGCTCCAGCTTCGACATCGCTTCGATCTACGAGCTGGACAAGGTGCTGGGCCGCGGCGTCAACCCGGCCAACATCAGCTACGGCAACACCATCAAGAAGTCCAAGGACATCCGCTACTTCTATGACAAGGGCGTGCGCCTGTACGCCACCGACTCCGAGGCCGACCTGCGCAACATCGCCAAGGCCGCCCCGGGTTCGAAAGTCTACGTGCGCATTCTCACCGAAGGCTCCACCACCGCCGACTGGCCGCTGTCGCGCAAGTTCGGCTGCCAGACCGACATGGCCATGGACCTGCTGATCCTCGCTCGCGACCTGGGCCTGGTGCCTTACGGCGTGTCGTTCCACGTGGGCTCGCAACAGCGCGACATCAGCGTCTGGGACGCCGCCATTGCCAAGGTCAAGGTGATCTTCGAGCGCCTCAAGGAAGAAGACGGTATCGAGCTGAAGCTGATCAACATGGGTGGCGGCTTCCCGGCCAACTACATCACCCGCACCAACAGCCTGGAAACCTATGCCGAGGAAATCATCCGCTTCCTCAAGGAAGACTTCGGCGACGACCTGCCGGAAATCATCCTCGAGCCAGGCCGTTCGCTGATCGCCAACGCCGGCATCCTGGTCAGCGAAGTAGTACTGGTGGCGCGCAAATCCCGCACCGCCGTCGAGCGCTGGGTGTACACCGACGTGGGCAAGTTCTCCGGTCTGATCGAAACCATGGACGAGTCCATCAAGTTCCCGATCTGGACCGAGAAGAAAGGTGAAGTGGAAGAAGTGGTGATCGCCGGCCCGACCTGCGACAGCGCCGATATCATGTACGAGAACTACAAGTACGGCCTGCCACTGAACCTGGCCATCGGCGACCGCCTGTACTGGCTGTCCACCGGCGCCTACACCACCAGCTACAGCGCGGTGGAATTCAACGGCTTCCCGCCGCTGAAGGCCTTCTACGTTTAAAGACGGCAGCTAGCTGCAAGAAAAAGCCCATGACTTGTCATGGGCTTTTTTATCTGCAACCCCACGCCAATCAATACACCCACTTGTGATTGGTGTTGAAGCTGAGGACTCTGAAAAAGCTACCTGCGCTGCTGAAAGATCCCCAGTCAGCTACGCCAGGGCGTGGTATCTGTCCCCCTAGAAAAAACCCAAGAATTGACAGCTGGCGACAGATAGATCTCATGAAAAAACAGACTTGTCCTAAGGTCACAATTTTTTTCGGCTGATAGAATCTGCACAGCAAAAAACAGGTAGATATTTCTTGGCAATCCTTGGTAGTGGCTGGAATACCAGGATCCACTGCTCTAACCTGCCGTATTTGCGCATGGTGTGCGACCTCCATAAAAGCGCCATGTACCGCACGGGGATGAAATCATCGCTGAGCGGATGAAGATTGTTCAAACGCCTTGGGTAACTGCGAAGTTGAATCACTCTACTAGCCAAAAGGACAGTATTGAGTGACACACCAGAAACTAGGGCCATAATCTTCAGGTGTACTTTGGAAAGATATCGCAAATGGACACTACACCATGATCGAGCTCATTGACCTCGAGGCCCGACCCATAGAGAACGGGCTTAAAACCGAGGTAACACATCCACAAGCAGCAGCCTATACACTGCATCAGGCCACTCCGGACGTGAAAAGTCTGAGGTTCGGTTCGTGAGCAATGTGAAGGAAAGGCCCCGCCCTTGTGGCACACACCAAATGAGCTTCGGCATCAGGCAAGGTAGCGAAATAAACACTCCTTATTTCTATCCATCGCCCAACCTTCAACATGACGCCATGGTTTCGCCAGTACAACTGTCCACTCGCCATATACGTACCTGGATAGTCACAAAACTTTGCGGCAATGCATTCACACCGCCCATGACCACGAAAAGGTACTGGAGCCTCCTACGCATTACACTGTCCAAATAGAATGGATCCGACAATCACCAATCAAGCTCTGCTGCCGGCGGGCGATATCATTACACCCCATGTACGAACCGGCGGCATTTGAATATCAGCGCCGACTCCCCCGAGGGAATCGTAAAAGCCTTGAAAAGAGTATCTACGCATGACCTGTAAAATCATCACCATCGTTGGCGCGCGCCCTCAGTTCATCAAAGCTGCAGCCGTTTCAAGAGAAATCCTCAAGCACCCCGGGATCTTGGAAGAAATCATGATCCACACCGGTCAGCACTACGATCCGAACATGTCGCAGGTATTTTTCGATGAGCTGGAGATTCCTGCTCCGAAATACAACCTTGAGATATCAGGTGGGAGCCACGGAGCAATGACGGCTCGCATGCTCGAGGGTATCGAGCAAATACTGCTGACCGAAAAACCTAATTGGGTGCTTATCTACGGCGACACCAATTCGACCCTGGCAGGGGCACTTGCAGCGGCAAAGTTGCATATCCCAGTAGCCCATGTCGAAGCAGGCTTGCGCTCGTTCAACATGCGCATGCCGGAAGAGATCAATCGGATTCTGTCAGACCGGGTTTCGACCCTACTGTTGTGCCCGACCATGACGGCCGTCGAGAACCTGGCCCGGGAAGGCATCACTCAAGGGGTACACAACGTTGGCGACGTCATGTATGACGTCGCCCTCTATTACCGGGACCGTGCCCGTAATACCAGTCAGATCCTCGATACTCTGGCTCTCTCTGAAAAAGGCTTCGCCTTGGCAACCTGTCACCGGGCGGAAAATACCGACTCCCCGGAGCGCCTGAATGAGATTCTTTCGGCGCTAGCCGCTATCACAGCGGAACTGCCAGTGGTTCTACCGCTACATCCCCGGACCCGCAAACTGATCAGCGACCATCAATTGGAGCATCTGCTGCAAAAGCTCACCATCGTCCCCCCTCTGGCGTTCTTGGATATGGTGGCGCTTGAACAGGCGGCCAAGGTAATCCTTACCGACTCCGGCGGAGTACAGAAAGAAGCATTCTTCTATCAGGTTCCGTGTATCACCATGCGCGACGAAACCGAATGGGTCGAAACAGTAGCTCTAGGCTGGAACCATATAGTGGGCGCATCCCAGACACGGATCCTAGACGCTTTCAGCCAGTTGAGTGACGGTCAACAAGACGATCTGAGCACTCCATATGGAAACGGGAGCGCGAGTCGCGTGATTATTGAACATCTGATGAAAGAAGCTTGAAATGGGTGCGTTAGCCAGCCTCTTGCAGCACCGTCAAATTCTCTACTCCACAGTTGTTCAGGGGCTGAAAAAACGAACCAGTGGCAATGTACTGGGTACGCTTTGGCTGTTGCTCTATCCACTACTGTTCCTGGGCATGTATAGCTTGGTCTTTGTCCAGATCCTCCAAGTGCGTATTCCTGGGCTAGGAACGAGCGACTATATCCTGGTGGTATTTTCCGGACTTGTTCCCTTCCTGGCTTTTGCAGAAGCATTCGGGTCAGGCACGGGCAGTATCGTCGCCAATCGCGACTTACTCATGAACACACTCTTTCCCATCGAACTGGTAGTAGCCAGAGAAGTACTAATTGGTCATACCACCATGGGTATGGGCATGCTGCTACTTTGGGGAGCAGTGCTACATTTTCATGGAGCTCACTGGACCCATCTTCTTGTACCGCTGGTATATCTGCTGCAGATCATGATGGTGCTCGGCCTGGTCTGGATCACTGCAACTCTGACAGTGTTCTTTCGTGACCTATTGCAAGCGATACCCATCCTTGTCCTCTTCCTCATGATGGTTTCCCCCATCGCTTACACCGCCGACATGGTGCCCGAGGGCCTGCACGCCCTATTACTTTTCAATCCATTGGCATGGCTGATGGAGCTCTATCGGGCATGCCTGATGCAAGGAACAATTCCATTGCAACAATTGGGATTCTTCGCACTTTTCTCAACTGCCCTTTTTGCGCTGGGTGGCAGTTTGATTTTTCGACTCAAGCCTTTATTTGCTGACCATGTCTGATCTGACAATCTCCCTCAAGGCCGTAAACAAGAGCTTTAGGCGCTTCCAACACCCTGGCTGGAGAGCCTTGGATGCGTTGGGATGGCCTGTTTCCAAAAAACGCTATGACGTATTTCAAGCACTATCGGACATTAACCTAGACATAGCGCGTGGCGAAAAGGTGGCCCTTATTGGCCGTAACGGCGCCGGCAAAAGCACATTGCTACGAATGGTTTCCGGACAGATGCGAGCTGATAGCGGACAGATCCGGGTGAGTGGCAAGGTACAGGCGCTGATGACTCTGGGTACCGGCTTCCATCCCGACTTCACCGGCATTGAAAACATAAGGTCAGCTCTCGCTTATCAAGGCATCCAGCCTTCACGAGTAGATGAATGCATCGAGGAGATTACGGACTTCACCGAGCTCGATAGCTTTCTCCACCGACCAGTCAAAGAATATTCCGCGGGTATGTATGCACGACTTGCTTTTGCCGTGGCGACGACCATCACTCCCGAAGTACTGATTATCGATGAAGTCCTTGGCGCTGGGGATGCCTATTTCCTGGGTAAATGCATCCAGCGTATGAAAGCCCTGACTGGCCAGGGAGCCACCATCCTATTCGTTTCTCACGATATCAGCTCTGTACAAATGCTCTGTGATCGGGGGGTCTGGCTTGAAGGGGGACGCATCCGGCAGGACGGCCCGCTCTTGCCGGTCAGTAAAGCCTATTTGGCAAATATCCGTGAAGAGGAAGAACGGAGGGTTCGTGCCAAGAGCATGTCATTGACCAAAGGGCAGGTTGGCGCCCTGCTCCGCGAGAGTAGCCAGACCACTTTGCTCCGCCTGATCGGGGCAGACGGCACACCTCCCCTTGAACCTCTGCTGATTCGAAGTCTGGAATATGGAAATGCAAGCGGTGTACTCGGACGCATAGAAATGACGCCCCAGCAATCAGGCGATTCCCGCTTGATAGTTGATCCAGCCTTGATGAACTGGCGACAGGTAAAACAGGAGCCGATTGAACCATGCTGGGCATTCGGCAACTTTGGTGGGCGTTACATTCATGCCCCCTTACAGATTTCCTGGCCCACATCAGTTCCAGAAGATGCCTGGGTAAAGATGGATATTCGCGCCAGTACCAGTCACTCGATACTGCTTGAGCAATTTTCCCCCAAAGAGAACCAGTATGTCGCTCTAGCTGAAATCTCTGCGAACCAGTTCCCCTCATGGAACCTCATGCGCTTTTCGTTGCACAGTGATCAGGCGCTGGGCGACGACCAAAACGTTGAGTTGCTTGCCGATCTGCAAGAGCTTGCGCCTGACGACAGGTACGGCAGCGGTGAGATCCGCATAAATGGATTCGGCTTTTTTGATGCTGAGGGTGTAAGACGACACACTCTGATAAGCGGCGAAGCAGCATTTGCGGTCATGGCCTTTGAAGCCAGCCAAGCAGTGAAAGACCCCGTCCCGGTGGTGGCGATCTATCGGCCCGACGGCATCTGTGTCATGCAAGTGATCGCCAGTATGAACGGCCAGCGTTTCGCCTGTGTTGAGGGCAAAGGTGGCATCCGCGTTGATTTCTCTCCACTCCTGCTAGGCCCTGGCGACTACCTAGTCTCAGTCGCCATATTTCGTGAGCTGAATCCTGCGTCGTCTATAGAGCCAGCGTCGTACGACCTTCACGATCGTTGTCATGCTCTCAAGGTATTACCTCCCCCAGGTATCCATGTCCAGATTGGGGTAGTCAACCAACCCGCCCAATGGGAGTTGCTTACTTGACCCAAGATATTCGACTTTACAGCTCCTCGCAGGTTTGGGATCAGCCCATGCAGGCTGGACAGCGCAACCTGCTGAAAGCCATTCAAGATTTTTGGCCGAATGACATCGGCTCTGTCCTTGATGTAGGGTGCGGTGACGGCAAACTGACCTCGGAGCTGGTAGGTCTTGGTGTAGACACAATCGTCGGTCTCGACAGCAGTGAGGAAGCTCTCTCTCGCTTGGCTGTGCAAGGCGTAAAAGGTGATGCACGACACCTGCCATTTGCTGACGGCGCCTTCGATCTGGTCATGAGCACTGATGCACTGGAACATATGCCTGACGCCGAAGAAGACGCTGCATGGAGCGAACTATTCCGGGTAGCCGGAAAAGTCGTCATGGTCGCAGTGCCCTTTCGCGAGGAGCTCCTGGATGCAACGACCCGCTGTACAGAGTGTGGCAACTGCTATCACGTCAACTGGCATCAACGCAGCTACGATCATGCCGACCTCCATCGCCGTACGCCTCCGGGTTGGCAAGTTCGTTCAACAATATTAACGGGAGAGCCATGGAGCGCAATGCTGCCTCCAGAAACTCACCTACGGCGCTTGGCTCTTCACGAGTGGTCTGGCTGGGAAGCCGCAATCTGCCCCGTATGCGGCAGCAGAGGGCATCAGGCCATCGTGCCAGCAGCACTCCCTCCTCTGTTTGCAGAAGCCCTAGGGGCAGATCTCTATAAAGCACTGGGCGATTACCGGATGTGCCGTAGCCACAGTGAAGTGCTAGTAGTTTTCCAACGCCAGATCTCCGCCCCCGTCCCTCTGCGCGTCACCCAGGCACGTCATCACAGCCAACTCGCGACATGCATCGACTTCGAGCGCCAACGCTCTGGAGTTGACTTGCACCCCTACAGCCAAGTTGCCCAGCATGTACTGTCTTCGGAAGGACACTGGCGTTTGCAGTTCCCGCTTTATGAGCCCACACCAGCACTCGAAGTAAGAAGAGTGCCCGGCAGCCTCGGCCCACTGCACCTGCTGTTGGAAGACGCCTGCGGCATCCTGCTCAACGGATGCGTCTTGTCGGACGGACAAGAGCGTGCCGTGCTTCCACTTCCCCGCCCTCCTGCCTCGGGCTACTACGGAGTACTCGCCTCTTGCGCCCCAGAGGAGCCATTTGCCTCTATCAAACTGGGCCATGGACCGGAGGTAGTCTGGGCTCAAGTACCAGACAACGAAGATTGCGCTTACTGCGAATTCGAACATATGGGCCTGCCATTATTCGTGCAGATCACCAAGCCAACCTGGCTGGATCCCGCTGCCTTGGAACAGCCCATGCCCCCTATAAACCCAACGCCAGCAGCAGTACTAAGCCAGGTTCTAGCCAGAGCGGATCAAAGTGACGGCCAAATCCAAGAGCAATACTCATCTCATTCAACAGAGCTAAACCATCTCTTGGCACAAATCAAAAACTTGGCTGAAGTGCCTCCTGGTGTGTGTGTGCGAACACAATTCGATGAACATTTAAACAAGACCGAGATAGAAAACCGAAAGCTTGACAATAGAACACTTGAAGCTCACCAAGAACAGATTGAAATCCGCCCCTTCAAGCTGATAACCAACTTGGAAGCTGAAATACAAAGACTCCAAAGTGAACTTCATACTTGCCAGGGGCAATTGAAAAAACTAAGCCAACATCTCGAAAATCGGCTAGGAGCTGCCACCAGAAAAGCACTGAAGTGCTTGGTTGGAAAATTTAGGAGTTAAAACCGTATGGCTTGTATTTTGATGCTTTGCCACGACCAGCATCTAGATCGCCGGGTCGTTGCACAAGCAGTTACATTGATATTACAGCAGCACTCAGTGCGCCTGCTTGCTTTATCGTTTGACAAGCAAACTACCCACGAACTGACCGCTGAAGGTATTCAGCTCACTCGTATAGGTCTGGATCATATTGTTCCAGAAAATCCAACTTACAAAGGATATATGAAACGCCAGTACAAACTAAACACCTTCCTAAATTGGAGAGTAAATCGACGTGCCTTTGTACATAAAATATCTCAACGCTTATTCACATATGCTAGTCATCTGAACTGGAACCTGTACAAGGCGCTTCTTTTACTTCGTTACCAGAACCGTATGCTGCATGACCCCCTACCCTTTCGCCAAGCCTTCGTCAAACATGGGCTCGAGTTCCCAAGTGATCTAGTTCAAGTCCATGACCTTCCAGCACTAGAGGCAGGTGCTGAACTGGCGGCAAAGTGGAACGTCCCACTCGCTTATGATGCTCACGAACTTTATCCCGAGCAAAAAACCTTTTCCCGAGCACAGCGTAAAATTTGCTCGGAATCAGAAGCGCGCCATATCAAAAAAGCAAATGTGGTTTTTGCAGTCAATGATTCCATTGCTCAGGAAATGGCGCAGCGATATCAAATCGACACACCGGTCACCCTCCTCAATGCAATCGATCCACCTCCCGAGTTCAAACCCGAGGTGCGTTATGACCTGTTACGTGAAAAACTCAACATCTCAGCCAAACGACGCATTTTGCTATTTCAAGGCGGCTTTTCCCCATATAGAAACCTCGAAAACTTGATTGCTGCCATCAGCCTGGTGAAAACCAAAGATATAGATCTAGTGATGATGGGCTTTGGAAGTTTTGGTGAGCTGCTTAAGAAAAAATCACTGTCACTCGGACTGCTGGGCTCACGCATCTACTTTTTGGAAGCTGTACCGCAAAGTGAACTTCTGCAACATAGTGCCTCTGCGGACATAGGAATCATTCCGTACCCACATGTTGACCTGAACTCCTATTATTGCACTCCAAACAAACTTTTCGAGTTTATTCAGGCTGGGCTTCCTATTTTGGCCAATGACTCCCCCGAGCTTAACCGTTTCGTCCGCAAAAAAGATTTCGGCATGACCAGAAAAATGAACACCCCCCATCAAATTGCCGAGGCTATAGATATCGCATTTTCTGCCATCGCATTAAAAACCTGGAAAAAAAACCTAGAAGAAAATCGCGTAACGCTGACATGGCAAACCCAGAAAAAAATCTATAGCGAAACTTTAGAAAAACATATGTCACCCAATACAGATCACGCAGTCCGCCCAACAACTCCGGCCGCAAATTTTTAATGAAGACTTCAAGTAAGATTTTTTTATTCTCCTCCACAATAACAATAATTATTGTATTAAGTTACGGCCTATTGCCATCCAATACAACAGACAAAACTACAACCTCGACCATGCTGAACTTTGAGGGCACTGGAATTGACAAAGACGTAAAAATCTCAAAATACGATAACAGCAATGTCAAAGAAAGCAGTACGGCCCCGGATAACTGGCTCTCAACAGCCCAGATTGACAAAGACACCATAGCGATTGCCAGCTACAAAAACATCATCCTGCTAAACAAGTCGAGAAAGAGCGTCTGCGAAGTAAAACCGGAGTGGCAATCAGACTTAGCAATTAAAAAAACCTGGACTCCCACAGGATTATTTTTTACCAACAAAACTCTGTATATCGCAAATCAAACCGGCAACAACATATTGACCGGCAATATAAGCCCTGAAGACTGCACGTTCACTGTTGAGACTTCTATTCAAGACGACTCTGGAAGAGGTCCAAAAAACATTTTCGTGGATAGCTTTGGCAATATTTACTCCGCCAACCATGACTCGGATAATCTTATAGCCTTCAACAAGAATGGAAATAAAATCTGGACTTCGGAGTTACGCAAACCCCATGGCATCACTGCGGACGAGCACTTCATATACGCAACAAGCCTTGCCAATAAGAATATCCAAAAACTAAATAAAAATACCGGCGAGAGCGTCCTCTCCCAAGGCAAGTCTGGGTGGAACATGCAGAATGGAGAGTACCTCTGGCCTACCTCTATAACTAACAGCGGAGAGGGCAAGCTACTCGTTTCCGATGCTCATTCAGGAATGATCGGCCTGCTTGACTCCAACACCCTCTCTCCGCTGCAAACCTTTGGTGGCCTGGGGCCAGGACTTAATTACTTTAGCTATCCATATAGTGCAGTATTAAATCAGTTTGACGAAATACTAGTCACCTCATCAATGCGTGCCAGCATCTATATCTACAACCTTCACAACCTCCAGCTCAAAGAAATTATCACACCAGTAGAACAAGGTTGGGCGTCATCCAAAAAATACAAGAGCCAAAAATTTGGAAACGACTGGACTAACTACCAAAATACAGCCGCCCCCTCTCAGTATTTTTTTGGTAAACGTACCACCTTAGGTTTTGGTCGCCTCTATAACCATGACGGGTCGTTAACGACATACAAAGTCCCTGAACCAAACGAACTCGTCTGGAATATCAAACCAAACTTAGACTTCCTGCAGAGCAAAAAAATAGATAATGACACACTGCTATTTTCATCCTCGACATCACAAGCTCTTCTTTACACCGAGCAAAATCCCAGCAACCTTCTAATCCCAGTTAAACTACCTAGCCAAGACAACTGGCTAGTCAACGATAAAGTCATCAGCAATGGCAAGTTTCTTGACCAGAAAGATATCAGCTCAAAAAAACATGATTTCATTAAGAAATTAGACTCATTAAGAAACAGCGCCCCTCTTACAGTGAGTGATGTTGCCAGCCTATATGCGACTGCAGACAACACTGATTTATTAGACTCTTCATTCAAAAGCTTTGCTGGAAAAAGTTTCTACAACTTCTGGCGCTACTGCAGCATCAGCAGATCCTGTTCAAAAAATGAACTTCAGGATATGGCATGGAGCTTTTTCAGACGCTTGGACAGCAATCATGAAGTTAGCCTGGGGGAGGCGGCCTTGGTATCCCTGATTTCAGAGAAGAACTGGACTGATACGACCAGCGTAAAACTACAGTCCTGCGGTGCTGGAAAATACTACAAAGGCTATGAGCCAGAAACAATAAAACCTGGAGATCTCAGCCACTATATTTCCGCAGTAGATATCTCTGGCTCCGAGCTTTGCATAACCAGCACGTCCCCCTCTACAGCCGCACAGCTTAAAATATTCTGGTTAAATCGCAACGAAGTTCCAAACTTGGTGAAGATAACGTCTACTAACGAAAAAGGCTTTGCAGCCACGATAAACCATACAATAAACGACGAAAATCTGCATCTCAGCTCAAGACTCGGCACGCCCTATAGCATAATTCCCTTACCTGAAAGCCATGGCCCTACAACATTTTCTTTAACATTAGGAAAAGGTGCAGCACAAAACAGGCTACTGATCAGAAACATCGAGCTTGTGTCAGGAAAAGCAGAAAAAATAGAACCATTAGACGTCGAGGGGCAAAAATTCTACGGAACCCATCATTTCCCAAGAAGTATATTGGAGTCGAATAAAGCCTTCTACGGCAATACTCCGAAAAAAGATGATGTTCTTCATTGCGGCCATTTTGCTGCTCGATACGTATATGAAAACTGCTATACAGAAAACTGTAAGTGGCGGATTCTTGGTCTACGAAATGGTTTGGCCAACCATACGATCGTTGAGGTAAAGGAGAATAACAATTGGAAAATAAAGGATCCAACCCTCGGGTATAAAGTTTCTTGCAGTTTTACGGACATCCAAGGCGGAAATTGCTTGCCTGATGAGTCCTCCATCACAGGAGCAAAAAAATGGGATACTCGTTTCAGCGGGTATGCTCCACAAGACTTTCTTCCGAACGCAGATATCCTGAGCATTACCTGGGGTACAGGAAAAATCACTGAAGGAGTTCTCTACCAAAACAGCCTCTAAGATTTTCATATGGTTTTTAATATGAGCTTCATGCGCCACAATCATATCAAGCTTGTATCGACCATTAAAAAGCCCTGCCGAAAAAAATTACTAATCGGGCTTATCAGCAGAAACTGAGAAACAAGCTAATTATCTGTTAATAGATAGACATGGCAATATTTGAAACACGGTGAAAAACTGATGTGTGGAATTACAGGTCAACTGAGCACCTCGGGCTCATCCAATGAACTTCGGGCTAGGTTAACCAAAATGATGGCGGCAATTCGCCACCGAGGCCCCGACGACGATGGCATTTGGCTTGATGACCAGCGCCCGGTCGGACTTGGGCATGTACGTCTAGCGATTATCGACCCGGAAAACGGCAAGCAACCTATGGTGACCGAGGACGGGCGCTATATCCTGGTATTCAATGGCGCTATCTACAACTATTTAGAGTTGCGCCGCGAACTGATTGGCAAGGGACATCCGATCCATAGCTATTCAGATACTGAAGTGTTGTTGTACGCCTATCGAGAGTGGGGGGAGCGGTGCCTGACTCGATTGCAGGGAATGTTTGCTTTAGCGATCTGGGACAAGGCGGAACAAAAGTTGTTCTGCGCACGCGATCGGCTGGGCATCAAGCCCTTCTATTACAGTTTCGATGGGCAACGCCTGATGTTCGCGTCGGAGATCAAGGCTCTCCTTGCCGATGAATCAGTACAAGCGCAAACCAACTCTGAAGGCCTGCAAGACTACCTGACCTTTCAGTTCTGCCTAGATGAGAAAACCCTCTTCAAGGGAATCAACAAGCTTGAACCTGGCTATTGCTTGACTGCCTGGTATGAGGATTCTGCGCTCAAGCTCAAGCTCCATCAGTACTGGGACCTGCAGTACAACATCGATGAAGAGCATGATGAGCGTTACTTCATCGATACTCTCTCAGGCTTACTTGACGACTCTATTCGCCTGCACATGCGCTCGGACTTGCCTTTAGGAGCCCACCTTTCGGGTGGACTGGACTCCAGTTCGATCGTCTGCCTCGCATCACGCATGCTCGGCGGCGAACAGATGAAAACCTTTACCGGGGCCTTCAGCGAGGGACCACAATTTGATGAAACCGCTTACGCCAAGGAGGTTTCGTCCTTCGCAGGAACAGACTACAACGAGATCTACATTTCTGGTCACACGTTGCCGGATATATTGCCCAAGCTGATGTATTACATGGACGAGCCGCTGGCCGGCCCGGGGGCCATCCCCCAGTACTATGTTTCTCAACTGGCAAGTAATCATGTGAAAGTCGTGATGGGCGGACAAGGTGGTGATGAACTGTTCATTGGCTATGCACGATACATGGCCGCCTACCTGGAGAAGTGCTTGTCTGGCGCAATTAATCAGACAGCTCACCAACGTCGCTATGCAGTGTCACTTGAGTCCATCGTACCCAACCTGCCTCTGCTCGGTACTTATCAACCCATGTTGCAAAGCTTGTGGCGAGATGGCCTGTTTGGCCCCGCCGATGAGCGTTACTTCCGCCTGGTTGATCGCAGCGAAGGAATGAGCCAGCTGTTCAATCAGGAGTCCTTGCGCGGCACATCAAACTACTCATCATTCGACTCGTTCCAGCGAATCTTCAATCGCCCTGAATTGCACTCGCTGGTCAACCAGATGACCTATTTTGATCTAAAGGGGTCTCTGCCGGCACTCCTTCATGTTGAAGACCGGACCAGTATGGCGAACTCCATCGAGTCCAGAGTACCGCTGTTGGACCATCGCATCGTGGAGTTCCTCGCCACCATCCCGCCCAACATCAAGTTCTCCGGCGGCCGGGTGAAGCACCTTTTCAAAGAGTCCGTACGCAGTGCGGTGCCCCCTAACATCTTTCACCGTAAAGACAAAATGGGCTTCCCCACACCTTTGACGCAATGGACCAAAGGCGTTGCACGGGATTTCGTTCGTGACACCCTGCTCTCTGATCGTGCCCGTCAAAGAGGCCTTTACCACATCCCGGCAGTGGAACAAGCACTGTCCAACGAGCGTGAATTTGGCCGCGTCGTTTGGGGGCTTCTGTGCCTCGAACTGTGGCATTGCATCTTCATCGATGGAGATATGAAACCCAGTGGAATCTGAACAACTGCAGCCTAAACCGCGGGCCCTCATGCTTTGCAACGATAGGCAGATCGATCGGCGCATTCTCCTGCAGGCGGACAGCCTGGAAGAAGATGGCTGGCATGTGACAATACTGGCCATGCCTCTGGATGATATTGCAGGTACAGAGGACCCGCGTGTCGTGCGCATAGGGGCGCAACAAGAATCCGCAGCGCGCCGAGAAAACAGGGTATTGCACGCCTACCGGATAGTACGCCGGCATTTGCCCATGAACGGTCGGCTGATGCGTTTCCTCAAGTCGCTGGCCTGGCGCTTCCTCGTTGATCAGGAACGCTTTTATCTCAATCTGTTTCTTGCTGACGGGACACGACATCCTGCTCAGGTGGTGGTAGCTCACGATCTGCCGATGCTTGCGGTTGCACGCCAACTAGCGCAAGAGTCTGGCGCCCGCTTGGTGTATGACAGTCATGAACTCTACTGCGAGCAGGAATTTTCCCGGGGCCAGCAACTGAGCTGGGCAAAGATCGAGCGCAAGCATATACATGCCTGTGATCGGGTCATTACGGTCAACCCGTCCGTTGCCCATGAATTGCAGGAGCGTTATGGACTGGCCGAGGTATCTGTTATCCATAACGCCGAACGCATAGGCCCGCTACAACCAAAATCCGCTTATTTACACCAGTGCTTCGGCGTTCCAGTGGAGCACCAGATTCTGTTGTTCCAGGGAGGTTTCTCCGCTGGACGCAATTTGCCCGAACTGGTGGAAGCCATGGCACTCCTGCGTTCCTTGCCAATCCATCTGGTACTGCTGGGAGGTGGGCAGTTGACCACCTCCCTGCAGCGGCTGATAGCGCGCCGAGGGTTGCAGTCGCGAGTGCATCTGCATCCTGCAGTTCCGCAAGCCCGCTTGCTTGAAATCACCGCAGCGGCCGATGCGGGAGTAATTCCCTATCAGCCTATATGTCTGAATAACTACTACTGCACACCAAACAAGCTGTTCGAGTTCATCGCGGCCGGCCTGCCGATTCTTGGCAGCGACCTGCCTGAACTGAGGCGTCTGATAGAAGGCCATAAGATCGGTCACGTTACCAACCTTGGCAGCCCCCAACAAATTGCCTCGGCAATCACAAACTTCTTTGCCGACGAGAAACGCCTGCAGGGCTGGAGCGAACGCCTTACTGCAGTCCGCGAGGAGCTGAGCTGGCAGCGTGAGAGCCAGCAGCTCAAACAGATTTATGGAATGTTCAAATGAAAGTGGCAGTGGTTTATCAATACTACCAAGGGCACTCCTCACCCGGGCATTCGCTGGTATATGAACTTACCCAGCACCTGGCAGCTCAAGGCCACAACGTAACAGTAGTGTCTGGCGAAACTGGGTATATGCAACGAGATCAACCGATGCAACCCTGGTATAAGCGCCTAGTCCGCCGGGAACAGGACGGTGCCGTTGAAATCATCCGTACTTATACCTACTCCGAGCTGCATCGCAGCTACCTCGGACGCCTGATCAGCTTCATTTCTTTCTCCTTGACGGCCCCTATTGGATTGATGAAGGTTTCTCGGCCTGATGTAGTACTGGCTTCTTCGCCACCGATTTTTCCGATGTTATCCGTCTGGCTGGTCTGCAAGTTACGCCGGATCCCCATGGTGTTTGAGGTTCGTGACTTGTGGCCGGAGTCAGCGATACAGATGGGTATCCTGAGCAACCGGCAACTGATCGGCATCATGTACTGGATGGAACGCCTGCTATACGACAAGGCTGCACGGATTGTGACCCTGACCCAGGGTATTCACGATGACATCCAGGCACGTGGCTGGCCTGCGAAGAAACTGGAGGTTATCACCTGCGGCATTGATACCCAGATGCTCTTCCCCGACGCCAAGGCCGGCCAGGCTGTGCGCCAAGAACAAGGTTGGGAGGGGCGCAAGATCGTGCTGTACTTCGGCGCTTTGGGAGAAGCCAACAACCTGGACGTGATCATCGATGCCGCAGCTCACTCCAAGGATGAGAAACTACTTTTTCTCCTGATCGGCGATGGTATGAAGCGGGCTCATATAGAACGTCGCATCGCCCAGTTGCAGATTGATAATGTGCAGCTACTGGCACCGGTATCCAAAAGCTTGGCCCGGGGGTTCATAAATTCGGCAGATGTGTGTTTGGTTACGTTGCAGGACATATCCCTGTTCAAGGGAGCTATCCCTACCAAGTTGCTGGATTACATGGCCTGTGGAAAACCGGTCTTGTGCGGTGTAGAAGGAGAGGCCGCAGCGATCATCAGCGCCGCTGATGCAGGGGTGAACTTTCCACCGAACAATAGCCGTCAACTAGCCTCGGTACTGGCAACTCTGATGAAAGACCAGGCGCTAAGGGAGCGAATGGGCAGCAACGGAGCGCAGTACATTCAGAAAAACTTCGACGCCATAAGAGGACGCCTGGCGATGGAAAAGCTACTAAGCAAGGTGGCCAACGAAAACTCAACTCCGAGGGCCAGGCAGAAATAGTAGTAGTGCCTGAGAGCAGAATCTGACGGCGCATGGGGCCCCCTCAGCACAGGGTCATCCAAAAAACAGCTTCGCCGTTGGTTAACTGAGCAGTTTCTGCTCAAGCAGAATAGCTAACTGCTCTTGATCCCTCACATCCCCTATCTCGGCAGCGCGCTGGTAATAAGCCCGGGCCATACCTCGGACCTGTGGACTACCAGCACTCAATAACGAACCACCAGCTACCCGGAGAAAATTCAGGTTGCCACCGGCCAGAGCCCGTTGCAGCCACTCCACGGCTTCGTCGGTACGCCCGGTATCGGCCAGCACCGCCGCATGGCTGAACTGCCCGCGAAAATCCCCGCCTTCGGCCGAGCGCCGGTACCAGTCCCGCGCCGCTTCAAGGTCGGCCTGGCACACCAGCCCCTCCTCCAGGTAGCGCCCCAGCAGGTTCATCGATTTGGCATGGCCAAGGTCCGCCGCACGACGGTAATAGGCCAGGGCCAAGGCATGGTTCTGCACCACGCCGCGACCGGTGGCCAACAGGTTGGCGTAGTTGTACAGCCCCCAGTCCAACCCCGCCTCGGCAGCCAGGCGATAGTGCCCGGCCGCGCGGACGGCATCCGCCGGGCAACCCCAGCCGTGCTCATGGCAGCGCCCCAGCATGTTGCGCGCCATCAGGTGCCCACGTTGTGCGGCGATCTCGAACCAGCGCACCGCCAGGGGTTGATCCTGCTGGATGCCGCGACCGTCGAGGAGGATCTGCCCCAGCAGCGCCTGGGCGTCCAGCAGGCCCTCGGAAGCAGCGGCCAGCACCGCCTGGGCGGCGCGGGCCGGGCTCTCCTCAAGCATGGCGCTCAGTTGCGCGCCGTCGAGGAGCTCCTCGCGACGAAGTTGAAAAGTCACGGCTTACACCTCGACCCAGCGACGCAAAAGGTTGTGGTAGGTGCCGGTCAGGCGGATCAGGGAGGAATGGTCGGGCACGTCCCGGGTCAGTTCCTGGATCGCGCCGTCCATCTCGAACAGCAAGGCGCGCTGGCTATCTTCGCGCACCAGGCTCTGGGTCCAGAAGAATGAGGCGTAGCGAGCACCCCGGGTCACCGGGTTGACCTTGTGCAGGCTGGTGCCTGGATACAGCACCATGTCCCCCGCCGGCAGCTTGACCCGCTGCAGGCCGAAGGTGTCCTGGATCTCCAGCTCGCCGCCTTCGTAATCCTCGGGGTCGCTGAAGAACAGGGTCGACGACAGGTCCGTACGCACCCGCTCCGGGCTGCCCTTGGGCTGGCGCACCGCGTTGTCGATATGAAAATCGAAACTGCCGCCGGCGGTGTAGCAGTTGATCAGCGGCGGAAACACCTTGTGCGGCAAGGCGGCGGACATGAACAGCGGGTTCTGCCACAGGCGATCGAGCATCGCCGCGCCGATCTCCTGGGCCAGCGGGTGGCCTTCCGGCAATTGCAGGTTGTGCTTGGCCTTGGCCGACTGGTAACCGGCGGTGATCTTGCCGTCCGCCCAGTCCGCCTGTTCCAGGGCTTCACGGATGCGCCCGACCTCGTCACGGGTGAACACGCCAGGGATGTGCAGCAACATGGCCAGGTACCTGCAGAGCGAAAGGCCGTCAATGATATTGATTCTTATTGACTGTGTAAAACCCCGGGACGCATGAGAACGTAAAAACCGTAAAGGCAAATTGTAAAGAATGTAAATTAAGTGCGAATAGCAATATTTCGCAATTGATAACAAATGTTTCTTTCCCCTATATTCCGCCGCCTCAAATCCTTGGGGAGGGGAAAAACATGTCACGCCAACAACCACCATCCGCTGTCAGTTCACCACGCCTGCTGGCGTCTGCAATTGGCGTGGCGATCACCGCCGGCTCCGCAGGCCATATGGTCCAGGCGGCTGAAGAGACTCAGCAGAAGACTTCGGGCAAAGCCATTGCCCTGGAAGCCACCAGCATTACCGGTGAGGCCCAGGAACAGACGTCTTACAAGGTCGACACCTCCTCCTCGAAAAAATACACAGCACCATTGCGGGAAACGCCGAAAAGCGTGACGGTGATTCCCCAGCAAGTGATGCGGGACACTGCGGCCACCAGCCTGGTGGATGCCCTGCGTACCACACCCGGGATTACCTTCGGTGCCGGTGAAGGCGGCAACCCAGCCGGCGACCGCCCGATCATTCGCGGCTTCAACGCCGAAAGCGACGTGTTCATCGACGGCATGCGTGATCCTGCCTCGCAAAGCCGGGAGATCTTCAACGTCGAATCCATCGAAGTCAGCAAGGGCCCTGGCTCGGCCTTTACCGGTGCCGGTTCCACCGGCGGCAGCCTGAACCTGATCTCCAAGACCGCCAAGCTGGGCAATTCCTACAACGGTGGTTTCACCTGGGGCTCGGACCAGACCAAACGCACCACCCTGGACCTCAACCAGCAGATGACCGACAGTTCGGCCTTTCGCCTGAACCTGATGAAGCACGAGGCCAACGTGGCCGGTCGCGACGCCGTGGAAGTCAGCCGCTGGGGCGTGGCGCCTTCCTTCGCGTTCGGCCTGGGTACCGATACCCGGGTCACCGTGGGCTACTACCACCTCAACACCGATGACATCCCGGATTACGGTATCCCGTTGACCAACAGCGGCACTCGCCGCAGCAAGTACAACGTCGACAAACCGGTCAGCGTCAATCGTGACAACTTCTACGGCCTCACCGGCCGCGACTACCGCAAGACCAGCGAAGACAGCGGCACGATCAAGATCGAACACGACCTGAACGACAGCCTGACCCTGTCCAACAGCTTCCGCCTGTCGCGCTCGACCCTGGACTACGTCGTCACCAACCCGGATGACAGCCGTGGCAACGTGGCCAACGGCACCGTCTATCGCAGCCCGAAAAGCCGCAACTCGACCTCCAAGGGCTGGACCAACCAGACCGACCTGAGCGCCAAGTTCGACACCGGTTTCATCGAGCACAGCCTGGTGACCGGTATCGAGTTCTCCTACGTGGATACCCACAACCGTGCCTACGACGTGACCTCGGCGGTCAACGGCAGTACCTGTAACGCGGCCCTGATCGCCAATGGCGACTGCACCAGCCTTAACAACCCGACACCGGGCGCTGGTTGGAACGGCACCATCAAGGACAGCGCGGCCTACACCGACACCGACACCAAGACCGCTGCGGCCTACGTGTTCGACACCCTGAAGTTCAATGAGCAATGGTCGTTGAACCTGGGCCTGCGTTTCGACGATTACCAGACCCGCTCCAGTGGCTACGCTACCCGTGCCCCAGTGGGCGAGTTCGCCCGCGAAAACAACTCGCAGCTGTGGAACTACCAGATCGGCGTGGTCTACAAACCGCTGCCCAACGGCAGCGTCTACGCGGCCTACTCCACCTCTAGCAACCCGGCGGGTGAAACCAGCGGCAACGGTGGCCTGGACCTGGCGGCGAACAACAGCAGCCTGGACCCGGAAAAGAACCGCAACTATGAAGTGGGCACCAAGTGGGACTTCTTCGATGACGATCTGTCGTTGACCGCCGCCCTGTTCCGCACTGAGAAAACCAATGCGAGGATCAACGATCCGGATGGCGGCGCCACCCAGGTGCTGGACGGTGAACAACGGGTCAACGGCCTGGAACTGACCTACAGCGGCAAGCTGACCCGCAACTGGAAGGTCTACGGCGGCTACACCTACATGGAAAGCGAAGTGGTGAAAACCACCCTGGCAGTGGACGAGGGCAACCACACCCCGAGCACGCCACGGAACAACTTCACCCTGTGGTCGACCTATGACCTGATCCCGGAACGCCTCACTGTCGGCGCCGGCGCTACCTTCGTCGATTCGCAGTTCGGCAACATCGCCAACTCGGTGGAGATCCCGTCCTACTGGCGCTACGACGCCATGGCCAGCTACAAGCTGACCAAGAACGTCGACCTGCAACTCAACGTGCAGAACCTGACCGACAAGCGTTACTTCGATCAAGTCTTCCAGACCCACTACGCCCACGTTGCCGCCGGCCGTACCGCGCTGATGAGTGCCAACTTCCACTTCTAATCCAATGCAGCACTGTCCTGTGGCCACGGCCACAGGCGCCCAAGCCCCACGCATTTCAATGCTTGGGGCTTTTGCATGTAAAAACGAATGCTTCTCGACAACACACGGCATAATGCGCGCCGTGTTTCCTCTCTCTGGACGAACAAGGCGAGTGACGTGTTGAAGAAAACCCTGTTCCAGCTGCACTGGTTCTTCGGCATCAGCGCGGGGCTGATCCTGGCCCTGATGGGCATCACCGGGGCGACCGTGTCGTTCCAGGACGAAATCCTGCGCGCCCTCAATCCATCGGTGCTGCAAGTCGACAAGCTCCCCGCCGGGGTACTGCCGCCCGCCGAACTGGTGGAAAAAATCCAGGCCGCCGAAGGCAAGACGGTGTCCATGCTCTGGGTCGAGACCGACAGCGGCAACGCCGCGCGGGTGTTCTTCACCCCGCCGCCGGGGGAACGCCGTGGCCAGATGCGCTACTTCGACCCCTATACCGGCGAGTTCATGGGCGACGCCATCGGCCAGGACTTCTTCGGCCTCATGCTGCAATTGCACCGCTTCCTGGCCATCGGCGACACCGGCCGGCAGATCACCGGCGCCTGCACCCTGATCCTGATCTTCTTCTGCCTGTCCGGGCTGTACCTGCGCTGGCCGCGCCAGGTCGGCAACTGGCGGGTGTGGCTGACCCTGGACTGGGCCAAGAAAGGCCGCGGCTTCAACTGGGACCTGCACGCCGTGTTCGGCACCTGGTGCCTGCTGTTCTACCTGCTGTTCGCCCTCACCGGCCTGTACTGGTCCTACGACTGGTACCGGGAGGGCCTGACCAAGCTACTCTCCGATGCGCCACACAGCGAGCGCCAGCGTGGCGGCCGTGGTGGCCCGCCGCCCAAGGGCCCGGCCCCGGTGGCGGACTACAACGCCATGTGGAGCAGCATCTACAGCGCCGCCGGCAAGGACCTCAATGCCTACAACATCCGTATGCCTGCCGTGGCCGGGCAGCCGGCGACCGTGTTCTACCTGCTCAAGAGCTCCCCCCACGAACGGGCGCTGAACCAACTGACCCTGGACCCGGCCACCGGGGTGATCAGCCGTCATGACCGCTACGCCGACAAGAGCCTCAAGTCGCAGTTGCTCACTAGCGTCTACGCACTGCACGTGGGCAGCTACTTCGGCCTGGTGGGGCGCATCCTGCTGACCCTGGCCTCCTTGACCATGCCGCTGTTCTTCGTCACCGGCTGGCTGCTGTACCTGGATCGCCGACGCAAGAAGCGCCAGATCAAGCAGGCCCGCCAGGGCCTGGAAAGTACCGCCCCCGACGGCTCGGCGTGGCTGATCGGCTTCGCCAGCCAGAGCGGCTTTGCCGAGCAGCTGGCCTGGCAGACCGCCGGGCAATTGCAGGCTGCCGGGGTGGCGACCAAGGTCCAGCCGCTGAGCAATCTCAGCGAACAGGACCTGCGTGACGCTCAGCGCGCGCTGTTCGTGGTCAGCACCTTTGGCGACGGCGAAGCACCGGACAGCGCCCGCGGCTTCGAGCGCAAGCTGCTGGGCCGCGAGCTGTCGCTGCAAGGCCTGCAATACGCCGTGCTCGGCCTGGGCGACCGCCAGTACCAGCACTTCTGCGGCTTTGCCCGACGCCTGCACGACTGGCTGTCGAACCAGGGCGGCAGCACCCTGTTCGCCCCCATCGAGGTGGACAGCGGCGACAGCTACGCCCTGCGCCACTGGCAGCAGCAACTGGGCCAGCTCACCGGCCATGCCCCGGTAGACCTGTGGCAGGCCCCGGCCTTCGACAACTGGACCCTGAAGAGCCGCACCCTGCTCAACCCCGACAGCAGCGGCTCCGGGGTCTACCTGCTGCAACTGCTGGCCCCCAGCGCCAGCAGCTGGCTGGCTGGCGACCTGGTGGAAGTCATGCCGCGCAACAGCCCGTGGCTGGTCGAATACTTCCTCGACGGCCTGGGGCTTTCCGGCGAGGCCAGGGCCCAGCTCGACGGCCTGGAAGAGAGCCTGGAACAAGCCTTGGGCAGCCGCCAGCTACCAGAAAACCGCACCCACCTGGTGGGCCTGCACGCCCAGGCCCTGGTGGATGCCCTGGTGCCCCTGAGCATGCGCGAATACTCCATCGCCTCGATTGCCGCCGACGGTTGCCTGGAGCTGCTGGTACGCCAGGAACGCCACGCCGACGGCAGCCTGGGGATCGGTTCCGGCTGGCTCACTGAGCATGCTGCGGTGGGTTCGAGCATCAGCCTGCGGGTGCGGCGCAACAGCGGCTTCCACCTGCCGGCCGAACCTTGCCCACTGATTCTGCTGGGCAACGGCACCGGGCTGGCGGGCTTGCGCAGCCTGCTCAAGGCCCGGATCGCCGACGGCCAGCAACGCAACTGGCTGATCTTTGGCGAGCGCAATGCCGAGCATGATTTCTACTTCAAGGATGAACTGCAGGAATGGCGCACCCGGGGCGACCTGAGCCGCCTGGACCTGGCGTTCTCCCGGGACCAGGCCGAGAAGGTCTACGTCCAGGACCGCCTGCGCCAGGCGGCGGACGAGCTGAAAAAATGGCTGGACGATGGCGCCGCGCTCTACATCTGCGGCAGCTTGCAGGGCATGGCGTCGGGGGTGGATCAGGTGCTCATCGAGGTACTGGGCGCAGACCACGTCGAACGCCTGATTGAGCAGGGTCGCTACCGCCGCGACGTTTACTGAGGCGTCAGACGCTTCGCCGGCAAGCCGGCTCCTGCACCAATCCTGCTGCCCCCTCCGTAGGAGCTGGCTTGCCAGCGAAGGCGCCCTTCAGAACAGCGCAAGGCGCAAGGGCCTCTTCGCCGGCAAGCCGGCTCCTACATCAATCGTGCCGCACCCTCCGTAGGAGCTGGCTTGCCAGCGAAGGCGCCCTTCAGATCGGCGCAAGGCTCATGGGCCCTATTCGCTGGCAAGCCGGCTCCTCCGGGACGGGACGTTGGCGGGGATGGTTACGCCGGTTGCAGGTTGTGCTCGTATACCGCCACGCCATCCAGGTCCCGCAGGATTACCTTCAGCTCTGCCGTCTGGCCATCGATCTGCACTTCGCCAAAGAACTGGAAGCCGGCAAAGGGTGAAGTGTTCTGCGCTGGCGGCGCCTTCTGGAACACCACTTCCGGGCCGAAGGTCTTGTCCAGCACATTGGGCCCGAAACTCCCCGCGTTCAGGGGGCCGGCGACAAATTCCCAGAACGGCTCGAAATCCTGGAACGCCGCCCGATCCGGGTGGTAGTGGTGGGCCGCGCAGTAGTGCACGTCCGCCGTCAGCCACACATGATTGCGCACCTGATGCTTGCGCAAATACGCTAGCAGCTCGGCAATCTCCAGCTCGCGGCCCTGGGCCGGGCCCGGGTCGCCGTTGGCGATCGCCTCCCAGCGCGCCACCCCGGGGCTGACTTCGCCATCGGGCACGCCCAGGCCAATGGGCATGTCCGCCGCCACCACTTTCCACTGGGCCGAGGAGTCCTTGAGCTCACGCTTCAGCCAATCGAGTTGCTCGCGGCCGAGGAAAGGTTTCTCGCCGCCGAGGTTGTCATCGTTGGGGCCGCGATAGCTGCGCATGTCCAGCACGAACACATCCAGCAACGGCCCATAGCTGAGCTTGCGGTAGATGCGCCCGCCGCCATCGGCGCTCTGCCGGCGCATGGGCGAATACTCCAGCCAGGCCTGGCGCGCGCGGCCCACCAGGGTCTGGATGTCCTTGACCACGTAACGTTCGTCCAGCTGCTTGCTCGGCGACCAGTTATTGACCACCTCGTGGTCGTCCCACTGCCAGATCTGCGGCACCTCGGCGTTGAAGCGGCGCAGGTTTTCGTCCATCAGGTTGTAGCGGTAGTTGCCCCGGTATTCGTCGAGGGTCTCGGCCACTTTGCTCTTGGCCTCGGTGGTGAGGTTGCGCCAGATGCGCCCGTCTTCCACGGTCAACTGCGCCGGCACCGGGCCGTCGGCGTAGATGGTGTCGCCGCTGTGGATAAAGAAGTCCGGCAGGCGCAGGCGCATTGCCTCGTAGATGCGCATGCCGCCGATATCCGGGTTGATGCCGAAGCCCTGCCCTACCGTGTCGCCGCTCCAGACAAAACGAATGTCCCGGCGTTGCGAAGGCGCACTGCGCAAATGGCCGAACCAGGGTTCGCTGGCCACGCCGGACTGGGCGTCCTCGAAGGTCACCCGATAGAAGATCGCCTGATTGGCCGGCAGCCCGGTCAACTCCACCCGCGCCGTGAAATCGGTGCGGGCATCGGCCAGGGGCGAAACAGAGCGCCGGGGGTTGCTGAACATGCTTCGCGTGTCCCACTCCACCACCATCCGCGCCGGACGATCGCTGCGGCTCCAGATCATCGCCTTATCCCCCAGCAGATCCCCGGACTGCACCCCGTCGGTGAGCTGCGGCCGATCCTTGACCGAAGCAATCACCGCCGGCGCCAGGCTCGGCATCAACAGCCCCGCCCCGGCGATTTGCATGATCCGACGACGGCCGAGGTTGAACTCGCTCATGGTGACTCCCTGACAATGGTCAAAAAGCACACCTTAGACAGTGGGGATGAAGGGGGTGTGACAAGGAGCTGAAGGCCGTATTGCAGATAGGTCGTTCTCAACCTGCGGCAGCGTCTACAACGGGTGCCGTTGCGGGATTGCGCCGCAACGGATGTGCCGTGGAGGTCAGGCCGCCTTGGCCGGTTCCAGGGCCAGTTCGACGGTCTCTGGCCGTTTCACCAGCGCATAGACAACCGCCGTCAGCAGGCTGCCCGCGACAATCGCCAGCAGGTACAGCAACGCATGGTTGATGGCATTCGGGATCAGCATGACGAACAGGCCGCCGTGGGGCGCCATCAGTTTGCAGCCGAAGTACATCGACAAAGCCCCGGTCAGGGCGCCGCCGGCGATGCTCGCCGGGATCACTCGCAACGGGTCCTTGGCGGCAAACGGAATCGCGCCTTCGGAGATAAAGCACAGGCCCAATACCAGGGCGGCCTTGCCGGCTTCGCGTTCGGTCTGGGCAAATTTGCGTCGGGCAATGAAGGTGGCAATGCCCAGGCCAATGGGCGGTACCATGCCCGCGGCCATGGTCGCGGCCATCGGTGCATAGCTCTGGGACGCCAGCAGCCCTACCGAGAACGCATAGGCCGCCTTGTTGATCGGCCCGCCCAGGTCGACGCACATCATGCCGCCCAGCAGTACCCCCAGCAGAATCGCGTTGGTGGTACCCATGCTGTCGAGGAAGTGGGTCAGGGCTTCGAGCATGCCCGCCACGGGTTTGCCCACCACGTAGATCATCACCAGCCCGGTGAACAGGCTGGCCAGCAGCGGGATGATCAGGATAGGTTTCAGCGCCTCCAGGCTTTGCGGCAAGCGCGCATATTTATTGATCGCCTTGGCCGCATAACCGGCGAGGAAGCCGGCGACGATGCCGCCGATAAAACCCGCACCCAGGGTGCTGGCGAGCATGCCACCGATCATTCCCGGCGCCAGGCCTGGGCGGTCGGCGATAGAGTAGGCGATGTAACCCGCCAGCAGCGGCACCATCAACTTGAAGGCGGTCTCGCCGCCGATCTGCATCAAGGCCGCGGCCAGGGTGCCCTCCTCCTTGAACGCGGTGATGCCGAAGACGAAGGACAGGGCAATCATCAAACCGCCCGCCACCACCATCGGCAGCATGAACGACACCCCGGTCAGCAGGTGTTTGTAGACCCCGGTCTTCTCCTGCTTGGCCGGTGCCTGGGCGCCTGCTACGGAGGACTCCATCCGGCCCTCGGCCAGAGCCTTGTTCAGGGTCGCTTCGGACTGTTTCAGGGCCACGCCGGTGCCGCAGCGATAAATGCGCTTGCCGGCAAAACGTTCGGTGGGCACTTCGATGTCCGCCGCCAGCAGCACCACGTCGGCCTCGGCAATGGCTTGGGCGCTCAGCGGATTGCGCGCGCCCACCGAGCCCTGGGTTTCCACTTGCAGGTCGTAGCCCAGGCGCTTGGCGGTCTGCTGCAGGGCCTCGGCGGCCATGAAGGTGTGAGCCACGCCAGTCGGGCAGGCAGTGATCGCCACCAGCCGCGGGGCGCGCTTGGCTGTTTCGAGCACCGGCTCGACACTGGCCTCGGTGGCGACATGGACCTGGGCCTCTTCAGCGCCGCGACGCAGCACTGCATCGACATCCTGCAGGGCCTGGGACGGGCTGCTGCGGTACACCCGCTTGCCGACAAAACGCGACATATCCACAGGCCCGGTGCTGACCACCAGCACCCACTCGGCGGCCTCAATGGTGGCCGCCGAGAGTTGGCGTTCCGGGTGCGCTTCATCGTGCACTTCGACGCTGGTGCTCCAGCCCTGGCGCTGCGCCGCGGCGTCCAGCAGGCGGGCGCAGAGCACGCTGGTGACCATGCCGTTGGGGCAGGCGGTAACTATGGCTAACTTCATGGGCAACCCTCTTATTGTTCTAGGAGGGGATGCACGCGCACCCCCTGCTCCAGCCGGGCCAGTTGCACCCTGTCGCTGATGCCGAAACCGATCTGGGTCACGGCCATGGCGGCAATCGCCGTGGCGGTGCGCAGGGTCTGTTCAAACGGCTGGGCGCTGAGCAGGCCGTGGAGCATGCCCGCCAGCAGCGAGTCGCCGGCGCCTACGGTGCTGACCACGCGGACCTTGGGCGGCAAGGCCTGCAGGGACGGCGCGGGGCTGAACCAGTTGACCCCCTCGGCGCCGTGGGACACCACCACATGCTCGACGCCCTGGGCGCGCAACTGGCGCGCAGCCTCGGCCTGCCCGGCCACTGAAACCACCGGGCTGCCCAGGGCGTCCGCCAGCTCTTCGGTGTTGGGCTTGACCAGCCAGGGGCCTGCCGCCAGGCCGGCGCGCAAGGCAGCGCCGCTGGTGTCGAGGGCGACTTTAAGACCGAGGTTTTTCAAACGCAGCAGCAGGGCCTGGAACCATTCGGGGCTGACCCCGCGCGGCAGGCTGCCGGCCACCACCACCGCGTCATGCCCGGGAGCGATCTGTTCCAGGCGTTCAAGCAGGGCTTGTTGCGCGGCTTCACTGACCTCGGGCCCTGGGCCGTTGATATCGGTAATGCGCCCGTCGCCTTCGGCCAGCTTGATGTTGCTGCGAGTGTCCCCGGGCACACGGATAAAGGCGTCGACAAACCCGCGCTGGGCAAACAACAGGTCGAAGGCCTGCGGATTGTTTTCCCCGAGAAAGCCGCTGACGGTCAGTTGATGGCCGAGGTCGGCCAGCACCTGGGCCACGTTCACGCCCTTGCCAGCGGCGTGGGTGTACATGGCGTCGCTGCGGTTGACCTGCCCTGCGTCCAGGCGCGCCAGCTGCACCGTCAGGTCCAGCGCCGGGTTGAGGGTCAGGGTGAGAATCTTCGCCATTACATGGCCTCCACTAGGGCGCGCACTTCGTTGGCGCTGCCGACGGCCAGGGCCTGTTGAGCAAGGGTTTGTACCTGGGCCAGGCGCAGTTCACGGATCCGCGCCTTGACCTCGGCGATGCTGCGTCCGGAAACACTGAGTTCATCCACCCCCAGGCCCACCAGCACCGGCACCGCCAGTGGGTCGGCCGCCAGCTCGCCGCAGACCCCGACCCACTTGCCGTGGGCGTGGGCGGCACGCACGGTGATGTCGATCAGTTGCAGCACCGCCGGGTGCAGGCCGTCGGCCTGGGCGGAAAGGGTCGGGTGGCCACGATCGATGGCCAGGGTGTATTGGGTCAGGTCGTTGGTGCCGATGCTGAAGAAGTCCACTTCCTTGGCCAGCACCGGCGCCAGCAGGGCGGCGGACGGCACTTCGATCATGATCCCCAGTTGCAGGTCGGCCACCGGGATTTCCCGGCGCAGGCGCTCGGTCATGTCCCGGGCCTGGCGCCACTCTTCGACGCTGCCGACCATGGGGAACATGATCCGCAGCGGGCGGTTGTCCGCCGAGCGCAACAGGGCGCGCAATTGCGCTTCCATGATCAGTGGCCGCTGCAGGGTCAGGCGGATGCCGCGCACGCCGAGGAAGGGGTTTTCTTCCTTGGCGATCGGCCAGTAAGGCAGCGGTTTGTCACCGCCCACGTCCAGGGTGCGCACCACCAGCGGCCGCCCGGCGAGGCCGTCGAGCACGCGGCGGTATTCGGCTTCCTGGGTGGCTTCGTCCGGGGCCTGGGGATGGGCCATGAAGATCAGTTCGGTGCGCAGCAGGCCGATGCCTTCGGCGCCGTTTTCCACGGCGGCCGCGACACCGGCGCTTTCACCGATATTGGCGAACACCTCGACCGCGTGACCATCGGTGGTATGGGCCGCCTGATGACGTTGCTCGGCGGCCGCCTTGAGCCGTTGCTCGCGGTTGTCGCGCTCTTCGGCCGCCCGTTGCAAGGTCGTGCTATCAGCGTCGACATGCAGGCGCCCGCGTTGGCCGTCCAGCAACAAGGGCGTACCGGACTTGATCAGCAGCACGCTGGCCCCCGCGCCCACCAGGGCCGGAATCCCCAGGGCCCGGGCGACGATGGCGCTGTGGGCGGTGGCGCCGCCGCGGGCGGTGAGAATACCGGCGACCCGGGTCGGATCGAGGCGCGCGACGTCCGAAGGGCCTACTTCATCCATCACCAGGATGTAGGGCTGGTCCGGCTCGGCCGGGGTTTCAATGCCGCACAGTTGCGCCAGCACCCGGCGGCCGATGTCCCGCAGGTCGGCGGCGCGCTCGGCGAGCAAGGCGTCCTGCAGGGCTTCCTGCTGTTTGGCGGCACTTTCGATCACGGTCATCCACGCCGCTTCGGCGCTTTCGCCCTGCTTGAGGCGGGTGTCCACTTCATCGCTCAGTTCGGGGTCGTCGAGCATTTCCTGATGGGTGATGAAGATTTCGCGGATGGCCTTGGCCTGGCTGCGCTGGATCAGCCCCTGGATGTCCTCGCGGACCTCGGCCAGGGCCTGCTGCAAGCGCTGGCGCTCGATGGCGGTGGACTCGCCCCGCAGTGGGTAATCGATACTTTGCTGGACCTGGATATGGGCCGGGCCGATGGCGATGCCGGGCGCAGCGGCGATGGCCTGGATCAGGCTGCCGGAGGCCGGGGCGCTGAGCGGCTCGACGACCTCTTGTGGCTCTTGCCGAGGCGTGCTGACAGCCGGCAATGGCTCGACCTCTTCGCCCAGGCCCTCTTCGATGGCTGCCAGTAACGCGGGCAAGGCATCGGCGGCAATGCTGGGTTCAGCGATCAGTTCCAGTACCTGGCCGCGCCGCGCCCCTAGGCTCAGCAGCTTGCTCAGGCTTTTGACCGAGACCGCAGAATCCTTGCCATCGACGATGCGGATGCGGATCTCGCCTTCAAAGTTCTTTGCCAGTTGCGCCAGCACCTTGGCCGGGCGCGCATGCAGGCCGTGGGCGTTGGCCAGGGCGATGCGGGCGCTGGGCCAGTCCGCCGGCAACTCGCCACCGAGCACTTCCAGGACTGCGCGGCTGCTGGTGGCGCGGCCCAATTCCTGGCCACGGCCTTCGATCAGCAGCGCACACAGGCGCTCCAGCAGGGCCTGGTGGGCTTCCCCCAGGCTGGCCAGGCAGAACAGGCCGCTGAGGGGCTGGCCCAGGTAGCGGATGGGTTTGTCCGGGGTGACGAACGCCAGCCCCGGGCGCAGCACGGTCTGCTCGCTGTGCAGCCACCACAGGCCGTCACCCAGGGGCAGCGCCTCCACCTGTTGCAGCACCGCGGCAAAGCCGTTGCTCACGCACTCGGCCTGGCGCAGCAGGCGAGCGCCGCGCCAGACCAGCTCTTCGAAATCTTCCGCCGCCACACCGAGGCCGATCATCTGTGCGTCCAGCGCCAGTTCCTGGGGTGCGCCCTGCAACAACTTGAGCAGGGCCTGGGGAGAGCTGGCGCGACGCAGGGCCTGGCCCAGGTCGGTTTCACCCAGGGCGCGGGTCAGGAGTTGCAGGAGTCGCAAATGCTCGTCGGATTTGGCCGCGATGCCGATGGCCAGGTAGACGATCTGCCCGTCGCCCCAATCCACGCCGTCGGGAAACTGCAGCAGGCGCACACCGGTGGCAAAGACCTGGTCGCGGGTTTCCGGGGTGCCGTGGGGAATGGCGATGCCTTGGCCAAGAAAGGTCGAGCCCTGGGCTTCGCGGGCCTGGAGACCAGCCAGGTAACCCTCGGCCACCAGGCCGTCCGCCACCAGTTTGCCGGCCAGCAAGTGCAACGCCGCGGACTTATCCACAGCCGACTGGCCCATGGATATCTGCTCTACAGTGAGCTCGAGCATGGCTTCTCCTATTTAGCGCGGCAGGGGGCGGCGCTAGGTATTGTTTTAAGTAAGCAGCGTAGGCGTCTTTACTGCCACAAACGGGACTCGGTGCCTGGCAGGGGCGTTTTCCGTTCGGGCTTGGGCCTAGAAAATACGCTTGCTGAAACGTTTAATCTAGCAAGTTTGGTACGTTACTCCATAATCTCGAGCGCTTGAAGTCCTTCTGGTCGATTGCCGGTTCCGACGTTGGTCGCCTGCCCAGATCAGGTAGGATTGGCGAAAATATCGGGGCAAGCACCAAAAACAAGGAAATCCCGGGTTGAAACTCAGTGATATCGCTCGCCTGGCCGGTGTGTCTGTGACCACCGCCAGTTACGTCATCAACGGCAAGGCCGAACAACAACGCATCAGCAACGCCACCGTGGAACGGGTGCGGGCGGTGGTGGAAGAACACGGCTTTACGCCCAACCCCCAGGCGGCCGGCTTGCGCAGCCGGCACACCCGTACCTTGGGTTTCATTCTCCCGGACCTGGAGAACCCCAGCTACGCACGCATCGCCAAGCTGCTGGAGCAAGGCGCCCGGGCCCGAGGGTATCAGCTGCTGATCGCCAGCTCCGACGACGCTCCGGACAGCGAGCGACAATTGCTCCAGCTGTTCCGCGCCCGGCGTTGCGACGCGCTATTCGTCGCCAGCTGCCTGCCGCCGGAAGACGACAGCTACCAGCAGTTGCAGGCCCAGGGCCTGCCGATCATCGCCATCGACCGGGTGATGCCGCCCGAGCTGTTCTGCTCGGTGATCAGCGATGACCTGCAAGCCAGCCTGCACCTGACCCAGAGCCTGCTTGAGCCTGAGCCCAAGCAGATCGTACTGATCGGTGCGCGCCCGGAACTGAGCATCAGCCAGGAGCGTGCCGCCGGTTTCCGCCAGGCCCTCGAGGGTTTCGGCGGCGAGGTGCTGATCGAGCACGGCGAAGCCTTCAGTCGTGATTGCGGCCGCCAGCTGATGGAAGAGCTGCTGCAGCGCCTGGGTCATCTGCCGGATGCCCTGGTGACCACCTCCTATGTCCTGCTGCAAGGGGTATTCGATGCCTTGCACGACTTCCCGCTCAAATCCCGGCCGCTGCGCCTGGGCACCTTTGGCGATACCCAGTTGCTGGATTTCCTGCCGCTGCCGGTCAACGCCATGGCCCAGCAGCATCAACTGATCGCCGAAAAAGCCCTGCAACTGGCCTTGGCGGCGATTGAAGAAGCGCATTACCAGCCTGGCGTTCAGGCCATCGCGCGGACCTTCAAACAGCGTATCCGACAGGCTTGAAGCATGGAGCTGATCGACAGCCACACCCATCTGGATTTTCCGGATTTCGACGACGACCGTGAGGCGCTGCTGGCGGACAGCCGCGCCCGGGGAGTCTCGCGAATGGTGGTGCTGGGGGTCTATCAGGCCAATTGGCAGCGGGTCTGGGACCTGGTGCAGAACGATGCCAGGTTATACGCGGCCTTTGGCCTGCACCCGGTCTATCTGGACGCTCATCAACCCGCCGACCTCAAGCAACTGGGCGACTGGCTGACACGCCTGGCGGGGCATCCGCAGCTGTGCGCGGTGGGCGAGATCGGCCTGGATTACTTTCTTGAACAACTGGACCGCGAACGCCAGCAATCGCTGTTCGAAGCCCAGTTGCAGCTGGCAGCGGACTTTCACTTGCCCGCCCTGCTACACGTGCGGCGCAGCCACGCGGCGGTGATCGCCACCTTGAAGCGCTTCAAGCTCAAGCGCGGCGGCATCATCCACGCCTTCGCCGGCAGCCGCGAGGAAGCCCGGGAATACCTCAAGCTCGGTTTCAAGCTGGGCTTGGGCGGCGCCGCTACCTGGCCCCAGGCCCTGCGCTTGCGCAAGGTGATCGCCGGGTTGCCCCTGGAGTCCGTGGTGCTGGAAACCGATTCACCGGACATGGCCCCGGCGATGTTCCCCGGCCAGCGCAACAGCCCGCAGCATTTGCCGGCCATCTGCGCCGCCCTGGCAGAGATCATCGGCATCACCTCCGAGCAACTGGCCAGCGCCAGCACCCGCAACGCCTGCGAACTGTTCGGCTGGTCTTCAGCCGGCCTGTAGCAGCAGTGGCCGGCGCTGGCGCCGACGGGCAATCCCCATCACCAGCAGGTAGCTCGCCAGCATCAGCGTGGAAACGCTCAGTTGCTGGCCCAGGCTCACCAGCCCGACCCACTCCAGCACCAGGGTCACCAGTAGCACCGTGGCACACAGCACGATCAGGGTCGCGCGCAGGGTGGCCAACGACCCCAGGGACTTGAGGCGCTTGATCTGCTGGGGGCAACTGAGCTTCAGCGGTTTGTGGCAATGGTGGCAGTTGAAGGGTTCGTGCAACGCCATGGCATTGAGTTGCCAGGGTTCGAGTTCAAGAAGGGTCTGGCAATGGGCGCAGCGGCCCTGGATTCCAGAAGTGGCAGTCATCAACGTATTTCCTCAGGGCCATGCAAGGCACATGGCCAACTGGTCGAACAGCCTGCGGGATCACCAGGGCTGAAAAATCAGACGCGCAGGAAAACAGGAAACACGCGACAAACAAAGCATTCATTTACTACCGATTGTATGCAAAGCAGCGAAGCCCCTGGTTTCCGGGGCCTCGCCAAGAGCGGGAGCACGTTGCTCAGACGCGGAAAGCGCCGATCAATTGCTTCAGTTGCACCACCTGGGCCGACAACTGCCGGCTGGCATCCTCGGTCTGGTGCGCGCCCTCGGCAGTACGCTCGCCGGCACGATTGATCTCGACGATGTTCTGGTCGATGTCGTGGGCCACCGCGGTCTGCTGCTCCACGGCCGCGGCGATCTGCTGGTTCTGGTCGACGATCATGCCTACTGCACCAAGGATGTTTTCCAGCGCCTGCTGGACCTTCTCCGACTGGTCCACCGTGCCGTTGGCCATGGCGTGGCTGCTGCCCATGGCCTTGACCGCCGCGCTGACGCCGCCATGCAGCTTGCCGATCATGTCCTCGATTTCCTCGGTGGACTGCTGGGTACGCTTGGCCAGGGTCCGTACCTCATCGGCGACCACCGCAAAACCACGGCCCTGCTCACCGGCGCGCGCGGCCTCGATGGCCGCATTGAGGGCCAGCAGGTTGGTCTGCTCGGCGATGCTCTTGATCACCTCCAGCACCCGGCTGATGGACTGGCTGTCGCTGGCCAGCTGGTTGATCACCAGCACCGACTGGTCGATCTCGCTGGCGAGCCGGGCAATGCTGCCCTGCTGGGACTCCACCAGCCCGCGGCCGCTGATGGTTTCGTCGTTCACGCTGTGGGCGCTGCTGACCGCCGCCGCGGCGCTGCGAGCCACTTCCTGGGAGGTGGCGGACATCTGGTTCATCGCCGTGGCCACTTGCTCGATCTGGGTGCGCTGGCCAGCCACGGCCTGATTGCTCTGGGCCGATACACTCTGCACTTGCCCGGCCTGGCGCTCCACCTCACTGACGGTGTGACCAACCCGCTCGATCAGGTCGTGGATTTTCAGCACGGTGCCGTTGAACACACTGCCCAGTTCCCCCAGTTCGTCGCGGCTGTGGGCGGTGAAGCTGACGGTCATGTCCCCCGCCGCTACCTTGTCCATCATTGCGCCCAGGCGCCGCAGAGTGGTGCGGGTGGAAGCGTAGAAACCGCCGTACAGGTAGACGATGGAGAGAAACACCAGGGCCAGGGCCGCCACCAGCAGCACCATGTGGCGACGGTTCTGCTCCAGGCGCTTTTGCAACTCGACATCCAGGAATTTCAAGGTGCCTTCATTGAGCTGGTAGGTCTGCGCCATCAGCCCGCTGACCTGGTCGTAGAAGGCCTGCCAGGGCGCATCCAGGGTATCGGCCATCACCACCTGCTCCTCGAACAGCTCGCTGGCCTGCTTGAGGCTGCCCTTGCTGGTCGTGGCCAGCGTGTCGAGAGCATCGTGGGCAGCGCGGCTGGACCCTAGGGCATCCTGCAACTTGAGCCCGTATTCGGCCTGGAGCTTTTCGATCTGTACCAGCAATTCGTCGAAACGCGTGCTGGACGAGGAATTGAGGAACCCCTGGCCCAGGGAGTAGGCGCCCATGGCCCGGCCTTCACCGAGGATCTGGGTAACCTGCGGGGTGACGCTGGTGATCAGCTCGCTGAGCTGGCGAATGTCACCCTGGCCATCGCGGCTCAGGCCCGACTGGCTGGCGATGATCTGGCTGAACAACTGCGCGCTGCCCAGCAACTTGCCGATCAGGCCGCTTTTGTTCAGCAGCGAGCTTTCCACTTGCTGGGTCTTGAAGGCGGCAACCAGTTCATCGCGCTTGGCGTTGAAGACCTCCACCTGCTGTGGGTCCGTGGTCACCGCCTGCAAGGCCTGCAGGCGTTCCAGCACGGATTTCTCCAGGGCCACGATCTTGCCTTCCAGGTCCCCTGCCTTGCCGGACTGACCGAGGCTGGCGTTGATCTGCACCAGGTTATTGAGGGTTTCCAGGTCTCGGCGCAGGGCCAGGCTGCTGCCCAGCAGGTCGAGGCTTTGCAGTTCGACCCGGGTGCCCTGGAATTCGCGGTAGGAGTCGCGCACCAGATAGAAGTTGGTCACCAGCATGGGTAGAAAGAACAGCACGCTGATCAGGCTGAACTTCATGCCGAAGCTCAGGCGGTTCATCAGCGCGACAGCGGGATAGAGCAAGCTCTTCACAAAGAAGTCTCCCTTTTCTTTTATTGTTATTGGCAGGCAGGCGAAGGCAGCAGATAGCCACTATTCGGCGCTCCGTCTGTATAGCTCAATTTCGTGGGAGGTTTTGTAACTTAAAGTTAACCGCCAGCGCGGCATCCAGGGGACGCTCGCGGGCTGTGGCGAGGGAGCTTGCTGCCGATCGACGGCGCAGCCGTCGCACTCTCTGCGATGCGCTGCGCCAGAAAACCCTCGGTGGGCGGTTGGGGCCAGCCCTTGCTTACCTCAGGCCAGGACGGTCCACAGGGCAAAGCCGGCGTACCAGAGCACCGCCGCCCGCAACAACAGCTCCCAGATACGATCCAGGCTATTGATACCTTCGGGCCCGACTTCCGGCGGCGGGATTTCCGCGGCCACCAGGCCGACCTTTTCCACCAACTGCGCGGCACCGATATGCCAGTTGAGCAACTCGTGGAGCATCACCCGCCCGACTGCGACAAAGTTGCCCACCAGGGCAAAACTCGCCGCCAGCAGGCGCACCGGCAACCAGTCGAAGGCATGTCGCAACTGCCCCGCGCGTTCGACCAGGGCGGGGTTCTTGCCATGTTCGGCGGCGAGAGCCAACAGGCGATAGCTCAGGGCCGCTACCGGCCCCAGCAGGAAGTACCAGAAGATCACCGCGAAGAAACTCTGGAAGGCCTGCCACAGCAGGTGGCCCTGCACTCGCTCCAGCAGTTGTTCGCCATTTTCGGCGCAGATGCCCAGGTCACGTTCTGCGACATGGGCTGCCGCTTGCAGATCCTCACGCCGCCAGGCGTCACGGAACGGGCCCAGCTCACCCAGCAGATCGCCGCGACCCAGGGCGTAGATCACCACCAGCAGGTGCACCGGCAGCGCCAGCAAGCCATAAGCGATGGGCTCCAGCACCAGCAGCAACAGCCCGAGCAGCGCCACCGGCAGCAACACCATGACGATCAGCAGCCACCACGGATGCCCGGCCATACGCGGGCTCGACTCCAGCCGCGCCAGTTCCCCCAGCCACCAGCCATCACGCTGTACCCGCTGGCGCAGGGCCGAGAACTTCTCGATCCACACCGCCAACAGCAACACCAGAAAACTCATTGTCCTTCCCCCTTCTCCAAGGCGGCACGAAAGCGTACCCAGTCGAATCCCGGGCCCGGGTCGGTCTTGCGCCCGGGCGCGATGTCGCTATGCCCGCAGATCCGTTGTGGCGTGATGTCGCTGAAGGCCCGCCGCAGTTGCCTGCTCAGGCTGATCAACGAGTGATATTGAGCATCGCTGAAAGGCTGATCATCGGTGCCTTCCAGTTCGATGCCCAGGGAAAAGTCGTTGCACGTCTCACGCCCCTGGAAACTCGAGACACCGGCATGCCAGGCCCGATCCAGGCAGGAAACGAATTGGGTGACGGCGCCGTCACGCTCGATCAGAAAATGCGCAGAAACACGCAGATCGGCGATCCCGGCAAAATAGGGATGCTCTGTGACATCAAGGCGATTCTGGAAGAATTCCTGCACCTTGCCGGTGCCGAACTGCCCCGGCGGCAGGCTGATGTTGTGAATCACCAGCAGGGAAATCTCGCCCGCCGGACGTTCATTGAAATTGGGTGACGGGCAATGCCGTACGCCATGACACCACCCCGTGGCAGGGTCCAGCCGCATACCGATTCCTTCAACTAAAGCCTTGGGTGGCCCAGTATGCCGCGTTATCCCCTCGGGTTGCGATCACTTGCCGTGATTGAGTCGCTGCAGGTTGCCGATCACCGATTCCAGGGCGCGGTCGAACAGCAGGGTGTCATCCAGGGCGCGCACTGCGCCGCGCTGGAACTCCAGGGCCAGGCCCATGCGCGTACGCTCCAGCACCTTCATGCCGGTGCGGTTGACGAACACGTATTTGGCCACCGGATGGGGAACAATCGCCGCCAGTTTGCAGCGCAGGGTGTTGTCCTCGTCCTCCAGGAATTCGACCCAGGCCCCAAGCCGCAGTTGATCCACCCATTGCACGCTGGGGTCGCTGGCCGGCAACGCCAGCGGCGCGACTTCCAGCGGGCCCTCTTCGGCACTGGGCAGGACAATCTCTTCGGCCACCACGATCATGTGTGCAGGGTCTGCTTCCAGTACGGCACCCTGCAGTTGCGGGGCCTGAGCCTCGCGCTCGAATGCCTGCAAGTGCAGGAGCTCCAGCTGGCTGAAGAACTCGCTGGTAGCGAAAGGATCGAAAGCCGCCGCGCTCAAACCCTCGCGCAGGCCCTTGAGCAACCCCGGCACCAGCGCCAGCAGACGCATGGCAGTATCCGGCTGTTCATGGCGCTGCACGCTCCAGATCAGCTCCAGCAGGGTCTGCTCCGCAGTTTGCCACTCTGGCGAGTCGTCGCCGTGCTTGAGGCAACTGAGCAGCATCACCTGGCTCCAGGCTTCGCGGACAAAATCCACCACCTTCTGCGGCAACACCTTGCCCAGCAGGGCGTCATTCAGGGCCTGCTCTACCCGGCGCCGGGCCAGCTCGGCCCTGGCCCGCCCTTCCTCGGCGTCACGGGTACGCTGCTCCAGCAACTCGGCGCGACGCCGCTCGTCGGCAGTGAAGGCCAGGAAGTCCGCCAGCAGCTCGGAGAAGATCGCCGGGTCATCGCTGAACTCGCTGAGCAGGCGTTGCACCACTTGCTCGATCCGCAGGTACAGACTGTCGCGCTGGTGGTCATCGCAACCGCCCCAGCCCATGGCTGCAGCGGCGATCTCATTGAGCAGGCGCCGGGCCGGGTGATTGCCGCGGCTGAAGAAACTCTTGTCCAGCACCGCCACCTTGAGCATGGGAATCTGCAGGCGGCCAATCAGCGCCTTGAGCGAGTCGGGCAGGTTGCGGTCATCGAGAATGCATTCGAAGAGCATGGCGATCAGGTTGATCACGTCTTCATCGGCCACATCCACCACCCGGGATTTGCCGCTCTTGACGCTGACCCGGGTGAGCAATTGTTCCAACTGGTTGCGCAGGTCGAAATCGTCCTGGGCGCTGGGCGCCGGCACGTATTGCTGCAGGTGCGACAGCAGGCGCATGAGGTCGCGGGTGGAAATCGGCTGGGTTTCGGCGCTGGCTTCCAGGGTCGGCGCCACGCTGCCACGCACATGAAACAGCAGGGTCTGCAGGGCGGCGAAAACTTCCTGCACGCTCTCGTCGAGCTGCGACTGGCTGGATTTCGCCGTGCCCCCCTCGGTCGCTGACGCACGGGCCTCGGCCTGGGCTCGATCGGCCGCCCGGCGGGCCGGAGCAGGCATCAGTTCCGGCAGGATCCCGGTGGCGATCAGCAGTTGGTTGGCTTCGGCATAGAGTTGTTCGGCATCGCTGAGCACATAACGCTCGAACAACTTGAGGATGATCAGCTTGACCTTGATTTCCACCCCCAGGCTGCGCCCGGCCTGGAGGAAATACTCGCAGAGCAGCGCCGGCCCCAGGGGGTTGTCCCCATCCACCAGGCGCCGCCCCAGCAGCACACTCAGGCGCTCCGTCAACTGCCCCAGGGCGAAGCCATCACGGTTGAGCACCTTGGCCACCATGGCATCCACCGCGACGGTCTTTTCCAAGTCATCGTGGGACGGATCCAGTGATGGGTCGTAGACCACGGCATGGGGAATGGCCATGGCCGGGTCATACTGCACCAGGCAGGCAAAAGCCTGGAAGAACGCCTCCAGGAAACCGCGCTCGATGCTCTTGCGCTTCAGCCGCAGGTCGCGCATGGCTTCGAAGAGGGTGTTTTGCTCGACGTTGTTGCGGGCCCGATCGGCCATTTCGAACAGGGTGTCATCAGCGTTATCAAACAGTTCCTGCAAGCCGTGGCGCAATTGCTGGGCGGCCTTGTCTCGGACCTGAAGCAGAATCACAGGCAGGCGGGCAAGCGGCGAAGCGGTCGCCTGATCTGTAGCGGCCTTGTGCAAAGGCACTACATTCCCGTCGTTGTGCATCCAAGCCTCCTGGAAAGGTTTTTCTTCGGTTCGAGATCAAGATTCAGTCAAGCCGACGACGCTCACAGCCGGCTCTCAGCGGAGGCGCATGCACTCCACTGCACTTCATTTAGGGGGAAGCCAAAGACACGTCAAAGCTATGACGTCAATTACAAGTCATATTATCTTGTAAAAGTCCCCTCTTGCGCCAGCAGACTCTGTGGCCTCCTCCGAAATAACCCCTAGCAACTCAAGAAAAGTCACTCCTATTCATCAGACAAAGCCATCCAGGACAGGTTCGCCAATGCCTTGCAGGCATTTGCCACCTTGGGTTCGCTGATCCCCTGGCCCTATAATCGGCGCACTTTGTTTGTGGAGCCCGTTATGCCGAATCTACGCCTCGCCGACCTGACCGCCGAAATCGAAGCCAACGTGCGCCGTGCGTTGCTGGAAGACATCGGCAGCGGCGACATCACCGCGCAACTGATCCCGGCCGAACGTCTGGCCAAGGCCACCATCATTACCCGCGAAGCCGCAGTAGTCGCCGGCACCGCCTGGGTCGATGCGGTCTTTCGCCAGCTGGACCCGCGGGTCGCTGTGCACTGGCAAGTAGCCGACGGTGAGCGGGTGGTGCCCAACCAGGTGCTTTTCCACCTCGAAGGCCCGGCCCGCTCGCTGCTCACCGGCGAGCGCAGTGCCCTGAACTTTCTGCAACTGCTGTCCGGCGTGGCCACCCGCGCGCGGTACCTGGCGGACTTTGTCGCCGATACCCAGGTCAAGCTGCTGGATACCCGCAAGACCCTGCCGGGCCTGCGCCTGGCACAGAAGTACGCGGTCACCTGCGGCGGTTGCCACAACCACCGCATCGGCCTGTATGACGCCTTCCTGATCAAGGAAAACCATATCGCTGCCTGCGGCGGTATCGCCCAGGCCATCAGCGCCGCCCACAGGATCGCCCCGGGCAAGCCGGTGGAAGTGGAAGTGGAAAGCCTGGAGGAACTGAAGGAGGCCCTGGCCGCTGGGGCCGACATCATCATGCTCGACGAACTGAGCCTGGACGACATGCGCGAGGCCGTGCGCCTGAACGCCGGCAAGGCCAAGCTCGAAGCCAGTGGCGGGATCAACGAAAGCACCTTGCGCCCGATCGCCGAGACCGGGGTGGATTACATTTCCATCGGTGCCATGACCAAGGACGTGAAAGCGCTGGACCTGTCCATGCGCTTGAGCCTCTGAGCCATGAAAAACGCCAGCCTGGTTCAGGCTGGCGTCGTGCTCAACCGTCGATCTCGTTGAGCTGCAGATAGTCCTCCAGGTCCATGCCCAGCGCTTCAGCAACTTCCTGATGCACCTCCAGGCGCATGGCCTTCAGTTCCTCCGGTGTTTCTGCCACCAGATCGAGCACCAGTTCCCATGGCTCGATGCCGCGGGATTCCGCCTCGTCCTCGAACGCCCATTGCGCCTGCTGCTTCTGCTCTTCCGGGCTCAGGGCGCTGATTTCCTCTTGCAAGGAAGGCGTGGCAGCCAGGTACCTTTCAAGCGCTACGTCGATTCTTGCCTCTTTAGGAATCATCTCGTTCTCTCTGATCGTGGGAATGGAAGATGGATCTGGATCGTTGGGATCTCTCTGCCGCAAAAAATCGTTGTGAACTTCGATTTATCTGGCCTTCAGAACCATTCTGGATCATCTGAAAACAGCATGCTGGTACTCAGACAGGGACCGAATATAGGACCTTTGGCCCACGATTTATATGACCTGATGCACCCATTGGAGAAAAACTCCAGGTTTTCCAAGCCATCGGCAGACGCCAGCCCGGCAGCACCCTCAGAGAACGAGATTTCGCAGATGCAGCCGCAGCGATATTTCATGCCGGTGTTTCACCAGGTTACGGAGCTAGGAACCCACAGCCGTAGCTGTTCCTTTTCTCAAGCAAGCTCCTGTCTGCCCGACATCGATAAGCCTTCTTAGATTATCGAGAATATCGAACTCCTTTACTTCCCCATCCTTGGCTATGAGGATCCCGGCTCTAGTCAGCCATAGATACCCTTCCTTGCTTTGATTAGGGATGACAGTGACTACGAAATTCAATGTCGGACTCTCTGGACGACTCTCCGGCACCTTGGTCTCAGTGAAATTGAAAGTCAGTTCATTATCATCGCCTGGTGAAACGCTTTGCGCGCTGACAACAGGCAGCCGAGCCCTTGAAGCAGCAGGAAACTCAGCGGAATACAACACACTTCCTCCCTGTACCTGCTTGGTTATTCTTAAGAAATATTGCTCCAGGTCTTTGGTGTTCGTTGGCGTCGTGCAGTCTTCGCCTTCAGCGGCAAAATATTCCCCTTCAAACTCATAAGAGGGTCCTTTCTCACAGGCTGCAAGGGACAGCGACACTACGCCGGCCAAAGCCAACTTCCACTTCTTCACACCGGTCACTCCATGATTTGCGGGCGTCATTATGCGCAATGCCCCTGGCTGCTACCACCCGGTTCATGACCCGCACAGGTGTGAGCAACTGGGCACTAACCTCGTCCAGACACAAAAACACCGAAACCAGATAAAGCCGGAAACTCAGTACAGGATGCTGAGTACAGGCGCGGAAAGTCTTCGTTGATACAAGTCTCTCTGGCTGCTAAATCCGCATGAACAATGAGGCGCACGTCCACAAACAACTATAGGAGCGCTCAATTGAATAGCACCGGGAACCTCTGAAACTTCCAGAGCACACTTTTGCGGGTGCTCCGTAGTTTCCTGCCTTTCAAGGGCGCTTATTCAAAGCCTGGCGAACTTTGTTGGGAGGGTGGGTTTAGACAGCCATAAACTGCTCTCAACCCGAAATGTGGTGCCGGAGACAGGAATCGAACCTGCGACCTTCGCGTTACGAGTGCGCTGCTCTACCGACTGAGCTACACCGGCGTGGGCTAAAACCTAGCACCAGCGCCCCGGGCCGGCAACCGAGAGGCTTTTATTGCAGATAGCAAAACGCCCCGAACCAGTCGGGGCGCCTGCTTGTTCAGCGTAAGGCTAAAGGGTGATTAAACGCCCGAAGCCTTGGCTGCTGCCACGTCTTTGATGGACAGCTTGATACGGCCGCGGTTGTCCACGTCCAGTACCAGCACTTCCACTTCCTGGCCTTCTTTCAGGATGTCGGTGACTTTCTCAACGCGAGCGTCGCTCAGCATGGAGATGTGCACCAGACCGTCCTTGCCCGGCAGGATGTTGACGAAGGCACCGAAATCGACGATGCGCTCAACCTTGCCGACGTAGATCTTGCCGATCTCGGCTTCCGCGGTGATGCCCAGAACGCGCTGACGCGCGGCCTCTGCAGCTTCCTTGGTTTCGCCGAAGATCTTGATCGAGCCGTCGTCTTCGATGTCGATCGAAGCCTTGGTTTCTTCACAGATCGCGCGGATGGTGGCGCCGCCTTTACCGATGACGTCACGGATCTTGTCGGTGTCGATCTTCATCGCGATCATGGTCGGAGCGTTGGCCGACAGCTCGGTACGGGACTGACCGATGATCTGGTTCATCTGACCGAGGATGTTCAGGCGAGCTTCCAGGGCCTGGCCCAGGGCGATCTCCATGATCTCTTCGGTGATGCCCTTGATCTTGATGTCCATCTGCAGCGCGGTGACGCCTTTGGCGGTACCGGCTACCTTGAAGTCCATGTCGCCCAGGTGGTCTTCGTCACCCAGGATGTCGGTCAGGACTGCGAACTTCTCGCCTTCCTTGACCAGGCCCATGGCGATACCGGCAACCGGCGCCTTCATTGGTACACCAGCGTCCATCAGCGCCAGGGAAGCACCGCACACGGAAGCCATGGAGCTGGAACCGTTGGACTCGGTGATTTCCGATACTACGCGGATGGTGTAAGGGAACACGTCGGCGGCTGGCAGCATGGCCTGGACCGAACGACGGGCCAGGCGGCCGTGACCGATTTCACGACGACCAGCGCCGCCCATGCGACCACACTCGCCCACCGAGAACGGAGGGAAGTTGTAGTGCAGCATGAAGGGGTCTTTCTTCTCGCCTTCCAGGGTGTCCAGCAGCTGTGCGTCACGGGCAGTACCCAGGGTCGCAACCACCAGGGCCTGGGTTTCGCCACGGGTGAACAGGGCCGAACCGTGAGTCTTGGGCAGTACGCCAACTTCGATGTTCAGCGGACGTACGGTGCGGGTGTCGCGGCCGTCGATACGCGGCTTGCCGTTGACGATGTTTTCGCGAACGGTGCGGTATTCGATCTCGCCGAAAGCGGCTTTGACGTCGGACGCCGAAGGCTGGCCTTCTTCACCGGAGAGCTTGGCGACCACCAGGTCTTTCAGCTCGCCCAGGCGAGCGTAACGGTCGGCCTTGACGGTGATGGTGTAAGCCTGGGAGATGGCTTCGCCGAACTCGGCACGGATAGCGCCCAGCAGTTCGGTGGCTTCTGGGGCAGCAGCCCAGTCCCAGGTAGGCTTGGCAGCTTCGGCGGCCAGCTCTTTGACAGCCTTGATCACCGACTGGAATTCGTCGTGGGCGAACAGTACAGCGCCCAGCATCTGGTCTTCGGTCAGCTCTTTGGCTTCCGATTCAACCATCAGTACGGCTTCTTCGGTACCGGCCACGACCATGTCCAGGCTCGAAGCAGCCAGTTGCTCGTAGGTCGGGTTCAGCAGGTAGCCGGTGCTTTCGTGGAAAGCCACGCGAGCGGCGCCGATCGGGCCGTCGAAAGGAATGCCGGAGATCGCCAGGGCAGCCGAGGTACCGATCATCGCAGCGATGTCCGGATCGGTCTTCTTGCTGGTGGAAACCACGGTGCAGACAACCTGCACTTCGTTCATGAAGCCTTCTGGGAACAGAGGGCGGATCGGACGGTCGATCAGACGCGAGGTCAGGGTTTCTTTCTCGGAAGGACGGCCTTCGCGCTTGAAGAAACCGCCAGGGATCTTACCGGCAGCGTAAGTCTTTTCCTGGTAGTGAACAGACAGAGGGAAGAAGCCCTTGCCTGGATCGGCTTGCTTGGCGCCAACCACGGTCACCAATACGCTGACGTCGTCGTCAACGGTGACCAATACTGCGCCGGAGGCCTGACGGGCGATACGGCCAGTCTCGAGGGTTACGGTCGACTGACCGAACTGGAATTTTTTGATTACCGGGTTCACGGTGTCCTACCTTCTTTGTGGCTCTTGGGGAAACTTGCTTCTTGCGAAATTCTTGGGCAATGCGGGGAATCGGCCCAGCCTTTATTGTCCAGGTAAAACAGTGCAGCAGATAAAACTTGAGGCTGGAAGCCTGCCATACGCCGGCGGAAAAACCGCTGACGCATGGCAAACAACCAACCTCATAGCGCAATCGCTGATTAGCGACGCAGACCCAGACGACCGATCAGGGTGCTGTAACGGCTCAGGTCCTTGCCTTTCAGGTAGTCCAGCAGCTTACGACGCTGGTTTACCATGCGGATCAGGCCACGACGGGAGTGGTGGTCTTTACCGTTGGCTTTGAAGTGACCTTGCAGTTTGTTGATGTTGGCGGTCAGCAGTGCAACTTGCACTTCTGGCGAACCAGTGTCACCAACAGCTTGCTGGTAGTCGGTTACGATCTGAGCTTTTTCTTCAACGCTGAGTGCCATGTGGGCAATCCTTATATCAGGAAACTGTTCAAGAACAGTTTCAACAGGCCAGGGACAAATCCCTGTATCTATAAATGAGTAGTGACCGTGCCTGTTAACAGCCACCCTCGTCCGGTCATTCTGACCGAATCAGTCGACGCGGCGCGATGCGCCCGTCTTCGCTCACTTCACCGATACCGATGAAGCGACCGTTGTGATCCTGTACCCGCACCATGCCGAACTTCGGTGCATCCGGGGCACGTACCGGCTGGCCGTTGAGCCAGTAGAACGCGCTGTGCTCCGAGAACTGCAGCAGCGGCCAATCCAGCAGACCGCTGTCCGATGGCATCAGGAAGCGGTCTACCGCTTCGTTGCCGCCTTCGGCGTGCACTGCTTCAAGCTCTTCCAGGGTGACCGTCTGGGCCAGGCTGAAAGGTCCGGCCTGGGTCCGTCGCAGTTCTGCAACGTAGGCACCACAGCCGAGCTTTTCACCGATATCTTCCACCAGGGTGCGGATATAGGTGCCTTTGCTGCAGTCCACCGCCAGGCGAGCAGTGTCACCTTCGAAGGCGAGCAATTCCAAGCGCGCAATAGTAACAGAACGCGGTTCACGCTCCACCACTTCCCCTGCACGAGCCAGTTTGTAGAGTGGCTGGCCATCGCGCTTGAGGGCCGAGTACATCGGCGGTATCTGCTTGATTTCGCCACGAAACTCCGGCAATACCGCCTCGATATCGGCACGACCAACGGTCACTTCGCGGGTCTGCAAAACTTCGCCTTCAGCGTCCGCGGTGGTGGTGGTCTTGCCCAACTGAGCCAGGGTTTCGTAACCCTTGTCGGAATCGAGCAGGTATTGCGAGAACTTGGTGGCCTCGCCAAAGCACAGCGGCAAAACGCCGGTGGCCAGGGGGTCGAGGCTACCGGTGTGGCCGGCCTTCTCGGCGTTGAGCAGCCAACGGACCTTCTGCAGCGCCGCGTTGGAGGTGAAGCCCAGCGGCTTGTCCAGGAGGATGATGCCGCTGACGTTACGACGGATACGCTTGACCTGAGCCACCGCTTACTCCTTGGCGTCTTCAGGGGCAGGCGCGTCGCCATGCTGGCTGTCTTCAGCCACGGCACGCTCGATCAGGGCCGACAGGTGCGCCCCGCGGGCCACGCTCTCGTCGTAATGGAAGTGCAGTTGCGGCACGCTGCGCAGCTTCATTTCCTTGGCCAATTGCATGCGCAGGAAACCTGCCGCCGAGTTCAGCACCTTGATGCTCTGGGCGATCTGCTCGGTGTTTTCCTGGCCCATCACGGTGATGAAGATCTTCGCGTGGCCGACGTCGCGGCTGACTTCCACGGCGGTGATGGTCACCAGTCCGACGCGTGGATCCTTGACTTCACGACGGATCAGTTGCGCCAGTTCGCGCTGCATCTGATCACCGATACGTTGGGTACGGCTGTATTCTTTTGCCATGTCTTGTTACCTGTTACTGCCTCACGGTGAAACCCGTGTGGTCTGAAAGCGGCAAACGCCCGGCCTGGCAGAAGCCAGACCGGGCGTTGCGTTTAGAGGCCGCCGAGGGCGCCGTGCATTTGCATGCGAGCGGCCATCAGGGCTCTTGAAGTGCGCGAGTCAGAGGCTGCGAGCAACCTGGACCTTCTCGAAGACTTCGATCTTGTCGCCGACTTTGACGTCGTTGTAGCTCTTCACGCCGATACCGCATTCCATGCCGGCACGTACTTCAGAGGCGTCATCCTTGAAGCGGCGCAGGGATTCCAGCTCGCCTTCGAAGATAACGATGTCTTCACGCAGTACGCGGATTGGACGGTTACGGTGCACGACACCTTCGATGACCATGCAACCGGCGATCGCGCCAAACTTCGGCGAGCGGAACACGTCGCGAACTTCGGCAACACCCAGGATGTTCTCCCGAACGTCGCTGCCCAGCATACCGGTCAGGGCTTTCTTGACGTCTTCGATGATGTCGTAGATCACGTTGTAGTAACGCATATCCAGACCTTCCTGCTCGACGATCTTGCGTGCGCCGGCATCGGCACGCACGTTGAAGCCGAACAGTACAGCGTTGGAGGCCAGTGCCAGGTTGGCGTCGCTTTCGGTGATACCACCGACGCCGCCGCCCACTACGCGCACTTGCACTTCGTCGTTGCCCAGGCCGTTCAGAGCGCCTTGCAGAGCTTCCAGCGAACCACGGACGTCGGATTTGAGGACGATGTTGAGCGTCTTCTTCTCTTCCTGGCCCATGCTTTCGAAGATGTTTTCCAGCTTGCCGGCGTGAGCACGGGCCAGCTTGACCTCGCGGAACTTGCCTTGACGGAACAGAGCCACTTCACGGGCTTTCTTCTCGTCGGCAACCACGCTCATCTCGTCGCCAGCGTCCGGAGTACCGTCCAGGCCGAGGATCTCGACCGGAATGGAAGGACCGGCTTCCTTGATTGGCTTGCCGTTCTCGTCGAGCATGGCGCGCACGCGGCCATAGTTCGAACCGACCAGCACCATGTCGCCTTGACGCAGCGTACCGTCCTGAACCAGCACGGTAGCTACCGGGCCGCGGCCCTTGTCGAGGCGGGACTCGACCACGACACCACGGCCCGGGGCCGAAGGAGTCGCCTTGAGTTCCAGGACTTCGGCCTGCAGCAGAACAGCTTCCAGCAGGTCGTCGACACCGGTACCCATTTTCGCGGAGACCGGTACGAATGGAGTATCACCACCCCAGTCTTCGGACGTCACGCCGTGAACCGAAAGCTCACTGCGGATACGGTCCAGGTCGGCGCCCGGCTTGTCGATCTTGTTCACCGCAACCACCAGCGGAACGCCGGCAGCTTGTGCGTGCTGAACGGCTTCAACGGTCTGCGGCATCACGCCGTCGTCCGCTGCAACCACCAGGATCACAATGTCGGTGGCCTTGGCACCACGGGCACGCATGGCGGTAAACGCGGCGTGACCAGGGGTGTCGAGGAAGGTGACCATGCCGCGCTCGGTTTCTACGTGGTAGGCACCGATGTGCTGGGTGATGCCGCCGGCCTCGCCCGCGGCCACTTTGGCGCGACGGATGTAGTCCAGCAACGAGGTCTTACCGTGGTCAACGTGGCCCATTACGGTCACGACCGGCGCACGGGCAACCGCTTCACCTTCGAACTTCAGGGACTCGGCCAGGGAATCTTCCAGGGCGGTGTCGCTGACCAGGGTCACTTTGTGGCCCAGTTCTTCAGCAACCAGCTGGGCAGTTTCCTGGTCCAGAACCTGGTTGATGGTGGCTGGAGTACCCAGCTTGAACATGAACTTGATGACTTCGGCAGCCTTGACCGACATCTGCTGGGCCAGTTCGCCCACAGTGATGGTCTCGCCGATCTGCACGTCACGTACCACTGGCCCGGTTGGGCTCTGGAAACCGTGGGCATTGCGCTTCTTCAGCTTGGCCTTGCCGCGACCACCACGACGGAAGCCATCGCTTTCTTCGTCGGTGGTACGTGGGGCAACGCGCGGAGCTGGCGCCTTTTCCTTGACCGAAGCACGATGCGGAGCATTTTTGCGCTCGCCATCGCCGCCACGACGGTTGTCGTCGTTGCGGGTCTTGTCCGGACGGCGCTGTTCGTCTTTCTTGCGCGCGTCAGCTGCTGGAGCCGCAGTGGCCACCGGAGCTTCCTGCACAGGCTCGACTACAGGTGCTGGAGCAGGAGCTGCTGCTTGCGCAGCAACCGGCTCGGCAACCGGAGCAGGCTGGCGACGCGCTTCTTCTTCGGCGCGACGCTTGGCTTCTTCTTCAGCCTTCTGACGAGCAGCATTTTCTACTGCGCGACGTTCTTCCAGTTCGCGTTGACGCTCGGCTTCGATTTCTTCCGGGCTGCGCTGTACGAAGACTTTCTTCTTGCGCACTTCAACGCTGATGCTCTTGCTGCCAGCAACCCGCAGGGTGCTGGTGGTCTTGCGCTGCAAAGTGATTTTGCGTGGTTCTTCCACTTTCGCCTTGTGGCTGCTTTTCAGGTGAGTCAGCAACGACTGCTTCTCACTGTCGCTCACATGTTCCTCGGCGGCGGTGTGCGGCAGACCTGCCTCACGCATCTGCTGCAGCAGGCGCTCTACCGGTGTTTTGACCTCATCGGCCAGTTGTTTCACCGTGACTTGCGTCATGCACTTCTCTCCTCAGGCCGCGCCTAATTACTCGAACCAGTGGGCTCGGGCGGCCATGATCAACTTGCCGGCACGATCATCGTCAATGCCGTCGATGTCGAGCAGGTCGTCAATAGACTGCTCGGCCAGGTCTTCGCGGGTAATTACGCCGCGCACCGCCAGTTCCATCGCCAAATCCTTGTCCATACCCTCAAGCGAGAGCAGGTCTTCGGCCGGATGGGCGTCTGCCAGCTTTTCCTCAGTAGCGATGGCTTTAGTCAACAAGCGATCCTTGGCCCGAGCGCGAAGCTCGTTGACGATATCTTCGTCAAAGCCGTCGATGTTGAGCATTTCTTCCAGCGGTACGTAGGCAATCTCTTCCAGGCTGGTGAAGCCTTCATCAACCAGAACCTGTGCCAGTTCTTCATCGACTTCCAGCTCGTCGATGAAATTGCGCAGGATGTCGCCGGTTTCTGCTTGCTGCTTGGCCTGGATGTCCGATTCGGTCATCACGTTCAGGGTCCAGCCAGTCAGTTGGCTGGCCAGACGCACGTTCTGACCACCACGACCGATGGCTTGAGCCAGATTGTCTGCGCCAACGGCGATGTCCATGGCATGGGCATCTTCGTCGACGATAATTGCCGCGACTTCGGCCGGCGACATGGCGTTGATCACGAACTGCGCCGGGTTCTCATCCCACAGGACGATATCCACACGCTCGCCACCCAACTCACCGGAAACGGCCTGGACGCGCGAACCGCGCATACCAATGCACGCGCCCTGCGGGTCGATGCGCTTGTCCTTGGAGCGAACTGCGATCTTGGCCCGCGAACCCGGATCACGGGAGGCGGCCATTACTTCGATCAGGCCTTCGGCAATTTCCGGCACCTCGATACGGAACAGCTCGATCAGCATTTCCGGCGCGGTACGCGACAGGATCAGCTGCGGGCCGCGGTTCTCGGTGCGGATTTCCTTGAGCAGCGCGCGCAGACGCACGCCAACCCGGAAAGTCTCACGGGAGATGATGTCTTCACGGGCCAGCAACGCCTCGGCGTTGTTACCCAGGTCGACGATCACGTTGTCACGTGTCACTTTTTTCACGGTGCCGGAGATGATTTCCCCCAGGCGCTCGCGATAGGCATCAACTACCTGTGCGCGCTCGGCTTCGCGAACCTTCTGCACGATGACCTGCTTGGCGGTCTGGGCAGCGATGCGGCCGAACTCGATGGATTCGATCTTTTCTTCGATCACATCACCGACTTTGGCGTCGGGATGGGTTTCGCGAGCCTTGCTCAACCAGGTCTCGACCGCTGGATCATCCAGGTCGGCCTCTTCGACCACCGTCCAGCGACGGAAAGTTTCGTAGGAACCGGTGTGGCGATTGATTTCCACACGCAGGTCTACTTCGTCCTCAAAACGCTTCTTGGTAGCAGTGGCCAGGGCCAGCTCCAGCGCTTCAAAAATTACGCTTGCCGGTACACCCTTTTCATTGGATACCGACTCAACAACCAGCAGTACTTCTTTGCTCATCGTACGCCTCGCCTTTCGCAAGCCATTGGATCCGCGGGATCCGCGTCTCAGTCAAAACTGGGAATTATGTTGGCCTTGTCGATCATATCGATCGGCAACAGGAACTCATGGTCATCCACTTGCACCACGACATCCTGTTCCTCCACCCCGCGGAGAAGGCCCTGAAAATTACGCCGACCTTCGAAGGGCGAGCGCAGTTTGATCTTCACTTGCTCACCGACATACTTGGCAAACTGTTCAAGAGTGAACAGTGGGCGTTCCATGCCAGGAGAGGAAACTTCAAGGGTGTATTCAACGGAAATCGGATCTTCTACGTCGAGAACACCACTGATCTGACGGCTGACGATGGCGCAATCGTCCACCAGCACGCCGCCTTCTTTATCGATATAAACGCGCAACAATGAGTGGCGACCCTGAGCCGAAAACTCAATACCCCAGCATTCATAGCCAAGGGCCACGACCACCGGGGCCAACAAGGCCTGCAACTGTTCTAGCTTGCTCGACACCTGAACCCCCTCGTGCATGCTTGTGCAAATAAAAAATGGGCGAAGCGCCCATCCCGGAAACGCCGTTGAATAGCGGCGTTGTAAAGTGTCCAGCTAACAAAAAGCCCCTGAAAAGGGGCTCCGCTAAAACTGGTTGCGGGGGCCGGATTTGAACCGACGACCTTCGGGTTATGAGCCCGACGAGCTACCAGACTGCTCCACCCCGCGACAAAGCTGGGGCGGAAGTATACGACTGATCCCTTTTTGGGTCAATGTAACCTTCCACCTACAAGAAAGCCCGCAACAGCGGGCTCTCCTGATAATTGGTACCGAGAAGGGGACTCGAACCCCTACACCCTATGGGCACAACCACCTCAAGGTTGCGTGTCTACCAATTCCACCACCTCGGCATAGACTACGTTACTGCGTGAAACTCTTCTTACTTCTGCTCTGGAGCTGGAGGTACGTCAGTCGCGCTGTTGGCCGACTTTTGCTCTTGGAGCACCGGGACATCATCAGAAGCCGGTTTTTGCTTTGGTACTTCAAGCACTGCTGGATCTGGCAAACCTACTTGAGTCAGCTGGTGAGCTTTCTCTTTAGCAAAGTAACCTAACCCCAAGCTGGTTATGAAGAAACCGGCGGCAAGTATAGCAGTAAACTTACTAAGAAAGGTAGAGGAACCTTGGCTTCCGAACACAGTATTTGAAGCACCTGCACCGAAAGACGCGCCAGCATCCGCACCTTTACCCTGCTGCAGCAAAACCAGAGCAACTACGCCCAGGGCACCCAGCAGATGAAAAACGACTACGACTGTTTCCAGCATTTTTTCAGTTTCCCGCGGCGCGACAGATCGCACCGAACTCATCTGCATTCAGGGAAGCTCCACCAATGAGCCCCCCATCGATATCCGGCATGCCGAACAGTTCGACCGCATTGGCCGCCTTCACGCTGCCGCCGTATAGAAGCCGCACACCTCGTGCCACTTCAGAATTTTCTGCCGCCAACTGCGCGCGGATAGCTGCGTGCACATCCTGCGCCTGTTGCGGTGTCGCAGTCAGCCCGGTACCAATGGCCCAGACCGGCTCGTAAGCGATAACTGCATTGGCGAACGCACCAACACCCAACTCTTCGATGATGCTGCCCAGCTGACGCCCGACAACCTCTAGAGTCTTCCCGGCTTCGCGCTGCTCGAGGGTCTCCCCTACACACAGAACCGGCTTCAAGCCACAGGCCTGCGCCGCTGCGAACTTGCGATTGAGAGTCGCGTCACGCTCACCCATGATCAGGCGGCGCTCGGAGTGCCCAACCAGCACCAGGGAACAACCTGCATCCACCAACTGACTCGGGGCGATCTCGCCCGTCAATGCACCTTGCATGGATTCCACCGCAGAGTTCTGCGCGCCGACCTGAATCGACTTACCCTTCAAGCCATCAATCACTTGATTGATATGCAAGCAAGGCGGGAATACCGCGACATCAACACCGCTTGGCAAGGCCAGATGACGAAGGCCGTTGATCAGCTCAGCGACGCTGGCGCGGGTACCGTGCATCTTCCAGTTACCAGCTACCATAGGGCGACGCATGCTGTACCTCGTCGGTCAAAGTGGGCGCAGATGTTACCCAACCAAAACAACACTGGCAAGCCGAAATCAGGCAGAAACTTCAGCAACCAGTTTCGCCAGCTCTTCGGCGTAAGCGCGAACCTGAGCTTCGTCGTCGCCTTCAACCATCACGCGCACCAGAGGCTCAGTACCCGACTTGCGCAACAGAACCCGACCACGCCCAGCCATAGCGGCCGTGACACGCTCGCAAGCCTCTTTCACCGCAGGATGCTCGACCGGGTTCTCACCGCCGCCAAAGCGCACATTGACCAGCACCTGAGGACACTTGCGCAGCCCCTGACGGGACTGGGCCAGGCTTTCACCACGAGCCTTGAGCGCCATCAGCACCTGCAGTGCGGCAATGATCGCATCCCCGGTAGTAGCATGACGGAAGCACACGATGTGCCCGGAGTTTTCGCCACCTACCAGCCAATTGCGCTCCAGCAGCTCGGCGATCACATAGCGGTCACCGACGTTGGCCCGGACAAAGGGGATGCCCAAGTCCGCCAGGGCCAGCTCCAGCCCCAGGTTGCTCATGAGCGTTCCGACCACGCCGCCTTGCAGCTTGTCACGCTCATACAGGTCGCGAGCGATGATGAACAGCAACTCGTCACCATCCACGATCGCGCCAGTCTGATCGACCATCAGCACCCGGTCACCGTCGCCATCAAAGGCAATACCCAGGTCCGCATGCTCGGCCAGGACAGCCGCCTGCAATTGGCCCATGTGGGTCGAGCCGCAGTTCTCGTTGATGTTCAAACCATTGGGCTGCGCGGACAGCACAGTGACCTGCGCGCCCAACTCGCGGAACACGCTTGGTGCCACCTTGTAGGTCGCACCATGAGCGCAGTCGAGAACAACTTTCAAACCAGCGAAGCTGGTGCTGGAAGGCACGCTGCTTTTGCAGAATTCGATATAACGCCCTGAAGCGTCGTTGATCCGCGACACCTTGCCGAGCTTGCTCGACTCGACCACGGTCATCGGCGCATCCAGCAACTCCTCGATCATCAGCTCGACCTCGTCAGGCAGCTTGGTGCCTTCGCCCGAGAAGAACTTGATGCCGTTGTCATCATGGGGATTGTGCGAGGCACTGATAACGATGCCCGCCTCCGCATGGAAGGTACGCGTCAGGTAAGCAATGGCCGGAGTCGGCATCGGCCCCAGGAGCATCACATCGGCACCAGCTGCAGACAACCCGGCCTCCAGTGCAGACTCGAACATGTACCCGGAGATACGCGTGTCCTTGCCCACCAGCACGCGGCAGGCGCCCATGCTGCGAAAAGCCATGCCAGCGGCCCAGCCGAGCTTGAGCATGAAATCAGGAGTGATAGGGAATTCGCCTACACGGCCGCGGATGCCGTCGGTGCCAAAGTATTTTTTAGTCATAAGTACTCCATCATTCTTATTCGGCGGATTCCACTGCCGCAATCATTCGCACCACATCCACGGTCTCGGCGACATCATGGACACGGATAATTTTCGCGCCCTTGGACACTGCCAGGGCCGCTAGTGCCAGACTGCCGTGCAATCGCTCACCTACGGGGCGATTCAAGGCCTGGCCAATCATGCTCTTGCGCGACACCCCAACCAACAACGGGCGCCCAAGGGCATGCAAGGCATCCATATGCTTGAACAGGCTCAGGTTGTGTTGCAGGGTCTTGGCAAAGCCAAAGCCCGGATCGAGCACAATCCGCTCTGGACCGATGCCCACTGACGCACACTGGGCCATGCGCTCAACCAGGAACTCGGCAACCTCTCGGGTCACGTCCTGATAATGCGGGTTGTCCTGCATATCACCGGGCTCACCCAGCATGTGCATCAGACACACCGGCAAGCCAGTGGCCGCCGCCGCATCCAGGGCCCCCTCCCGGCGCAATGAACGAACGTCATTGATCAGCCCTGCGCCGAGGCGAGCGGTTTCACGCATCACCGCCGGCGTCGAGGTATCAACAGAAATGATCACATCCAACTCACGGTGGATGCGCTCGACCACAGGCGCGACTCGCTCCAACTCCTCCAGCGGCGATACCGCACGGGCACCCGGGCGAGTGGATTCGCCACCGACATCAATCAGCGTAGCACCGGCCGCAACCATGGCCTCGGCATGCCGCAAAGCCAGATCAAGCTGGCTGAAGCGGCCACCATCAGAGAAGGAGTCGGGAGTTACATTCAAGATGCCCATGACATGCGCACGGGCCAAATCAAGAACCCGGTTGCCGCAAGGCAACCGGGTGGAGGAAGGAACAGAAGTCATTTAAAACCTTAGTGGTCGGCTGCTGGGCCGCCAATGGGTGTTTCCGGACGCTCATTCTGCACTACTGGAGGAGGAGTACCCGAGCCTCCCTCCCAATCACGAGGTTCGCGTGGAGTACGCCCTGCCATGATGTCGTCGATCTGATCAGCGTCGATGGTTTCGTACTTCATCAGGGCGTCTGCCATGGCGTCCAGCTTGTCGCGGTTGTCCGTCAGGATCTGCTTGGCGGTGCCGTAGCACTGATCGATGATGCTACGCACCTCGGAGTCGATCAGTTTCGCCGTTTCCGCAGACAGGCTCGCATGCTGGCTACCCGCGCTGCGCCCCAGGAACACCTCACCCTCTTCTTCGGCATACATCAGCGGACCAAGCTTCTCGGAAAGACCCCATTTGGTCACCATGTTCCGCGCGATCTGGCTGGCACGCATGATGTCGTTGGAGGCGCCGGTGGTCACGCCGTCGAAGCCAAGGGTCATTTCTTCAGCGATACGACCGCCGTAGAGCGAGCAGATCTGGCTGATCAGGGCACGCTTGGAGAGGCTGTAGCGATCTTCTTCCGGCAGGAACATGGTGACACCCAAGGCCCGGCCGCGAGGAATGATCGACACCTTGTAGACCGGGTCATGCTCGGGCACGACACGACCAACAATGGCGTGGCCAGCTTCGTGATAAGCCGTGTTCTGCTTCTCTTTTTCGGACATGACCATGGATTTGCGCTCCGCGCCCATCATGATCTTGTCCTTGGCCAGTTCGAATTCCTTCATTTCAACGATGCGCTTGCCGGTACGCGCCGCAAACAGCGAGGCCTCGTTGACCAGGTTCGCCAGGTCGGCACCGGAGAAACCCGGGGTACCGCGGGCGATTACCGCAGGTGCAACGTCGTCGCCCATTGGCACTTTACGCATGTGCACCTTGAGAATCTGTTCGCGACCGCGAATGTCCGGCAGGCCAACCACGACCTGACGGTCGAAACGGCCCGGACGCAGCAAGGCCGGGTCCAGTACGTCAGGACGGTTGGTCGCGGCGATCACGATAATGCCGTCGTTCATTTCGAAGCCATCCATCTCAACCAGCAACTGGTTGAGGGTCTGCTCACGCTCATCATGACCGCCGCCCATGCCGGCGCCACGGTGACGACCGACGGCGTCGATCTCGTCGATGAAGATGATGCAAGGAGCATGCTTCTTGGCTTGCTCGAACATGTCACGGACGCGGCTGGCACCCACCCCGACGAACATCTCGACGAAGTCGGAACCGGAAATGGTGAAGAAAGGCACCTTGGCTTCACCAGCGATGGCTTTGGCCAGCAACGTCTTACCGGTACCTGGTGGGCCCACCATCAACACGCCGCGAGGAATACGACCGCCCAGACGCTGGAACTTGCCTGGGTCACGGAGGAATTCAACCAACTCACCTACTTCTTCCTTGGCCTCGTCGCAACCGGCAACGTCAGCCAAGGTAGTTTTCACCTGATCTTCAGACAGCAAGCGCGCCTTGCTCTTGCCGAAACTCATCGGCCCGCCCTTGCCTCCGGCACCACCCTGCATCTGGCGCATGAAGAACATGAACACCGCGATGATCACCAGGATCGGGAAGCTGGCCACCAGCAGTTGAGTCCAGATGCTTTGCTGTTCAGGCTGCTTGCCTTCGACCACCACGTGGTTGTCCACCAGGTCGCCGATCAGGCCATTGTCCTGAATGGCAGGACGAATGGTCTTGAAGCTGTCGCCATCGTTGCGCTTGCCGGTAATCACGTAGCCATCAACCGCTACGCGCTCGACCTTGCCATCCTTAACTTGCTGGATGAAGTCGGAATAGTTGAGGGTCTGCGGCTCGTTAGGGCTGGAGAAGTTGTTCATCACCGTCACCAAGACGGCGGCGATGATCAACCACAGGATCAGATTCTTTGCCATGTCGTTCAATTAACTACCCTCTGAAGCAAGCTCCGCTACTGGCGCGCGCTTCGCATGATATTCACCGGCCTAACTTACTACATTACCTACAGCTCTGGCAGGCGCTGTCTGTAACCCTATGTGAAACTTAGACTACACAATATGCGCTTAATCTGACGGGGCGAAATACGAAAATCCTATCACCCCAGTCAAAACTCTTACTTACTCACTACGACCACGGAAGCCGCGACCCAGCAAGTATTGCTCCCGAGAACGGTCACGAGATGATGACGGTTTGCGCATCTGCACTTTCTCGAACATCTGCCGCACGCTCTTGTGGTACTCATCGAAGCCTTCACCCTGGAAGATCTTGATCAGAAAATCACCACCTGGACGCAAGACCCGACCAGCAAGATCCAGCGCCAACTCACACAGGAACATCGCTCGCGGCATATCCACGGCTGCTAACCCACTCATATTGGGGGCCATATCGGAAATCACAAGGTCAACTTCAGAATTTCCGACCGCCTCGAGGATCTGCGCCAGTACTGCATCCTCAGTGAAGTCCCCTTGAATAAAGGTCACATCGGGAATGCTGTCCATTTCCAGGATGTCCGAGGCAATCAGGCGCCCCTGACCACCAATCAGACGACTGGTCACCTGCGACCAGCCACCCGGGGCGGCCCCCAGGTCGATCACACTCATGCCAGGACGGATAAGGCGGTCCTTTTCCTGGATCTCCAGCAGTTTGTAGCTGGCACGGGAACGGTACCCATCTTTTTGCGCCATTTTGACGAATGGGTCGTTGAAGTGCTCTTTCAGCCAGTTATGGCTAGTTTTGGAACGGGCCACGGGCCACCTCAAAATAAAACGGGTCGTGATTAACTGGGCGGTCCCGGACTCGCTCGGGTAAACTGGCCGCCGCTTTTTACAAGATCAGACGCAGGGGTCAGATTATGCCGCTCACTCAAGAGCAGAAGAAACAGTACAAATCCATTGGCCACCATCTGAAACCAGTATTGACTGTGGCTGACAACGGTTTGACCGAAGGTGTATTAGCCGAACTTGAACGCGCCTTGAGCGATCACGAGCTGATCAAGATCAAGCTCAACATCCTCGAGCGCGAGTCGCGCCTGGAAGCCATTGCCCAATTGTGCAAGGCCGGCAAAGCGGATCTGGTGCAGGTCATCGGCAAGATGGCGCTGATCTACCGCAAGAACGCCAAGGTAAACAAGCAATTGTCGAACGTCCATCGTTTCCACTGACGTCGACTCGGGTCAAGGGTGTGCCTGGCGCACCCTGCCACCCCATCCCGGCACTGGCTGCAACACCAGTACCAGCCCGGAAAAACCCAGGACCAGATAGCTGAACAACTGCCAGCGCTGAGCTTCCGGCAACAAGATGCGTACGACGAAATACATCGCACACGCATACATCGCCATCAATAGCAGTTGCCCCCGAATATCCCGCCACAAGCTCCTCAGCCCTTCGGACTGGATCAATACCAGTATCTGCAGGACCAGGCACGCCGCCGAAAAACCTACCAGCAACGCACTGAGCAGCGACGAGATTTCTTCGATCAGCAAGGGGGCAAGGCCAATCTGCCCCAGGGCGGGCAGCAAGCCGAGATGCAACAACCACAAGCCGCCGACCCACAACATCTGGGCCAGCTGCCAAAGCATGGCGCCCGCGTGCAGAGGGCGCCTTCTTTCAGATGTGACGGACTTCGACAATCTCGTACTCGATAACGCCACCAGGCGTTTTGACCGCCACCACATCACCCTCTTCCTTGGCAATCAAGGCGCGAGCGATCGGCGAGCCGACGGAAATTTTACCGAGTTTGATGTCAGCCTCGTCCTCACCCACGATCTGGTAGGTGACGCTTTCGTCAGTTTCGACGTTGGCGATTTCTACCGTGGTGCCAAAGATCACCTTGCCGGTATGGGGAATGGTCGTGACATCGATGACCACCGAGTTCTGCAGGCGGCCTTCAATATCGCGGATCCGCGCCTCTACCATGCCCTGCTGTTCGCGAGCGGCATGGTATTCGGCGTTTTCCTTCAGGTCACCCAACTCGCGGGCCGTACCGATGTCCTGGCTGAGCTTCGGACGCACGACCTTGGTCAGGTGAGCATGCTCTTCTTCCAGGGCACGCGCGCCCTGGACGGTCATTGGGTATTTATTCATGCCTTCAATCCTGCGTGTAGATCCTGCAAGCGACGCACGGTCTTTTCCGGACCGAACTTCAACGCTTCACAGATAGCTTCGCCAGCAGCAATGGTGGTGGTGCAGTAGATCTTGTGCTGCAAGGCGTTACGACGAATGGAATAAGAGTCAGCAATCGACTGACGGCCTTCAGTGGTGTTGATGATCAGAGTGACTTCGTCGTTCTTGATCATATCGACCACATGCGGACGACCTTCAGTCACCTTGTTCACACGACGCACCTTCAGACCGGCCGCCTCGATCAGCTTGGCGGTGCCCGCAGTAGCGACCACTTCGAAGCCCAAGTTGATCAGATCACGGGCCACGCCTGCAACCAGAGGCTTGTCATCGTCGCGCACGCTGATGAACGCAGTACCGCCGGTCGGCAGCACTTCGCTGGCACCCATCTGGGCCTTGGCAAAGGCTTCGCCGAAGGTGTCGCCCACGCCCATCACCTCGCCGGTGGACTTCATCTCTGGGCCGAGGATCGGGTCGACGCCCGGGAACTTGGCAAACGGGAATACCGCTTCCTTGACGCTGTAGAAATTCGGAATGATTTCCTTGGTGAAGCCCAGCTCTTTCAGGGTCTTACCGGCCATCACACGAGCAGCGATCATCGCCAGGGAGACACCGATGCACTTGGAAACGAACGGCACGGTCCGGGAAGCACGCGGGTTCACTTCGATGACGTAGATCTGATCGCCCTGCAGGGCCAGCTGCACGTTCATCAGGCCAACCACACCCAGTTCCAGGGCCATTTTCTTGACCTGTTCGCGCATCTCGTCCTGGATGTGCGCCGGCAGCGAGTACGGCGGCAGCGAGCACGCAGAGTCACCGGAGTGAACGCCAGCCTGCTCGATGTGCTGCATGATGGCGCCGATCACTACGTCGGTGCCGTCGCAGACCGCATCCACGTCCATTTCAATGGCGCAGTTGAGGAAGTGATCCAGCAGCACCGGGCTGTCGTTGGACACTTGCACCGCTTCGCGCAAGTAGCGCTTGAGTTCATCTTCCTCGTAGACGATTTCCATCGCCCGGCCGCCCAGCACGTAGGACGGACGCACCACCAGCGGGTAACCGATCTTGGCGGCGGCACGAATCGCTTCGTCTTCGCTGCGCACGGTAGCGTTTGGTGGCTGACGCAGGTTCAGGCGTTCGACCATCTGCTGGAAGCGCTCACGGTCTTCGGCGCGGTCGATAGCGTCTGGGCTGGTGCCGATGATCGGCACGCCGGCGGCTTCCAGGGCACGAGCCAGTTTCAGCGGAGTCTGGCCGCCGTACTGCACGATCACGCCTTTTGGCTTCTCGACACGGACGATTTCCAGCACGTCTTCCAGGGTCACTGGCTCGAAGTACAGGCGATCCGAAGTGTCGTAGTCGGTGGAAACGGTTTCCGGGTTGCAGTTGACCATGATGGTTTCGTAACCATCGTCGCGCAGCGCCAGGGCGGCGTGTACGCAGCAGTAGTCGAACTCGATGCCCTGGCCGATACGGTTTGGACCGCCACCCAGGATCATGATCTTGTCGCGGGTCGAAGGTGCGGCTTCGCACTCTTCTTCATAAGTCGAGTACAGGTACGCAGTGTCGGTGGCGAACTCGGCGGCGCAGGTGTCGACGCGCTTGTAGACCGGGAACACTTCCAGCTTCTGACGATGTGTGCGCAGGTTCTTCTCGGTCACGCCCAGCAACTTGGCCAGACGCTGGTCGGAGAAGCCTTTGCGCTTGAGGCGGAACATCAGGTCGCGGTCGATGGCCGACAGGCCCAGGGTCTTGACCTTCTCTTCTTCCTTGATCAGGTCTTCGATCTGCACCAGGAACCAAGGATCGATCATGTTCATGCCGAAGATCTGCTCAACGGTCATGCCGGCACGGAAGGCATCAGCCACGTACCAGATACGCTCGGCGCCGGGCACGGTCAACTCGCGCTTGAGCACGTTCATGCTTTCCGGATTGCTCAGGTCGAGCTTGGGATCCAGGCCGCAAACGCCCACTTCCAGACCGCGCAGGGCTTTCTGCAGGGATTCCTGGAAGGTCCGACCGATGGCCATGACCTCACCCACCGACTTCATCTGGGTGGTCAGGCGCGCGTCGGCCTTGGAGAACTTCTCGAAGGCGAAGCGTGGCAGCTTGGTCACGACGTAGTCGATGGACGGCTCGAAGGACGCCGGGGTCTTGCCGCCGGTAATATCGTTGGACAGCTCGTCCAGGGTGTAGCCGACAGCCAGCTTGGCCGCGACCTTGGCGATCGGGAAACCGGTGGCTTTCGAAGCCAGCGCCGAGGAACGGGACACCCGCGGGTTCATCTCGATCACGACCATGCGGCCTGTGTTCGGGCAGATACCGAACTGCACGTTGGAACCGCCAGTTTCCACACCGATCTCGCGCAGCACCGCCAGGGAGGCGTTACGCAGGATCTGGTATTCCTTGTCGGTCAGGGTCTGCGCCGGAGCCACGGTGATGGAGTCACCGGTGTGCACGCCCATCGGGTCGAAGTTCTCGATGGAGCAGACGATGATGCAGTTGTCCTTCTTATCGCGGACCACCTCCATCTCGTACTCTTTCCAGCCGATCAGGGATTCGTCGATCAGCAGTTCCTTGGTCGGCGACAGGTCCAGACCGCGGGCGCAGATCTCTTCGAACTCTTCACGGTTGTAGGCGATGCCACCACCGGTGCCACCCATGGTGAAGGATGGACGGATGATGCAAGGGAAGCCCAGCTTGTCGAGGACCGCATTGGCCTCTTCCATGCTGTGGGCAATACCGGAGCGCGGGCACGCCAGGCCGATTGACTTCATGGCAGCGTCGAAGCGCGAACGGTCTTCAGCCTTGTCGATGGTGTCGGCGTTGGCGCCGATCATCTCTACGCCGAACTTCTCCAGGACGCCTTCACGTTCCAGGTCCAGGGCGCAGTTCAGCGCAGTCTGGCCGCCCATGGTCGGCAGCAGCGCGTCCGGACGCTCTTTCTCGATGATCTTGGCAACGGTCTGCCACTTGATCGGCTCGATGTAGGTGGCGTCGGCCATGGCCGGGTCGGTCATGATGGTGGCCGGGTTGGAGTTCACCAGGATGACCCGGTAGCCCTCTTCGCGCAGGGCCTTGCAAGCCTGGGCGCCGGAGTAGTCGAATTCGCAGGCCTGGCCGATCACGATCGGGCCAGCGCCAAGAATCAGGATGCTTTTAATGTCTGTACGTTTTGGCATGGGTTGTCACTCAAATCCGCAGGTCAGTCGGCAAGCCGTCTTGAACATTCTCTGAGGCGCCTGAGGGGTTCCGCCGGATTTGCCGGGGCCGCCCTCAAGCGCTGCTCGCTACACTTTCAAGGCGAGCGTTTAGCGTCGCTTGGCCATCTCGTTGATGAAGCGGTCGAACAGCGGCGCCACATCGTTCGGGCCCGGGCTGGCTTCCGGGTGGCCCTGGAAGCTGAACGCGCTCTTGTCGGTGCGCTCGATACCCTGCAGGGTGCCGTCGAACAGCGACTTGTGGATCGCCCGGACGTTGCCCGGCAGCGTGGCTTCATCCACCGCAAAACCGTGGTTCTGGCTGGTGATCATGACCACGCCGCTGTCCAGGTCCTGCACCGGGTGGTTGGCGCCGTGGTGGCCGTGGCCCATTTTCAGGGTCTTGGCACCAGAGGCCAGGGCCAGCAGTTGGTGACCCAGGCAGATGCCGAACACCGGAATCTCGGTTTCGAGGATTTCCTTGATCGCCTTGATGGCGTAGTCGCAAGGCTCGGGGTCACCTGGGCCGTTGGACAGGAACACACCGTCAGGCTTGAGAGCCAGTACATCGCTTGCCGGGGTCTGGGCAGGCACCACGGTGACGCGGCAACCGCGCTCCACCAGCATGCGCAGGATATTCAGCTTGACCCCGTAGTCGTAGGCAACCACGTGATACGGCAGCTCGGAAGCCTCGATGGTGGCGTGGCTGTCGGTCTTCAGATCCCAGACAGTCGAACGCCACTCGTAGCTTTCCTTGGTGCTGACGACTTTCGCCAGGTCCATGCCTTTGAGGCCAGGGAAGCCGCGCGCTGCAGCGATCGCCGCTTCTTCGGAAATGTTGTCACCGGCCATGATGCAGCCGTTCTGTGCACCTTTCTCACGCAGGATGCGGGTCAGGCGACGGGTGTCGATACCGGCGATCGCCACCACGTTGTTGGCTTTCAGGTAATCGGACAGGGGCAGAGTGTTACGCCAGTTGCTGGCTACCAGCGGCAGGTCACGGATGACCAGGCCGGCCGACCACACACGGTCGGACTCGGCATCCTCCGGCGTGGTGCCGGTGTTGCCGATGTGAGGGTAAGTCAGGGTAACGATCTGTTGGGCGTAGGAAGGATCGGTAAGGATTTCCTGATAGCCGGTCATTGCGGTGTTGAACACCACCTCACCAACGGTTTGACCGTCGGCTCCAATGGCTTCGCCGCGAAAAATGCTGCCATCAGCAAGGGCGAGTATGGCTGGCTTAGTCAAGAAGACCTCCCGTAAATAGAGCCTGAAAGGGCGATCGCAGGTTGCAAAAAAGCGGAATGACGTATAGACACGTCACCCCGCTTCTTCGTCGAATTATCTGCGCGCTTTTAGTGGACACACTAAAGCTGTAGCTTACAGAAAAAGGCTTTTTTGGTCCACCGCTAATGAGCCTTAAAGGCAGAGGAATGCGACAGGTCATCGCTTGGCGGTTTGAAGCAGGGTCCAAGCATTGCGCTTCAACCCTGCATCAGATGCATCTCAACGCAGATCCAGCACATCCTGCATGTCGTAAAGACCAGCCTCGCGCCCGTCCAGCCACAGCGCGGCACGCACCGCTCCCTTGGCGAAGGTCATGCGACTGGAGGCCTTGTGGGTAATCTCCAGGCGCTCGCCCTCTGTGGCAAACAGCACGGTGTGATCCCCCACCACATCGCCACCACGAACCGTGGCGAAGCCGATGGTTTCACGCTCACGGGCGCCGGTATGGCCTTCACGACCATAAACCGCGACCTGCTGCAGATCGCGCCCCAGGGCGCTGGCGATCACCTCACCCATGCGCAGGGCGGTGCCCGATGGCGCATCGATCTTGTGTCGGTGATGCGCCTCGATGATCTCGATATCCGCATCATCACCCAGCACCCGAGCCGCCATATCCAGCAGCTTCAGCGACAGGTTGACCCCAACACTGAAGTTGGCAGCGAAGACGATCGGAATCTCCTTGCCCGCCTCGGCCAGCAATTGCTTTTCCCTGGCACCCAGGCCGGTGGTACCGATCACCATGGCCTTGCCTGCCTTGCGGCAGAACGCCAGGTTCTTGAGCATCACTTCCGGCAAGGTGAAGTCGATCAGCACATCGAACTCATCAACCACCTTCTCCAGACTGTCGGACATCGGCACGCCAAGACGCCCCAGGGATGCCAGCTCGCCCGCATCCGCCCCCACCAGAGAACTGCCCGGACGCACGATCGCCGCGGTCAGCCCGGAGAGCGGCGAACGCAGTTGCACGGCCTCGACCAGGGTCTTGCCCATGCGCCCCGCGGCGCCCATCACTGCTATACGTCGCATGCGTTACTCCTTACAGGTCGCCGAAGAAGCGCTTGACGCCCTCGAACCAGCCGGTGGTTTTCGGCGAGTGAGAATTGTCGTCGTCCAGCGAACCACGCAACTCTTCCAGCAGCTCGCGCTGACGACGACTCAGGTTCACTGGCGTCTCCACCGCAACCCGGCACATCAGGTCGCCGGCACCGCCGCCACGCACGGGAGCAACGCCCTTGCCACGAATCCGGAACTGCTTGCCGGTCTGAGTTCCTTCGGGAATCTTCAGCTTGACCCGACCATCCAGGGTCGGAATCTCCAGCTCGCCACCCAACGCCGCATCTACGAAGCTGATGGGCACCTCACAGAACAGGTGCTTGCCGTCGCGCTGGAAGATCGCGTGCTCACGCACATTGATCACCACATACAGGTCGCCAGTCGGGCCACCCTGGGTCCCCGCCTCGCCTTCGCCGGACAGGCGAATACGGTCGCCGGTATCGACACCTGCCGGCACTTTCACCGACAGCGTCTTGTACTCTTCGACCCGACCTTCGCCGTGGCAGGAATCGCACGGATCGGAAATGATCTTGCCCTGGCCATGGCAGCGCGGGCAGGTCTGCTGCACCGAGAAGAAGCCCTGCTGCATGCGCACCTGACCAATACCGCCACAGGTCGGACAAGTGACAGGGGAAGACCCTTTCTTGGCGCCCGAACCATCGCATGGCTTGCAGTTGACCAGTGTCGGCACACGGATATTCACCGTGGTGCCACGCACCGCTTCTTCCAGGTTCAACTCCAGGGTGTAACGCAGGTCGCTGCCGCGCTGCGCACCGCCACGGGAACCGCCGCGACCGCCACCGAAGAAATCACTGAACACGTCACCGAAGATATCGGAGAAGTTCTGCCCGCCGAAGCCGGCACCCCCGCCACCCATGCTCGGGTCGACACCAGCGTGGCCGTACTGGTCATACGCGGCACGCTTGCTGGAATCGGACAGTACTTCGTAGGCCTCGTTGGCCTCCTTGAACATGTCTTCCGACGCTTTGTCGCCGGGATTACGATCCGGGTGATGCTTCATCGCCAAGCGACGGTAAGCCTTTTTCAGCTCCGCATCGCTGGAGCCACGCTCCACACCCAACACTTCGTAATAGTCACGCTTTGCCATAAGTCTTTGCACTCTTAAGGACGTCCGGCAAACCCTCCTGAGCTCTGCCAAACTCGCTGAGCCCCAATACAGGCCCGGACCCAACTCACGTCAATTCAACGATCCTGGTCTTGGAAAGCCAACCCGGTTGCGGGCCGACCATTGCGGTCATCACAGCCGGAAAGCAGGAGCTTCTCCGACCCGACCGCCAGCGCACAAACGGAGCTTGTACGCCGTCAAAATTTCGCTGACTCCAGACACGCCAACGCGGGAGCAAGCTCCCGCGCGGCGACATCCTACCAGTCACCGCCCAAAGGCAGTCAACCGGCCGACCAACAAGCCATTACTTGTGGTCTTTTACTTCTTCGAACTCGGCATCGACGACATCGTCGGCTTTTTCAGCGGACTCGGCGTGCGGTGCCGCGCCTTCTGCAGGCTGGGCCTGTTCGGCGTACATCTTCTGGGCAACCGGGGCCGAGACTTTCGACAGCTCTTCAACCTTGGCGTCAATGGCGGCCTTGTCGTCGCCCTTGACGGCAGCTTCCAGGGCAACCACGGCAGCTTCGATTGCGGTTTTCTCTTCCGCGGTCACTTTGTCACCGGCGTCAGCCACCATCTTGCGAGTCGAATGCACCAGCGCATCACCCTGGTTACGGGCGGTGGCCAGCTCTTCGAACTTGCGATCCTCTTCCGAGTTGGCTTCAGCGTCACGGATCATCTGCTGGATCTCTTCATCCGACAGACCCGAGTTGGCCTTGATCACGATCGACTGAGTCTTGCCGGTAGCCTTGTCCTTCGCACCTACGTGCAGGATGCCGTTGGCGTCGATGTCGAAGGTCACTTCGATCTGCGGCACGCCACGTGGAGCTGGTGGAATGTCGGCCAGGTCGAACTTGCCCAGGGACTTGTTCTGCGCGGCTTGCTTGCGCTCGCCCTGCAGTACGTGAATGGTCACTGCGCCCTGGTTGTCGTCGGCAGTCGAGAACACTTGGGATTTCTTGGTAGGAATCGTGGTGTTTTTCTCGATCAGCGCGGTCATCACGCCACCCATGGTTTCGATACCCAGGGTCAGCGGGCTGACGTCCAGCAGCAGTACGTCTTTCACGTCGCCGGCCAGTACCGCACCCTGGATGGCAGCACCCATGGCAACAGCTTCGTCCGGGTTGACGTCCTTGCGCGCTTCCTTACCGAAGAAGTCGGTTACGGTCTTCTGTACCAGCGGCATACGGGTCTGGCCGCCGACCAGGATCACGTCGTTGATCGAACCCACGTCGATACCGGCGTCTTTGAGCGCGATACGGCAAGGCTCGATGGTGCGCTGAACCAGGTCTTCAACCAGCGACTCCAGCTTGGCGCGGGAGATCTTCACGTTCAGGTGCTTAGGACCGGTGGCATCCGCAGTGATGTACGGCAGGTTGACGTCGGTCTGCTGGCTCGAGGACAGCTCGATCTTGGCTTTCTCGGCAGCTTCTTTCAGGCGCTGCATGGCCAGCGGGTCACCCTTGAGGTTCATGCCGCTTTCTTTCTTGAACTCATCAACCAGGTAGTCGATCAAGCGGATGTCGAAGTCTTCACCACCGAGGAAGGTGTCACCGTTGGTGGCCAGCACTTCGAACTGGTGCTCACCATCGACTTCAGCGATTTCGATCACCGAAACGTCGAAAGTACCACCACCCAGGTCGTAAACGATCACGGTGTGATCGCCCTTGGCCTTGTCCATACCGTAGGCCAGAGCGGCTGCGGTTGGTTCGTTGATGATACGTTTGACGTCCAGGCCTGCGATGCGGCCGGCGTCTTTGGTCGCCTGGCGCTGGCTGTCGTTGAAGTAGGCCGGAACAGTGATGACCGCTTCGGTCACGGCTTCGCCGAGGTAGTCTTCGGCGGTCTTCTTCATTTTCTTGAGGATTTCAGCCGAGATCTGTGGCGGAGCCATTTTCTGGCCGTTCACTTCAACCCAGGCGTCGTTGTTGTCAGCCTTGACGATCTTGTAAGGGACCATCTGGATGTCTTTCTGCACAACTTCTTCGTCGAAGCGACGACCGATCAGACGCTTTACTGCGTACAGGGTGTTGTGCGGGTTGGTGACAGCCTGACGCTTGGCCGACTGACCTACCAGGATTTCGCCATCGTTGGCGTACGCGATGATGGACGGCGTGGTACGCGCGCCTTCAGCGTTTTCGATAACTTTTACGTTGCCGTTTTCAAGAATGGAGACGCACGAGTTGGTGGTCCCCAAGTCAATACCGATAATCTTGCCCATGTTAACTCTCCCGAAACTTTGGATTTGGATGCCGCAGCTGTGGTGGCAAACTGCGGTAGCACTTAAACGCTTGACTGATAAATGGGGGCTCTACAGCCGTTTTCAAGCCTTTTCGTCAATCGAAGGCGAAACCGGTGCAGGGGCCTTGCTGACCACGACCATGGCCGGGCGCAGCAGGCGACCGTTGAGCTGGTAGCCCTTCTGGAACACTTTCAGAACACTGTTCGGCTCGACATCCGCGCTTTCCTGCATGGCCATGGCCTGATGCTGTTCAGCGTTGAAGGGTTCGCCGTGTGGATCGATGGCTTCCAGCTGATAACGCTTGAGGGTGTCGTGGAACATCTTCAAGGTCAGCTCGATGCCTTCACGCATCGGGCGGATGCTTTCGTCGTCCGGGTTGGACAGCTCCAGGCCACGCTCCAGGCTGTCGATCACCGGCAGCAGGTCGCCGGCAAACTTCTCCAGCGCGAATTTGTGAGCTTTCTCCACGTCCTGCTCGGCGCGGCGGCGGACGTTCTGCAGATCGGCAGCAACACGCAAAGCCTGATCCTGCGCGCCAGCCAGTTGCTCTTCGAGCACTTGTACACGAGCCGCCAGGTCATCACCCGATGCCTCGGGAGCCTGATTGGCGTCTAGATTTTGCGTATCCAGCGTCTGTTCGTCAGCCATGAAATTCTCCTTTCAATATCGTCTGTGAGCCGGGCTCACTCTTCTGCCCAGCTATATGGGGTCGCATTTTCAAGGTTCAAGTCCGCAGCCACAGCAAAAGTCGTTCCGACCCGATAAATCCTGTATGTGGACATTACCGAGCGCACTAAAAAGCCAGAACGACCAAGCAAATCGAGCTAAGGGAAAGCATTGTCAGCCCGAAACAAAACACTGTATAAATAACCAGACATCTAGTTTGGGAGCGGCCTTAATGCTGGTGCACCTGTCCGTACACAATTACGCCATCGTCGAACACCTGGATCTGGAACTCGATCGCGGGATGAGCGTCATTACCGGCGAGACCGGTGCCGGCAAGTCGATCATGCTCGACGCGCTCGGCCTGACCCTGGGTGATCGTGCCGACAGCGGCGTGGTACGCCCCGGAGCCGACAAGGCCGATATCCTCGCCACCTTCGATCTGGCGGATATCCCCGAGGCCCACGCCTGGCTGGCCGAGCGTGACCTGGACACCGACGGCCCGTGCATCCTGCGTCGGGTCATCACGGCAGAAGGACGTTCCCGCGGCTATATCAACGGTACGCCCTGCCCGCTCGGAGACTTGAAAGCCCTGGGCGAACTGCTGATCGATATCCACAGCCAGCATGAACACCAGTCGCTGCTCAAGACCGATACCCATAGGCGCCTGCTGGATGAGTACGCCGGCGCAACCGACCTGGCGCGCCAGGTGCAACTGGCTGCGCAGCGCTGGCGCCAGACCCGCCTGGAGCTGGAGCGCCTGTCCAACTCCGGCGACGAGCAGCGCGCTCGCCATCAACTGCTCAGCTACCAGCTCGAAGAACTGGAAAACCTGGGGCTCGGGGAAAATGAACTCGAGCAGCTGGAGCAGGAGCACAAGAACCTGACCAATGCCGAAACCCTGCTGGGCATCTGCCGCCAGGTGGTGGAGCAATGCAGCGAAAGTGATTCAGGCAATGTCCTGAACGCCCTGACTGTCAGCCTCAACCGCCTGTCGAGCATCGGCAACTCCTCGGGTTCCCTGGGCGAGGCCACCAACCTGCTGGCCAGCGCGCAGATCCAGGTCGAAGAAGCCGTGGGCGAGTTGAATCGTTTCCTTGACCACTTCGACGCTGATCCGGCACGCCTGCAACAACTCGAAGAACGCCTCGACGCCATCTATACCCTGGCGCGCAAGCATCGCATCCAGCCCTTCGAACTCGCCGCCATGCAGCAAACCCTGCTGGATGAAATAGAGACTCTGGACGCCAATGACGAATCCATCGAACGGCTGGGCGAAGAGCTGCAATCCTTCGCTCGTCATTATCAGGAAAAAGCCCAGGAACTGAGCCAGTTGCGCCAGCAGGCCGCGACCAGCCTGGCCAGCGCAGTGGAGCAGGAGATCCAGCGCCTGGGCATGCCCGGAGGGCGCTTCACCATCGAGCTGCGCGCCAACAGCAGCGATGAACTGCTGCCCAACGGCCTGGAGCAGGTGGAACTGCTGGTCAGTGCCAACCCTGGGCAACCCCTCAAGGCCCTGGCGAAAGTCGCGTCCGGCGGTGAGCTGTCACGTATCAGCCTGGCGATCCAGGTCATCACCGCGCAGACCTCGCGGGTTCCCACATTGGTATTCGACGAAGTCGACGTGGGGATTGGCGGCCCGACAGCCGAGATCGTCGGCCAGCTGCTGCGCCGCCTCGGCGAACGCGGCCAGGTATTGACCGTGACACACCTGCCGCAAGTCGCCGCCCAGGGGCATCAGCATCTGTTCGTGCACAAGGTGCGCGGCAGCGATGCCACACATACCGCCGTATCCAAGCTGGGCAAGAATGAGAGGGTCGAGGAGGTGGCGCGGATGCTCGGCGGCATCGACCTGACCAAGGAGTCTCTGGCCCACGCCAAGAAAATGGTGGTGACCGCCAAGGCCTGAACCTTCAGCGCTTCTTTTATATAGGCACAAAACACGAAGGCGACCCTAGGGTCGCCTTCGATCGTTTCACGACGATAAACGCCGCGTGAGGGGCTTACTTCTTCTTGCGCACGTACAGCACAAGATTGTGATCCACCAACTCGAAACCGTGCTTTTCGACAATCGCCTTCTGAAGCTTTTCGATTTCTTCGTCGAAGAATTCGATCACTTCACCAGACTCCACGTTGACCATATGGTCGTGGTGACCGCCATCCGCCAGCTCGAATACAGCGTGACCGCCATCAAAATTATGGCGTACCACCAGTCCGGCTGCTTCGAATTGAGTCAGTACACGGTAAACCGTGGCCAGACCCACATCCTCACCAGCTTCCATCAGCGCCTTGTAGACATCCTCAGCGCTCATGTGCCGCTGCTCGGTGGAATCGAGCATTTGTAGAATTTTGACTCGTGGCAGAGTCACTTTGAGGCCGGCTTTACGTAGTTCGCTATTTTCAACCATGGTCAGCTTTCTCGCCGATGCTGCTTCGCAGCTTCTCTTAATGCGGGTATGATCGGGGTTTACGTTGTCCCAGCCAAGATAGTGGAAGTCGCCCACCGATGCAAAACACCAAGCTCTTGCTAACCAGTTTCACCTTCGTGGGACTGCTCGCACTCGCCGGTTGTTCATTCCCCGGGGTTTACAAAATCGACATCCAGCAGGGCAATGTCGTCACGCAGGACATGATAGACCAGTTGCGCCCCGGAATGACCCGACGGCAAGTACGGTTTATCATGGGCAACCCTCTGTTGACCGACACGTTCCATGCCGATCGCTGGGATTATCTCTACAGCCTGCAGCCTGGTGGTGGTGAACGCCAACAGGAACGCGTGAGCCTGATCTTCAACGGCAACGACCAGTTGGTCAGCTTGGCCGGTGACTTCATGCCAGGTGTAAGCCGCGACGAAGCCCTGCTGGGCAAGGACAGCGCCAACACCGTGACAGCGCCTGCCGAGAACGTCGAGAAACCAAAAGCCGAGAAACCAGCCAAGCCTGGCTCGCTGCTCGACCAGATCCAGAAGGACGTGGATGGCGTGAAAACCGTGCCAGTTCCTACGCCTGAACCACTGGATACTTCGCCGGAATAATTTGTGGCGAAATAAAAAAGCCCGGGCATGCCCGGGCTTTTTATTGCCTGTCACCCTCAATCACGATTCGCGCTTGCGTGCCTCGGCCGCTTTCGCCGCCCGCAGACGCCGAACCTCTTTCGGATCGGCCAGCAATGGGCGATAGACCTCGATCCGATCCCCCGCCTGAATCACATGCTGTTCAGGGTCACTGACCTGCTTGCCGAAGATCCCCACCGGACAAGCCGCCAGATCCAGTTCGGGAAACTGCTGCCCAATGGCTGAAGCCTGCAAGGCTGCACGCAGCGTCGACCCCTGAGGCACCTGCACACTGATCAACGCCTGGTGATCGACAGCCGCGTAGGCCACCTCAATCGAAATCATCGGCTCAGCCATGCAACTGCTTGGCCCGCTGGCAGAAAGCGTCCACCAGGGTATTCGCCGCCTGGTTGAACAGCGGCCCCAAGGTCGCTCGAACCAAAGGCCCCGCATAATCGAAAGACAGATCAAGGCTGATCTTGCAGGCCTTCTCGCCCAGCGGCTTGAACACCCACACGCCATGCAACTGATTGAATGGCCCCTCCTCCAGATTCATCTCGATCGACTGCCCCGGCACCAGATTGTTGCAGGTCACGAAGCGCTGGCTCATGCCGCCCTTGGCCACCGCCAGGCTCGCGCGCATCCGCTCTTCGCTGCTTTCCAGCACCTCGGCCGACGAGCACCAGGGCAGAAACTCCGGGTACCGGGCCACGTCATTGACCAGGTCGTAAAGGAACTGCGCCGGATAGGGCAGAAGGGCCGAACGTTGAATATGGGTCGTCATGTGAGCTTCATTTCCACAACTGGGCGGCAAACACCACAAGAATGCCGACGGGCGCCACATAGCGCATCAAAAACAAGGCCAGAGCGAACAACAGCGGGCTACGTAACGACAGCTCATCACGAACTGCCTCACGGCCCATCACCCAACCTGCAAATACCACGAAGCACAAACCGCCAAGAGGCAACATGATCCGCGAGGTGAAAAAGTCGATCACACCAAAGAAGTCCAGACCGCCGGCCGCGCCCCATTGGTAGAGATGAAAAACGCCGCCTTCGTTCACGAAAAATTTGGCCTGTTGCCAGATGTTGAAAGAGAACACCGTTCCCAATCCCACGAACCAGCAACTGAACGCCAGCCAGAATGTCACCCAGCCGCGGCGGATTTTAGTCCTCTCGACGAGATAAGCCACCATCGGCTCCAACAAGGAAATGGCCGAACTCCAGGCAGCGATCGCCACCAGGATAAAGAACACTACGCCCATAAGCTGGCCGAACGCCACATTCCCGAAGGCAAACGGCAGGCTGATGAACATCAGCCCCGGCCCTTCGCTAGGGTTCAGCCCGGCGGCAAATACAATGGGGAACAGGGCCATCCCAGCCACCAGCGAAACGAAGGTATCCAGCAGCGCCACCCCGACCACGGTGCCGGCCAGGGACGAATGCTTGGGCATGTAGGCGCCGTAGATCATGATCGAGCCCACTCCCACGCTGAGGGAAAAGAACGCGTGCCCCATGGCTGGCAACAGCCCGTCGAGCAAACGCTCCAGGCTGAAGTCGAACATGAAGTGCAGGCCCCGCATGAAGTGCCCGGTGGTCATGCTGTAGCCCAGCAGCACCAGCAGCATCACGAACAGCAGCGGCATCATGACCCGCAGGCTGCGCTCAAGCCCGGCCACCACACCCTTGGCAATCACCAGCGCCGACAACAGCATGAACAGCGTGTGCCACAGGGTCAGGCGCCAGGGGTCGGCCGTCACCGCGGAAAAATAGGCGCCGACCTGATCCGCCGTGACACCCTGAAAATCGCCGTGCCCCATGTCGATGATGTAGTCCAGGGACCAACCACCCACCACGCTATAGAAGGAGAGAATCAGCAGCGCCGTGATCATTCCGGCAAAGGCGCCCCAGGACCACCTGGCCGAATGCCCGGCCTCCAGGGCCAGCACCTTCAGGGCATTCGCCGGGCTTTGCCGCGCGCGGCGACCGATCAGGGTTTCCGCCAGCATCACCGGCAACCCGATCAGCGCAATACACGCCAGAAACACCAGGACAAAAGCACCACCACCATAGACGCCGACCATGTAGGGGAATTTCCAGATGCTCCCCAGGCCCACGGCCGAACCAGTTGCAGCGAGTATAAAGACCCAGCGGCTTGCCCAGCCGCCGTGGACAGAGACCCTGTCTGTCGACATCGTTAACACGCCCAACCGAAAAAAAAGAGCGCGCATTGTCCGGGATTCAATCAACCTGCTCAAGCACGCTGCGTCACCGTAGCCGACGCGCGCGCAACTCCCTATAATGCCGCCCCTATGGCTAAACAGAAGAAACACCCAACAGGGACCATCGCGCAAAATAAAAAGGCGCGTCACGATTACTTCATCGAACATCGGTTCGAGGCTGGCATGGTCCTGGCCGGCTGGGAAGTAAAGAGTCTGCGTGCAGGCAAGGCACAGCTGGTGGACAGTTATGTGCTGCTCAAGGATGGTGAAGCCTGGTTGCTCGGCAGCCACTTCACGCCATTGACCACCGCCAGCACCCACGTCATTGCCGACCCTACGCGCTCGCGCAAGCTGCTGCTCAACCAGCGCGAGCTGGAAAAGCTGTTTGCCGCCGTGCAACAGAAGGGTTATGCCTGCGTATGCCTTTCGCTCTACTGGAGCAAGCACCTGGTCAAGTGTGAGATCGCACTGGGCAAGGGCAAGAAGGAATACGACAAGCGTCATACCGAACGCGAGCGCGATTCCGATCGCGAACTGCAGCGTGCGGTGCGCACCAAGGGCAAGGAAGACTGATCTTCCTGCCTTGAGGTCGTTTTCGCCGGCAAGCCGGCTCCTACAACACCCAGGTAGGAGCCGGCTTGCCGGCGATTTGCATTACATGCCCTTGCGCCGTTCGGCCCGCGCCACTCGCTGCACTTCCTGACGCACTTCTTCGAGCACTTCCTGCACATAGAGAATGTGCCGGCTGGAGATTTCCCGCGCCTCTTCGGCCCGCCCTTCGATAATTGCCTGGTACAGGTCGCGGTGCTGGCTGATCAGCATGTCGCGGGTTTCCGTACGCTGCTTGTACATGCCGCCGATGTTGGTCACCACGTTGCGCTTGAGCAGGTCGAACAGCCCGCGAATGGTGTGCAGCAGCACGGCGTTGTGGCTGGCCTCGGCAATCGCCAAGTGGAACTTGGCATCCGCCGCACCCTCCTCGGCACGACTGACATCGTCGGAGCGGGAATAACAATCCTGCAACTCCTCGAAGGCTTGAGTCAGCCGCTCACGATCCACTGCCGTCGCCCGCAGCGCCGCGTAATAGGCGCAGGACGCTTCCAGCGTATGCCGGAACTCCAGCAGGTCGCGCTGGGCATCGGTGTTGTTTTCCAACAGGTGCAGCAGAGGATCGCTGAAGGTCGAGCCCAGGGATTCCACCACATAGTTGCCGCCACCCTGGCGGCTGATCAGCAGCCCCTTGGCCGTGAGCTTCTGGATCGCCTCGCGCAGTGAGGGCCGGGAGACACCAAACTGCTCGGCCAGGGCGCGCTCGGCCGGCAGCCGCTCGCCGGCCGTCAAGGTGCCTTCAAGAATCATCCCTTCCAGACGCTCGACAATATCGTCGGACAAACGGCGCTGGCGTATCTGATCAAACCCCATAACTCACTCTCCACCCTCCCGACCCTTCGCCGGGGGGCTCTATTCTGGCCTATTCATGGCGCGCCAACACCTGTCAGAACACGGCCATTTGCACCGATCAGATGCCCGCGCCATAGCGCATTCGACAAAAGTTTTAGGGCGGCAAATTGACACACCGAGCACAAGGCTTTTACCCTAGCCAACAGCGATTGTAAATTGGTCTTACCAATTAACCAAGACGCTAGCAGTGCCTGACCAACAACAATTAGGGGCCACCCCATTATGCAAACCTGGCAACAGCTCTATAGCCCGCTTGGCAGCCTCGGCCTGTCCGCCCTCGCCGCCGTTATCCCGATCGTGTTCTTCTTCCTGGCTCTGGCCGTGTTCCGTCTCAAAGGACACGTCGCCGGGAGTATCACCCTGGCCCTGTCGATCCTGGTGGCGATCTTCGCCTTCAAGATGCCCGCCGACATGGCCTTCGCTGCCGCTGGCTATGGATTTGCCTACGGTCTGTGGCCCATCGCCTGGATCATTGTCGCCGCTGTATTCCTCTACAAACTGACCGTGAAAAGTGGCCAGTTCGAAATCATCCGCAGCTCGGTGCTGTCGATCACCGACGACCAGCGCCTGCAGGTGCTGCTGATCGGTTTCTGCTTCGGTGCCTTCCTTGAAGGGGCTGCCGGCTTTGGCGCGCCAGTGGCGATCACCGCCGCCCTGCTGGTGGGCCTGGGCTTCAACCCGCTGTACGCCGCCGGCCTGTGCCTGATCGCCAACACCGCGCCCGTGGCCTTCGGCGCCCTGGGGATTCCGATCATCGTTGCCGGCCAGGTGACGGGCATCGACGCCTTCAAGATCGGCGCCATGACCGGCCGCCAGCTGCCGCTGCTGTCGCTGTTCGTGCCGTTCTGGCTGGTGTTCATGATGGACGGCATGCGTGGCGTCAAAGAGACCTGGCCCGCCGCGCTGGTGGCCGGCCTGAGCTTTGCCATCACCCAGTACTTCACCTCGAACTTCATCGGCCCGGAACTGCCGGACATCACCTCGGCCCTGGCCAGCCTGATCTCCCTGACCCTGTTCCTGAAAATCTGGCAGCCCAAGCGCACCGCCGGCGCGCAGATTGCCGGTGCCACCTCCAGCGCGGCCATCACCGCCAGTGCCGGTGGCTTCGGCCAGCCACGCCAAACCCAGGCCTCACCCTACAGCCTGGGCCAGATCTTCAAGGCCTGGTCGCCGTTCCTGATCCTCACCGTGCTGGTGACCATCTGGACCCTCAAGCCCTTCAAGGCCATGTTCGCGGCCGGCGGCTCGATGTACGGCTGGGTGTTCAACTTCGCCATCCCGCACCTGGATCAGCTGGTGATCAAGATGGCGCCGATCGTGACCACGCCAACGGCCATCCCGGCGGTATTCAAGCTCGACCCGATCTCGGCCACCGGCACGGCGATCTTCTTCTCCGCGCTGATCTCCATGCTGGTGCTGAAGATCGACTTCAAAACTGGTCTGACCACTTTGAAAGAGACCTTCTACGAGCTGCGCTGGCCAATCCTGTCCATCGGCATGGTGCTGGCGTTCGCCTTCGTCACCAACTACTCGGGCATGTCTTCGACCATGGCCCTGGTCCTGGCGGCGACGGGCGCAGCGTTTCCGTTCTTCTCGCCGTTCCTGGGCTGGCTCGGAGTGTTCCTCACTGGTTCCGATACCTCGTCCAACGCCCTGTTCAGTTCGCTGCAGGCCACCACCGCGCACCAGATCGGGGTCAATGACACCCTGCTGGTCGCGGCCAACACCAGTGGCGGCGTAACCGGCAAGATGATCTCGCCGCAATCGATCGCCGTGGCCTGCGCCGCCACCGGCCTGGTGGGCAAGGAATCGGACCTGTTCCGCTTCACCCTCAAGCACAGTCTGTTCTTTGCCACTATTGTCGGTCTGATCACCCTGGCCCAGGCCTACTGGTTCACCGGCATGCTGGTGCACTAAGCAACACCTGCGACACCGATGGAACCGACGCCGCCCTCACCCGCGGCGTCAGTCATTCACCACCCGGTCTGCAAGGCTGCTGAAAGCTTGCTGGTTTATCTTTCAGCCGCCGCAACGGACGAATAACCGGGACCACCCGGAGACACGCCTGATGAGCGAGCTTTTCTACAACGCCGTGCCCAATGCGACCCGTGTCGCACCGCCGCTGGCCGAACCCCGGCAGTACCCCAGCGCGAAGCCGTCGCGGGTCTACCTGTTCGGCACTTGTGTGGTCGACCTGTTCTATCCCGAAGCCGGGATGGACGCGATTCACCTGCTGGAGCGCGAAGGCATTCGCGTGGAGTACCCGCAAGGGCAAAGCTGCTGCGGACAACCGGCCTACACCTCGGGTTACACCGAGCAGGCGCGCACCGTGGCCCGCTCGCAACTGGCGCTGTTTGCCGGCGACTATCCGGTGGTGGTGCCGTCGGGTTCCTGCGCAGGCATGCTGCGCGAGCATTACGCGGACTTGTTCAAGGACGAGCCCGAGACGTTGCAACAAGTGCAGGCCCTGGCCGCCCGCACCTATGAACTGGCCGAGTTCCTCCTGCACGTGTGCAAGGTGCAGCTCAAGGACAGCGGCGCCCCGGTCAAGGTGGCGCTGCACACCTCCTGCTCGGCACGCCGGGAAATGAACACCCACCTGCACGGCCGTGAGTTGCTGTCACAGCTGAGCAACGTGGAACGGGTAGAACACAGCCACGAAAGCGAATGCTGTGGCTTTGGCGGGACTTTCAGCGTCCGAATGCCGGACATCTCCGGCGCCATGGTGGCGGACAAGACCCGGGCGCTGAAGGAATCCGGCGCCCACCAGGTACTGAGTGCCGATTGCGGCTGCCTGATGAACATCAACGGCGCGCTGGAAAAACAACAAGAGGCATTGCGCGGCCAGCACCTGGCGAGCTTCCTCTGGCAACGTACTGGAGGTGCGCAATGAGCACCCCAGAGCTGATTCCGACCACCAACGTGGCGGACGATTTTCGCACCCGGGCCCACCAGGCCCTGGGTGACCAACAACTGCGAAACAACTTTCGCAGTGCCATGGATTCACTCATGGCCAAGCGTGCGGCCTCGTTCAGCGATGCCCACGAAAGAGAACACTTGCGCGCCCTGGGCAACGCGATTCGCGCCAGGGCGTTGTCCAAGCTGCCCGACCTGCTCGAGCGCCTGGAACAGAACCTGACCCGCAACGGTGTGACAGTGCACTGGGCGGAAACGGTGGACGAAGCCAATGGCATCGTCCTCTCGATCATCCGCGCTCACGAGGCGCGGCAAGTGATCAAGGGCAAATCGATGGTCAGCGAAGAGATGGAAATGAACCATGTCCTCGCTGAACAAGGCATTGAATGCCTTGAGTCGGACATGGGCGAGTTCATCGTCCAGCTCGATCACGAGAAGCCTTCACACATCATTATGCCGGCGATCCACAAGAATGCCGGTCAGGTCGCGTCCTTGTTCCACGACAAACTCGGCGTGGAGTACACCAAGGACGTTGACCAACTCATTCAGATCGGTCGCAAGGTCTTGCGGCAGAAATTCTTCGAAGCCGATATCGGCGTCTCCGGCGTCAACTTCGCCGTGGCCGAGACCGGCACCCTGCTGCTGGTGGAAAACGAAGGCAACGGGCGCATGTCCACCACCGTGCCGCCGGTGCACATCGCCGTCACCGGGATCGAGAAAGTCGTCGAGAACCTGCGGGATGTGGTCCCCCTGCTCTCGCTGCTGACCCGCTCGGCCCTGGGCCAGCCCATCACTACCTACGTCAACATGATCTCCGGCCCGCGCAAAGAGCATGAGCTGGACGGCCCCCAGGAAGTGCACTTGGTGCTGCTGGACAACGGCCGCAGCCAGGCGTTTGCCGACAGCGAACTGCGCCAGACCCTGAACTGCATCCGCTGCGGCGCCTGCATGAACCACTGCCCGGTCTACACCCGGGTCGGCGGCCACACTTATGGCGAGGTCTACCCGGGGCCGATCGGCAAGATCATCACCCCGCACATGGTGGGCCTGGCCAAGGTGCCGGATCACCCCAGCGCCTCGTCACTGTGCGGCGCCTGTGGCGAAGTCTGCCCGGTGAAGATCCCGATCCCGGCGCTGCTGCGCCGACTGCGGGAAGAAAACGTCAAGGCCCCGGACAGCCCACATCAAGTGATGCGCGGCCAGGGCAGCAAGTACTCGCGCAAGGAACGTTTCATCTGGAACGCCTGGGCCCGCCTCAATAGCTCGCCGACCCTGTATCGCCTGTTCACCCTGGCCGCCACCCGGCTGCGCGCTCTTGCCCCGAGCAAGGTCGGCCCCTGGACGCAGAACCACAGTGCGCCAAAACCCGCCGCCCGGTCGCTGCACGACCTGGCCCGTGAGCACCTGGACCAGCAGGGAGACCGCTGATGAGCGCGAAACACAACATCCTCGCCAAGCTGCGCAACAGCCTGACCGGCACCACGCCGATTGTGGATAACTTCGACGAGGCGCTGGTCACCGAGCCTTACAGCTACAGCGCGGAACAACGCATCCCGCAGCTGCGCAAACAGATGGAAGCGGTGCACACCGAAATCCACCTGAGCACCGCCGCCGGTTGGCCCGAACTGCTGGCCCGCCTGCTGCAGGAACGCCAGTTGCCCAGCCTGCTGATCGCCCCGAGCACGCCCCACGGCCAGCGGGTCACCCAGTACTGGGCCGAGCAGCCGCACCTGCCGGCGCTCAAGGCCTACGACCGCCCGGTGGAAGAATGGAAAGCCGAGCTGTTCAACGACACCCCGGCCAGCCTCACGACCACCCTGGGCGCCATCGCCGCCACCGGCAGCCTGATCCTCTGGCCGACCCGGGAAGAGCCGCGGCTGATGAGCCTGGCGCCGCCGGTGCATTTCGCCCTGCTCAAGGCCAGCGAGATCCGCGACAACTTCTATCAGGTGCAGCAACAGATGAACTGGGCCGCCGGCATGCCGACCAACGCGCTGCTGGTGTCCGGCCCATCGAAGACCGCTGATATCGAGCAAGTCCTGGCTTACGGCGCCCACGGCCCGAAAGACCTGGTGGTGCTGATCCTGGAGGACCAATGAGCCTACCGGCCGCTTTTCTGCGTGATGCCCAGCAACTGATTCCCCAGGAGCGGCGCTTCGACGACCCGCTCTCGACCCTGGCCTTCGGCACCGACGCCAGCTTCTACCGGCTGATCCCCAAGCTGGTGATTCGCGTCGAATCCGAAGACGAAGTCGTCGCCCTGCTCCAGCTGGCCCAGCGCGACCGGGTGCCGGTGACCTTCCGCGCGGCGGGCACCAGCCTTTCCGGGCAAGCCATCAGCGACTCGGTGCTGATCGTTCTGGGGGATAACTGGAACGGCAAGGAGATTCGCCATCAGGGTACGCAGATTCGTCTGCAGCCTGGTGTGATCGGCGCCCAGGCCAATGCCTGGCTGGCACCTTTCGGGCGCAAGATCGGCCCCGATCCGGCCTCGATCAACGCCTGCAAGATCGGTGGCATCGTCGCCAACAACGCCAGCGGCATGTGCTGCGGCACCGCGCAGAACACCTACCACACCCTGGCCGGCATTCGCCTGGTACTGGCCGATGGCACGCGTCTGGATACCGAGGATGAGGCCAGCGTCGCCGCCTTCCGCGCCAGCCATGGTCCGCTGCTGGAGCGCCTGGCCGAACTGGGCCGCAGCACCCGCGCCAACAGCGAGCTGGCAGCGAAGATCCGCCACAAATACCGGCTGAAAAACACCACCGGCCTGTCCCTCAATGCCCTGGTGGATTTCGACGAGCCACTGGACATCCTCAGCCACCTGCTGGTGGGCTCCGAAGGTACCCTGGGCTTTATCAGCGCGGTGACCTACGACACGGTGATCGACCACCCGAACAAGGCGTCGGCGCTGATCGTCTTTCCTGATGTGGAAACCTGCTGCAACGCGGTGACCGTGCTCAAGAGCCAGCCGGTGTCGGCGGTGGAACTGCTGGACCGCCGCAGCCTGCGCTCGGTGCAGGACAAGCCCGGCATGCCGGCCTTCGTCCAGCAACTCTCGGCCAACGCCTGCGCGCTGCTGATCGAGTCCCGCGCCGCGTCCTCATCACTGCTGCACGAGCAACTGGCGCAGATCATGAATTCCCTGGCCGCCTTCCCGGTGGAAAAGCAGGTGGACTTCACTGAAGACCCGCAGGAAAACGCCAAGCTCTGGGCGATCCGCAAGGACACCTTCCCGGCGGTAGGCGCGGTGCGCAAGACCGGCACCACGGTGATCATCGAAGACGTGACCTTCCCCGTGGAACAGCTGGCCATCGGCGTCAACCGCCTGATCGAGCTGTTCGACAAGCACCACTACGACGAAGCGATCCTGTTCGGCCACGCCCTGGAGGGCAACCTGCACTTCGTCTTCACCCAGGGCTTCAACAGCAGCGAGGAAGTGAACCGCTACCAGGCGTTCATGGACGACGTGGCGCAACTGGTGGCGGTGGAATTCGGCGGTTCGCTGAAGGCCGAGCACGGCACCGGGCGCAACATGGCACCCTTCGTCGAGCTGGAATGGGGCAGCGATGCCTACCAGCTGATGTGGCAGCTCAAGCGCCTGCTGGACCCCAACAACATCCTCAACCCGGACGTGGTGCTCAGCGAAGATCCGCAGATCCACCTCAAGCACCTCAAGCCACTGCCGGCGGCCGACGAGATTGTGGATAAGTGCATCGAATGCGGCTTCTGCGAGCCGGTGTGCCCGTCCAAGGGACTGACCCTGAGCCCGCGCCAGCGCATCGTCATCTGGCGTGATATCCAGGCACGCAAACGGGCCGGCATCGATACCACGGAACTGGAAGCGGCCTATCAGTACCAGGGCATCGACACCTGCGCCGCCACCGGGCTGTGCGCCCAGCGCTGCCCAGTGGGCATCAACACCGGCGAGCTGGTGAAGAAACTGCGCAGTGAACACGCCACCCATAACGGCACCGCCGACTGGCTCGGCTCACACTTCGCCACCACCTTGCAGGGCGCCCGCTTCACCCTGCACGTGGCCAACGGCGCGCGCATGCTCCTGGGCGCGCCGCGCCTGAGCAAGCTGTCGGCGAGCCTGACGCGACTGTCCAAGGGCCAGGTGCCGCAGTGGAGCAGCGCCATGCCACAGCCGGAAAAGGCCATTCGCTTCAGCCCGGCAGTGAGCGATTCGCGCCCGCGGGTGGTGTACCTGGCAGCCTGTGTGTCCCGGGTCATGGGGCCAGCGGCGGGCGACAAGGAGCAAAGCTCGCTCTACGAGAAAACCCGCGGCCTGCTGGAAAAGGCCGGCTATCAAGTGGTGCTGCCGGACAACCTGGACAACCTCTGCTGCGGCCAGCCCTTCGCCTCCAAGGGCTACGCCACCCAGGCCGAAGACAAGCGCCAGGAGCTGATCGGCGCCCTGCTCCACGCCAGCCGGGGCGGCCTCGACCCGATCTACTGCGACACCAGCCCCTGCACCCTGCGCCTGGTGCAAGACCTGGGGGACGTGCGCCTGGACCTCTACGACCCGGTGCGCTTCATCCGCACCCACCTGCTGGAGCGCCTGGAGTTCACGCCGCAAGAAGCGCCGATCGCGGTGCACGTCACCTGCAGCACCCAGCACCTGGGCGAGAGCCAGGCCTTGATCGACCTGGCCCGGCGTTGCAGCAACAACGTGGTGATCCCCGAAGGCATCCATTGCTGTGGTTTCGCCGGCGACAAGGGTTTCACCACCCCGGAGCTCAACGCCCACTCCCTGCGCAGCCTGAAGGACGCGGTGCAGTATTGCAGCGAAGGCATCTCCACCAGCCGCACCTGTGAAATTGGCCTCAGCCAGCATGGCGGGATCGACTATCACGGGCTGGTCTACCTGGTGGATCGGGTCACCCGGGCCAAGGCGGTCTGAGCCATCGAACCGGGCAACCAAGGGGCGTTTTCGCCCCTTTTTTGTGCCTGGCGGAAGACGCCCCTGGTTTTTTCATTTCTTCGAAAAAAAAACAGAACCCCAGAGCGCGGCTACAGTCCATTTTCTAGGCCCGCAAAAAAGGGCTTAGCCCACTCGGCAGCCGGCCCTGTTGACCGGCAACACCGAGCCCCTGCGATCAAGGAGATAACCATGAAGCGTTCCGCACTGGCTGGACTGTTCATTACCGCCGCGATGCTCGCCTCCCCGGTGTTTGCCGCCGGGCAAGAGGACCTGTGCCAGATCAACCTGCAAAAAATCAAGGATGCCAAGGTCAGCACCGAAGCCATGAGCTCGGACCTGAGCAGCGACATCGACGCCAAGGTCCAGCAAGCCACCGCCGAACACGCCAAAGGCACCGAGGAAGGCACCAAGAACTGCATCTCCCTGACCACCCAGGCGATCCAGCAATTGCAGAACAACACCAAGGGCGATCAGTAGGCCGATGCACTGGGCCAACCTTCGGGTTGGCCTTCTGGCCTCGGTTAGCGTAGAATCCGTCCACCTGTTGGTAATGCACAACAGGTTCGGGGCCGTTTAGGATTCGACGCCGGTTGCGAAACTTTAGGTGCATGCCGAGTTGGTAACAGAACTCGTAAATCCACTGTTGCAACTTCCTATAGTTGCCAATGACGAAACCTACGGGGATTACGCTCTCGCTGCGTAAGCAGCCTTAGCCCTTCCCCCCTGGTACCTTCGGGTCCAGCAATCATCAGGGGATGTCTGTAAACCCAAAATGATTGTCATATAGAACAGAATCGCCGTGCAGTACGTTGTGGACGAAGCGGCTAAAACTTACACAACTCGCCCAAAGCACCCTGCCCGTCGGGTCGCTGAGGGTTAACTCAATAGACACGGCTAAGCATGTAGTACCGACAGCGGAGTACTGGCGGACGGGGGTTCAAATCCCCCCGGCTCCACCAAATGATCAAACAAAGACGTCCACGGACGTCTTTTTTTGTGCCTGCGGCCCAGCAAATACGCGGCCTCCAGCGCTTTTTCGGTCTTTTGAGCGTTTTTGAGTTCCAACCGTTCGGGTATTCCAGGCGGTATTCCACCTCACCCGGTGCTAATCTTTGGAATACCGAATCAGTGCCTGAGGAGAATCTCATGCCTGCTCAAAACCTCCGCCTCTCCGATCGACAGCTCAAGGGAGTCAAACCCGCGTCCAAGGATTATGTCCTCACGGACGGTGACGGTTTACAGCTCCGGGTACGCAGCAACGGCTCATTGCTGTGGAATTTTAATTACCGCGAACCAGTGACCAAGAAGCGCATCAACATCGGCTTCGGGACCTATCCCGAACTGTCACTGGCGAACGCACGAAAGATGGCAGTCGATGCGCGCGAGCTACTCGCACAGGGCATTGATCCGAAGGTGCAGCGCAACACGCTGAATGAAGCCAGGCGCGCAGAAACGGAACACACCTTCGAGAACGTGGCCACCGCCTGGTTCGAGTTAAAGAAAGACTCGGTCACCCCTGCCTACGCGGAGGACATTTGGCGGTCGCTCACGCTGCATGTATTCCCCGACTTGAGGACAACACCACTGACGAAAATCACCGCGCCGATGGTGATCGCATTGCTTCGCCCAATAGAAGCGAAAGGCAGCCTGGAGACGGTCAAGCGTCTCAGTCAGCGGCTAAACGAGATCATGACCTACGGCGTCAACTCCGGCCTGATCTTCGCCAACCCGCTCACCGGCATTCGGGCAGTATTCAAGAAGCCCAAGAAAGAGAACATGGCTGCGCTTCCGCCCGAAGAACTCCCCGAGCTCATGCTGGAGATCGCGAACGCCAGCATCAAGCGCACCACCCGCTGCCTGATCGAATGGCAGCTGCACACGATGACTCGCCCCGCCGAGGCGGCAACTACTCGCTGGGCAGACATCGACTTTGAAAGGCGCGTCTGGACTATCCCACCGGAGCGGATGAAGAAGCGCCGCCCACACAGCATCCCATTGAGTGATCACGCTGTCGCACTGTTGGAGTCACTGAAGGCTCACAGCGGCCATCGCGAATACGTTTTCCCGGCTGACAGAAATCCGCGTACCCATGCCAATAGCCAGACCGCTAACATGGCGTTGAAACGCATGGGCTTCCAGGATCGCTTGGTCAGCCACGGCATGCGCTCGATGGCCAGCACCATCTTGAATGAACATGGGTGGGACCCCGAACTCATTGAGGTCGCACTGGCGCATGTCGACAAGGATGAGGTGCGCAGCGCTTACAACCGGGCCGACTACATCGAGCGCCGGCGTCCGATGATGGCTTGGTGGAGTGAGTAAATCCAGAAGGCCGCCACCGGCAGCCTGCTTGCCTCAGCCTACGGCCAAGTCAGAGACAAGAACGTGGTGCCGATTCGCTAGCTCTGTACGGCGCAAGAACGGCAGCAGAAACAACTGAACGTTCAAGATTCGGGGCAAACAGCCTCGCTCATCCGCTTCTCAGCACGGGTCCTTCCAAACAGGGCTGCAAAGCCGCCCTGTTTGGAAGGACCTCACTTTGAAGAGTTAAAAGCGACCACGTTGTCCAGGATTTACCACGGAATTCCACCGGTGGATAGCCGCTCTTAAAGTCCGAAGTGGCGCTGAATTTCGAACCTTGACCGGGTTTATCCACAGGCGTAGAACTGGCCATGCAAACGCTGTCGATGACAGCAACCCAGGTGGCCCGAACCTTGAAGGCCACGCCGCTGTCGCGGTGGTTCTCCCCCCAAATGGCGATTCGCATCCGGCAGCTCGCCCGGTCACCTCCCCGGTGATGGATGCCTCCTTCAGATCATGGCCCTCGTGCGCCATCCAACACCTCCTACTTCGCTGCCCTGCAGCAACCTATCCGCTTGGCCGAATCTTGCGCCAACCTGCGCCCGTCTCTTTCTCCTGGAAAGAGACGGGCGCTTCTAACACTGCTGCAGCCCTCATCGCACTTGGCTTTGCGGCAACTCCACTCGTGACAATCGGCGTGACAAACGCCGATGTCATCAGCAACAGCGCTGTAGATGATGGTGCCGCAGACCAAGGAATGGACTGCACCTGACTGACAGTCAGGCATGCCCCGGTCATCGCATCGCTGCGTTCACCCGGCTCAGGATCTCGCGGCACTGGTCTCGTCAGCCAATGCAGCCTCCAACCGCCCACCGGCAACGGTGTTCAGGAGGCCAGATCATGAGATGCCCTTGCTCCCGGTCGTAAGGAGCCGCCAGTCCCGCGTATAGGACATCCCCACAGGTCGCAGGGGCCTTGATCCCTGATAACACTCAGCATTCTTGGCGGGATGACGTGGGGCGAGGATCGGAGATCGGAAGATGAGGTGACCAACATGGCATTGGTGGGTCGACGCGATGGCCGCAATTTCGGCTATGGCAGGCAATTGAGCTACGCAGGACCGCAAGCGCTGAAAGACATGTTCGGCGGCGGCCATTACGGCACGGTCAAGGCGCACTGTGATCGGTGGCAGGCATTCGTGAAATGGTGCCGCTCAGAACAGGGGCCAGGCATCAATGATGCGCGGCAGATTGATCGGAAGGTGTTGGCGGACTATGCGGCGTATCTACGCGACGTGGTTAGGCGCGGTGACCTTGCTGTCAGCACCGCACAAAACCGCCTATCCAGCGTTAACAGGACCATGGCAGCGATTCGCGGTGATCAGTACGTGAAGTTGCCAAGTCCGAGCAAGGCGTTGGGTATGCAGCGCACCGGGGTTCGACAGTCGGTGCCGCAGGGCCAAGACCGCGAACAGGTTAAACAGATCTTCGATGCGCTTCGCCGCCATGATCTGCTACGGGCCGCCGCGATCATTCTGTTGGCGCGAGCCACTGGCATGCGCTTGCGTGAGGCTATCTTGGCTGACCTGCCACGGCTAGGTCGTGAGGCTAACGACCAAGGCAGGATCAACATCCAGGATGGCACCAAAGGCGGCCGCGCCGGTGCCTCAGCGCCAAGGTGGATAGTGGTGGACGACCATGTTCGAGGTGCCCTTGGGTTTGCACGGAACGTGTCGCCTGCGGGTAGCCGCAACCTGATTGCGCCACGTGAAAGCTACCGGGATGTTCTGCAAGAAGTCATCCGCCCTGCACGGGACATCCTACATGCCCACCACTTTAAAGGCTTCCATGAGCTACGGGCCGCGTACGCGTGTGAGCGCTACGAGCAAATCACCCAGCACCGTGCGCCTATCAACGCCGGCCAATGTTGCCAGGTAGACAGGAACCTTGATCGAGAGGCCCGACGACAAATCAGCTATGAACTGGGGCACGGGCGGATCGACGTGGTCGCTGCCTACATTGGAGAGCGCGCATGAGCAAGTCATTCGACATGGAGCTGTTTTTGTCTGCGGTGTTGACGGGCTCGCACGCAACTCGACAACGCCATGTACGACAGGCGAAAATCATCCAGGCTGAGATTGCAGAGCGCTGGCAGCGAGAAACGCCTTGGGCTTGGCAGCGGAAGCATGTGATTTGGTTCCTCGAAAAACGCCTAGCCCGACGCAGCAACGCAACGCGGTATTACTACCTCCTAACCCTGCGACTGCTCGCTCGTCGCTTAGAAAAGTCATGGGTATGAATATCGCAGGCAACGCGTTGAGATCAGCAATTTGGCTCACTAAGGCAAAGCGCAGTCGCTGAGCTGCTACGTTGGACTAAGCCTCTCATCAGGAATAGAAATAGCCATGTCAGTCCCGACCTACGACCAGTTCATTGAGCCCATCCTACGTTTTCTCGCCACACATCCTGACGGTTCCACCGCGAGCGAGGCTCACGAAGCCGCCGCCATGTCTCTTGGCCTGAGCGAGTCACAGCGGCAGGAGACCATCGCAAGTGGCCAGGCCACCTACAAGAATCGATCAGGCTGGGCGCATGATCGGCTAAAGCGTGCTGGCTACTCCAGCAGCGCCAAGCGTGGCTATTGGCAGCTGACCGACACCGGCCGCGCGTTTGCCCAAGCCAACCCGAACCCGTTGAGCCCAGAGCAAGTCGAGCACCTAGCTGTGAACTTCATGAGCGTGAAACTGAAGACAGCGCCGGATGCCGCCTCGCTGGATGGAAGCAGCGACACGTCAGAGCCTGTTGCCAAGACCGACCTCGCCACTAGCAGCCCGCAGGAGCGCCTAAATCAAGCCATCCTCGAGCTGCGCACCAGCGTCGCGGGTGACTTGCTGGACAACTTGCTGCAAGCCAGCCCGACGCGCTTCGAGCACATTGTTCTCGACGTGCTGCACAGTCTGGGCTACGGCGCGAACCGGCAGGCTCTGCAACAAGTCGGCGGCAGTGGCGACGGCGGCATCGACGGCGTGATCTCGTTGGACGCACTGGGGCTGGAAAAGGTTTACGTGCAGGCCAAGCGCTGGCAGAACACCGTCGGGCGTCCTGACCTGCAAGCGTTTTATGGCGCCCTGGCCGGGCAGAAAGCCAAACGCGGTGTATTCATCACCACCTCCGGCTTCACCGCCCAGGCAGTTGATTTCGCGCGCTCGGTCGAGGGACTGGTACTGGTCGACGGTAAACGCCTGGTAAACCTGATGCTCGACCACGAGGTGGGTGTTAGCTCGCAGCTTTACAAAGTGCCCAGGCTCGACAGTGACTACTTCGACGAATCGCTCGGCTGAGCCGACGCTCGACAGCCCAATTCCATTTCGCCACTATGGCCTCGACAAGCTCGCAGGCCGTCGGCGCCCTGCGCCTTTCGAACGCCCATCCAATGCCAGTGAGGCCCTATGAACGCCCGAGAAGCCAACCTCATCGCCAAACGCTACCAAGCACGTAAACAAGCGTTCGACGATTTGCACGCGCTATTGCTGCCTTTCTTCCGCCACACTTAAGCGCCCCACAGCACCGCTAAACAAATCACGCCTGCTATAGCGCACGCAAGAATTCTTAACTTGGAGTTAATTGACTAGTGCCAACTCAGAGTGCCAAGCAGCTAACCGCGTTGGCTCCTGCAAGGCAGCAGCCAGCACTTGATACACTTCGTAATGAGGCTCACCGACGGCAAGGTTAATCTGCCACTGCTCGACGTAAGACTGAATTTCAACTGGGGTGTGGCGAGCTTGTGCGCTTTGTAGCCGACGCTTTTCCGTACGTATCAATACATCCTGATGCTTGGCATATTCCGCCTTGAATTCACGCGACCACCGGCTGGTTAGATTGAGTAGCGCGTCTAGCTTGTCAGCTTTTGGCTGATCAGCAGGAGTGGTGGCGGAGCAACGCACAGATAGCTCAGGTAGCACGTACCCGAGCTGCAAAACCCCATTCCCAGGACGAAAATATGGGTGAAACCAATCAGTAAAGCTGCCAGTGGAATGCACTGGTTTGTCGCCCTTATTCGGAGCCTCGTTGCAAGTGCTGCAGATTAATTGCAGGTTGTCCTCACATATGCTGAGTAGCGGAAACGCGCTCTTGATGATCCAGTGATCGACGTGCGGTGTGTCGCCAAGCGGGCCGCCGCACAACACACAAATCTCACGTGCATAGGGGGCAGGGTTAAGCCGGTGCGCATTGCGGAAAGCGCTTACATAGTCGGCGTAGTTCACGCCACCTGCAGCAGTGGGTACGCCATTGGGAAAATAGGGCAAACCACTCCTAAACCCCTTTTTGTAAAAACTTTCCATTAGGGTTTTGAACGCAAGCCAGTCAGACTTACTCGCAATTGGGCGATTGATTGGCCACGGGGTGGGCGCTGGCTGAAACTGCGTTGCAAGCGCCGTGACAGTCTGTATCCAAGCGACCAACGCTACCTTCAGGACTGGCGGCATAGCCGCCACAGTTTGTGCCCGGCTCAACAGCGATTGGCCTGCTTCAACGCACTGGAGAAAGTCCCATAACCAATCCGCCTCAATCGCGCTGGCCAGAACCGGAGGTTGTAACGCCTGATGACTAATGTGAGCGCCTGTGGTCGTAGGATCACACAGCCACAGCGCAAAGCGCTGCATCAACCGCTGGCAAGCGGCCAGCGCGGGAGAACATGAAACACGATAGATTGGTTTAATCATTTTTTACCCCGCCAGCTGTTAAGCAGGGTACGCAACTCACTGCGATAGAAGCCCGAACCCATCCGGAGAATTAGATGCTCCAAATCTGCCATTTCAGCAGGTGTTCCGGTGGCTTGCCGAAGCTTGCTTTCAATAAATTCTTGGGCTCGTTTGCCAATACTGTCATCGGCACCGAATACTGTCATCATCAACGCGCTCGGGTCGGTGGCGAACGTCGGCTCGTCCACGCTGCGCACGGAAGAGCCTTCCGAAGTTTTTTTCACCATCACGATCTCGTTGTTGAACACATCAGAGAGCACGATGGCAGAGTGAGTTGAAATTAATACGTCGTTTGCGGTATCGCCAATTGCGTCATCAATGATGTCAACAATCTCACGCTTCCATTTGTCGTTGAAATGGGTTTCTGGCTCATCGAGCAATAGCAGCGCATCCTGCTGCCCTTTTAACAGGTGAAACAATGCCATCCTGCCAAGGAACATCTGCTCACCGTCTGACATTTCTTCATATCGAAGCACACCGACATCACTTGCGGTGGCGCTCGATATCGCATCTGGCGCTGGCGCTCGGCGCATCCGTAGTTGCACATCCTCAAAAAGCTCAGCATCTCTCAGCGTCAGCAATCGCTCAAACAATTTGAAAGGTGTAGCCGACTCACCGCCGAGCAAATGCAGGAGGGCTTGTCGCTGCGTTTTACAAATGTTTAGATCGTCGTCACCCGTTTGCACGGGGAGCGTCCGCGCATCGAACTGCCCGCCCATATCGAAGATCACGGTTCGTCGCAGTTCAGTAGGGTGCGGCTCGGCTATTACCTCCCCTGCGCATAGCCACCACTTTAACGACAAATCCTGAATTTCCTGTCCCCACTCCTTCGGCAGAAAGCGTCCCCGAAACGCGATGGTCACAAGATGGTCACACGCACCATCCGCCAGCAGTTTTGCGAACCCGTCGGTTTGCTTACTTTCATTGTGAGAGTCAACCGCAGGTCGCGAGCGTGACAACACGACAACGAGTAACGCGCACTTCAATAGCGTCGCGTCTAGCAGTATGGGTCGCCCAGCGCTGTTGATGCGCCTCTCACGCTCAATATCATCCGCCTCAAGCGACGCGCCATCTTCCGCGTTATTTTTTGCAGACGAAAGCGCTCGCTCAAGCGCCATAGTCCATCCTGGTGGGCGCTCATCATTTACTTCTTGGCTGTCCATCTCGGCAGCAGACACACCATCTTGATTGCGCCCCCAGACAGAACGCCAGGGGCGAATGTCACCCGTGGTGTACGCCAGCACGGCCGAAGGCATTGCAATCCCAGGCGACTGGGGCCACGTGCCAGGTAGTACGAACGGCTCTAGTTCATACTGTGAAAACATCTCGGGGTCCCGCATATCGGCCGCGCGAATGCGCATCACAGCAGCGTCAAATGCCTCCACGCTCGTATCGTCTGGCCAATAAAAGCCCTCTCTCATCCAGATGCTCGCTTCGGACTTTCTGCCAAAGCAATCGACTAAAAATGTTCGATGACCTTTCTCGCCGCGCTTCCCCAGTTCGTAGACCAGGCTCACAGGAAACGGCGGTAGGCGTTCGTCGGCTAAAGCGAGGAACACCTCCGCCACCGCACGTAAGAGGTTCGACTTTCCACTACCGTTGAGCCCGATCACGAAACGTATTGCGCAATCGCGCCCGAGCGGCGAGCCGCTGGCGAATCGCACTCGGAGCTCAGATATCGGCGGATAGTTTCGCAAGTGCAAGTATCGAAGTCGCACTATGCAATCTCCTCCACGGTCACCAAACTCGGCGCGACACCCAATCGCTTCGCGAGATCATCGCGTAGCGCATTAAGGTCAGCATAATGACGGCCCTGATCGATCCAATCAGTTCGCGAGTGACCATAGTCGTCTTCGAGCAGTGTGACCTGAAACATTTCGTCAGCGCCCGCCCGCGCGGACGTTTCACGGTCAAGGGACGCTCGAAAATGGTAGGACACGTCGGCCTCATCACCAAAGCGCGACATGTGCTTCAATGCAGAGATGTCGTCCAAACGCGTGCGCTCGTCTTCCCGCAGCGGACGAAACGCCTTATGAAACGTGTCGCTGTTGGTTGCGACGTCGCGGCGAAGAATGCTGACCTGAGCAATCAACCCCAAATCAGCCAGTACACCGAGAGCGCGGCCGACTTGGTTCGGTGACCACTCCAACCCGCCAAGTGCATCGCGAACTGCATCGCTATCGCAGAACGCCGCGAAGTCAGAAGTATCCTCGGTGAACACAGGATGAAACTCATACCTGCTAAACCCCTTCAGGACGCGGCGCTGGAATTCGCTGAGCTCGGCGAGTAGCCAATGGCGCGTGGGGCGCACTGTGATATCGGCTTGTGCAAGGAAGCTGGTTTTGGCGGCACCAGTCAGAGAGACCTTTGCTCCGTGTTTTCGTAGTAGCTCATCACGAACCTTGCCAGCCTCGACGATTTCGTCCGTATGAAGTGCTCGCCATTGGGCAGTCAACTCTCCAATCAAGGCTCTCTGAGTAATGATCTCCTGCAATTCAGAATACAACTCCACCTTGCTAAGCATCTGTGCTCGCAGCAGCTCAATTTTACGCACAAACTTAGCGAACGCCTCTTGAAGAAGCAGTGGTGGAAGCGGCACTATTATTCGCCCCAAGCCTGTCGGGCTTACGTTCGCCATGCTGACAGCCTGTTTGGCCGAATTCAAAAGACGATATTTCCCGTAGGCACTGTTTAAAGTCGCCCAGAGGTATTCCGGCAGCATTTCTGGCTTTAAGCGAAAGCGTACGAGGTAAGAAGCAAAGCTGTATGTGCCGGCAACAGGGCGCCAAACAGCACATTTACCGACCAGCTCCTTGGAGTTCGTCCGGTTGAACAGAAGGTCTCCATCTCGCAACTCGGTAGAACTGATGTCTTTTTTCGACAGACTGGCGTACTTGAGGTTTGACAGGTCTATCCAGCCACTGGTGGTGATGCTATTCATACGCAACACCGCGTGCGTTCCAGTCTCACCCATGGCTTCGGATACTCCGTACTGGGAGTCCGCCACGTAGTCGCTAATTCGAACGGGATCAATCAAACCATCAGCAGTGAACCATTTACCAAAGTACTCCCAGTAAGCCGTCCGAACTAGGTGGTCAAATTGATCGCTGATGGATTTCTTGGCCTTAGCCACTACCTCCGTCTGCCGCAGCACGTCGACGATTCGCTTCTGCTCGGGGAGTGTAGGAAGCGGGATCTTCACTCGAGAGAGGAAGTCAGGCGGTACCCGCTGCAAGCCTCCTGTTCCCACAAACGCAGCTGCGGCCCGATCACGAAAGGCTTTCTGCCGAATAAAACTGAAAACATATTCAGGAAGTACGACACTGGTCGGGCGTAGTACATGAAACTCTGTGGACCCAAAGCCCAATCCATTTTCAAGATCGCGTGCGACTGCGGCTTTCCCGTTTTCCATACAGGGCGTAACTTTCGCAAATAGCACGTCGCGCTCACGAAAACTCGTATAACCCTTGGCAACCTCTGTAAACGAACGGGTTTCTGGCTTGCTGATAACACCGCTATCTTCATCGACAGCGGACATAGGCACGAAAGTGACGGTAGTACCGTCATTGGGTCGATCTTCGGCAAGTAGCCGAGGGTTGAGCTCGCAAACATCTGTTAGTCGAGCTTGCTCCCACGTTTCAGGCAAACTCATTCCCGCCCCTCCACCATCGCTAGCAACTTGTCCAAGCCATTGATGATGTCTTGCTCGGTGGTTTTGAGTGTGCCGATTAACTCAGCTACACTTTTGTCGCTCTTAAGTTGGGTGAAATCAAAAGGCTTGTACTGCCCAGCGGACAGATTCCACTCACGCGCCTCAATACAGTCAGGGTCGAGCAAGCCATCCTTGAGTGCGCCCTTGTCGTCGTAAAGCCCATCGGCCAAAATTGCTTGCACATAGCTTGGGCGCACCCAGCCATCGGCATCGTGTGAGCCTATGAGCTGACCATCCTCGCTCTGCCATTCGTCGTTGCGCGCCCAGTCACGCACAGGCACCACCCAATGCTTGGCCGCGCTAAGCTCAGTGGCCTGATCAATAGCCAAGCTGCGCAGGGTGACGTCAAAGCCGTCGAGTTTGGCGACTTCGCGGGCCGCTTCAGTCAGCTTTTCTCTGATGTCATGTACCGCCATGGCCTTGGGCGGCTGATTGCCTCGCAATAGGCCCAGCACATAGACGTCGAGTTGAACCTCAGCGAGTGCTGCCTTAACTAAGTCTTTCCAGATCGAGAGCGCTGGAGAGTCTTCTTTTTCGAAAAAGGCCTCCATCTCACGGGCCAATCTCTTGAATTCCGCCTCAAAGGGCTTAGACGCTTTTTTCCACGCATCTATGAGTTCGGAATCGCTGGTTTCTTCGGCAAGGCGTGCACTAATCGTGGCATTCCAGGCCTTTTGTGCAGCTGGGGTAAATGCCTGAATTGCCAATTCAATCAACACACTCCCAGAGGCTGACCGCACCTTCTCTTCAGCCTCTTTGGGATCGGCAGGAAGCTCGGGAAACAGCTCGCGAATACTCCACACCTGACCGTCCCACATACTGGTGTCGGCTAAAGCTGAAAATGCCTCACCAGCAGGCGTAAGCTTGTCGGCGGTATCGCGCAGCAGGGCCTGACGCCACCGCTCAGTGTAGAAGCGGGGTTGCAACAGCGTTTTCTCATTGAGCTGCGCGCCTGAACGTCCTTGAGAAATCCAGGCTTTGAACTTTTCAAGCGCATCCCACAGGTCGTTCTGTTGGCCAGGACGGGCACTGCGCTTGGCATCTTTGGAGTAGCCGTCTTCCTCCACTTCATAAAACCAGACGTGTTCACTGAGTGGTGTGGCGTTGCTGGGCAAGATTTGTTTGTTGTCACGGCGTGTGACTTTTCTGAAAATCAAGACGGAGGTCTTAACGCCGGTGTAGGGCTGAAAGACCCCGCCTGGAAGAGAGATGATTCCCTCCACCACGTGCTCGGCAAGGAGCTCGCGGCGCAGGCGCACGTGAGCATCGGTATTACCGAACAGGACGCCCTCGGGAATGATCACTGCGCAGCGGCCACCAATATCCAGCAAGTCGAGCATCAACCATAAAAATAGAAGTTCGCTCTTATTGGTGATCGTGTCCCCTTTTTTCTTGCCGCCACCGCCGACACGCGGAAAAAGTAAGGTGTCGGGCTCAAGATCGCCGCTGTCGACCGTACCAGTAAAGGGTGGGTTGGCCAACACGAACTGGTAGCTGCCTGGCTCCAACAGCTCCTTGAGCTTGGCCTTTCCTTCGCGCTTACTGAGTGAGTCGCCCTGCAGCAAATGCGGGTCGGTGACGTCGTGCAGCACCAGGTTCATCCAGCCGATGCGGGCCATGGTTCGGTCGTTATCCAAGCCGACGAAATTGGCTCCGTTATGGATAGCGGCGTATTGCTCAGATGTTGCCGCAGCGCCATCGGTACGATGTGGAGTGCCATCCCATTCGAGCACAAGGTTTTCTTGCGCTGAGTATTTGCGCATCAGATGCTGCTGGGTACTAAACAGGAAGCCACCTGTTCCGGCGGCAGGGTCGATTACACGTTGACCAGGCTCGGGGTCGAGCAACTCCACCATAAACCGGATCAGATGACGTGGGGTGCGGAACTGGCCATTCTTACCCGCCGTAGCGACTTCGCTGAGTAGGTACTCAAAGGTGTCGCCCATGATGTCTTGGGCAGCAGAACCCTCACCAGCACGGGCGAAGAGTTGGTCGATAGCGTCAATAGCATCCGACAACACCTTGCCTTTGTTAGGATCGAGCTGAAAGTAAGCATCGGCCATGCGGTTATTCAAGCTGGCCAGCTCAGTACCGTCAGCGCTAGTGTTGCTGAAATGTTTTTCGAGCTCGCGGAGCCAAGGAAACACCATGTCGATTAGGTGACTCGGATTGGTTTTTTCATGGCGGATGTAGCTCCACCTACAACCTTCAAAACCAGTATAAATTGACTGAAAACCACGCTCTAGCCGCTTGAAATCTATGTCTTCCAGTCGCTTAAGAAAGAGTAGATAGGTGATCTGCTCGACTGCCACCAAGGGGTTGGTGAGGCCGGCAGCCCAGAAACGATTCCAGAGTTCGTCGACTTTTTTCTTGATATGAGGGGCAAGCATTCAGCAGTGTCCTTGATGGATCAGGCAGTCTCATCCAACAAGTTGTTGGTGAGATTGATGAGTTCGTCGATGTCTCGCGACGGAAATAGCGTTTCCACGCGCCCTACACGCGACAGCGGAGGTTCGTTGAGTGCAGCGCGGGTAATGCGCCCATGGCGCAGCACAGCAGCCTTTACGGCCCGCAGGAAGTTGAGTTGGTTGGCACGCAAATAACCGTGTGCCGCAATGAACGCATCGAACGCGGTACTGATGCGCTGCTCTCGGTTAGGAAGGTGCGCACCTTCGCAAAGTATGTGGCGCAAGAAGTCGGCCAACGATGCGGTGGGAGCCTCAAAGGCCTTGCGCAAGGTGTCTTCGGTGACGAACAGATCAGCCTGGTTCAGCGTATCGCTGATTCGCTCCAATTCGTCATCGCCCAAATGCTCACCTTGCTTAAGCTTGGCCAACTCAGGAAGCTGGTCAGCCAATTGGCGCACCAGCGCCTCTACCTGCTCGCGATAGCTTTCGGCAAAAGCACCTTCGCCTGTGGGGCCGTAGATGATCCAACTGCGCTGGGTGATGCTGTCTGGCAGGTTGATTTCAACCGTGCGGCTGGGTGTGGTGGTGCGGTAGCGCATCAGCGGGGCGAATACATTTTGTAGTGTGACCAAACGCGCCATATCCAAGTGCTGCCAGAAGCCGGCCGACTGAACCCAGGCACGTTGTTCAGCTACACGTTGCACCTGAGGAATGTTTACGGCCAAACTATTAATAGCCTCGTGAATGCGCTCACGCACTTTGGCCTGTTCGCTTGCATCACCTTTAAGCCAAGCCACTGAGAGACGCTCGCACCAAATGCGAAATTGAAGTTCATCCAGGCCAGCCAGTGGGGCTAGTCGCATCAGGGGGGCGATGGCTTGCGACAGGTGTTCAATTGCGCTTTGACTGGGCTTTGGCCATTGCGCTGCCAGCGCGTCGAGCTCGTCCCAGTGCGGACGTACATTGATGCTGTGACGGGGCAACGCCTGCAGCATCGCCTGCAGATCGGCAATGGTGGCTTGTGTGTCTTGCAGCTGTGCTTCCAGGAGTTGCCACTTCTCAAGCTGCAGTCGGAACAGGCGAACCGGTAGCGGTTCGCTGGGATGGTCGACCTCGCCGTCGGGTTTGAGCTTGAAATACGCGAAGTTTTTCCAGTGATCGATGATCAAGAAATCTTTCTTGATCTCACCGGTGGCCTTGTCGGTATGCAGCCGCGTACCGCGCCCGATCATCTGCCAGAACTTAACCTTGCTAAAAACGGGCTTCGCGAAGACCAAGTTTTGGATGGCGGGGACGTCTACGCCGGTGTCGAGCATGTCCACCGAAATAGCCACACGCGGCATCGTGCGGTACTTGAAATCATCCAGGGTCGCGTCAGCGCGCTCCATATGGCTATCGATAATTTCAGCCATGCCTTGGCGCTGCAGCTCAGGATACAGACGGTTAAATCCCTCGTAGAGCCGCTTTGCATGGGCGTGGCTGACGGCGAAGATGATGGACTTGTGTGGTAGACCGCGCACATCTTTGCGGCTCTTATCCATAAACTCTCGCACCATGGCGTCATTGGTGCCTTGGTTGATGATTCCCTTTTCGATGTCACTGCCATCGAAGTTGAGCTCATCAAGCTCAACGCCTTGATCGCGAGCCATCTGTTTCAAGGGCTCGGGTAGTGCGTCACCTTGGATGCCCTGAAGTTGAAAATTGGTTTGTGCATCCAGCACGCGGTAGTTGACCAGGTTCTGGTCGGCAATCGCTTGCTCGTAGCTGTAGTAGTAGCTGGGCGCGCCGTCACCACAATCAAACAGTTCGAAAGTGTTGTGATCGATGTAGTCAGTGGGGGTCGCGGTCAGCCCGAGCTGGATGGCGTCGAAGTGATCGAAGACGGCCTTATATCGTTGGTAGATAGAGCGGTGGCTTTCATCGGCCACGATCAGATCGTAATAACCCACCGACAGGCGCGAATAAACCTGCATCATGCTGGGGTAAGTCGAGAACTGAATGCGTGCACCGGAGGTTTCGCCGGACTCGATGCGAGCCAAACTCTCGTTGGGTAAGTGGGACTTGAACTCCGACATAGCTTGGCGCACTAATTCCCGGCGGTCGGCCAGGAATAGGACTCGCTGTATGCGCTTTGATCGCAGCAAAGTATCAACAAGGGCGATGGTCGTCCGGGTCTTACCTGTGCCTGTAGCCATCACCAGCAAGAATTTGCGCTTGGCCGCATCTACCCCTTCAGTGACACGCCGAATAGCTTCGTTCTGATAATCGCGGCCTGCGATCGCAGCGCTGATGGTGACACCGCCCAGCGGCTGAGCAAACCGCCGCTGATGGCGCAGTCGCTCCAAGTCGTCTCGGGTGTAGAATCCCGAGATTTTTCGGGGCGCATGGCGCTCACGATCCCAGAATTGAATCTCTTTGCCGTTGGTGAGAAAAATGAAGGGATCGTTACCGAATTTGGCCTTGATTGCGTCTGCGTAATCAGCGGCCTGACGCTTTCCAGCAAGCTCATCACGCGATGACCGCTTGGCCTCGATTACAGCAATCGGATTGCCATCTGAACCGAGAAGAACGTAGTCAGCAAATTGCTCGTTGCCATAGTTGCCGGCGGGCTCGGCTGTTTTGAGCAAAAATTCTTCGACAAGAGTCCGCCGACTTTGAGACCAGCCAGCATGAGCAAGCTGAGAGTCGATGACCTGAGCTCTTGTTTGCGCTTCATTGTGGCTCGGAGTAGTCATTGCTCATTCCCTGAGTTTTGGTGCTCGTCTGCGCCACCCGCACGCACCCACTCATCGACCTCAGATAGCTGAAACTTCCACAGACGACCAACTTTGTGCGCCGGCAAAGCCTTACGCTCGCGCCAGCGATACACCGTGTCTTTGGCCACCCCCAAGTGAAGGGAAACCTGTTCGGCAGTGACCCAAGGTTCAGTGTTCATTATGGTTACGCTCAAGCTTAAGCAGCCATAGTCGTTTAAAGTCGGCTGAAGTCTATCAGCATGACGGACACTGCTGTAGTGATTCGCCGGTAAAAAATGCTGAAAAGCGCTGCACCTGGGAGCAGGATTCAGAAGAACCGGCTATCGGCCCTCTAAGACATCCCCATCAGGAACCAGCTGATGCTCGTCGACCAAGCCGAGATAGGTCGCAATGAACTGAAGGCGCAATCACGGAATCAAGAGGCGCTGGAACCGTGAGCAATTCGCCGAGCGCTCCGCTTGCAAGAAGCAGTTCAACGTCCTGCTATCCATAATTTTGATCGCCCGACTCGACTCGCTAGCCAAGCAGCACGGCGTGAAACGCGCCCAAATCATTGAGACCCTGGTGAGCAGTAATTCTGACGCTCGCGTGCCCCTTCATGTCGATTAAAAGAGGTTGCGCCGGCAGGGATGATCGGAAGAACCTCTAGATCCATATCAGCATGCCGAGCTCGTTTTCAACCAGCCAGGTATTCCAAAAGGTATTCCACCGAGCTTTACACCAAAGATCTTCTTTCCATATTTCAAACATATAACCGATCGTTTCAAATCCCCCCGGCTCCACCAACTCAACAAGAAAAGACGTCCATGGACGTCTTTTTTTGTGCCTGGAATTCAGAAAATGCAGGGCCTTGGCCTCTATTAGTGCCCGCAGACGTCCGACAAAATCCACACGTGCTTGTTTTCGACAGGGTGTTCCAAGCCCTTCAGGGGTAATTTTTGGAATACCGAATGATGTCATGGAATACTAAACCGCCCTGGTTTAGTAGACGCATTCGAGTGACTGCATTTGGCTGACTCCGTTGAAAAAGTCGCCCATGGTTTCTGCAGAAGAAAGTAATGCGCCCGAAGTTGAATTCTTTACGTCGGCAAAGGCTTCCGAACTCAGATTTCAGTTAGTCGTTTGCAAAAAAGGCGTTTTAACCAACCATTATTTAATCCGTTTAGGCAGCCCGACTCTCAACTGAATCTGCCGAATGCTGCTTGCTGTGAAATGCGGCAGCCGACCTAAAGTTAACGCTATATATGTAATCAAAATGTAGTGCGCCTTCCCTCCTCCATTTCGACCGCAGGTCAGCCCTGCTCCCCCTCCTCTCTCTTGTGCTTACGATAACGGGAGAGCGAAATTCCCGTTTGGCGCTTGAAGTAGCGACACAAGTAAGACGCGTCGACGAAGTTCAATTCGTCGGCCACACGGCCAATAGCCAAGTCACTGTATGAAAGAAGAGCCTTGATCTCCAAGGTTACCTGCCGATCGATCAAGCCCTTGGGTGTGTCATTGAAAAACGCTTTGGTCAACTGCGACAGGTAGAACGGCGTGATATTCAGTGCGTCGGCGTAGAACTTCACATCTCTGTGGCGCACGCAATGTTTGCCTATCAATTCCCAGAAGCGCCAACTGAGCATTTCCTTCCGGCTGAATCCCCTGTTTTCTATCTGGTTGGCTGGAAGTTGCTCGGCTATTTTCAAAAAGAGGTTCTGCAGCTGATTGCGCAACATGATGCGTTGGTAGGTGGGACAGGTCTGCGCAATGTTCCGCATCTGCGTCACCCAGCTCTCTATCAGCGGCATGTCGTCCTTGGATGGAACGCAATGAGGATGGTCATGCAGAAATACGAACAAGGTATTGGGTAGTGGGTAGGCAACCTCTGCGGCAAAACTTTTCGGCATAAGGCAGAAAAACACCTTGAAGCGGCGCGAGCGACGTTTGAGCAAGGCAATAGTGTCCTCAGCCAGCAGCATCACAGCACCGCGCCTAACCGCATGCTCTTTGAAGTTAAGTGTGAAGTGGGCACTACCGCAGAGGCATACCAGCAGCGTCAAGTAAGCGTGACCGAAGGAGAGCGGTAAACCTTGCCCTTCCGCTAGCGTGGTTTCTCCGATCCGCATCGAGTCGTCAGGAGCGGAAAGTTTCGGAATGTGATGCATAGTGCCCCAGCGCTACAACAAACAAGAGCCAAAATCCTATCACCGCTTGGCGCAGCTGTTTCGAAAAGTACCGAAAAAGCCGAGGTACTGGAGTGTACCGGTGATCTGTCTCTCAATACTCTGTCCCGAACGAACCAATCCATTCGGGTACAGGACATGACACTTGAAACAGAACGACTCTTGCTTCGCCCCTGGCAGGCCACAGACGCCCCCGACCTATACGAATATGCCAAAGACGCCCGAGTCGGTCCCATCGCTGGCTGGCCCCCCCATACCAGTGTGGAGAACAGTGCCGACATCATCCGTACGGTCTTCAATCACCCCGAGGTGTACGCGATCGAACTGAAGGAAAATCGCCGCGCTGTTGGTTGTGTGGGCATTCTCATAGGCAGCAACAGCAATTTTGAAATCAGTGAGCAGGAAGGAGAAATAGCCTACTGGATCGGCGTGCCGTACTGGGGCAAAGGCCTGACTCCGGAAGCAGTACGTGAAGTGATGCGACACGCCTTTGAAAACCTGAATCTCAAAGCACTTTGGTGTGGTTACTTCGCCAACAACATCCAGTCCTATGCTGCTCAATCCAAGTGTGGCTTTCGCTTTCATCACACGGAAGAAAACAAATACAACCAGTTCCTCCAAGACTATCGGACAGAACACATTAGCCGTATCACCTACCAAGAATGGCTGGACCATACGAAAGAGTAAGGGCACAAACCGAAGATCCCGGTGTACGGCGGCAACGACCGACGGACGCAGTCTGGTGACGACGTATACCGCACGAACGCCGCAGAGGAGTTCAAACCTTACTTGGAACTGCACGGAGAGCTAACCGGAATCCCCCGCCGCCCCAGCACTGCCGCGAACTGCAACAGCTAGAGTGCGAAGCCTGCCGCAGGACAGCGCCGAACTGTTCGTCGCGCTGCTGGCGAAGGCGCAGGAGGAACTGAATGCCCGTGAAAGTTAATTGAGCCTTATCCACACCCCAGTTCAGGAGACTTATGAAAATCTCGCTTACCCAAGTAACGCAAAAAAACTATGAAGCGATTTGTGAACTGGAGGTTACTGAAGAGCAGGAAGACTACGTGGCAAGTAATACCTGGTCGCTCGTTGAGGCTGCGTATAACCCAGGTTACTTCACACGCGCCATCATCGCGGATGGAGAGCCCGTAGGCTTCTTTATGTGGGTGCAAGAGTCAAAAGGCAAAGTTTCTATCTGGCGCTTTATGGTGGACAAAGAACATCAGCAGAAATCCATCGGTAGAGTAGCGCTGGGCCTCGCCCTACATGAAATAAAACAGATCGCGGATTTGGAAGAAATTGAAATTTGCTACAACCCCAACAACATCGTAGCCAAAGGGTTTTACTCCAGTTTCGGGTTTGTCGAGGTTGGTATGGATGCAGACGGCGAAGATATGCTGGCGAGGATCAGGATTTGAACTGCGCCAAATACAATTCGAGCGTTGCACAACAGTTCTAATTACCTTCAACTCCAACCGTTTATGGCTCAGGAGGGCGCAGAGTCTGTTTCTATTGTGCGAAACGTCCTGGTTGAACCTAACCACTTGTATCGGGAGTTGTGGATGACTTGCTCGATGGTGAGGGGCCTCAACGCTCCGACATCACCACCATCACTTCCGCATCCTCATCCCCTTCCGCCAGGTAGATATGGCCAATGCTGCTGTTGAAGTAGGCAGTCTCCTGCGGGCCGATGCTCACGGCCTCCCCGGTCTCGAACTGAATTCGCACACGCCCCGACAGCACCAGGGCAAATTCCTGCCCGGGGTGGCGGATGTAATCCTCGAACTGCTGCAGCTCGCGGGCAAAGATCCGCGCGTACATGGGGGTCATGCTGCGCCCGGGAAAGTCCCCGGCCATGGGGTGGTAGTCGTAGTTGCCGGTGCTGTAGCCGGGGGCGTCGGCGATGGTGGTGCTGACCACGGTCGGTTGCACCTGGGCGCCGCCGGTCTGGATCAGGTTCGGCGCGGGGGTGAACAGCCGGGCGATGTCGACGCCCAGGGCGCGGGCTGCTGCGGCGAGTTTTTCGTAGCTGACCGAGACCTGGGCCAGCTCCATTTTCGACAGGGTCGACAGCGCCACGCCGGAGCGCTCCGAGAGCTGTTTGAGGGTCAGCTTCTGGTTTTTACGAATGGTCCGCAGGCGTGCGCCGACCTGGGTCCGGTCGATCAGTGGATGGGCGTGGGAGCTCGAGGCGGGCTGGGCTCGGTCGGAACTCATTGAGGCTCTCTGTCTGGCAAATAAGGGCAACCGCGACGCTAGCCGGGGCACGTGGCGAAATATTAACCCATGACCCCGGGTTGACTGGAAAATTCTCATATCTTACATTTCTCGTATGTGAGAATTTTGACCCCTGTCATTTCCCAGCGATTCAGGAACCCCGGCATGCACGCGAACCAATGCTTCGACTTCGTCATCATCGGCGCCGGTATTGCCGGTGCTTCCCTGGCCTATCGCCTGGCCGGGCAGGCCAGCGTGCTGGTGCTGGAACGTGAATCGCAGCCGGGCTACCACTCCACCGGGCGCTCGGCGGCGATGTTCATGGAGGCCTACGGCACCCCGCAGATCCAGGCCCTGACCCGCGCCAGCCGGTCTTTCTACCAGCGGCCGCCGCAGGGTTTCTGCGATCACCCGTTGATGGAACCCCGTGGCTGCCTGTACGTGGCCAGCGAGGAACAGCTGGACCAATTGCAGCAGACCTACGATGAAACCCGCGCCCGTTCCGCCAATGTGCGCCTGATCACGGCGGAGCAGGCCCGGGCCCTGGTGCCCTGCCTGCGCCCCGAGGCCGTCGCCGGGGCGATGCTGGAAACCGCCGCCCAGGACCTGGACGTGCACGCGCTGCACCAGGGCTTCCTGCGGGCCATGCGCCGCGCCGGTGGGCTGCTGGAGTGCGACATACAGATCGTCGAGGCCAGCCGCGAAGACCGCCACTGGAACCTCACACTCAACGATGGCCGCGCACTGCAGGCGCGCAATCTGGTGAACGCTGCCGGCGCCTGGGTCGATGACGTGGCCCAGCTGTGCGGCGTGGCCCCCATCGGCCTGCAACCCTGCCGGCGCAGCGCCTTCACCTTCGATGGCCCGTCGGATGAAGACTTCAGCCGCTGGCCGGCGGTGATCGGCATCGACGAAAGCTTCTACTTCAAGCCCGACGCCGGCCAGTTGCTCGGCTCCCCGGCCAATGCCGACCCGGTGCCGCCCCAGGACGTGATGCCCGAAGAGCTGGACATCGCCACCGGCATCTACCACATCGAGAACGTCACCTCCCTGAGCATCCGCCGCCCGCGCCACAGCTGGGCCGGCCTGCGCTCCTTCGTCGCCGACGGCGATCTGGTGGTGGGCTGGGACGACAGCTGCGAAGGCTTTTTCTGGCTCGCCGCCCAGGGCGGCTACGGCATCCAGTCGGCGGCCGGCGTCTCGCAACTGGCCTGCGCCCTGCTGCTGGGGCAACCGGTCCCCGAAGAACTGCTGAGCCAGGGCGTCGATGCCCAGGCCCTGGCCCCCGCTCGCTTGCGTTAACCCACCCAACCCACGAGGCCCTTGCCATGTCCAATGACATCCAGCGTTACCCCAGCCACCTGCCCTACCCCTTCTCCCGGGCGATCCGGGTCGGCGGCTTCCTGTTCCTCTCCGGCCAGGTGCCCATGAGCGCCGAAGGCGAAGTGGTGCACGGCGACATCCGCGTGCAGACCGAAGCCGCCCTGGCGCGCATCGGCGAGACCCTGGCCGAATGCGGTGCCAGCTTCGACCAGGTGGTGAAGAGCACTGTCTGGCTCACCGACATGCAGCACTTCGCCGGCTTCAACGAGGTCTACCAGCGCCACTTCAAGAACGGTTTCCCGGTGCGTTCCACCGTCAGCGCCCAACTGGCGCTGGGGGTCGATGTCGAGATCGAAGTCCAGGCCTGGGTCGGCGAAAACTGAGTCACCCGCCCCAGCCCTCAAGTGCGATGCCCAGGGCCGCCACAGCCATGAATGTGGTGGTCCACCCCACATAACAACAAAAAATCGAGGCTAATCGTCATGAAAGAAAGTCTGAAGATCGCCGGCGCCTTCGTCGGTGTGATTGTCGGCGCGGGGTTCGCCTCCGGTCGTGAACTGCTGTTGATGTTCGTCGACTTCGGCGCCTGGGGCCTGGCGGGTGCAGTGGTCAGCGCGGCGCTGTTCACCTTCCTCGGCATGGCCCTGGCCAGCATGGGCAGCCGCCTGCGAGCGGCGTCGCACAAGGACGTGGTGCAGGCCCTGTGCGGCAAGCACCTGGGGGCCCTGGTGGACCTGATGATCACCTTCTTCATGTTCGCCGTGACCGTGGTGATGCTGGCCGGCGGCGGTGCCCTGCTGGAACAGCAATTCGGCATTCCCGCCATTGCCGGCAGCGTGCTGGTGACCCTGATCGTGGTCGCCATCGTGTGCCTGGACGTGCACAAGGTCATCGGCATGATCGGCGCGGTGACGCCCTTCCTGATCATCACCGCGGTGGGCGTGGCCCTGTATGGCGCCGCGACCCGCGACCTGAGCTTCGGCGAACTCAATCAACTGGCGGCCAAACAAGAAGCCGGCGCCAGCCACTGGCTGCTGGGCGCCTTGCTCTACGTGTCCTACAACATCGTGGCCGGGGTGCCGATCCTGGCGATCATGGGCGGCGCGGCCAAGGGCGAAAAACAGGCGATGTGGGGCGGCATTTTCGGTGGTGCGCTGCTGGGCCTGCTGATGCTGGTGATGAGCCTGGGCCTGCTGTCACGCCTGGACAGCGTAGCGGACCTGCCGATGCCCATGCTGTCGATCGCCAGCGAAGTCTCCCCGGCCCTGGGGCTGCTGATGGCGCTGATCATCTTCTGCATGATCCTCAACACCGCCGTGGGCACCCTGTACTCCTTTTCTGCGCGGCTGTTTCCGGCGGGCACCCGACAGTTCCGCCTCGGCTCCATCGCCGCCGGCGCCCTGGCGTTTGTCGGCAGCCTGGTGGGTTTTATCAGTTTGGTGGGGCAGGTCTATCCGTTCTTCGGCTACCTGGGGTTCCTGCTGATTGCCGCGGTGGTGATCGGCTGGCTGCGACCACGGCGGGTGGTGGTGGCGTAGGCGTCGCTCGATGGGGCAGGCACCCGGGAGTCATCCCAGGTGCCTTGAGTCAAGCCCGGTGCCGTAGGAGCGGCCCGCTCAAGCAAACCGGCTCCCTTTGAGCGCCTTCAAAAAGGTATAGGACGCATGGTTCAACGTCTCTCGCGGGGCTGTGATCACGCTCACCGAGCGCACGATGCGCTGGTCTTCCAGGCGCAGGAATTTCAACTGGTCACCCGCTGCCGAACGGCTGAGCAGTTCCGGTAGCAGGGTCACGCCCATGCCCTGGGCCACCAGTGCCAGCAAGGAGGTGGTGTTTCTGACGCTGAGGGTCGAGTGGTCGCGGATGTGCCGGAACTCGGCGGCGTTGATCTCGGCGCCCAGGCCGCTGTTGATGAAGTTCTGCCCGTCCAGGTCGCTCCAGCGCAGCGGGCGCGCCAGGCGGTTGAGGGGGTTGTCGCTGGCGCAGACCACGCAGAAGGCGTCGGAGAACAGGAAGTCCTGGTCGATGTTGGGGATGCTCGCCGGTACGGTGCCGATGCCGATGTCCACGTCGCCGCTGAGCACCGCTTGCACCACTCGCTCGGAATCCATGTCGCGGATATCCAGGTGGAACTGCGGGTGCTGTTCATGGAATTGCTTGAGCAGCGGCGGCAGCAGGGTGATGGCGAAGGACGGCACCGCCGCCACCCGCACCAGGCCGGTCTCGGCCTTGGCGTAGGTCTTGATGGTGCTGATGGTGCGGTCGAAATGCGCCAGTTCGCGCTGGGCTTCCAGCAGCACGAAACGCCCCAGGGGGCTGAGCTGGTTCTTGCGCTCGCCTTCGAACAAGGCGCCGCCCAGTTCCTCTTCCAGTTGCTTGAGCGAGAGCGACACCGCTGCCGGTGTGCGGTGCAGGCGCTGGGCAGCCTGGGTCAGGCTCTGGCTGGTGGCCACCGCGACGAAAAACTGCAAATTGGAGATCTTGATGCTCATGGCGGCGCGTCCTGCTGGCGAAGGCATAGCTTAAATTTTACTTAAACAACCTTAAAATTTATTAGATTTACTTAATACAAGGCCGACTCATAATCCTCCCAGAACCGCACAAAGGCAACGCCCCGCCTGGCGTGCCGCCCTGGAGGATTTCATGAGCGACAACCATCACAACTACATCGCCGGCCAATGGCTCAAGGGCGCCAGCGAGATCGAGAACCGCAACCCGTCCGACACCCGCGACCTGATCGGCCTCTACGCCCAGGCCTCCCGGGCGCAGTTGGACAGTGCCATTGCCGCCGCCAGCGAGGCCCAGCGAATCTGGGCCCGCAGCGGCCTCGAGCAACGCTACAAGGTGCTGATGGCCATCGGTCAGGAGCTGATGCAGCGTTCTGCGGAAATCGGCAGGACCCTGTCCCGGGAAGAAGGCAAGCCCATGGCCGAAGGTGCTGGCGAGGTGTACCGCGCCGGGCAGTTCTTCACCTACTACGCTGCGGAAACCCTGCGCCAGTTGGGGCAGACCGCCGACTCGGTGCGCGACGGCATCGAGATCGATATCCGCCGTGAACCCATCGGCGTGGTGGCGATCATTTCGCCATGGAATTTCCCCATGGCCACCGCCTGCTGGAAGATCGCCCCGGCCCTGGCCTTCGGCAACGCCGTGGTGTGGAAGCCGGCCAACCTGACCCCGGCCAGCGCAGTGATTCTCAGCGAGATCATCGCCCGCCAGGACTTGCCCGCGGGCCTGTTCAACCTGGTGATGGGCGCCGGTTCCGAGATCGGCCAGGCGCTGATCGAGCACCCGGGCATCAGCGCCATTTCCTTCACCGGCTCGGTGGACGTGGGCAAGGGCATCGCCGCCTCGGCCGCCGCCAACCTGACCAAGGTGCAACTGGAAATGGGCTCGAAAAATGCCCTGGCAGTGATGGATGACGCCGACCTCGACCTGGCGGTGAGCTGCGCGGTGAATGGCGCCTTTGGCGGTACCGGGCAGAAGTGCACCGCCTCCTCGCGGTTGATCGTGCATGAAGGCATCCACGATGCCTTCGTGGAAAAACTGCTGGCGGCAACCCAGGCGCTCAAGGTCGGCCACGCCCTGGAAGCCGGCACCCAGATCGGCCCGGTGGCCAGCGCCGCACAGCTGGAGGCCAACCTGGCGAACCTGCAACTGGGCCAGCAGGAAGGCGCCGAACTGCTCACCGGCGGCCAGCGCCTGGAGCTGGAAAGCCCCGGTTACTACCAGGCACCGGCGCTGTTCATTGGCGGCAGCAATGCCATGCGCATCAACCGCGAAGAGCTGTTCGCGCCCATCGCCTGCGTGATCAAGGCCGGCAGCTACGAAGAGGCCCTGAGCCTGGTCAACGACACCCGCTTCGGCCTCACCGCCGGCATCATGACCCGCTCCCTGGCCCGCGCCAGCCACTTTCGCCGCAATGCCCGGGTCGGCTGCGTGATGGTCAACCTGCCCACCGCCGGCACCGACTACCACGTGCCTTTCGGCGGCCGTGGCGAGTCCAGCTACGGCCCGCGCGAGCAGGGGCGCTCGGCGGTGGAGTTCTACACCCACGTGAAGACCGGCTACATCGCCGCGGGGGCGCCACTATGAGCCTGCCCCAGACCTTCGCCAGCCGCGGCCCGCGCATCGATGCCATGCAGTACGACAACTGGTCGGAAAAGATCTTCCAGCAGATGCGCGAAGGTGGCGTCGATGCGGTCCACGTGACCATCGCCTACCACGAGACCTTCCGCGAAATGGTGGCCAATATCGAAGCCTGGAACCGCAGGTTCCAGCGCTACTCGCACCTGATCCTGCACGGCAAGTGGGCCAGCGACATCGCCCTGGCACGGCAGACCGGGCGCACGGCGATCTTCTTCGGTTTCCAGAACCCCTCGCCCATCGAGGACGACATCGGCCTGGTGGAAGTGGTGCACAGCCTCGGCGCACGCTTCATGCAGCTGACCTACAACAACCAGTCGCTGCTGGCCACCGGTTGCTATGAGCAGGAAGACCCGGGCCTGACCCGCATGGGCAAGCAGGTGGTACGGGAGATGAACCGGGTCGGCCTGGTGGTGGACATGTCCCACTCCGCCGAACGCTCGACCCTGCAAGCCATCGAGCACTCCGAGCGCCCGATCGCCATCACCCACGCCAACCCGGCGTTCTGGCACGCGGCGCTGCGCAACAAGTCCGACACCGTGCTCAAGGCCCTGGGCCAGAGCGGTGGCATGTTCGGTTTCTCGCTGTACCCGCACCACCTCAAGGACAAGAGCGCCTGCAGCGTGCAGAGCTTCTGCGAAATGATCGCGCGCACCGCCGAGCTGATGGGCGTCGAGCACCTGGGCCTGGGTTCCGACCTGTGCCAGGACCAGCCCAACAGCGTGGTGGACTGGATGCGCGTCGGCCGCTGGACCCTGGATGTCGACTACGGCGAAGGCTCCAAGGCGCAACCGGGCTTCCCCGACCAGCCGGCCTGGTTCCGCGACAACCGCGACTTCCCCAACATCGAGGCGGGCCTGCACGGCGTGGGTTTCAGCGCCCAGGAGGTCGCCGCGATCATGGGCGGCAACTGGCTGCGCTTCTTCGAGAACAATTTTGTTCCGGCCAAGGCCCAGGCAGGTGCCGCCGCCCACCCTCACGAGATCGCGGTCTGAGGCCCCCGACTGTTTCCCGATTGTCCTGACGTCCGGCCTGAACAGGGTCATCGCCAAGCACTAACAACAACAAATGCGCCCATAACAATTATTAGCGATCGACAACGCAACACGGAGGCACCATGGAAATTCCAGGCGAAATCAAAGCGGGGATCGACACCCGCTCGCTGCACAGCCGCGCCGCTGGAACCCTCGACTGGTCGATTTTCTGGATCAGCGGAGGTTTCTTCCTGCTGTTCCTGGTCATTGCCCTGATAGACCTGAACACCCTTTCCAGCCTGATCGGCCACGCCTTCACCTGGAGCACCCACTACTTCGGCCTGTACTGGCAGGTGCTGATGCTGGCGACCTTCGGCGCCAGCCTGTACATCGGCTTCACCCGCCTGGGCCGGGTGCGCCTGGGCGGCGTCGGGCACAAGCCCAGCATCAGCACCTTCAACTGGGTATCGATGATCATGTGCGCCCTGCTGGCCGGGGGCGGCGCCTTCTGGGCCGCTGCCGAACCCATGATGCATTTCATCGCCCCACCGCCGTACTTCGGCGCCGTGGCCAAGAGCGACGCCGCCGGCGTGGCCGCACTGTCCCAGTCGTTCCTGCACTGGGGCTTCATGGCCTGGGCGGTGCTCGGCAGCCTGCTGACCGTGGTCTACATGTACCTGCACCACGAAAAGAACCTGCCGCTGATGCCGCGCACCCTGCTCTATCCGCTGCTGGGCGAGCGTGCCCTGAAGGGCCCGATCGCCGTGTTCGCCGATGCCTCGGCGATCATCGCGGTGGTGGCCGGCACCATCGGCCCGGTGGGTTTTCTCGGCCTGCAGATCGCCTTCGTCCTGCACTCGGTGTGGGGCGTGCCGAACACCATCATGGTCCAGGCCATGGTGATTCTCTCGGTGACGGTGATCTACACCCTGTCCTGTGTGGTGGGCCTGGGCGGCCTACGGCTGGTGAGCAAGGTCCACGTGTGGCTGATGCTGGGCCTGGCGGCGTTCCTGTTCATCTTCGGCCCCACCCTGTTCCTCAGCGAAACCCTGGCCCAGAGCCTGGCGGTGCACGTCACCAGCTTCTTCCAGACCGCCCTGTACCGCGATGACAACGCCTGGCTCAACAGCTGGACCCTGTTCTACTGGGGCTGGTTCATCGGTTACGCGCCGATGATGGGCATCTATGTGGCCAAGGTCTCCCGCGGGCGCAGCATCCGTGAGGTGATCACCCTGATGTCGGTGGCCGCCCCGCTGATCACCATGCTCTGGTTCACCCTGGTGGGCGGCACCGGGATCGGTATCGAACTGCAGTCGCCGGGCCGCGTGATCAGCCACGGCGTGCAACCTGAGGCGCTGCTGCTCGGGGTGGCCCAGTCGATGCCGCTGCCCAACCTGATTTCGGCGCTGTTCCTGTTCCTCAGTTTCTTCTCGGTGGTCACCAGCGCCGGCTCCATGTCCTATACCGTGGCCATGGCCATCAGCAGCAACCACGCCGAATCCCCGGCCTGGCTGCGGGTGTTCTGGGGCGCCGGCATGGGCCTGGTGGGGGCGACCCTGATCACCCTCGGTGAGGGCGGCATCAGTGCCTTGCAGTCGTTCATCGTGATCACTGCGGTGCCGGTGTCGCTGCTGATCCTCCCGGCGGTCTGGGACGCGATCCGCATTGCCCGGCAAATGGCCCGTGAACAGGGGGTGCTCTGAATGAACCTGCGACCACCCGCCAGCGTCATGAAGGCGGCGCGCCTGGGGGCCTTCCACCAGTCCCGGCTGTCGTTCATGCGCCAGTTACTGCGCCGCCTCAAGGCTGAAAACTGGCAGTTCCAGCGCCCGCTGTGGACCCTCGACAGCCAGGGCGTGGGCCGTGCGGTGTACACCGCCACCGGCCCGCAGCGCAGCTACAGCCTGGTGGCCTTCGCCCATGACCTGGACCCGGCACTGCGCTCGGACCGGGTCATCGCCACCGCCTGGGATGCCACCTTCGCCCTGTTCGACGGCATCCCCGATGCCGCCGACCTGGACCGCCTGGAGGCCAATGTGCCGAAGCAGGAAGCCGGGCGCATTTCCTCCCGCGAGCTGTGCATGGCCCGGGCCAACCGATCGGTGCGGCTGTTCGACCATGTGATCGAGGCCCTGGCTGCCGGCCGCCAGCCGCAGCGCGAGTTCATCGATGAAGTCGGCTACCTGATGCGCACCACCGCGGTCTACGGCAGCGGCAAGTTCGGCGCGGCCGACCGTGAAAGCATCGCCCAGCGGCCAGAGCTGGCGGCACCCTTCCAGGCGGAAATGCTCACCGTGTTCCTGATCCGCGCCTTCACCCTGGACCTGGTGGAGCATCTGGCCCAGGCCCGGGCGCCCCGGCAGGCGGTGCCCCTGGAGCCGCAACTGCGCCGGCGCCTGGGCATCGGCAACTCCACGGGGCTGGGCATGGCGCCGTTCCTGCTGAACCATCCGGTGCTCTTGAACAACTGGGTACAGGCCCGTGAAACCGCCCTGCAACGGGTGCGCGCCGTGCGCCAGCCATCGGCTGCGGAGCGCCAGCGGTTCGTCGAGTTTCTCACCCGGGCCCAGGCCGGCATCGGCCACTGGCACTCCGAGCACGAACTGCAACACGGCCGCATCCTGCAACTGCAAGGTGACCTGCAGCGCCTGGAGCACCATCTCGCCAGCGGCATCCTGGAGCAGGATTCCCCCTGGGACGAACTCTATCGCTGGGCCGAAGGCGCGCTGTCGCTGGAGGCGCAGGAATGCCTGGTGTCGCTGCTGCTGGAGCCCTACGGCCACCTGGTGGATGAGCTGGGCGCCGGTATGCAGGCCGATGAGCAGGCCAGCTTCAGCGTCGACGGCAGCATGAGCATCGGCCGCCTGCGGCAGATACTCGACGAGCATTATTCCTGGGTCGCGGCCATCGACTTTTCCAGCCAAGCCAGCCGCGCGCTGTTCTGGTACGTCTCCGAGGAAAAACTCGAACCGCGGATCGGCCAGCGCTTTGCCGAGCCCGGGCAAGACCTGGAGCAGCCCCTGGCAGTGGCCCGGGACATCGCCCAGTTGCAAGCCGCCCTGCCCGGCTGGAGCGACGCGCAAAGCGTCGCCAGCTTCCTGCTGCGGCACCCGGAACATCGCCACAGCCTGCGCCGGGTGCAACTGGCGCCAGCGTTCCCCTACGCCGACATCCAGGACAACCTGATCGACCAGGCGCTGCTGCCCATCGACCTGCTGCGCTGCAAGCTGTCGTTCTTCGGCGCCACCCACTTCGACCCGCGCTCGGATCGTTGGGTACGCATCACCCTCTACCAGAACGCGCCCTTCCCCCATGAGCTGGGGCAGATGGCCGCGGACGACTGGTCCTACCCCAACCTCGACAGCCAGGAGCAGCGCCGTGCATGCCTCGTTGAATGAAATCGAAAGCCTGTGCAAGAAAGCCGCCCGCGGTGCCGGGCTGTCCTGGGGCCTGGCGGAGGAAGCCGGCAAGGCCGCGCGCTGGCTCTCGGCCCACGGCCTCGACGGGCCCGGCGTGCTGGCCACGCAGCTGCGACAGAATGACGGCTGTGCCTACCAGCAACTGGCCCCGGATGTCAGCGCCGAGCCCTGGCAGGTGCCCGGGCATGCCCTGTGCCCGCTGATTGCCGGGGCGACCCTGAGCGACCACGCCTACCTGCTGCGCAGCAACGGCCGCATCGAGCTCCGGCAGGTGGCGCACCCGCAACTGCTGCTGCCCTTTGCCAGCGCCACCGCGCGCCAGCTCGGCCTGTGGCTGGAGCTGTCCTGGAACGGCTGCTGCCTGAAGTTTTCCCCCTCGGGCGAAGCCTGGCTGGTACGTGCGCAGAACCTGGGCGCCGCCACAGCCGCCCAGGTGCGCTGCACTTGCACCGATCCTGCCGGCACCCTCGGCAAGCCTCTGGCGGGCAGCATTCCGGACCTGGGCGACAGCCCCCAGCACGAGCTCGATCACCTGGCCGCCCGCACCTACGTGCCGGCCTCCGAAGCCTCGCGCCTGCTGGGCGCCGGGGCCGGCCTGAGCGACAACAACTGACCTTTCCACCCTTGAACCAGTGGACGAACCAATGGACCTCGACATGACCTCATCCATCCAGCGAATCGGCACCACCGCGCGCTTCAGCCAGGCCGTGATCCACAACCGGACCGTGTACCTGGCAGGCCAGGTTTCGCAATTGACCGAAGGGGACATCCGCGCCCAGACGCAGGATGTGCTGCAACAGATCGACGCCCTGCTGGCCAGGGCCGGCACCGACAAGGGCCACCTGCTCAGCGCGCAGATCTGGCTCAAGGACATGGCCGACTACCCGGCCATGAACCTGCTCTGGGATGCCTGGCTCGAAGGTGTCCAGGCACCGGTGCGGGTTTGCGTGCAGGCGCCCATGGCCAAGCCGCACTACCGCATCGAAGTGTTGGTGATTGCTGCGCAACCGGCCTGAATCAGCCCAGCCCTGGCCCGGTCTCAGCGGCCACCAGGGCCCGCTCCATGATCAGCGTCAGCTCCTCGCCCTCGTAATGCTCGCGTACCCGGACAAAGCCCAGGCGGGCATAAAAGCCTTCAGCGGTGACCGACGAGGGCACCACCAGCGAGGTCTGGCCCGAATCCAGCGCCGCCTGCTCGACCGCGGCCATCAGTTGCCGCCCCAGGCCCTGGCCGTGGTAGGCCGGGTCGACAAACACCGAACGCACCGCACGCCCGTCGAGGCTGGCGGTGCCCCGCAATTCCCCGTGCACCAGGGCGACAAACATCTGCCGGCGCTGCATCAGTTGGCGCACTGCATCGGGGGTGAAGCTGGCCTGGACCCGCTCGATCACACTGGCGGGGTAGTCCTGGGCATTGCTGGCGAGCAAGGCCGCCAGGATCACCTGGCTGACCTGTGGAGCATCGGCCGGTACGGCCGGACGAACCTGATATTGCATGACCACTCCCTGGTTATCCCGCGGATGACAGTGGCCAAAATACGGCCCGCTCCAGGCCCTGCCAAGCACTTATTGCAACTGGAACACCAGGCAGGGGTTGTCGTTGAGCCGCCCCTCGAACACCGGCAACTGATTCTCCAGGGAGGTGTTATCCAGCAGCCCCCGGTCCTTGCGCGCGATGATCACCCAGGAGTCATGGGGCAGCGAGTCCAAGTGCCCGGGATCGTCGCCGCTGACGAACAGCGGCTGTTCGTCGTGGTCCAGGTTCATCATGTAGCGCACCGCCCAGGTGTCCTGGCCCAGGTTGAAGAACACCAGCGGCCCGGGGCTGGCCTGGCGCAACTGCTCCACCTGGGAAACGAAGGCCTTAGTGTCGAACTGCAGGTCCTTGGCCGGGTCCACCACCGCCACCAGCAACGTCCATTGCGCCGCCAGCGCCAGGGCGCTGAGCAGCACCAGGCGCCGCCCGAAACTGCCCAGGGTCCTGCGCCAGCCATACAGCGCCAGCAGCTGCAACACGACGAAGATCGCGATCAGCAGCGGCATGGACACCGGCGGCCAGTAACCGTGCTTGTGCCAGCTGTGGCGCAAGACGAACAGCACCAGGATGCACAGCCCCGGCAGCAGCCCCACCAGCCACAGGTAGCCGCTGCGCACCTTGCCCAGCCAGCCCCGGGCCGTGAGCAGGCCGTAGGCCGCCACCGCAGCGAACATCGGCACCATGGGCAGGATGTAATAGGCGCGTTTGAAGTGCGGCACCGACAGGCCCAGCAGGATCATCAGGCCACAGGCCCCCAACCGCAGGACCAGGCGCAGCTGCGGGTTCACATGGCGCTGCGACCATTGCCGGCGCAATACCCAGAGCGTCGCCAGGGCCAGGGGCACCACCGGGAAGTAGCGGTACAGCGCCAGCTGGAAGTAGAAGTAGAACGGCTCGCCGCTTTCATCCAGGCGCCCGACCACCTGCATGTTGTAGACCTGACGGACGAAATCTTCGCCACCAGCGAGATAGGCCAGTTGCATCAGCAGCCACCAGCAGCCGGCCAGCAACAGGAGGCCACTGACGCCATAGGCGAGCACTCGTTTGATCAGCGTCAGGCGCGCCTCGCGGGTGCGGCTGTCCCCCAGCAGCCAGTAGGTGCAGGCCACCCCGCAGACTTCCACCAGCCCCAGGGGCCCGCGAATGGCAAAGGCCAGCACCAGCAGCGGCAGCACCGCCCACAACCGCAGCCGGGAGCCCAGTTGCTCGCCGCTGTGCAGCAGGTAGAAGGTGCCCAGGCACAGCAGGGAAACCATCTGGTCCAGGCACACCGAGCGTGACTTGTCCAACAGCTGGCTGGTCAGCGCCGTGAGCAGCACCGCGAGCAGTGCCCAAGTGCGCCCCGAAGGCGCCAGCAAGCGATACAGCAGCGCCAGCACCCCGGCAGAGGCCAGCGCGGTGGGCAGGATATTGGCCAGGTGGTTGGGGGCGCCGAAAGCCAGGGCGAACAGGTAGCTGAAGAAGGTCGCAGTGCCCGGGTAGTCCGGGTATGGCTGGCCGTAGGTGGTGGGGAACAGGCTGGCGCCGTGGCGGAACATTTCCTGCAGGAACAGCGCCCAACGGCCGTCGAAACCCTGGGGCTGCTGGTCCCAGATGCCAAAGGTGAACAGCAGCAGGGCCACCAGGTAAATACCCCAGGCCTCAATACTCAAACGCGTTTCTCGAACCATCTTCGCCCCACCAGAAAGCGCCGCACCCAAAGCGAGGCATAAGGCCGGACATGTTGCTCGCGCAGCCCCTGAACGGTGCCTGAACAAGGATAAAAAACCCGCTCCGCACAGCCGACTGTCACCGACTGTAGCCGCTGCCGAGCCCGCGAGGCTGCGAAAAGGCCCGTAGGGCCTTGCCTGGCGGTCTCCTGGCAAACCTCTGGCGGCCTCAGGGTCCCTGCGCTTCCTGCGACAGTGCCCCCAGAGCGTTCGCAGCCTGCGGCAGCGGCTACAGGGAACGGCGACCCAGGGTGAAAAACCGGCGCCAGTCGAACTGCCCCACCGCCAGCGCCAGCAGGATCAGGCCCATGGAAATGCCCTCCTCGGCCCCGAGCCGCTGCCCCAGGATCAACACCGAACCGGCCATGCCGAACACCGGGATCAGCAGCGACAAGGGCGCCACCCGGGAGACCGGATACTCGCGCAGCAACAGGTTCCAGCCCCAGTAACAAAAGTGCGTTGCAGCATAGACCTGAAACATCAGCGACAAGGCCGCGCCGGCGGACACTTGCCCGGCCAGTTGCAGAAACGGCGCCGCACCATGGCTTATCCAGGTCAATGCCAGCAGCGGCAATGGCGCAAACAGGCTGGCCCAGACCACGAAAGCGAACACCTCGCGCACCCCGCAGCGCTTGATGATGACGTTGCCCACGCTCCAGCTGAATGCACTCACCAGCAGCAGGGCATAACCCAGGCTGGTGGCATGCCCGGGGCTGTCGCCAATGATCCGCAGCAGCCCCCACAGGGCAATGGCCGTGGCCAGCACCTGTTGCAGGCGCAGGCGCTCGCCGAACAGCAGCACGCCCCAGCCCAGGGAGAAAAAGGCACTGAACTGGATCAACAGTGCAGCCGTGCCCGGCGCCACGCCGTGATCGATCCCCAGGTTGATCAGCGCCCACATGGCCACGCCGAAAATCAGCCCGTAGGCCGCCAGCCAGGCGAATGCCACCGGCGGGCGCGGCACCAGGAACACCCAGGGCAGCGCCGCCAGGGTGAAACGCAGGGCGGTGAGCAGCAACGGATCGATACTGGCCAGGCCCAGTTTGGTGATGGGAAAGTTCAGGCCCCACAAGGCCGTCACCAACAGGGCCAGGAACAGGTGTTTTTTCTGCATGTCGCGCGGTCCAGGACAGGCGGCCGCGGGTCATTCCCCGGCCGGGGCCGAACTATCGCCCCGGCGCGCCATGGCCCGCTTGCAGTATCAGGTCAACTATCAGTAGATTCGGGCCATGCAACCCATCGATATCGATCCTTACGAAAATACCCCGCTGGATGTGGTGGTCACCGCCATCGACTACCCCGACGGCCTGTACTTCGCCGAGCACCAGCACCGGCGCGGGCAGTTCGCCTATGCGGCCACGGGGGTGATCAGCGTCTTCAGCGACCAGGGCAACTGGGTGGTGCCGCCGCAGCGGGCCATCTGGGTGCCGGCCGGCGTGCCCCACGCCATGCACATGAGCGGGCCGGTGACCATGCTCAACACCTACGTACGGCCCCGGGCAGCCAAGCGCCTGGGCCTGCCGGAACAATGCCAGGTGCGGGAGGTGTCCGAGCTGCTGCGCCAGTTGCTGCTGCGGGCCACGGCCATTCCCCCGCGCTACGCCGTGGGCAGCGTGCAGGGCCAGGTGATGAACCTGCTGCTGCATGAAGTCGCGACCATGCCGGCCCTTGCCCTCAATGCTCCGCTTCCCCGCGAGCCACGGCTGGCCAGGGCCTGCCGCGAGGCGCTGGAGCAACCTTCGCTGGAGTTGGGGATCGATGAAATGGCCGAGCGCGCCGGCATGAGCCGCCGCACCTTCACCCGGCTGTTCCGCCAGCACACCGGCATCAGCTTCGTCGAGTGGCGCCAGCAGGCCTGCCTGCTGGCTGCCGTGGTGCGCCTGGGCCAGGGCGAAGCCGTGACCCGGGTCGCCAGCGACCTGGGCTACAGCAGCCCGAGCGCGTTCAGCGGTGTGTTTCGCAAGGTATTGGGCGAGACGCCCAGCCGCTACTTTGCCCGGGCCCGGGCCTGAAGGACCCGAGCCGGAGCGAGGCCGTGCTAGAGGAACACGGCGGACAACATCCCCAGCGCGCCGAGGCAGAAGCCGATCAAGGCACCGCGCCCGGGCGCCTGCTGGAACAGGGCCCAGATCACCAGCGGCTCCAGGAGCAGCAGCGACGTCACCGAGACCACGGTGATGATCCAGATGTCGCCCACCGCCACGTAACCCAGCCAGTAGGCCGCCAGCAGGCAGATACCGCCCAGGCACATGATCAGCACCGGCAACGCCAGTTCGGCACCGGAGGTGTTGCCGGAATGGGCCAGCCGCGCCACCACCACTTCACTGTAGATGGCACAGAACTCGCCCAGCACCATCAGCCCTACAGCAGAAACTCCGAGTAATTCTTTGGACATGTAACAAACCCCTTCGTATTGAGAGCCCGATTTTTCAGCTCCCAGGCATTGATCGCTCCGCTGACGGAGCCTGTATCTCGATGCGCAGGGGTACGAGGCAACTCGGTAATATCCAGGAACTTGAACATGTCCATCTCCTTCTGGGTGGGGGTGCAAACCGGGCCCGTGCACGACCGACGGGCCGCTGCCTGTATAAGGGATTTTCTGCCCCGGCGTCATCCACCAGAGCGCGTCGACCGCGAAAAAACCACGCAAACTCCACAAACAGACAGGCTCGCTGCCGATAGCCTTGCTCCGGTCATTCTCAGCCTGAAGCCACTGCCACCATGCCCCAGCCGTCCACATCCCTTCGCACCGTTGAGCCCTCTGATTGGGTTGCCACCTATTTCATCAGCGTCGCGACGCTGGCCCTGGTCCTGACATTGCTGGTCAACCTGGTCGTGCAGTTCAGCAGCCGGGACCCGTGGAGCAATCTGCTCGATGTCCTGTCTTTCAGCGTGGTGGCGCTGCTGGTGAGCGTGGCGGTGATAGGCGCCGTCGCCGCCCTGCCCTGCATCCTGTTCTTCTGGCTGGCCCAGCGTTTCACCTGGCGCCATCTGTGGATCTACCTGTTGGGCGGAGCCCTGGCGGCGCTGCCCGCCATTCCCATGGTGGTGAGCCTGTCTCCCGGCTTTTTCAACCTCCCGCACGGCGTCAACATCCTTGAGCGCTATGCGCCGTTGGCACACTTGTTCGGCGCTTGCGGGGCCTTTCTGGGAGCGATGTCCTGGTGGCTCAGCGGGCGTCATCTGCGCTGACTACTTCCTGCAGGAGCCGGCATGCCGGCAAAGAAAGCTCCCACGGCCCCGGCCTTGTCACTCACCTCAAGAAGCGATAGCTCCCATGCCCACAAAAACGCCAACCCTTCGTACCGTGCAGCCTGAAGACTGGTTCGCCGCCTACTTCATCGGCGTCACGGCCCTGGCCACGCTCGTGGCCGTGCTGATGATGCTGGGGATGCTGGCCGGTGCCGGCGCGTTGAACACGGACATCATTCTCCAGACGCTGTTCGTGGGCCTGCTGACCCTGGTGTTGAGCGGTGTGCTGATCGGCATTTTCACGGTCCTGCCCTGTGTGCTGTTCTTCTGGCTGGCCCAGCGCTTTGCCTGGCGCAATGTGCTGATCTATCTGTTCTGCGGTGCACTGGCGGCGATGCCGACCATTCCGCTGGTGATGAGCCTGGCCCCGTCGAGCTTCTACACCGACTCGCCGGATGAAGAACCCGAGCCCGAAGGGCTGGCGCGCTACCTGCCGGTGGCGCCGCTGTTCGGCTGTTCTGGGGCCTTCCTCGGCGGCATCTTCTGGTGGCGCAGCGGGCGCCACCTGCGCCGATCAGTCCTCCCCGACACTCCACTTCCATAGGAGCCGGCTCGCCGGCGAAGAGGCCCTGCGGCCCTGCGCCAGAGGTGATGACGCCTTCGCTGGCAAGCCAGCACCCAATCAGCGCCCACCCAGCCAGCGCCTACAAGGAGGCGATGGCCTGGGCGTCGCGGGCCACTACCACTTTGCCCGGCAGGCCGCCCTGCTCCACGCGTTCATGGGCCCGGCGCAGGCTGTCGGCGTTGAACGGGCTGAAGACTTCATTCAGGGTGCAGCGGATCAATCCCTGGTCCAGCAACTGCGCCAGCCGGTTGAGGATGTGGTGCTGCTCGATCATGTCCGGGGTCTTAAACAGGGCGCGGGTGAACACCATCTCCCAGTGCAGGGACACGCTCTTGGCCTTAAGCGGCACCGCATCGAAGAAGTCGTGATCGTCGATCAGCGCGATATGGCCATGGGGCACGATGATCCGGGCCAGCTCGGCATAGTGCCGCTGGGTATGGGTCAGGGCGGCAATATGGGTCACGGGTGGCAGGTCCAGGGCCGCCAGTTGCTCCACCAGCGAACGGGAATGGTCCAGCACCTGATGGGCCCCCAGGTCCAGGCACCACTGGCGGCTGTCCGGCCGCGAAGCCGTGGCGATGACGGTCATTGCGGTCAGCCGGCGCGCCAGCTGGATCAGCACCGAGCCAACGCCACCGGCACCACCGACAATCAGCAGCGTGCCCTGTTCAGCGAGGTCACCGGGCACCCGGCCCAGGCGCTCGAAGAGCAATTGCCAGGCGGTCAGCGAGGTCAGCGGCATGGCGGCCGCCTGGGCGAAGGACAGGCTGGCCGGCTTGTGCCCCACCAGGCGCTCGTCCACCTGGTGCAGCTCGGCATTGGCGCCATCGCGGGTGAAGGTGCCGGCATAGAACACCGCATCCCCAGGGGCGAACAGGGTCACCGCGCTACCCACCGCGCGGACCACGCCGCTGGCGTCCCAGCCCAGGGTGCGCACCTCGTCGGGCACCGCCACCTGGCCGGCGCGGACCTTAGTGTCCAAAGGGTTGACCGATACCGCCTCGACCGCCACCAGCAGGTCATGAGGTTCCAGTGGCGGCTCGTCCAGATGCACCTCGCAGAGCGCTTGGGGATCGAACACAGACGAGCCTTTGAGGTAGGCGATGGCCTTCATTGCAGAGCTTCCTTGGCGGTTGAAAGCGCACACTTAAATCCCTCATGCCCTGCCCGCACAAGTAGGGTACTTTTGCGTACCAGCTACGCAAAAGGGTCGTCAGGCAATGAAAAACAAACACTATCAGGACATTCCAGGCTGCCCGGTGGAGGTCACCCTGGACCTGATCGACGGCCGCTGGAAAGGCGTGGTCCTGCACCAGTTGCTGGCCAACGACTTCCTGCGTTTCAACGAACTGCAACGGCGCCTGCCGGGGATCTCCCAACGTCTTTTGACCAAGCAGTTGCGGGACCTGGAAGCCGCCGGCCTGGTGTCGCGCACGGTGTACGCCGAGGTGCCGCCGCGGGTGGAATACCGCCTGACCGACGAGGGGCAATCGCTGCAGCCGGTGATCGAGGCGCTGTCGGCCTGGGGCCGCGGGCGAATCAGCCGGCAACAGCAGGAAAGCACCCTCACCTGATCCCTCACCAGAGCCCCCCATGCCCACCCACCCGGATGCTCCAGCAAGGTTCAAGGTTTACCAGGGCTCGACCCTGCTCGGCTGGTCGGCCCTGGAGTCGGCCGACCCGCCCATGGGCGTGGCCTTCGGCCAATTCATCGCCGCCCCGGCCTATGCCGGCCTCCAGCAGCAGGTACGCGCACTGGCAGGAGCGAGCCAGAGCGGGCTGCACCTGGTGGTGCACCACCTCGACCAACCCGTGCCGGCCCTGGGCGTGAGCATTCAGGACTACTCCGCCGAATGTGGCGCCGATGCCATCGAGATCACCGTGCTGGGCATCGCCTACCCCCTCTACGAACAGCTGTTCCCGCAAGCCGTGGCCGCCTACCAGCAGTCCATGGGCTGACCCGCGCACAGCCGGCGAACATCCGCACGCTTTCCCCCTACTTGTTCACAATTCGTTAAGACTTGCCTACGTATACTTTCGGGCTTGCCTGCGGCCTTCCGGCTGCGCCCCTCGACCTGCCGGCGCACAACTCATGTCACGACCCGCTCCGCTGCTGTTTCTGCTGGCCTGCCTGCTGTTCTTCTTCGCCCTGGGCAACCACCAGTTGCAAGGTTCCACCGAAGCCCGGGTGGCCGGGATCGCCATGGAAATGCACCTGGACGATGACTGGGTCACGCCGCGCCTGTTCGGCACGCCATTTCTGGAAAAACCGCCGCTGAGCCTGTGGCTCGATGCCGGGGCCATCCGTGCCTTCGGCGGCACGCCCCTGGCGGTGCGCCTGGCCTCGGCCTTCGCCGGGCTGTTCAGCGTGATGCTGCTGTACGCCATGCTGCGCCGCTTTGGCCGGCCGGCAGCCCTGGCGGCCATGGCCGGGCTGATGCTGGCGACCATGGCCAGTTACTGGAGCAACGTGCGCGGCGTGGGCGAGGATGCCCTGCTCAGCCTCGGGGTAACCCTGGCCCTGCTGGCGTTTTTCCAGGCCCATCGACGCCAGGCCGCGCAGCAGCCGGCGCTGCTCTCCTGGCTGGCGTTCGCCGGCGGGATCGCCATCGCCACCCTGAGCAAGGGCGTGCTCGGCCTGGCCATGCCCGGGGTGGTGATCTTCGCCTACCTGCTGGCCGGCAGCCTGATCGACAAGCGCTTCACCTTCAGCCACTGGCTGCGCCCGGGCCTGCTGACCCTGCTGGGGCTGGTGCCGCTGATGATCTGGCTGTACATGCTCTACCAGCGCGGCGGCCTGCAGGCCCTGGGGGAAGTGCTGTGGACCAACAGCGTCGGGCGCTTCGACGGCTCCTTCGAGGAGGCCGGGCACTACGAGCCCTTCTACTACTACCTGGCCAAGCTGCCCCAGGCCTTCCTGCCGTGGAACATCCTGGCCTACCTGGGCCTGTGGCATTTCCGTAAAACCCTGATGCAGAACCGCTACCTGCTGTTTTTCAGCCTCTGGCTGCTGGCGCAGTTCGCCCTGCTGTGCCTGGCTTCGAGCAAGCGCACGGTGTACCTGATGTCCCTGACTCCGGCCGCGGCGGTGCTGGCGGCGGAATATGGCGCAGTGCTCTACCAGCGCCTGGCCGAGCGCGCCCCGGGCAAGGGCTTCTGGAGTACCGTGGGGCGCCAGCGCAGGGGGTGGCTGATAGCACTCATGGCCCTGGTGATCGGCGGCTATCTGGCCAACGCCCAATGGGCCGCGCCCAGGGCCGACCGCGAATTGTCGTTCGTTCCGGTGACCGACCGGATCATGGCGTTGCAGGGTAGCGGGCACCAGCTGGCGCTGTACCAGGCCAACGAGCGCATCGCCGGTGCCAGCGTGTTCTACACCCAGAGCCTGCTCAAGGACCTGCAGAACGAGGCGCAACTGCTGGCCTTCTTGCGCGAGTCGCCGCAACACATGGCGGTACTGGGTGGCGCCGAGGCGCCCAAGCCGCCGCTGCAGATCCAGCAGACCCTCATGGTGGGCCGCCAGGCCTACTACTTCGTCAACCTGGCGCCGGCCGGCTGAACGCAAAAAAAACGGCACCTGAATCAGGTGCCGTTTGCCCATCCCCGCAGCCCATGCCCCTTGAACCCTTTCCCGCTGATACCCGCCCGCCACCCTTGAAACCATGACTCCTGCCCAACGACGGGCTTTCCCCGAAAAGGAGTCAGACATGAGCATCACCGTTATCAGTAGCACCCTGAGCCGGGCCGTTGCCCAGAAGGCCGGGTTGCGCCAGCAACTGGCGGCGCAAAACATCCTTGGGGTGGAAAACATCAACGACAACGCCATCGGGAACACCGTGGCCAAGGCACTGATCGCCAAGAGCAGCCAGGAAGGCCTGCGTCGGGACTACCTCGACGCCCGCTGAGCCTTGCCCCCGGCGATACCCTAGTTGCCGGGATCTTCCCTATGTTCGTGTCGGGCCCTTGCGGCCTGGAAAAGGAGATATCCCCATGTTGATTCTACGTTCACTGATCCTCGGCCTGAGCCTGTTGGCCAGCGCTGCCCACGCCCTGGAAACCACCAATCTCCCACCCGCCACCCTCAAGGCCTACGCCGCCACCCTGAGCACCGCCGCCGGCAACAGCCAGTGGCAGCAGCTGTGGAAACGCTCTCGGGACCAGGGCGCGTTCAGCCAACAGGGTGAACAACCGCGCTTTACCATCACCCAGGACAAACTGCCGGACATGGCACGCAGCACCTTGATCAATGCCAGCAGCGTAACCCCGCAGAACACCACCCAGGCGCTGTACCGCTATGAGTTCTCCAACCCCATCGGCCAGGCCAAGGGCATTTCCCTCAAGGCCATGTGCCTGTTGGTGGACTGGCGCTCGCTGCCCAGCGGCACACAACCCGACGACACCAGCCACATGGGCAACGCCAGCCTGCTGCAAACCTACCCCTGCCCTTGAAACCGGCAAGCCGCCCAGGCCTTGAGCCTGGGCGGCGAGCACTTACGAGGTTAGCTGCGAGCCCAGCAGATCAGCCTCCTTGCGCCGGCGAGTACCGTAGCTGTCGCCAAAGTTACGCAGGTTGGCCAGGGCACTCTTCCAGTCGCGGGCCACCACCTGGGCCCAGAAGTTCGGTGTGCGACTGGCCAGGTTGCCGTACTGAAAGGCCACCGAGGCGATAACGGTCTGCATCGGTGCCGGCAGTTGAGCGAAGTCCACTCCGCTGGCCTTGGTGTAATTCGCTGCCAGAAGATCGACGAAGGGCGCCTTGAATGCCTCGTCCACCAAAAGCGCCTCGGCACTGCTGATGTTCAAGGGCTGGCCGTCGAGAAACGCCTTGGCCTTGAGCCCCTTCAGCCCCAGGTAGGGGGTCAGTCGCCGGATCAGGTCCGCCGGCAGATTGAGCGTCTGCAAGTCCTCTACGTTCCGTTGCCCCAGATCGAAGCCTGTGCCCACCGTGACGCCACTCTTGCTCTTGTCCGGATCGGGCACATAACCGCGGGTAATGGCAGCTCCCTCCAGAGCGGCGATAAAGCTGAAATCAATCGCGTAGCGTGACATGGATTTTTCCTCATCCAGTTTAGGAAAATCCAGTGCACCACCAGCGACCGATACAACATCAGAATGTAATAGTTCCCCTTAATAGGGGGGAAATTTCCCACTGAACAGAGGACGAGACACCTCCTTAGGATCAAACCAGCCTTATCCATAATTCCAAGGAGGTACCAAATGGACGTGAAAGACCTCGTACTCATCGATGTTCGCCAGCTCCCTCACTCGCTCCAGGCCCTCATCGACTGCATCGGACTGGAAAATGCCTACCGCCTGACCCGTGAATACGGCGGCCGCCCCAAGTACATCCCCAAGCACGCCGAACGTACCTCCCTGGCTTTGATCCTGCCGCCCGACGCCCTCAACGCGCTGATCGAGCGTTTCGCCGGCCTGGCCCTGGAGATCCCCAAGGCCGACCACTTCTGCCGGCAGATCCGCAACCAGCACATTCAACTGGAAAGCCTGGGCGGTATTTCCCGCAGTGTGCTGGCGGACAAGTACGGCCTGAGCCTGCGGCAGATCGGCAACATCCGCCGCCTGGATGCCAACACTCACCGGTAATCGATTCCTGCTGAATCGGCCTTCACGGCTTTCTTAACCTGCAAGGGCGCATTTCGCGCAACAAAGAACAAGGAGCTAGACCATGGCAGATATCGATAAGGGCCTGATTGGCGGCGTGATCGCCGCCCTGCCCCTGGACAAGATGATCACCGGTCCACTGATGGCGATGATCCAGGCGCAGGTCGCCGCGAGCAAAGCCTATGCGGACTTCCTGATGGGCGTGTGCATTCAGAACGGCCAGGCGGTTTCGGTGCAGTTCGACTATGACGAAACCCTGGTGGATGAGCAGGGGGTGTACAAGGGCACCGTGAAGAAGTCGATGCGCATCCCGTTGCTGGCGGCCATCAGTCACCCCAACATCACCATCGAGGAAGGCTCCATCGAGTTCGAGCTGACCATCAGCCAGATGGCCGAGGACACCAGCAGCACCGAAGCCTCCGGCAGTTTCGAGGCGAAGATGGGCTGGGGCCCGTTCAGTGTTTCGGTCAAGGGCGCGGCGAGCCACAAATCGACCCAGACCCGCAAGACCGACACCCGCGCCCGCTACGCCATCAGCACCAAGATCGTCCGCCAGGACCCACCGGAAGCCCTGATGCGGGTCATCGACTTCCTCACCGACGCAGCCACCAAGCCTGTGCGGCTGCCTAGCACTCAACCGACCGACACCGACAAGCTGCCGACCGCCAACGCGCTGAAAATGCCCGATGCCGCGGACGAGAAGAAAACCGGCACCGGCGGTTGATCCACATCGCGCCTTCGCCCCAGTAACCCGCCCCGCCTTCATGGCGGGGCACTTCAGCCACCGAACAAGGAGCGTGATCCATGGCGTTTTTTTCTCGCAGCAAGGAGCCCATGTCCGCCAGCGACCTGAGCCATATCACCCGCGGCATGCATCAGGCTGCAGCCGCCACCCACAACCTGATCGCCCAGCAGTACATCAAGTTGTTCGACCAGTTCTTCGACTACAACGTCGACGACCTGGGCACGCCGATGAAGGCCAAGATGGTCGAGGTGGCGCTCAACGAAGACCACATCATCAATGTGCCGCTGATTGCCCTGGTCTCGCCCAAGGGCCTGGCCCTGCACAAGATGACTGTCGACCTGTCGGTGCGCATGCAGGCCACCGAGCTGCAGAAGGCCAGCCACGACCTGGAGAACGGCGAGCTGCAGAGCGAGAAGTTTTTCGTCACCTTCGGCAGCGGCAAGCGTGACGGCCAGGAACGCGACCCGGACGAGGTACAGATCAGCATGGAGTTTCGCGACTGCCAGCCGCCGGAAGCGATCCAGCGCCTGATCGAGGAGTTCACCAACCTGATCAGCCCGCAGCGCATCAACGACGGCCCGCCAGCCACCCCGCCAGCGGCTGGCACACCACCGGCCGAGCCGGACCTGCTGGCACCTTGAGCCGCTTCCTATGCCCCTGAAGGCCAGCCACACGGAGCGGCCGCCTGCGGTCAGGGCTTGAGGTTCACCGAGCGCCAGTCACTGGCCTCGATCAGGCCGAGCATCTTCGGCGCGCCATTGAGGGTATCGGTGGAGACGAACAGGGAAGCGCCGTACCCCAGGGTCGGGGTCGCCCGTTTCAGGTCCTGTTCCATCTGCGCCATGCATTCGCTGTGGGTCACCAGCACCAGGTTGCGCCCGGCGACCTTGTGCGCCATGACATCGCGCAACATGGAGTTCTTGCAGTTGAACAGCCAGCCATCGCCACTGCTGACCTTGCTGAACATGTAGCTCGCGGTCTGCGCGGTACGCGTCAACGGGCTGTTGTAGATATCGGTACGCTCCAGGCCCAGGTGCTCGAACTGCGCGCCGAGCCCCACCGCCACCTCTCGGGCCCGGTCGGTAATGCCATCGGCCGGGCCCAGGCACGCGGCATTGGAGCGGTCGCAGCGCTCCATGTGGCGCACCAGCACAATCATTTCACCCTTGTCCCAGGCGGCCGTCAGGGCCTGGAGCCCGGCCCCGTTGCCGTGGCTCAGGTCGGGCACCGAGGCCGGCCGGAGCAGGAACAGCCCCAGGGGAATCACCAGGCAGGCGCCCAGCAACGGCACCAGCAGGCTCTTGTAACGGACCAGGACGCGCCCCAGGAAGGGCCGCTTGCTCGCCGGCAACACCAGTCTTGTAGTCAATTCCCAGCCGCCCTTACGAGAATGTTCCTATGTCTTGAGCAGCGCACAGCAAGGCTACGAAAGCCTGATGACAATTGAACGCTGGCCGATGCCTATGGCATCGACCGCCCAGACTCTAGGGCGCCGGGCGTGGGGCCCGAGTGAAATCAATGTGAAAAAAAGCTCAACGGACCGGCGGCACATCCCGCAAAATAGCCGTCCATCGCCTAAAACATTGTCTTGGGACAATGCCGACGAAATCGTTTCAGCTATGGCACATCCCGCCGATACACCCCCTACAAAACACCTTGCTGGTCACCAACAACAACAATCTTCCAGCCAACTCAAGATCAAGAAGAGCTACGTTCCTGGAGGAATTCAATGAGTAGTTGGTTTGCCAACATCAGCGTCAACCTTAAGCTGGGCCTGGGTTTCGGCCTGGTCCTGGCCCTGACCACCGTCCTTGCACTGACCGGCTGGACCAGCCTGGGCAGCCTGATCGACCGCAGCAACTGGATGAGCGACATCACCCAGCTCAACAGCGGCCTGACCAAGCTGCGGGTCACCCGCCTGCAGTACATGCTGGCCAACGGCGACGAAACCGCCGCCCAAGGCGTGCAGAACACCCTGGACGATTTCAGCGCCCAGCAGAAAAAACTCCTGGCCTCGTTCCAGAGCCCGGAAAACATCAAGCTCCTGCAAGGCCTGGGCGCGACCATCAGTGCCTATCAGGATTCGCTGAACAAGATGCGCAACGCCTACCGCAGCGGCGACGCCGCACGACTGGCGATGAACCAGAACGCCGAACGCGCCAATGACCTGATCAACGGGATCAACTCCTGGGTCAAGCAGTTGCCCCTGAGCGACGAGCGCTTTACGCAGTTCCAGGCCATCACCCAGGCCAAGGAAGCCTTCCAGCTGGCGCGCTATGAAGTGCGCGGCTACGTCACCACCAACAACCCGGACACCGAACAGAAAGCCGTCACCCAGCTCAACGCTGCGATTGCCGAAATGGATCAGCTCAAGTCCCATTTCAGCAGCACCCAGCGCGATGCCCTGCAACAGCTCGAAACCGCCCTGAGCGGCTACCGCAGCTCGCTGCAGGCCTTCAAGGTCGCCTTCACCAACGCCGTAGAGGCGCGCAAGGAAATGACCGACCAGGGCGCCGACATCGTCAGCCGCAGTGACGCCCTGTACCAGATCCAGCTGGACCGCCGCGACATCGAGAGCGCCCAGGCCCGCAGCCTGCAGCTGATCAGCACCCTGCTGGCGCTGCTGGTCGGTGTACTGGCCGCCGTGATCATCACCCGGCAGATCACCCGCCCGCTGCAGGAAACCCTGGCCGTGGTCGAGCGCATCGCCTCCGGCGACCTGACCGAGAACCTGCGGGTCACCCGCCGCGACGAACTGGGCGTGCTGCAACAAGGCATCGTGCGCATGGGCGTGACCCTGCGCGAGCTGATCAGCGGCATCCGCGACGGCGTGACCCAGATCGCCAGCGCCGCCGAAGAACTGTCCGCGGTGACCGAAGAAACCAGCGCCGGGGTCAACAGCCAGAAAGTCGAGACCGACCAGGTGGCCACCGCCATGCACGAGATGACCGCCACCGTGCAGGAAGTCGCGCGCAATGCCGAAGAAGCCTCCCAGGCCGCGGCCGCCGCCGACGGCGAAGCCCGCCAGGGCGACAAGGTGGTGGCCCAGGCCATCGAGCAGATCGAGCGCCTGGCCAGCGAAGTGGTGCGCTCCACCGACGCCATGACCGTGCTGCAACAGGAAAGCGACAAGATCGGCAGCGTCATGGACGTGATCAAGGCCGTGGCCGAACAGACCAACCTGCTGGCACTCAACGCCGCCATCGAAGCCGCCCGCGCCGGTGAAGCCGGGCGTGGTTTCGCCGTGGTCGCCGACGAAGTGCGGGCCCTGGCCCAGCGCACCCAGAAGTCCACCGAAGAGATCGAGGAACTGGTGGCCGGCCTGCAGAACGGCACCCAGCAAGTGGCCACGGTGATGAACAACAGCCGCAGCCTGACCGACAGCAGCGTCGAACTGACCCGCAAGGCCGGCGCCTCGCTGGAAAGCATCACCCGCACCGTGTCCAACATCCAGTCGATGAACCAGCAGATCGCCGCCGCTGCCGAGCAACAGAGCGCCGTGGCCGAAGAGATCAGCCGCAGCATCATCAACGTGCGCGACGTGTCCGAACAGACCGCCGCCGCCAGCGATGAAACCGCAGCCGCAAGCGTTGAACTGGCGCGCCTGGGCGGCCAGTTGCAGATGATGGTCAGCCACTTCCGCGTCTGATTCGCGCAGGCCCCTTCGCCGGCAAGCCGGCTCCTACACCCTCCGTAGGAGCTGGCTTGCCGGCGAAAGGCGCCAATCCCCGGACCCGAGCATTTACACCCATCAGGGTTTGCCCTTACCTTTCCCGGTCTTCGTCCTGCTGTCCTAGGGATTAGTCACCAGGAACCCGTTCATGCCCAGCCTCGGTTTTACTTCGGTCCCGCCCCTGCTGAAATACCTGCTCTATGCGGAGCAATTGGGTATTGCCACCGAGCCGGCGCTGGCCGCGGCCGGGCTTAGCGCCGCGCAGTTGAACGACACCAGCCTGCGCCTGCCGATGGAGGTGCATGAGCGGCTGCTGGACTATTTCTGCCAGCACTCCGGCGATCCGCTGTTCGGGCTCAATTCGGCGCGCTTCGTCAAACCCAGCTCGTGGAATGTGCTGGGCTACATCACCATGAACTGCGCGACCCTCGGCGAAGCCATGGGCCGCATCATGCCGTTCGAAAAACTGGTGGGAGACATGGGCACCAGCCGCGCCGAAGTCGCTGGCAACCAGGTGCGGCTGATCTGGAGTTGCCGCCATCAGCGCCCGGACATCCGCCGGCACCTGGTGGAAAACGTCCTGGCGTCCTGGCTGTTGTATGCGCGCTGGATCGCCGATTCGCAGTTGTCGCCCAGCGCGGTGTGGTTCGAACACGCCCTGCCGGAACCCGCCGAGGCGGCGCAGTACGAGGCGCTGTTCGGCTGCCCGGTGCTGTTCCGGCAACCCTGCTCGGCGCTGGTGGCGCCGCTGGAGTACCTGCAGATGCCCCTGCGCCAGGCCGACGCGCGCCTGCTCAAGACCCTGGAAGAACATGCCCAGGCGATGATGGCTTCCCTGGGCGATGCGCCCCTGGCCTTGCAGGTGCACAACGTGCTGCGCCAGTTGCTCAAGGGCGGCCTGCCGCGCAAGGAGCAGGTGGCGCAGCACCTGCACCTGTCGGTACGCACCCTGCAGCGCCAACTGCAACAGGCTGGCACTTCATACCAGCAGATTCTCGACGACCTGCGCCAGGAGCTGGCCGAGCACTACCTGCGCCACAGCGAGCTGTCGATCCAGGGCATCTCCGATTGCCTGGGCTTCACCGAACCGCGCTCGTTCCACCGCAGTTTCAAGACCCGCACCGGGCTGACCCCGGGGCAGTTCCGCCTGAGCGCGCAGAGCTCCGGCAAGGCCTGAAACCCGTTACACGCTGATGGCGTTGGTGAACACCAGGCGATTGCCGAACGGATCGCTGATGGTCATGTCCTGGCTGCCCCAGGGCATGGCCTGGATCTGCGGATGGGAGAAGCGGTACTGCTTGGCCAGCAACTGCTGCTGGAAGGTTTCCAGTTCATCGGTCTCGATCCGCAGGGCCGCACCCGGCGAGCAGTCGCCATGGTGCTCGGTAAGGTGCAGCACGCACTCGCCCCGCGAGACCTGCATGTACAGCGGAAAATCGGCTTCGAAGCGGTGTTCCCAATCCAGGGAGAAACCCAGGAAATCGAGGTAAAACTCCCGGGCCTTGGCTTCATCGAAGATCCGCAGGATGGGGGTGGTTTTGCCAAAGCTCATTGCGCGACTCCCTGACTGAAATGAGCCGACTATACAGACGGCGATTATCAGCAGTTCGGCGCCGCTCGGGGATTCTTTAATAGCACAGCGCCATCATTGTGATGGAGGTCAACAAATCAGCCAGCGGATGTAAATCCCGGGCGCAGATCACCTTCCCGGGGCAGGAAGCGCCCGTGGCGTTCGCCGTTGGCCCGGCCCTGGGCAAAACTGCACACGCCATTGACCCAGACCCCATCGATGCCTTGCGCGGCGCGCTGCGGCTCCTTGAAATCCGCCACGTCACGCACCCGCGCCGGGTCGAACAGCACCAGGTCGGCCCAGTGCCCTTCACGGATCTCGCCACGCTGGTGCAGGCCGAAGCGCGCCGCAGACAGCCCGGTCATCTTGTGCACCGCAGTGTGCAGCGGGAACAGGCCCAGGTCGCGGCTGAAGTGCCCCAGTACCCGGGGGAAGGCGCCCCACAACCTTGGATGGGGGAAAGGATCTTCCGGCAGGCCATCGGAGCCGATCATCGACAGCGGATGGGCGAGGATGCGCCGCACATCGTTTTCATCCATGCCGTAGTACACCGCCCCCGCCGGTTGCAGGCGCTCGGCAGCGGCCAGCAGGCTGACGCCCCAGTCGGCGGCGATCTCGCTCAAGTCACGACCGCCCTGCTCGGGGTGCGGTGTGGACCAGGTGATGGTGATGCGGTAGGCATCGGTGACCTGCTTGAGGTCCAGGGTCGAGGAGCTGGCGGCGTAGGGATAGCAGTCGCAGCCCACCGGGTGTTCCCGGGCGGCGTTTTCCAGGGCCGCCAGCAGTTGCGGGCTGCGCCCCCAGTTGCCGGCGCCGGCGCACTTGAGGTGCGAGACGATCACCGGCGCCCGGGCCGCGCGACCAATCAGAAAAGCTTCGTCCATGGCCTCCAGCACCGGCTCGAACTCGCTGCGCAAATGGGTGGTGTACACCGCGCCGAACGTCGTCAATTCCTGGGCCAGTTGCAACACTTCATCGGTCTCGGCGCAAAACGCGCTGGCGTAGGCCAGCCCGCTGGACAGGCCGAGGGCGCCGTCCTCCAGGCTTTCGCGCAGTTGCCCGCGCATGGCGCTGATTTCATCGGCCGTGGCCGTGCGAAACAGGTCCGGCAGGTGGTTGCTGCGCAGCGCGGTGTGCCCCACCAGCGCCGCCACGTTGATCGCCGGGCGCGCGGCATCCACCGCCGCGCGGTAGTCACGAAAACGCGGGTAGACGAACATCGAGCGCTCGCCCAGCAGGTTCATCGGGTCCGGCGGGTCGCCCTTGAGGGTCACCGGCGCGGCGCTGATCCCGCAGTTGCCGACGATCACCGTGGTCACCCCCTGGCTGAGCTTGGGCAGCATCTGCGGCTGGCGGATCACCACCGTGTCGTCATGGGTGTGCACGTCGATGAAACCCGGGGCCAACACCCGCCCGGCGGCGTCGATCTCTTGCTCGGCGCTGGCCGCGGACAGATCGCCGATGCGCGCGATGCGCCCGTCGAGGATGGCCAGGTCGGCGGGGTAACCGGGACGGTCGCCGCCGTCGATGATCAGGGCGTTGCGGATCAGCGTGTGGTAGCGCATGTCAGTCTCCCAGGGGCAGGCAATCGTCGCCGCCACGGTAATGGTCCAGGGCCAGCTTGATCCGTCGCAGGCGTTCCTGGTTGTCATCGGGCAGGGCCAGGGCCAGCTCGGTGGCCAGCACATCAATGGCCAACAGCATGCCGTAGCGGGCCGCGGTGGGTTTGTAGATGAACGAGGTCTCGGCGCTGTGCAGCGGCAGCAGCACATCCGCCAATTGCGCCAGGGGCGAGTCGGGCAAGGTAATGGCCAGGATCCCGGCGCCGTAGGTCCGGGCCAGGGCCACCGCCTCCAGCAGCTCGGGGGTGATGCCGGTCAGCGAACAGGCGATCACCGCGTGCTGCGGCCCCAGGGCGGCAGCGGTGACGCGCATCATCACCGGGTCGTGGCAGGCGGCAATGGGATAGCCCAGGCGTACCAGGCGCACTTGCAACTCGCTGCTGCACAGGGTCGAGCAGCCGCCCATGCCGAAGGCGTGGATCATCCGCGCGCGCCCCAGCAGGCGCACCGCATCGGCGAATTGGGCCTCCTCGAAACCGGCCAGATGCTGGTGCAGCGCAGCTTCGATATCGCCAACGATCTGCCGGTAGAACCCGGACTGTTCCAGGGTGCCGGCGGGGTCCAGGAAGCGGCTGCCCACTCCACTGGCCTGGGCCAGTTGCAGGCGCAACTGGCGCAAGTCGCGGCAGCCGACGCTGCGGGCAAAGCGCGACAGGGTGGCGGCGCTGACTTCAGCGCGGCGGGCCAGTTCGTCGAGGCTGGCAGAGGCGGCAAAGCCCACATCGTCGAGCATCAGCCGGGCGATCCGCCCTTCCCCGGCGCTGAGAAAATCCAGGCGCGAGCGGATCTGGTAAAGGATGTCCATCTACAAAAACTCCGCGAGGACCAGGGTCAGGCCGAAGGCGATCACCGAGATCAGGGTCTCCAGCACGGTCCAGGTCTTGAAGGTCTGGATGACGGTCATATTGAAGTATTCCTTCACCAGCCAGAAGCCGCCGTCGTTGACGTGGGAAAGAATCACCGAGCCGGCGCCGGTGGCGATCACCAGCAGCTCCGGGTGCGGGTAGCCCAGGCCGACGGCCACCGGCGCCACCACCCCGGAAGCGGTGGTCAGGGCCACGGTGGCCGAACCGGTGGCGACCCGCATCAGCACCGCGAACAGCCAGCCCATCCACAACGGCGAGAGCTGGAACTCATGGGCCAGGCCGACGATCTGCTCGGTCACCCCGGAGTCGATGAGAATGCGGTTGAGGCCGCCGCCGGCTCCCACCAACAGGGTGATGCTGGCGGTGGGCGCCAGGCATTCGTTGGTGAACTTGAGGATCGATTCGCGGTTCATGCCCTGGGCCAGCCCCAGGGTCCAGAAACTCACCAGGGTGGCCACCAGCAGGGCGATCACCGAGTTGCCGATAAACAGCAGGAACTGGTTGAGGCCGGTGCCGGGCTCGGCCAGCAGGTTGGCCCAACCACCGATCAGCATCAGCACCACCGGCAACAGAATCGTGGCCATGGTCAGGCGGAAACTCGGCAGGCGCGGGCGCGGCTCGCGGGCAATGAACTGGCGCTCCAGGGGGTTCTGCGCCGGCAGGTGGATGTGCGGCACGATGAACCGCGCGTACAGCGGACCGGCGATGATCGCCGTGGGCACGCCGATCAGCAGCGCATACAGCAGGGTCTGACCCACCGACGCCTGATAGGCCTGCACCGCCAGCATCGCCCCCGGATGCGGCGGCACCAGGGCGTGGACCACCGACAGCCCGGCGACCATCGGCAGGCCCACCATCAGCAGCGACACCCCCACCCGTCGCGCCACGGTAAAGGCAATGGGGATGAGCAGCACAAAGCCCACCTCGAAGAACAGCGGCAACCCCACCAGAAAGGCGATGCAGACCATGGCCCAATGCGCGTTGCGCTCGCCGAAACGGTCGATCAGGGTGCGCGCCACCTGCTCGGCACCGCCGGATTCGGCCATCAGCTTGCCGAGCATGGTGCCCAGGGCCACCACCAGGGCGATATGCCCCAGGGTCTTGCCGACCCCGGCCTCGTAGGCGCCCACCACTCCGGAAGGCGGCATGCCGGCCATCAGCGCCAGGCCCACCGACACCAGGGTGATGACGATAAAGGGGTTGAGTCGGTAGCGGGCGATCAACACGATCAGCGCAATGATGGCGACTGCGGCGTAGCCCAGCAGCCAAGAACCCGTAGCGGGAGCCATGGCGTCCTCCTTGAAAACAGCGTCACTTTCGAATGGTTGTGAAATTCATTAATCACTTAAGGAAGCAAACTTCAAACCGAGTGAAACTTATTTTCGTAAAGAGGCAGGCTTTGTCGCGAACAGCTAAGTGAAAGGCCGGCTTATGAAAATCGGCAGTGGGTATTTTCATCCACTGCCGCTGTGGCCGATCTCAGTCGTGATGCTCTCGGGCACGCTTGAGCAGCTTCTTGCAGCGCTCGGACAGGTGCAGCACCCGCAACTGCTTGCCGGCCTTGGCATAACGCTCGCGCAGGGTTTTCAGCGCGGCGATGGCCGAGTAGTCGACAAAACTCAGGTGGCGACAGTCGACAGTCACGTGCCGAGGATCGCCAGCCGGATCGAACTGGTTGAGAAACGGCGTGGTGGAGGCGAAGAACAGGGTGCCATGCAGTTGGTAGTGCTTGCTGCCGTCGGCTTCCAGGTGGCTGTCGGCGTACAGCTCGCGGGCCTGCTGCCAGGCGAAATTGAGGGCGGCAATGACGATGCCGCAGAACACCGCCATGGCCAGGTCGGTGAACACGGTGATCACGGTCACCGCGAGGATCACCAGCACATCGTTGAGCGGCACCTTGTTGATCACCCGCAGGGACGCCCAGGCGAAGGTCTGCTGCGACACCACGAACATCACCCCCACCAGCGCCGCCAGAGGGATGCGCTCGATCAGCGGTGAGAGAAACAGCACGAACAGCAGGATCAGAGCGCCCGCCACCACGCCCGACAAACGCCCGCGGCCACCGGAGCTGAGGTTGATCACGGTCTGGCCGATCATCGCGCAGCCACCCATGCCGCCGAACATTCCCGAGACCACATTGGCCGCGCCCAGGGCCACGCATTCACGGTCCGGGTAACCGCGGCTCTCGGTGATTTCGTCGGTGAGGTTGAGGGTCAGCAGGGTTTCCAGCAGGCCGACCATGGCCATCAGGAACGCATAGGGCGCGATGATGCCCAGGGTTTCAAGGTTCCACGGCACCTGGGGCAGCGCCAGGCTCGGCAGGCCGCCGGCGATGTGGGCCATGTCCCCCAGGGTGCGGGTCGGCAGGCCCAGCAAGTACACCAACGCGCCGACCCCGAGGATCGCCACCAGGGCCGGTGGCACCGCCCGGGTCAGGCGCGGTAGCAGATAGACGATGGCCATGGTCAATGCCACCAGCCCGGCCATCAGGTACAGCGGCTGGCCGCTGAGCCAGTGTTCGCCGCTCTTGAAATGTTCCAGCTGGGCCAGGGCGATAACGATCGCCAGGCCGTTGACGAAGCCCAGCATCACCGGGTGCGGCACCATGCGCACCAGCTTGCCCAGGCGCAGCAGGCCGAAGGCGACCATCACCAGCCCACCCAGCAGCACCGTGGCCAGCAGGTACTGCACCCCGTGCTGCACTACCAGGGCGACGATCACCACCGCCATGGAGCCAGCCGCGCCGGAGACCATGCCCGGCCGGCCGCCGAACAGCGCGGTCAGGGTGCAGATGAAGAACGCGCCATACAGGCCCATCAACGGGTTGAGGTGGGCCACCAGGGCGAAGGCGATGCATTCGGGCAGCAAGGCAAAGGAGGTGGTGAGTCCGGCCAGGACATCGGCACGCAGACGTTTTGCTTTCATGATTGACCTGATAGACGGACCGGCAGGCGCGGCCCTGGGAAGTGCGGAAAGAAGGCGGGGAATGTTACGGAATTGAGCCGCCTCCGACCAGCCGGCCGTCGGCGCCTGCACAACGAAGGTAGGAGCTGGCTTGCCAGCGAAGAGGCCGCTCGACCTGGCGCCAGGCTTGCGGGCCCTTTCGCCGGCAAGCGGAACGCCGCCCGGCCAGCTCCTACAGGGGTTCAGCGGTTATTTGACGACCTTGCCGACACCGCGGCCACGTGGATCGGAAGCGGTTTCAAGCGCGGTGCCATTGACCCGGATGGCCTGGATATCGCCCATCTCCCAGCCCTGGTCTTCCAGGGTGTAGCCCATGGCTTTCAGCTCGTCGGCCACCTTGCCGGTGAGCGGCGCATAGGCGTCGTAGTAGATGGTGTCCTTGGGCAGCAACTGGTGATGCACGCGCTGCGCGGCCACGGCCTTTTCCAGGGGCAGGTGGTAGTCGTAGAGGTTGTTCAGCACCTGGAAGATCGAGGTGAAGATCCGCGAACCTCCGGGGGTGCCCAGCACCAGGGTGACCTTGCCATCGCGGGTCACCAGGCTCGGGCTCATGGAGGACAGCATGCGCTTGCCCGGGGCGATGGCGTTGGCGTCGCCGCCCACTACGCCGAAGGCATTGGCCACGCCCGGCTTGGCGCTGAAGTCGTCCATTTCGTCGTTGAGCAGAAAGCCCGCGCCCTTGACCACCACGCCGCTGCCATAGTCCCAGTTCAGGGTGTAGGTGTTGCTCACCGCGTTGCCCTGGACATCGACAATGGAGAAGTGGGTGGTCTGGTGCGGCTCAAGCCCGGGGCGCACTTTCTCGGTAGCCGAGATGGCGTTGGGGTTGACCTCGGCGGCGCGTTTTTTCAGGTACGCCGGGTCGGTCAGTTGCTTGACCGGAACATCGGAAAACGCCGGGTCGCCCAGGTAGTCGGCGCGGTCGGCGAACACCCGCTTTTCGATTTCCGCCAGCAGGTGAATGTACTTGGCCGAATTGAGCTCCACACCCTTGAAGTCCGCCGCGCGCTCTTCCTTGATGCTGATCAGCTGCGCCAGGGCCACCCCGCCAGAGCTGGGCGGCGGCGCGGTGTACAGGGTGTTGCCACGGAAGGTCACCTGCAGCGGCTGGCGCCACTGGACCTTGTAGTCCTGCAGGTCCTGCTTGGTGATCAGGCCCTTGTCGGCCTGCATCTGCGCCACCAGCAAGTCGGCGGTCTTGCCGCTGTAGAACTCCTTGGCGCCCTGGTCGGCGATGCGCTCCAGGGTCGCGGCCAGCTCCGGCTGGCGGAAGGTCTCGCCCGGTTTCATGCTGCCGAAGTAGTCGCCGAAGTTGGTGGTGCCGTTGAACAGCTTCAACGCATCCTCGCGGTACTGGTACTGCTTGTCGGCCACCTTGAAGCCGTTCTTCGCATAACCCACGGCCGGGGTGATCAGCTCGCTCCAGGGCAGCTTGCCGAACTTCTGGTGCGCCTCCCACAGGCCCATCACCGTACCCGGCACCCCGGCGGCGCGGGCGCCCACCAGGCTCAGGTTCTCGATCACCTCGCCCTTTTCATTCAGGTACATGTTCCGGGTCGCGGCCTTGGGCGCGGTTTCCCGGTAGTCGAGGAAGTACGGCTTGCCGTCGATGTACATCGTCATGAACCCGCCGCCACCGATGTTGCCGGCCTCGGGGTAGGTCACGGCCAGGGCAAAGGCCGTGGCCACCGCGGCATCCACCGCGTTGCCGCCCTTCTTGAGGATCTGCGCCGCGACATCGGCGCCGTACTGGTTGGGCGCGGCCACCGCGCCGCCTTCCAGGGTCACGGCGAAGGCCGAGCTGCTGGCGGCGATAGCGGCCGTCAGGGCCAGGGTCTTGAACAACAGAATGCGCATAGGTCCTTCCTTTTCTTGTTATTGAACGGCAAGAACATAGGCCCGAGACGGTGGTTTGAGCAATCGCCAATCGTGGCACGAACGTCCCAAGCCTCAGCCATGGATAACCGTAGGAGCTGGCTTGCCAGCGAATGCAACTTCAAGAGTTGCGCAAAACCCGGGGGCCCCTTCGCCGGCAAGCCGGCTCCTACAGGGGATAGGCGGGGAATGGGGGAGCCTTCAGCCCTGGAACTCGGGGTTGGCGTAATCGGCCAGCTTGCCCTGGATGAAATCCAGGAAGCACTGGATGCGCAGGGCCAGTTGCGAGTTGCGGTAGTACACGGCGTTGATCGGCTGGCGATAGCCGCTGTTGAACGAGGCCAGCACCGGTTGCAGGCGCCCGGCGCGGATGTCGTCGATGGTCATGAAGTGCGACAGGCAGGCAATGCCCTGCCCTTCCAGCGCCAGGTGGCGCAGGGTCTCGCCACTGGAGGCGCTGATGCCCGGCTGGATCTGCCAGCGGTCGCCATGCACATGGCGCAGCGGCCAGTGATTGAGGGTCTCGGTCTGGGTGAAGCCCAGCAGGGTGTGCCCGGCCAGTTCGGCCACGCTCTGCGGCGTACCGTGGCGGGCCAGGTAGTCAGGGCTGGCGAGGATGTGCAGCGGGCTGCAGCCCAGGGAGCGGGCATGCAGGGTGGAATCCGCCAGCACCCCGATGCGAATGGCGATGTCGGTGCTCTGCTCCAGCAGGTCGATGATCAGGTCGTTGCTGTTGAGCTCCAGCTGGATATCCGGGTACAGGCTGCGGAACTCGGCCACATAGGGAACGATGGCGTGCAGCATGAAGGGCGACGCAGCGTTGATCCGCAAGCGCCCGGACGGATTGCGCTGGCGCGACGACAGGCGCTCTTCGAGCTCGTCCATCTGATCGAGGATCAGCTTGGCCTGTTCGAAGAAGTAGCGCCCTTCCTCGGTCAGGTCCATGCGCCGAGTGGTGCGGTTGATCAGCGTGGTGTCGAGCTTGGCCTCCAGCCGCGACAAGCTGCGGCTGACCGCCGAAGGGGTCTGGGCCAACTGCTCGGCGGCGGCGGAAATCGAGCCGCACTCGATGACACAGACGAAGACTTGCAACTCGTCGGATCGGGCTTTCACATGAGTCCTCTGGCGGCAGCGGGGCGACATCGCCCCTGAATTTCAAGGCACTCAATAGTAGCCGGATTCAGCCCGGCAGATTGAACACTGCCTTGAGGTGTTCCTCGTAACGCTGCACATCGCCTTCGATGTTCGGGCGTTTCATCACGTCCACACAGAGGAAGGTTGGCAGGGCGCTCATGCCCAGGAACTGGTTGGCCTTGTGGAACGGGAAGTAGACCGCGTCCACGCCCTTGGCCTCGAAGAAGTCGGTGGGATCGTCGAAGGCTTGCTGCGGGGCGTTCCAGGTCAGCGAAAGCATGTACTGCTTGCCCTGGATCAGGCCACCGCTGCCGTACTTCTGCGAGGCATCGGAGCGGGTCCGGCCGTCGCTGGCGTAGAGGCTGCCGTGGCCTTCGGTGAAGACTTCGTCGATGTATTTCTTGACGATCCACGGTGCGCCCATCCACCAGCCGGGCATCTGGTAGACGATCACGTCGGCCCAGAGAAACTTCGCCACTTCTTCCTGGATGTCATAACCCTCGTCGATATGAGTGACCTTGACCTCCACACCACCCCGGTCGAGCACCGCCAGGGCCGTGTCGTGCAGGGTCGCGTTGTAGCGGCCATCGGAGTGGGCGAATTGCTTGGCGCCATTGAGCAGCAGTACTTTTTTCATGATCCAGCCTCATCGGGAACAACCCGTTGCGCATCGATGGCGGCGGGCTGTAAAGATTGAAAACGATGGCGGCAGGTTAATCAGGCCAGGGCCGGAGAATAAGCCCGGGTTGTTCAAAATACATTTGACTCAAACGCACGAATCAATGGTGGATTGTTGCCTTAGAATTTTTGCCGACCTCCCCATCAGCAAGAGTGCTCCTTATGCCCACACCCCAGGCCTTCATCCTTCACGCCAAGACCCGCCCGGAACGGGCTGATGCCTTCGAGGCGTTCTTTCTCGGCCATGTAGCCGCCAGCCGCGCTGAAGCCGGCTGCATCGAATACCACATGCTGCGGGACCGACAGGACCCGAGCCTGTTCATTTTCTACGAGGTCTGGGCTTCCCAGGAGGCGCTGGATAGCCACTCCAGCCTGCCGCACATGCAGCAGTTCCTCGACGCGCGCATGGACTACCTGGAGCGCGACTTCGAGATCCGCGCCATCGACATGCTCAGCCCGGCCGCGGCTGGCCGCTGAGCAAAAGGTCTAGCCGCTGATCAGCAAGTGCCCGCCCAAGAGGCCCATGCCGACAAAGAACACCCGCTTGAACAGCTGGGCGCTGATGCGCTGGCGCAACCACTGCCCCAGCCACATGCCCAGCAGCGCCGGGGCCAGGGTCAGCAGCGAGGCCCCCAGCTCGGCGCCGCCCAGGGCGCCGCGCCACAGCAGGCCGCCGGCCAGGGCCAGGGTCGAGACGGTGAACGACAGGCCCAGGGCCTGCACCAGCTGATCCTTGTTCAGCCCCAGGGCTTGCAGGTAGGGCACAGCCGGAATCACGAACACTCCGGTGGCCGAGGTGATGACCCCGGTGACCAGCCCGCACAGCGGCCCCAGCCAGCGTTCCTGGGCCGCCGACACTCGCAGGGTCGGCAACAGCAAGCCGCTCAGGGCATATAGCAGTAGCGCCGCCCCCAAGCCCCGCACTACCCAATGCCCGGCGTCGATTCCCAGCCACAGGGAGCCGGCGGCGGTGCCGGCAAAGATCGCCAGCAGCATCGGCCACAGGCGCTTGAGCAAGGCCGGCAGATGCCCGCCAAAGGCCAGTTGCCAGAGATTGGTCAAGGTCGCCGGAATGATCAGCAGGGCCGCAGCCTGCGCCGGCGTCATAGCCAACCCCAAGAGGCCCATGGCCACGGTGGGCAGGCCAAGACCGATCACCCCCTTGACCATGCCGGCCAGCACAAAAGTGCCGATCACCAACAGGGAAAGGGCCATTCCGAGATTCTGATAAAACGCGAGCGAGCTGTTCATGGGCCTATCCTGCGCCCTGCTCGCCCTGCTGAAAATCTGCCATATACTGAGCCAGCCTCTTGCCCGGCAATAGGCACATACAAAAACCTATTGCCCGTACCGCCGTAGGAGCTGGCTTGCCAGCGAAAGCGATTTCGAGATTTGCGCAAAACCCGCGGCCTCTTCGCCGGCAAGCCGGCTCCTACAAAAATGACGCTCCCCGAGAGATGCCCCATGCACTTCGACCTGATCGACCTGCGCCTGTACCTGAACATTCTGGAGGCCGGCAACATCACCGCCGGTGCCGCTCGCAGCCACTTGTCGCTGGCCGCCGCCAGCGCTCGAATCCGCGCCATGGAGGCCTCGCTGGGCATCGAGTTTCTCGAACGCGGGCGTCGTGGCATCCGCCCGACAGCCGCCGGCAAGGCCCTGGCCCAGCATGCACGAACGCTGCTGCTGTACGCCGAGCACCTGCAGCAGGACCTTGGCGAATACGCCAGGGGGGTCAAGGGCCAGGTGCGCCTGTTGTGCAACACCACCGCACTCAGCGAGTACCTGCCAGAGCTGCTGGCAGACTTCCTGCACAGCCAGCCCCATGTCGATATCGAGCTGCAGGAGCTGCCCAGCCAGCGCATCACCCACGCCCTGCGCCAGGGCGCGGCGGACCTGGGGATCGTCTCCGACGCGGTGGACACCCAGGGCCTGATGACCCGGGCCTTTCGCGACGACCCACTGGTACTGGTGATGCCCCCGGACCACCCCTTGAGTAGCCTGCCGGCCCCCAGCTTCAGCGACAGCCTGGCCCACGACTATGTCGGCCTGGCCAGCCACAGCGCCCTGGCGGTGTACCTGGAGGAACAGGCCCTGCACCTGGGCCGGCGCATGCAGTTGCGCATCCGCGCCGAAGGCTTCGACGCCGTGCTGCGCATGGTGGCCCGCGGCGCCGGGCTGGCCCTGGTGCCCCTGGCGGCCCTGCAACGCAACCTGCACCTGGCTCTGCAAAGCCGCCCCTTGAACGAGGCCTGGGCACGCCGCCGCTTGCTGCTGTGCGCCCGCGACTTCGACGCCCTGCCCCTGTATGCCCAGGGCTTGTGCCGTGCGCTGCTGGAGCCTTGACTCTCCCCTTAGGGGCAGACTTTAGCCTTGGGGTTTATTCCTCAAGGACCACGGCAATGAGCAAACGCATCCTGGTGATTCTCGGCCACCCTTCGCGCCACAGCCTGTGCGCGGCATTGAGCGAGCGCTACGTGAAAGCGGCGCAGGAAGCCGGCCATGAAGTGCGCCAGCTCAAGCTCGGCGACCTGCATTTCGACCCGGTTCTGCGCGAAGGTTATCGCCAGATCCAGCCCCTGGAAGAAGACCTGCAGCAGGCCCAGGCCGACATCCTCTGGGCCGAGCACCTGACCTGGGTCTTCCCCATCTGGTGGGGCGGCATTCCGGCGCTGATGAAGGGCTTTCTCGATCGCGTGCTGCTGCCGGGCTTCGCCTTCAAGTACCGCCCCGGCAAAGCCTTTCCGGAGCAGCTGCTAAAGGGCCGCAGCGCCCACCTGCTGGTGACCATGGATACACCGCCCTGGTACTTCCGCTGGTTCTACCGCATGCCCGGCTTGCAGCAGATGCGCCGCACCACCCTGGCCTTCTGCGGCATCAAGCCCTTGCGCACCCTGACCTTCGGCCCGGTGCTGGACGCCAGCCAGGAACGCCGGGCCGACTGGCTGCTGCAAGTGGAGCACCTTGCCAGGCAGTGAAAGCGCCGGATAATGCGCAACGCCGTCCACCGCCCGACGACCCGGTACTGGAAAAGGAGCCTTCATGTACATCGGCCAAGCCGCGCAACTGTCCGGAACCACGATCAAGAGCATCCGTCATTACGAGGCCATCGGCCTCTTGCCCGAAGCGCCACGCCAGGGTCGCTACCGCCTGTATGACACGCAGAGCGTCGAGCAACTGATATTCATCAAGTGCGCCCAGCAGTTGGGCTTCAAGCTCAAGGAACTGCAGCAGGTGTTCGCCACCCACCAGGGGCAGGCATTCCCCTGGGACCGGGCCCAGGCGGCCCTGGCGCAGAAAAAGCGCGAGCTGCAACAGCAGATCGAGGATTTGCAGCAGTTGCAGGGCCGGCTCGAGCTGTTCGAGACCAGCCTGCAACAGGCGCGAGAGGAATGCCCCCTGAGCAGCCGCTAGGACCGCCCGGGCGGCCTTGCTTCAGACCTCCGACAAGCCGGCGACCACCCGCGGCTTACGAAAGCACAGGTAATAGACCAGGGTCAGCAACAGCAGGAACGGCACCCCGAACACCAGGGTCATTTTGAACGCCTCGGTGAAGAAGGTGGTGATCATCACCGCCCCCATCAGCACCAGCCCCAGCAGGGTGCTGTAGGGAAACAGGCGCATGCGGAACGACAACTGCTGCTCGCCGTGGCGCTGGTGATAGCGGCGGAAGCAGTAGTGGGTGAGGAAGATCATGAACCAGGTAAAGATCGCGCCGAACATCGAGATCGCCATCATCAGGGAGAACGAACTCTCGGGGTACAGCACGTTGACCAGGGTCGCCAGGGCGATGCCGGAGCTGGACAGCAGCAGGGCATTGAGCGGAATCCCGTTCTTGCTCAGGGCCCCCATGGACTTGGGCGCATAGCCGGCGCGGGACAGGCTGAACATCATCCGCGTGGTGATGTAGAGCTGGCTGTTCATCGCCGATAGCGCGGCGATCAGGATCACGAAATTCATCACCCCGGTGGCCCCGGGAATACCGATGGTCTGCATCACCGTGACGAACGGGCTCTGGGCCTTGCCGGCCTGGGCCCAGGGCACGATGGCCAGCATCAGCGCCAGGGTCAGCAGATAGAACACCACCAGGCGCACGATGGTGGCGCGAAAGGCCTGTTTCACCGCGCGTTGCGGGTCCTTGGCCTCCCCCGCCGCCACCGCGATCATCTCCACGCTCAGGTAGCTGAAGATCGACACGATCACGGCAATCCACATGCCTTCGAAACCGTTGGGAAAGAAGCCGCCGTGAGCGCTGTAGTTGTGCAGCCCGTAGTCGGGGTTGCCAGAGCCGAACACCACGTACACCGCCAGGATGATGAAGCCGACGATGGCGGCGATCTTGATGGTGGAAAACCAGTATTCGAAGTTGCCGAAGGTCTTCACGCTGATGCCGTTGAGCACGATCAGCACGCTGGAGAAGGAGATGATCCACACCCACTCCGGAACGTTGGCGAACCAGTACTTCATGTACATGGCGATGGCCGTGACTTCGGCACCCACCGCCAGCACGATGGCCGCCCAGTAGGCATAGCGCACCAGGAAGCCGGCCAGCGGGCTGACGTAGAACTCGGCGTAGGCACCGAAGGAGCCGGAGGTGGAATGGGCCACGGTCATTTCCGCCAGGCAGCCCATCAGGATCAGGGTGATCAACGCGCCGATGGCGTAGCTCAGCAGCACGCTGGGGCCGGCATAACCGATGGCGTAGGCACTGCCCATGAAAAGCCCGGTGCCAATCGCCCCGCCGATGGCGATCATGCTCATCTGGCCGGCGGTCAACTGCCGCCTGAGGCCGTGCTCGCGATTGGATATCGCTTCGAAACCCTTGTTGGAGGTGGTCACTTTGAGTGCCTCTTTATTGTTGTGTGCACGTATAAATCGTTGTGACGGCCCGTCCTTGTGCCGCTGGCCTGGTCGCCGCACAGGGCGGCAACCAGGGGGTGAAACACGCCTCAGGTCACGCTGTGGCGCACCTGGAATTGCGCCTGGGCCCAGGTTTTCTGGTCGAGGATTTCACCGAGGATCTGCACCGCGTCCCATACCTCGCTGAAGCGGGTGTACAGCGGAGTGAAGCCGAAACGCATGATCCGCGGCTCGCGGTAATCGCCGATCACGCCCCGGGCGATCAGGGCCTGGATCACCGCGTAGCCTTCGGGGTGCTCGAAGCTCACGTGGCTGCCACGCTTGGCATGCTCACGCGGGGTCACCAGTTTCAGCTCGTGACCGGCGCAGCGCTGCTCCACCAGTTCGATGAACAGGTCGGTCAGCGCCAGGGACTTGCGCCGCAGGCTCTGCATGTCGGTCCGTTCGAAGACTTCCAGGCCGCATTCGACCATGGCCAGAGAGGTAATCGGCTGGGTGCCGCACAGGTAGCGGGCAATGCCGCTGGAAGGCTCGTAGCGGGTGGCCATGTCGAACTGCCGGGCATGGCCGAACCAGCCGGACAGCGGCTGGGTAACCAGGTCGCAGAGCGCCGGAGCGACCCAGGCGAAGGCCTGGGAGCCGGGGCCGCCATTGAGGTACTTGTAGGTGCAGCCGATGGCGTAGTCGGCGCCGCTGCGGCCCAGGTCCACCGGCACGGCGCCGGCCGAGTGGGCCAGGTCCCAGATGCTCAGGGCGCCCGCCTCGTGGATCAACCCGGTGGTCGCCTGCATGTCGTGCATGTAGCCGGTCTTGTAGTTGACGTGGGTCAGCAGCACCACCGCGGTGTCCTGGTCGATGGCCGCCGGCAGTTGTTCCGGGCTGTCCACCAGGCGCAGGGAGTAACCCTGCTGCAGCAGCTGCGTCAGCCCTTCGACTATGTACAGGTCGGTAGGAAAGTTGCTGCTTTCGGAGACGATCACCCGCCGCTGGGGCGCACGTCCGGCCTGGACCTGCAGGGCGGCGCTGAGGACCTTGAACAGGTTGATGGAAGTGGTATCGGTGATGACCACCTCACCAGCACCCGCACCGATCAGCGGCGCCAGCCGATCCCCCAGGCTCTGGGACAGGTCACGCCAGCCGGCCGTGTTCCAGCTGCGGATCAGGCCCTCGCCCCACTCTTGCTCGATCACCTGCCGGGCCCGCTCGGCTGCCGCCACGGGGCGGGCACCAAGGGAGTTGCCATCGAGGTAGATCACCCCTTCGGGCAGGCTGAACTGTTGGCGCAGCGGCGCCAGGGGGTCCTGTTCATCGAGACGCAGGCAGTGGTTTTTATCGATCATTGGCAGTCCTGTCTTGGTCAATGTCATGCCCACCGGAAGGGGCCGGGCACGGGGTCCTGGAAACCCGAAAACTTGAGAAATAATGGACGAAGACCGGGAGAATTTTCGTGCAAAGTGCAGCGCGCTGTCGTACTAATCTCGAATAAAATTCTAATCCCCCAATAAAAAACGCGGATTTATGCCAACCATGACCCTCGACTCCACGGACCTGCGCATCCTCTACTTCCTGCAACAGGACGGGCGTATCAGCAATCAGGAACTGGCGGAGAAAGTCGCCCTCTCGCCCTCGGCCTGCCTGCGCCGCCTGCGCCTGCTGGAAACGGAGGGGATCATCAGCGGCTATCGCGCCCAGCTCAATGCCGAGCGCCTGGGCATCGAGCTGGAGGCGATCGTCCACGTGTCCCTGCGCCAGGACGTGGAAGGCTGGCACGAGACCTTTATCGGCAAGGTCCAGCAGTGGCCGGAAGTGGTGGCCGCCTACGTGATCACCGGCGCCAGCAACTACGTGCTGCGCATCCAGGCGCGCAACCTCAAGCACTTCTCGGATTTCATCGTCAACCATCTGAACCGCGCCTCGGGCGTGACCGACATCCGCTCGGAAATCGTCCTGCAGAAGATCAAGGAACAGAACAGCCTGCTGGACCTGGTACAGCGCAAGTAAGGCGTCCTAGAACCCGGCCGGGCGCCGCGCGGGGTGACGCTGGGCAGTGACGCTCGGGGTTTCGTCGAACAGCTTGCGGTACTCGGCGGAGAACCGCCCCAGGTGAGTGAAGCCCCAGCCCAGGGCAATCTCCGAGATGTTGCGCGCCGAGCCGTGCTCGAGAATTTCCTGGCGCACGCCATTGAGCCGGTGGCGCTTGAGGTAGGCCATGGGCGACAGGGCGAAGTACTTGCGAAAGGCCTCGAACAGCTTGAAGCGCGAGACACCGGCGGCGGCCTCCAGGTCTTCCAGGTGCACGGTCTCGCGGGCATGTTCATGCAAGTGCTGGCGGGCCCGTACCAGATAGTGGGGCAGCTTGACCCCGAGCATCGCCCGCAACTCGCTGGAGTAGTTGTTGGGCTGGGCCAGGATCAGGCCCTTGATCAATGAGCTTTCGATTTCCCGGGTGAAGGCCAGCTGTTCATAGAGCTCGTTGCCCTGGGCCAGTTCGCCGATGAAATGCTGCGCCATGCGCCACCAGGCCGCGGCGGCACCGTGCAGCGCATCCATGCCGGGCTCGAAACGCAGCGGCTCCAGCACCGGGCGCTGCAACAGGCCTTCCAGGGCCTCGCTCATGGCCGGCCGGGAAATCACCACCTGCAGCTTGCGACAGTCTCCAGAGATGGCCAGCACCTGGCTTTCGTTGGGGGCGATGATCACTCCCTGGCCGCGGTCCGAGCGCAAGAGACGCCCGTCCTTGCTCAGTTCCTGCTCGCCGCACAACGGCAGGCTCAGGCTGTAGCTGCTGAAGCGCTCGGTGTCCTGGATATCCACCACCACATCGGTGCCGTATTCGATGATGCCCAGGGTCGTGGAACGGGACCTGAGCACGTTGGCACTGTGGTGGAAACGAATGCGTTCGGGGTTGGCGGTTTCCAGGCGGTGAGGCCCACAGATTCCCGCCATCCAGTTCCTGGCCCCTTCAAGGTCAAAGCGATCGATACGAATCTCGCGAAACTGCCCATCAGCCTTGCTATTCATCACGGCGCACCCACGGCAATTTTTATTCAGCGCGCTCTGACGGCGCGTCTTGTATGACAGGGCAAGTTTTGCGCCAGCCGACGGCGCTGCCAACCCAGTGGATAGCAATCGTCGACTAAGTGGATAACCGGGCCCCATCACTCTCATTGGCTGCGCTCACAGTAGCCGATCAGCGCACCAACAGGCAGCCATCCATCGCTTGCCTGCACGATGCTGGGTAGATGCTACCCAGGGGCCCGCTGCTCCATGCCTTGCCGGGAACGGGCAATTTTGTGGATGACCTTGGCCGACTAAGCGGATAGCCGCAGGGCCCCTCCCCTCTCTCTAATGACTGCACCCGATTGGCCTGAATAAAAAAGGTACCGACTCATGAGTGGTGCAAGAAACGTCGAGCAGTGGCAAGACTTCATCGGCAGCTGCCTGGATTTTCGTCCCGCGGACGGGGTGTTCCGTATCGCCCGGGACATGTTCACCGAACCCGAGCTGTTCGACCTGGAGATGGAGCTGATCTTCGAGAAGAACTGGATCTACGCCTGTCACGAAAGCGAGCTGCCCAACAACCACGACTTCATCACGATGCGCGCCGGGCGCCAGCCGATGATCATCACCCGCGACGGCGAGGGCCGGCTCAATGCCCTGGTCAACGCCTGCCAGCACCGCGGCACCACCCTGACCCGGGTTGGCAAGGGCAACCAGTCCACCTTTACCTGCCCCTTCCATGCCTGGTGCTACAAGAGCGACGGGCGCCTGGTGAAGGTCAAGGCGCCAGGGGAATACGACGAGGGCTTCGACAAGGCCACCCGCGGCCTGAAGAAGGCCCGCATCGAGAGCTACAAGGGCTTCGTCTTCATCAGCCTGGACGTGGCCGCCGACAATTCCCTGGAAGACTTCCTCGGCGACGCCAGGATCTTCTTCGACATGATGGTCGCCCAGTCCCCCGACGGTGAGCTGGAGGTGCTGCCGGGCAAGTCCGCCTACACCTACGACGGCAACTGGAAGCTGCAGAACGAGAACGGCCTGGACGGTTATCACGTCAGCACCGTGCACTACAACTACGTGGCCACGGTGCAGCACCGCCAGCAGGTCAACGCCGACAGCGGCGCCGGCAGCAGCGCCACCCTGGACTACAGCAAGCTCGGCGCCGGCGACGCCAGCACCGACGATGGCTGGTTCGCCTTCGAGAACGGCCACAGCGTGCTGTTCAGCGAAATGCCCAACCCGGCGGTGCGCTCCGGCTACGCCAGCATCATGCCGCGCCTGGTGGCCGAGCACGGCCAGGCCAAGGCCGAGTGGATGATGCACCGCCTGCGCAACCTGAACATCTACCCCAGCCTGTTCTTCCTCGACCAGATCAGTTCCCAGTTGCGGATCATCCGCCCCATTGCCTGGAACAAGACCGAGATCATCAGCCAGTGCATCGGGGTCAAGGGCGAGAGCGACGCCGACCGGGAAAACCGCATCCGCCAGTTCGAGGATTTCTTCAACGTCTCGGGCATGGGCACGCCGGACGACCTGGTGGAGTTCCGCGAGGCCCAGCGCGGCTTCCAGGGGCGCCTGGAGCGCTGGAGCGACATCTCCCGCGGGCGCCAGCATTGGGTCAGCGGGCCCACCGCCAACAGCGAGAACCTGGGTATCCAGCCGGCCATGACCGGCACCGAGATCACCCATGAAGGGCTGTACGTCAACCAGCACCGCAACTGGCAGAAATTCCTCCTCGATGGCCTGCAGCGCCGGCCCCTGAAACTGCGTGAGGTGTGATCATGAATGCGCAACTGCAGTACCAGATCGAGCAATTCTTCTACCGCAAGTCCGAGCTTTGCGATGCCCAGGACTGGGACGCCTACCTGCAACTGTTTGCCGTGGACAGCGAGTTCCACCTGCCCCAGTGGGACTCGGAACACGTCTACACCCAGGACCCGAAACGCGAGATGTCGCTGATCTACTACGCCAACCGTTCGGGGCTGGAGGACCGGGTGTTCCGCCTGCGCACCGGCAAGGCGGCCTCGACCATCCCCATGCCGCGCACCCTGCACCTGGTCAGCAACCTGCGGATCGCCGAGGGCGACAACGGCCACCTGCAAGTGCGCCTGAACTGGCACACGCTGTTCTATCGCCTGGCCACTTCCGAGGAGTTCTACGGCCACGCCACCTACGACCTCAAGCCCCAGGGCGACAGCTGGCTGATCCAGCGCAAGCACGTGCTGCTGCTCAACGACACGATCAACTCGGTGCTCGATTTCTATCACCTCTGACCCACGGAAGTTCTCCCATGACGCACAAGGTCGCGTTCAGCTTTGCCGACGGCAAGACCCTGTTCTTCCCGGTCAAGGCCAATGAAATCCTGCTCGACGCCGCCCTGCGCAACGGCATCAAGATCCCCCTGGACTGCCGCGAAGGGGTGTGCGGCACCTGCCAGGGCCGTTGCGAGTCCGGCCAGTACAGCCAGGACTATGTGGACGAAGAAGCCCTCAGCGCCCAGGACCTGGAACAGCGCAAGATGCTCACCTGCCAGACCCGGGTGCAGTCCGACGCAGCGTTCTATTTCGATTTCGACTCCAGCCTGTGCCACAGCGCCGACCCGGTGCAGTTGCAGGGCTCGGTGATCGACGTGCGCCAGGTGTCCGAAAGCACCGCCATCCTCCACCTGGACCTGGGCGGCCATCAAGCGCCACTGGATTTCCTCCCGGGCCAGTACGCCCGCCTGAGCATCCCCGGTACCGGCACTAGCCGGGCCTACTCCTTCGCCAACCGGCCGGCGGCGGACAACCAGTTGCAGTTCCTGATCCGCCTGCTGCCCGACGGGGTGATGAGCAATTACATCCGCGAGCGCTGCCTGGTGGGCGACACCCTCCAGCTGGAGGCGCCGCTGGGGGCCTTCTACCTGCGCCAGATCAGCCGTCCGCTGATCCTGGTGGCCGGTGGCACCGGGCTCTCGGCCCTGCTGGCGATGCTCGAACAGATCGTCGAGCAGGGCTGCCAGCAGCCGGTGCACCTGTACTACGGCGTGCGCCACAGCCGCGACCTGTGCGAGCTGGAGCGGATCCAGGCCCATGGCGAACGCCTGGCGGACTTTCGCTTCACCCCGGTGATCAGCGACGCCGACCCGGATTGGCCGGGCAAGCGCGGCTACATCAGCGAACACTTCGACAGCAGCGAACTGCGGGACCAGGACACCGACATGTATGTGTGCGGGCCGCCGCCAATGGTCGATTCGATCCGGATCTGGCTGCAAGAACAGCAACTTAACCGCGTTCAGCTGTATTACGAGCGGTTCACCGAGAGTAATATCTGATCCCGTCAGCATTCGCCGTGATCGACCCCGATCGATCCTGATAACAACTAGAAGAGAGCGCACATTAGTGGATCAAACCTTGAAGCAGGGTGAACTCAAGCGTGGCTTGAAGAACCGCCATATTCAGCTGATCGCCCTGGGCGGGGCGATCGGCACCGGACTGTTCCTCGGCTCGGCCGGGGTTCTCAAATCCGCCGGACCTTCGATGATCCTGGGCTACGCGATTGCCGGGTTCATTGCCTTCCTGATCATGCGCCAGCTGGGAGAAATGATTGTCGAGGAGCCGGTGGCAGGTTCCTTCAGCCACTTCGCGCACAAGTACTGGGGCGGCTATTTCGGCTTTCTCGCGGGCTGGAACTACTGGGTGCTGTATGTCCTGGTGGGCATGGCCGAGCTCACTGCGGTGGGCAAGTACGTGCAGTTCTGGTGGCCGGAGATCCCCACTTGGGTCAGCGCCGCGGTGTTCTTCGTGCTGGTCAACCTGATCAACATGATGAACGTGAAGTTCTTCGGCGAGGCCGAGTTCTGGTTCGCCATTATCAAGGTAGTGGCCATCGTCGGCATGATCGTCCTCGGCTGCTACATGCTGTTCAGCGGCAGCGGCGGCAGCCAGGCCTCGGTGAGCAACCTGTGGTCACACGGCGGCTTCTTCCCCAACGGCGGCACCGGCCTGCTGATGGCCATGGCCTTCATCATGTTCTCCTTCGGCGGCCTGGAACTGGTGGGCATCACTGCCGCCGAAGCCGCCGAACCGCGCAAGGTCATTCCCAAGGCCATCAACCAGGTGGTCTACCGGGTGCTGATCTTCTACGTCGGCGCCCTGGCGGTGCTGCTGTCGCTGTACCCGTGGGACGAACTGCTGGTGAGCCTCAACGCTGGCGGCGACGCCTACAGCAGCAGCCCGTTCGTGAAGATCTTCTCGCTGATCGGCAGTGATGCCGCAGCGCAGATCCTCAACTTCGTGGTCCTGACTGCGGCGCTGTCGGTGTACAACAGCGGCGTGTACTGCAACAGCCGCATGCTCTATGGCCTGGCCGAACAGGGTGACGCACCCAAGGCGCTGATGAAGCTCAACAAGCAGGGCGTGCCGATCCTGGCCCTGGGCATCTCCGCGCTGATCACCCTGCTCTGCGTGCTGGTCAACTACCTGGCGCCCCATGAAGCGCTGGAGTTGCTGTTCGCCCTGGTGGTGGCCGCATTGATGATCAACTGGGCGCTGATCAGCCTGACCCACCTGCGCTTTCGCAAGGCCATGGCCGAGCAGGGCGTGGTGCCTTCGTTCAAGGCCTTCTGGTCGCCGCTGAGCAACTACCTGTGCCTGGCCTTCATGGTGATGATCGTCGGCGTGATGTGGATGATCCCCGGCATCCGTGCCTCGGTGTACGCGATCCCGGTGTGGGTCCTGGTGATCTGGGGCTTCTACCTCCTGAGCCGGGCGAAGAAAGCTTCGCAACCCGCCCTGCGCTAAGCCCACAGGTTCGCGCCACACCCCCGAGCCCGGCCTTATCCAAGGCCGGGCTTTTTTGTCGGCGCCGCCAAAGTGGTCTGCCAGCAAACAAGAATGTGGCTCGAAACGATAGTCCATCCGTTACCTAGAATCGGGCCTCTCCCGGCGTTTGGGCCAGGGAGCCTGTTCCTTGACGGAGAGTGGCTTATGAACAGAACCGCGACAGGCCTTAGACCGGCCGATATCTTCTCTCCCACCGTGGCGGCACTGATCTCAGTGCTGGTGAACTATGGCGGGACCTTCATCCTGGTGTTCCAGGCCGCTGAACTGGCCCGGCTGACACCCGCCCAGACCACCTCCTGGGTCTGGGCCGTGTCCCTGGGCGTGGGCCTGAGCGGCATGTGGCTGAGCCTGCGCTACAAGGCGCCGATCATTACCGCCTGGTCTACCCCCGGGGCGGCCTTCTTGGCCACGGTGATGCCCTTCACGCCCTATGCCGAGGTGATCGGCGCCTACCTGATTTGCGCCCTGGGGTTCATCGTCCTGGGCGGGTCCGGGGCTTTCGACAAGCTGGTGCGCCTGATTCCCAAGGGCATCGCGGCTGGCTTGCTGGCAGGCATCCTGCTGCAGTTCGGGATCAACGCCTTTGGCGGCGCGAGTGCCGATCCACTGCTGGTGATCGTGCTGGTACTGTCCTATGCGGTGCTGCGGCGCTTCACTTCACGCTTTGCCGTGGTGGGCATCCTGTTCATCGGCCTGGCGTTGCTGATCGTCCAGGAGCGGGTCGACTTCGCCAGCGTGCACCTGAGCTTCGCCGCTCCCCTGTTCACTGCGCCACAGTTCTCCGTGTCGGCCTTGCTCGGCGTGGCCCTGCCACTGTTCGTCATCACCCTGACCGGCCAGTACATGCCGGGCATGCTGGTGTTGCGCAATGACGGCTTCCAGACCAGCGCCAACCCGCTGCTCACGGTCACAGGGTTGGGCTCGCTGATCATGGCGCCGTTCGGCGCTCACGCATTCAACGTGGCGGCGATCACGGCGGCGATCTGTACCGGCGAGGATGCCCACCCGGACCCGGGCAAACGCTATATCGCCGGTATCGCCTGCGGCGTTTTCTACATCCTGGTGGGGACCTTCGGGGTCACCCTGGCGACCCTGTTCATGGTCTTGCCCAAGGCCTTTATCACCACCCTGGCCGGCCTGGCATTGCTGGGGGCAATCGGCGGCAGCCTGGCCAACGCCATGGCCGATACGGCCACCCGGGAAACCGCGCTGATCACCTTCCTTGCCACTGCCGCCAACGTCACTCTGCTAGGGATCGGTGGTGCCTTCTGGGGGCTGGTTGCCGGGCTGACCGTGCACCTGTTGATCCTGGGCCCGCGCAGCGCCCTGGCACTGGAACGCGCCAAGCCCTGACCGCCGGCGCTGGAAAAAGGCCGCTGGCTAGGCCTTTCCCAGGGCCTGGGCCAGACGCGCCATCGCCGCCTCGATCTCATGGGCGCTCAGGGACGCATAGCCCAATAGCCAGCCCTGCTGCTTCTGCTCACCCGCATAAAGCCGGCTGAGCCCCGGCAACTGGATGCCAGCCCTGGCCGCACGTTGCTGGGTCAGCTCCTCGCTCCAGCCGGGTTCCAGAAGACACGGGACCTGCAACCCGCCGGGTGGCGGCAAGGCCCTGGCAATGCCCGGCAAGTGCCGGCCTATGGCCTCGAGCATGGCCTGCCGGCGCCCGGCGTAGAGCTTGCGCATGGCCCGTACATGGGCGTTGTAGTGCCCCTCTTCCATGAACCGCGCCAGGGTCAGCTGGAGGATCTGCGGCGTGTGCCCGTCCATGATGCTGCGGGCACTGCTGAAGGCCCCCACCAGTTCGGCGGGCAGGATCATGTAGCCCATGCGCAGGCCCGGATAGAGAGTCTTGCTGAAGGTGCCGATGTACAGGGTGCGCCGAAACGGGTCCAGGCCCTGGACGCAGGCGGTGGGCAGGCCCTCGTAGTGGAACTCGCTGTCGTAGTCGTCCTCGATGATCCACCGGTCGTGCTCGGCGGCCCAGCGGGTCAGCTCCAGACGGCGCTCCAGGGACAGGGTGGCACCCGTGGGGTACTGGTGCGAGGGCGTCACATAGACACAGCGGGCGCCGCTGCGGTCGGCTCGCAACAGGTCGGTGCGGATGCCCTGGCCATCCACATCAATGGGCACGATCCGCGCCTCGGCCGCCTCGAAGGCCTTGCGCGCGCCGAAGTAGCCTGGGTTCTCCATCAGGATCGGCTTGCCGGCGTCCACCAGCAGTTGCGCACACAGGAACAGCGCCTGGCGAGTGCTGCTCAGCACCAGGATCTGCTCGGGCTGCACCTTGGCCCCGCGTTCCAGGTTGAGGTAGGCGGCAATCGCCTTGCGCAGGGGAAGCGTGCCCTGGGGATCGCCATGCAGCAGCACGCTGGCACGGTAATCCTTCAATGCCTGGCGTTGCAGCCGCTCCCAGACCTCCAGCGGGAAGCTGCGGGTTTCCGGCAAACCGGTAGCGAAGGCCGTGACCGCCTGCTGATCGCTGACCCCACCCCGCGCCAACAGTGCCGCGCCGCGCCGGCTCAGGCCCGCTCCCGGTTCCGGGCTGTGGGCCGGCAACCCTTGCTGGAGCTGGCGCCGGCGGGACGGGCCACGCAATTGGGCACCGATGGTTTCGCAGACATAGCTCCCCGAGCCTTTGCGCCGCAGGACAAAACCGTCGCGCTGCAACTGCACATAGGCGTTTTCCACGGTGTCGCGCGATACCGCCAGCGACTTGGCCAGGGCCCGGGTCGCCGGCAGCTTCACGCCAGGGCCCAGGGCGCCGTCGAGGATCAGCCCGCGCAAGGCGCGCTGGATGCGCTGGTGCAGGTCCAGAGGGCGGAACTCGGGATCGCTGAGCCGCATCTTGAGGGTTTCAAGCTCGAAGGTCCGGGACATGTGGTCTGCCTCAGAGAGTAAAAATGGTGCACCGAAGGCGGCCACCTTATCCCCGGAGCGCAACTACCGCCAGCGCCCGCTGCTCTCTAACGACCTCTGTAGCCGCTGCCGCAGGCTGCGATAAGGTCCGGAGGACCTTCCAGACCTCAAGAGCGCGTCTGCTGCGCTGCCGATCGCAGTCTGCGGCAGCGGCCGCACCAGGGTCTCAGGGAGTCAGACGCCGGCAGGCACATGAAAACGCCCCGGCAGGCGGGGCGTTTTCGGGTCAGAGCGAGGAGCGCACTCGCCACAGTTCGGGAAACAGCACGGTGTCGAGCATCTTGCGCAGGTAGCCCACGCCTTCGGTGCCGCCGGTGCCGGGCTGGAAGCCGATGATGCGCTCCACCGTGGTCACATGGCGAAAGCGCCACTGGCGGAAGGAGTCTTCCAGGTCGATGAACTTCTCCGCCAACTGGTACAGGTCCCAATAGGCCGAAGGATTGGCGTAGACCTCGCGCCATGCCGCTTCCACCGACGGGTCATGCTGAGTCGTGGTGGTGCTGTCCAGTGCCAGGCGCGCAGGGTCGATGCTCAAGCCGCTGCGGGCCATCAGGGCAATCGCCTCGTCATACATGGACGGGGTGGCAATCGACGCTTCCAGCGATTGCAACAGTTCGGGACGATGGGCATGGGGCCGCAGCAGGGCCGCGCTCTTGTTGCCGAGGATGAATTCGATCTCCCGATACTGGAACGACTGGAAGCCCGAGGACTGGCCCAGGTAAGGCCGGATCGACTTGTACTCGGACGGCGTCATGGTGGCCAGCACCGCCCAGGCGTGCACCAGTTGATCGAAAATCCGCGAAACCCGCGCCAGCATCTTGAACGCCGGCGGCAACTGGCCCTGGCGCACATGCTCGCGGGCCGCCTTGAGCTCGTGCAGCATCAGCTTCATCCATAGCTCCGAGGTCTGGTGCTGGATGATGAAGAGCATCTCGTTGTGGTCCGGCGACAGGGGATGCTGGGCGCTGAGGATGCGCCCCAGGTCCAGGTAGTCGCCGTAGCTCATGGAGTCGGAAAAATTCAGCTCGGCGTTATGCCACTCAGCCGGCGGATTGCTTGAAAAGGGACATTGGCTCATCGCGTGGGCTCCTCGCCTCAGGCAGCGGTTGCCCATCGCTGGCTGCGCAGCCCGGATCGGGATGCACAACGGCGCGAAGGGCCAGCTGTGTATTTATTGTAGGAATGAATCGGCCAGGGGGCGCAGGATCGCCCGCACCGGACTGGCGTCCAGGTGAGCGAAGCGCAGTGGCAGGGCAATCAGTTCGTAGTCGCCTTCGGCAACCTCATCGAGAACCACGCCTTCGAGGATCGCCATGCCATGGCGGGCCACGGTGTTGTGGGCGTCCATGGTCTTGGACTGCTGGGGGTCGAGGGACGGGGTGTCGATGCCGATCAGGCGCACGCCGAGGCTGGCCAGCAGCTCGACAGTGGCTGGAGCAACGGCAGTAAAGTCCGGGTCCCAGGCACTCAGCGGAGCCTGTGGATAAGTACGCAGCAACACTCGCGCAGGCAAGTTTTCGAGGCGCCCGAGCAACGCCTCGGGCTGCACCAGAGCACCGCTGTCCAGGCAGTGCAGGACCCGGCACGGGCCCATGTAGACATCCAGCGATACTTCACCGATGGGCAGGCCGTCCGGCCGGTAATGCAGGGGCGCATCGACATGGGCACCGGTGTGGGGCGACAGGGTCACCCGCCCGACATTCACCGGGCACTCGGGGCCGAACTGCCAGACGCGCTCCTCCTGGAACGGCGTATCTCCCGGCCAGGTCGGGGTTGCGGTACTCAACGGCGGGCTGATATCCCACCAGCGTGGTGTATTTTCCATTCGTGCGGCTCTTAGGTCACTCCGAGCTGAATGATACGAGCGAAACCGGTAAAGATTCTTGCGAAATAACTCGGGCAGCCGCGGATATTTCGCAATTACTGCTAACAAAGCCCTGTTTGCCGAATGAATCTTGCAACCGCCATGCCTCTCCCGGCCCTGCGCCCAGCCACCTCGACTCGGGGCCGCGCTGCGCTTCTGGATACCCCGAGGTCGAGTACAGACAACCCCCTGCCCGCCAGGCGCTATAGGGTGCGGCTTCAGTTCTCTGCCTGCTAGGAGCACAGCATGTCCCAACCCATCACCGTTCTTCGCGACACTCATCCGCTGCCGGTGCTCGACGCCTGCAAGTGGGAAAAACTCCAGGGCGATCCGCACACCGTCAACCTCAACGCCTACACCAGCGAGGATGGCAGCAAGATCATGGGCACCTGGATCTGCACCCCGGGCAAATGGCGGGTGGCCTATGAAAAGTGGGAGTACTGCCATTTCCAGGAAGGCTACTGCGTGATCACCCCGGACGGCCGCGACCCCATCCACCTGCGCGCCGGCGATATCTTCGTGGTGGAGCCCGGGATGAAAGGCACCTGGGAAGTGGTGGAAACCGTGCGCAAGTACTTCGTCTTCGCCTGAGCCCTCCCTCGATACCGGGAGCCCGCGCCAGCCGGGCTCCCCTGGCCGTGTTGCGATTCAAGCCAGCGCCTTTTGCCAAATGTCTATATAATCACTGCCAAATGGCAAAAGGCAGGAGCTGCACTCATGGTCGCGCTGACAGGCACCGGCCTCGTTCCCAAGCGGCGAGGCAAACTGGTATTGAAAGAGCAGTCCTCGGACATCCTTCTGGGTGGCCGGGCACGCTTTGACGATCGTATCTCGATCTATCGCCTGACCGAGGAGGGCATCCCGCTGACGGCGATCATCAAGTTCGTCTCCTCGGTGCCCATGCTCAAGGACGAACAGGTCCTGGCCAAGATCATCGGCCTTTCCGAACGCACCCTGCACCGGCGCCTGAAAACCCCGGACGAGCCGCTGAACCCGGAACAGAGCGCCCGTGCGGTGCGCTTCGCCCAGGTGCTGGCCAAGGCCGAGGACATCTTCGGCAGCAGTGAAGAGGCCCAGGAGTGGATGGCCAAGCCGGTGATGGGCCTGGACGGCCACAAACCGGTGGACCTGCTGACCAACCCCATCGGTTTCGAACTGGTGGACGAGTTCCTCACCCGCCTGGAATACGGGGTCTATCAGTGATCAGTGTGCCGGGCAGCAGCACCCTTCACTTCTGGCGTCTGGACGCCGCCCGGCACGCCGACAGCTGGGACAGCGGCATTGGCGCCGAGCTGTGTGGCGGCCGCTGGAACTCCAAGGGCGTGAAGGCGGTGTACGCCAGCGCCGATCCGGCCACGGCGATTCTGGAAGTGGCGGTGCACAAGGGTTTTGCCGCCCTGGACAGCGTGCCCCATGTACTCACCGGCGCCCTGATCCAGGACCCGACCGCCATCTACCGAGTCGATGAAAACCGTATTCCCAACCCCAACTGGCTGGTGCCGGGGATTCCCAGCGCCGGCCAGCAGAAGTTCGCCGATCAGTTGCTGGCGGACCACCCTTTCGTGCTGGTGCCCTCGTCGGTTTCCCGGCACAGCTGGAATATCCTGATCAATCCGCTGCTGGCCAAGGGGCTGTACCAGGTGGTGATCCAGGAACGCTTCGGCCTCGACACCCGCCTCAACCCTCCCTCCGGCACCGTTGCCAGCCGGCCGAACTGAGCCGGGCAAAAAAAAGCGGGAACCTGCCCGACGCAGGTTCCCGCAAATGCCCCGGCTGAAGGGGCTGCATTCAATGACGCGTGGAGCCGCTGCTGAGCCCGCGAAGCTGCGAAAAGGACCGAAGGGCCTTGCCTGGCGATACCCAGACAAACCTCTGCCGGGTTTGAGACCGCTGCGTCTCCTGCGGAGCCGTTCGCAGCCTGCGGCAGCGGCTACACCGCCCCTTGTAGCCGCTGCTGAGCCGCAGGACCTTGTTTGACGATACCCAGCCACTGGCGGCGAGATTGCCGCGCAAACCCGCCAGCGCCCCCTCCCTACAAGCGACGCCTTACTGCGGCTTGCGGTAGCTGTTGACGATGGCCGAGAAGTCCTTGCCACCTTCCCCACGCTGGCTCATGGCCTGGTACAGCTGCTGGGCCACGGCACCGAGCACCACCGGCTGGTGGGCCTGGCGCGCGGCTTCGGTGGCCAGCCCCAGGTCCTTGAGCATCAGCTCGGCACCAAAGCCTCCGGTGTAGCCGCGGGACGCCGGGGCGGTTTCAATCACGCCCGGCCACGGGTTGTAGGTGTCGGAACTCCAGCACCGGCCGGTGGAGCTGTTGATGATCCCCGCCAGCACTTGGGTGTCGATGCCCAGGGCATCCCCCAGGGCCATGGCTTCGCTGACGCCGATCATCGAAATCCCCAGCAGCAGGTTGTTGCAGATCTTGGCGATCTGCCCGGTACCCACTTCACCGCAGTGCACGATGTTGCGGCCCATCTGCGCCAGCACCGGTTGCAGGGTGGCGAACAGTTCGGCGCTGGCGCCGACCATGAAGGTCAGGGTCCCGGCCTGGGCGCCGCCGGTGCCACCGGATACCGGTGCATCGGCCACGGCCACGCCCTGCTTGGCGGCGGCTGCGGCCACTTCACGGGCGGTCTGTGGGTCGATGGTGCTGCAATCCACCGCCGGAATGCCGCGGCCAATACCCGCCAGCACCCCATCCTCGCCCAGCCAGACGCTGCGCACATGGGCCGCAGCGGGGAGCATGGTGATCACCAGTTCGGCGCCTTCGGCAGCGGCCTTGGGCGAAGCACTGATACGCCCGCCCAGTTGCGCCAGCTCTGCCAGCACGCTCTGGTTGAGATCGAACAGGTTCAACTGATGGCCGGCCTTGATCAGGTTGCGGGCCATGGGCGCGCCCATGTTGCCCAGGCCGATAAATGCAATGTTCATGTCAGGCTCCTCAACGCAGGCTGATGGTGGTGTTCACACCGTCATTGACGCTGTCATCGTCGAACCAGCGGCTGGTGACGGTCTTGGTCTGAGTGTAGAACTGCACCACTTGCTTGCCGTAGGGGCCCAGGTCGCCGAGCTTGGAACCGCGGGAGCCGGTAAAGCTGAAGAATGGAACCGGCACCGGAATGGGGATGTTGATGCCCACCTGGCCGACGTCGATTTCGCTCTGGAACTTGCGCGCCGCCGCACCGCTCTGGGTGAACAGGCCGGTGCCGTTGCCGAAGGGGTTGGCGTTGACTAGGGCGATGGCCTGGTCCAGGGTATCCACCTCCAGCACCACCAGCACCGGGCCGAAGATTTCCTGGGTGTAGATCTGCATGTCGGTGGTCACCCCGGAGAACAGGGTCGGGCCGATGAAGTTGCCCTGCTCGTAGCCCGGAACCTTGATGTCGCGGCCATCGAGCTCCAGCTTGGCACCTTCTTTCACGCCGCTTTCGATCAGCTCCAGAATCCGCGCCTTGGCACGCTTGGAGACCACCGGGCCGACATCGGTGCCCGGCTCGCTGCCGGCGTTGACCTTGAGTTTCTGCGCCAGGGCCTTGAGGTCCGGCAGCCATTGTTTCGCTGCCCCCACCAGCACCACCACCGAGGTGGCCATGCATCGCTGGCCGGCCGCGCCGAAGCCGGCGCCCACCAGGGCATTGAGGGTCTGTTCGCGGTTGGCGTCGGGCAGCACCACGGCGTGGTTCTTCGCGCCCATCATCGATTGCACGCGCTTGCCGTGCTTGCCCGCCAGGTCATAGACGTGGGTGCCGACCGCAGTCGAACCGACGAAGGACACCGCCTTGATGTCCTTGTGGGTGCACAGCGCATCCACCACGTCCTTGCCGCCGTGCACTACGTTGAGCACACCGGCCGGCACCCCGGCTTCCACCGCCAGCTCCACCAGCAGCATGGTGGACAGCGGGTCCTGCTCGGAAGGCTTGAGGACGAAGGTGTTGCCGCAGGCGATGGCCATCGGGAACATCCACAGCGGAATCATTGCCGGGAAATTGAACGGGGTGATCCCGGCGCACACGCCGATCGGCTGGCGCAGGGTGTAAGTGTCCACGCCGCCGGCGACGTTTTCGGCGAATTCGCCCATCTGCAGGGTGCCGATGGAGCAGGCATGCTCCACCACTTCCAGGCCGCGGAAGATGTCGCCCTCGGCGTCGGCGATGGTCTTGCCCTGCTCGGCGCTGAGGACCACGGCAATGCGTTTGGAGTGCTCGCGGATCAGGGCCTGGAGCTTGAGCATGATGCGCATCCGCGCGCCGATCGGGGTCAGTTTCCAGGTCTGGAAGGCGCGCTGGGCAGCGGCGATCGCGGCGTCGACTTCAGCGGCAGTGGCAAAGGGCACCTTGGCCAGCACTTCCTGGGTCGCCGGGTTGACGATGTCGTGCCATTCCTGGCTCTGGGACTGGACCCATTCACCGTCGATCAGCAGTTTGACCTGTTGCAGGGTGGTGCCGTCGGGCTTGAGGGATGCGTTCATGGGGTCTCCTGACTTCTTGAGTTCTTATGCAGGGAAACCAAGGCGGGCAAGCGCCTTGAAAGAGGGGCTGTCGCGAGTTGGTATCGGACGGTTTTTGGAGTATAGATGTGCAAACTTCTAATAAGAACGCACATAAAATCCGGTCCATCATGCAAAAAAACATCACCTCGCTAAGCACCCTGAACTGGGACGACCTGAAGTTTTTCCTCGAAGTGGCGCGCACTCGCAAGGCCAGCAGCGCGGCCAAGCGCCTGGCGGTGGACTACACCACGGTATCGCGGCGCATCGGGTCCCTGGAAACCGCCCTGGGCACCTTGCTGTTCGAAAAATCCCGCACCAACGGCTTTGTCCTCACCGCCGAGGGCCAGCGCCTGCTGGGTTATGCGGAGTCCATCGAAAGCACCCTGCACATGGCGTGCGAGCAGGTCTCGGGCTCCGGAGTGGCGTTGTCCGGCCATGTGCGCATGGGCTGCACCGAGGGCTTCGGCACCTTCTTCATCACCCCGCAACTCAGCCACTTCCTCGACGCCTACCCGGCAATCTCGGTGGATATCCTGCCGCTGCCGCACTTCATCAGCCTGTCCAAGCGCGAGGCGGATATCGTCATCGCCCTGGAACGCCCGGAGCACGGCCCCTATGTGTGCTGCAAGCTGTGCGACTACCGCCTGCAGCTGTACGCCACCCAGGAATACCTCGACCGCCACCCGCCGATCCGCCGCCCCGGCGACCTGGGCGAGCATCAATTCATCAGTTATGTGGATGACCTGGCCTTCAGTTCCGAGCTGCTGTACCTGGCCAATGTGGTGCCCGGGGCCAGCGCCAACCTGCGCAGCACCAGCGTGATTGCCCAGTACGTGGCAGCGCAGCAGGGCCGCTCGCTGGCGATCCTGCCGTGCTTCCTGGCGGCCCAGGACCCGCGCCTGCTGCCAGTGCTGCCCAAGGAAATCAACCTGACCCGGCAATTCTGGATGTACTGCCGGGAGGATCTCAGGAAGTTGAAGCGGATCACCCTGTTATGGGATTACATCCGCGAGGTGACCGAGCAGAATCGGCCGCTGCTCATGGGCGAGAGTCGCAGCATGCGCTTCGCCGCCCCCTGACCCTTAGCAGCCGCAACCCGGCAGGTCGTCGATCAGTCGGCGATCACCACGATCGACACCCGACGGTTCTCGGTACGCCCGGCCACGGTGCTGTTGGAGGCCACCGGCTCGCTGCTGCCCAGGCCGCGCAGCTGGATGTTTTCTTCACGCATGCCAACCTGGGTCAACACCTTGACCACGCTCTTGGCCCGGCGCACGGACAGTTGCACGTTGTAGGCCTCCTTGCCCGACGCGTCGGTGTGACCGTCGACCCGGACCTTCTGGATATCGACGCTGAGCAGCGCCTTGCCGATGCGCTGGACGATCTCGGTGCTGGCCTGGTTCAGGGTTTCCACATCGCTGCCAAACAGCACCTTGCCCGACAGGCCAAAGGCCCAGCCTTCATCCGTCAATTCGAAGCCCTCCTGTTTCAGTACCGCGATCTGTTTCGGGGTCAGACCTTTGGGCGGCACGCTCTGACAGCCGGCCAGGGCCAGCAGGGCCATGAACACCAGAGTGCTGAACAGTCGAACCGAACGTTGCGTCATCGAGAACAAGGGAATTAGCTCCTGTTTTGAACCTGAACGATAGGGAGCTCCGCCCCCACTGTGTGTTGCCCGCCTCGCGAACCGCGCTTGGCTTGGTACATGGCCGCGTCGGCGGCATTCAACAGACTGCCCGGTGTCGCACCATGATCCGGGTACACGGCAATACCGATACTCAGCGATGTCAGGATCGACAGGCTGCCGGGCAGTTGAATCGGTACTTCCATGCTGCTGATGATCTTGTCGGCGATGCGCTGGGCATCCTCGACCCGGTGCAGCGGGGTCAGCAGCACGGCAAATTCGTCCCCGCCCAGGCGCGCCACCAGGTCGTCCTCGCGCAACTGCGCGCGAATCCGCGTGGCCACAGCCACCAGCACCGCATCGCCGGCGGCGTGGCCGAAGTTATCGTTGATCTCCTTGAACCGGTCGCTGTCGAGAAACAGCACCGCCATGCGCTCGTTGAGCTTGTTGGCGCTGCGCAGGGCACGGATCAGCCGGCCTTCGAAGAACGCCCGGTTGGGCAGTCCGGTCAGACTGTCGTGGCTGGCCTGGTGGGCCAGGGTTTCATTCTCGCTTTGCAGATGGGTCTGCCAGGCTTCCAGCTCATCGAGCAGGGCGTTGAAGTCGTTGCCCAGGTTGTCCAGTTCGGCGATTTCCGCAGGCGGCACCCGCTGATCGAAGGCCCGCTCGCGCCGGGCCGCGTGGGCCACATCGGCGAGGCTGCGCAACGGCCCGGTGATGCCCCGCAGCTGGCGGCGCGCCAGGTACAGCGCCAACCAGGCGCTGAGGGCGATGCACAGCACGATGCCCACCAGGCCACTGAGGAGAAACCGCAACAGGCTGCCGCCATGGCCGGTGACATTGATGGTGCCGATTTCCCGCCCCTGGTGCAGGATCGGCAGGCTGATGGGCTTTTCCAGAAAGGCGCTGGCGACGTGCATTTCCAGGTTGGTCAGAAAGCCGCTTTCCGGGCGCTGCCAACTGGCCAGCAACTGGCCCTGGCTGTCATACACCTTGGCGTCGGCCACCTCTTCGGTGGAGGCGATCAGGGCCAGGGCCTCGGTGGCCACCACACTGTCGTTGAACACCACTGCAGCTTCCACGGTGTAGCTGATGGAGCGGGCGATCAGGTGCAGGTTGTGATCGGCGTACACGCGCAGGGCCAACACCCCGAGAAAGGTCAGGGACAGGCTGGCCATGGAGATCGCCAGCAGAGCGACGATCAGGTGGCCGCGACCGATGACCGACCGCAGTGTAGGGCGGGCGTTGGGCTTGAACAGTTTCATGGGGCCGCCGGACGACGACGGGAAAGCTGCAGCACGCTGGGATGAATCTTCACCCCACTGCGGGCCACGGAATCCAGGTTGACCTCGAACGACACCTGGCTGTCGCCGACCCGCAGGCAGAACAGGCTGCCCACGGTGCACTGGTCGCCCCCCTCGCTGATGCTCAGCACCGGCTGCCCGATCAGCGAGTTGAACAGGCGGGTACGCTCATCATTGGACAATTTGCCGACATAGACCGAATCGCACTCACTGGCCAACGACGGGTTGTTGGCCAGCAGACGCCGCACCAACACCGGGCGGCCGGTGGCCTGGGTCGCGCCCTTGAGCAGGTCATCGGTGTATTCGGTGGGGCCAACCACGCACAGACGCAGTTGCGCAGGCTCCACGGGCCAGCGAGCGTAGCTGAGAATGCCCAGCACCACTTGGGTTACAGCCTTGGCCCGTTGCTCGGCCAGGCTCGCGGCCGCCGGTGGCTCCGACTGCGCGATGGCCAACAGGCTGAACAGGCAGAGAATGGTCGACAGCACACACTGTCTCCACCCCAAAATGCGCTCTGTCCTCAAGACAGCCACGTCCATGCAGGGATTCTCTTTGATTTTCACGGAAATGATGCCGCAACGATAGCACAGCCCGGGAAAATGCAGCGAGACCAGCACCCGAGCACCACGCCTGAGAAAAGCCGGAAACATGGGTGTCAGTCCAACTCCAGCATCAGCCCGCTCAGGCGCTTGACCTTGCGCCGAACCGCCTCTTCGAACACTCCGGCACGGGGCTCGATCAGGCTGAACCAGTCCTTCGCCCGGGTGATACCGGTGTAGATCAGCTCCTTGGTCAGCACCGGGTTCAGGGCGTCGGGCAGGATCAACGCAGTGTGGGCGAACTCCGAGCCCTGGGACTTATGCACAGTCATGGCGTAAACGGTTTCCACGTCATTGAGCCGGCTTGGCAGCACCAACCGCACCCCGCCCTGGCCATCGTTGCGCGGAAAGGCGACGCGCAGCACCTGACGCCCCGCCTCCGAGCCTTCCTGCTCCGGCAGTTTCAGGGCGATGCCGATATCACCGTTCATCAGGCCCAGGCCGTAATCGTTGCGGGTCATCAGCACCGGGCGGCCCTCGTACCATTGCTGGTCGCTGTCGATCAGCCGGGCCTTGAACAGCGCCTGGGTGATCCGCAGGTTCAGGCCTTCGACACCCCAGGGGCCCTTGCGCACCGCGCACAGCAATTGGAAGCGATCAAAGGCCTGCAAGACATGGCGCGCCCAGTCGGTCCAGCGCCGATCCTCCAGAGGCGTACCCGGCGGCGGGCGCTGGCTGCGCAGTACATTCAGGTAGTGGCGGTAGCCTTGCGGCCCCTCGCCATGGCCCTCCAGCAGCAGCCGTTCCAGGGCCCGATCCTGCTCGCCCTTGAGGCTCAGGCCATACAGGTCGGCATGGCTGCGAGCCGCCAGCAGGCGCCGGGCTTCATCGGCCTGCTGCTGGTTGACCCAACGCGCCAGCTGGCCGATGCCGCTGCCTTCGCCGAAACGCCGGGAATGGCGCAGCATCACCACCTGCTGCGCCAGGGGATGCTGGTGGGCGCTGTCCTCCTGCAGGCCGCTGTTTCCCAGGTTCTCGCCGCTGACCGCCTCCAGCCAGGCCCGGGTCTGCGGGTTGTACCAACCGGCCTCGGCGTCACGGCACAGGTCGCCGAGTACGGCGCCGGCTTCCACCGAGGCCAGCTGGTCCTTGTCCCCCAGCAACACCAGGCGTGCATGGATGGGCAAGGCGTCCAGCAGGTTGGCCATCATTTCCAGGTCGATCATCGAGGCTTCGTCCACCACCAGGACATCCAGGGGCAAGCGGTTGCCGGCGTGATGGCGGAAATGCCGGGTGCCCGGGCGATTGCCCAGCAAGCGGTGCACGGTGGTCACCTCGCTGGGGATCATTTCCCGCACCTCATCGGGCACCGCGAGGGAACGCACCTGCAAGCTGATGGACTCGGTCAGGCGCGCCGCGGCCTTGCCGGTAGGCGCCGCCAGGCGAATGCGCAGCGGCTTGCGTGCTTCCACCGCCGGGCCCTGGAGCAAGGCCAGCAGGCGCACCACGGTGGTGGTCTTGCCGGTGCCGGGGCCGCCGGTGATGATGCTGAAGGCGCCCCGGGTGGCCAGGGCGCAGGCGAGTTTCTGCCAGTCGACGGGCCCCGCCGCCTTGGCCGGGCCGAACAGCCCGTCGAGGCGCGCCGCGAGGTTTTCCGGCGTGGCCTCGGCCAAGGCCAGGCGCTGGCGCAAGGCGTTGTCGATACGCCGCTCATAGGCCCAGTAGCGGCGCAGGTACAGGCGCTTGCCGGACAGCACCAGCGGCCGCTGCCGGGAAGACTCGGCATGATCCGCCGCCAGGGCCACCAGGCGGCTGCCGGCCAGGACCTTGCACCAGTGCGCCCCTTCAAGCCCCATCAACACCTGGGACGGCAGCGCCGGTGCGCCGTTTTGTGCGTCGCCTTCGGGCGGCAGCGACAGGGCGAAGTCCGGCTCCTTGAGGGTTTCGAACAGGTCCAGGCAGACATGCCCGTGCCCCAGCTGATGGCTGGTCAGGGCCGCGGCCATCAGTACCAGCGGATCACAGCCCGGGTCCAGCTCATGCAGGAAGCCGACAAAGGCCCGGTCCAGGGAACGCAGCCAGCCGCGCTCGACCCAGCGCTCAAGCAACAGCAGCAAGTCGTCGGCGCGGCTCAGGGGCACCAGGTCGAAGGCCGGTTGCGGCGCCTGGTCCAGTGTATCGAACAGGTCCTGGGTCATAGCAGCACTCCCTGCTCCCAGGCGGGCTCGGCCTTGGGTGGCTCGGGCTGGCCCTGGAACATGCGGTCCAGTTGCTCGATCAACTGTCGAGGCGGCCGGGCGAAGTAGGCCCCCTGGCTGGCGGCACGGGTGCCCCGCAGGAACAGGTACAAGGCGCCGCCCACATGGCGATCGTAGTCGTAGTCCGCCAGCCGGGCCTTCAATTGCCGGTGCAGGGCCAGCAGGTACAGCACGTATTGCAGGTCGTAACGGTTGTCGAGAATCGATTGTTCCATGGCCTGCTCGGTGTAGGCCGCGTCGTCCGCACCCAGCCAGTTGGATTTGTAGTCGGCCACGTAATAGCGGCCCTGGTGTTCGAAGGTCAGGTCGATAAAACCCTTGAACATGCCGTTGAGCAATACCGGCTCGGCCGTGACTCGGGGCGCGCCCTGATGGGTTTGCTGGCGTACCCGCTCATCGAGCTTGAGCACATCGACCTTGTGGCTGGCGAACCAGAACTCCATCTCGACCCGGTACTGGGTCAACTGCCCGAGCACCACCGGTGCCTGGCCCTCGCCCAGGGGCAAGGGCGCTTGCAGCAGGTGCTGCAGCCAGTCGCTCAGGGTCGGGATCCAGCCTTGCCAGCCGCGGCGATTGCAGCGCCGGGCCACGGCGTCCTCGATCGCCTCGGGGGCAGCGGCAAAACCCTCCTCCCCAGCCCACTCCAGCAGGCCATGAAGGAAGGTCCCGGGGTTCGGGCCGCGGGGGAAGCGGTGGATATCGCCGCCGCTGGCCAGGGTTTCCCGAGGAGCTTCGGGGTCCAGGCGTTCGTCGTCGAAGAGTTTCTGCGCCTGGGGGTTTTCCGGCGCCTCGGTGCTGCCCGCCCCCAGGATGTCGCTGATGCGCAAGGCACTGTAGGAGGCAATCCACCAGTTTTCCGCGGCGCGGCGGCTGGGCGTCAGCGGCGCCAGCAGAGTGGCCTCGTTGCGCGGTGGCTGATAGCGCTGGTCATCGACGACGGGCAGCTCGGACACGCCAATCGCAGCGCAGCCCTGCTGCAGGTCCAGCAGCCAGCGCAACAAGGCACTGGATTCGCCCAGGACATCGCCGCCGCCCAGCAGGTAACCCAGGGCCGAAAGGTGCAATACCGAGCTGCTGTGATTGCCCCGCTTGAGATCGGCCATCCCCAGCCAGCAGGCATGCTGGGCCCGGGTCAGGGCCACATAGAGCAGCCGCAGGTCTTCCGCCAGGCGCTCTTCATCGGCCAGGGCAATCAGCTCCGGGGTGGGCCGCAGGCTGACCTGGGGCTTGCCGGCAGCATCGTGGTAATGCAGCGGCAAGCGGCTGCCATCCACCGGCTTGGTGGAACAGATGAAGGGCAGGAACACCAAGGGGTATTCCAGGCCCTTGGACTTGTGGATGGTCACCACCTTGACCAGTTGCTCATCGCTTTCCAGGCGCAGGATCTGCTCCTCCCCCGCCTGCCCGGACAGCGCCAGGTGCTCGGCCAGATGGCGGATCAGGGCCTGCTCGCCGTCGAGTTCGGCGGCGCTTTGTTGCAGCAGCTCGGACAAGTGCAGAAGGTTGGTCAGCACCCGCTCGCCATCACTGCGGGCCATCAGCGCCTGGGGCAGCTGGAAGTCATGCAGCAGGCGCCGCAGCATCGGCAGCACGCCCTGGCTGCGCCAGATCGCCCGGTAGCCACGGAACTGCATGACCCGCGCTTCCCAGGCCAGTTCATCCTGGTTGAGCCGCTCCAGCTCCAGCAGCGGCAGGTTCAGGGTCAGGGACGCCAGGGCCGCGCGCAGCGGCCGCTCCACGTCCGGCTCGGCGCAAGCCTTGAGCCACACCAGCACATCCCGGGCTTCCTGGGCGGCGAACACCGAGTCCTTGTCCGACAGGTACACGCTACGCACCCCGCGGGCCGCCAGCTCGCCGCGCACGGCCTGGGCCTCCTTGCCATCGCGCACCAGGATCGCGATATCCGCCGGCAGCAAGCCTTTCAGCGCTTGCTGCTCACGGACAAACCCACTGCGCCCCTGCTGGCCGCCATTGAGCAGGCCGACAATCGCAGTGGCGCAAGCCGCCGCCTGATGCTGGCGATACTGGGCCCCGGACAGCGGCTGTTCCGAAGGCAATTGCCAGAAGTTAAGTGCCGGCACCGGCTGGCCGTCGACCAGCAATTGCTCCTTGCGCCCCTGGGCGGCCACCGCCAGGAATGGCACCGGGTTCTCGCCATCCGCTTCGCGAAACAGGAAGGCCCCCTGTCCCTGCGGCCGCTGTTCGGCTTGCAGGAACACATGGTTGACCGCGCTGACCATCGCCTGGCTGGAACGGAAGTTGGTGCCCAGGGTGTGCAGGCGCCCGCTGGTGGCCTGGCGTGCCCGCAGGTAGGTGTAGATATCGGCGCCACGGAAGGCGTAGATCGCCTGCTTGGGATCGCCGATCAGGAACAGGCCGGTCTCGGGGTCGTTGGCCTCGATCCGGTAGATGCTTTCGAAGATCCGGTACTGCACCGGGTCGGTGTCCTGGAATTCGTCGATCAGGGCCACCGGGAACTGCTCGCGGATCAGGGTCGCCAGGCGCTCGCCGCCATCGCTCTGCAGGGCGCTGTCCAGGCGCAGCAGCATGTCGTCGAAGCCCATCTCGGCGCGCCGCCGCTTCTCTTCTTCGAAACGTGCCCCCACCCATTGCGCGGCGTGTTGCAGGACCGCCGCATCCGGGCTGGGCAAGGCATCGAGGCTGGCCTTGAGCCCGGCCATGGCGTCGAGCCCGGGGTGATCGGGGGCCGCGCCTTTCCAGGCCTCGCTCATGCCTTCGGGGGTCAGGCGGGTGAAGCCGGTGCCGATGTCCAGTTGCTCGACGGATTCATCCTCGGCCCAGGCACTGATCTTTTCGAACCAGGGCTCGAAGAACCGGGCCTGCATCTTGCGCCCGTCGACGCTCTTGCTGGCCACGCCTTGCAGGCAGATCTCCCGCAGTTGCGCGGCCCACTCGCGCCAGGGCGCCTTGATCTGCACCAGGGCTTCACGACGTTCTTGCAGGCAGGCTTCGATCAACTCGCTCGGCGTCTGCTCGGGTGGGTCCCGACGCTCGTTGCCGAACATTGCCCGCACTCGGGGCATGAGTTCGGCCGGCCCGACCCAATGGCTGCGCACCCAGTTCAGGGCATCCCCCTGCATCGGGTAGCAGAACAGCCGCCAGTAATCGCGCAGAACCTGGCCCAGCAGGTCGCTGTGATCGGTTTCCAGGGTCTGGGTGAACAGGCTGCCGCTGTCGAACGCATGTTCGCGCAACATGCGCTGGCACCAACTGTGGATGGTCGAGACCGCGGCCTCATCCATCCATTGCGCGGCAATGTCCAGGCGATTGGCACAGGCGGCCCACTGCTCGACGGGGTATTGCTCACGCAACTCGACGATCAGGCCATCGGGGGCGCTGGTTTCATCGCGAAAGAAGCGCGCGGCTTCCGCCAGGCGCGTGCGAATGCGCTCGCGCAATTCCTTGGTGGCGGCATCGGTAAAGGTCACCACCAGTATCTGCGGCGGCAGCAATTCACGCCCGAAACCCGCCGCCTCGCCGCCGTGGCCCAGCACCAGGCGCAAGTAGAGCGCGGAGATGGTGAAAGTCTTGCCGGTACCGGCACTGGCCTCGATCAACTGGCTGCCGCGCAGAGGAAATGCCAGGGCCAGGGGAGCTTGTGCAGTCATGCGCCTGCCTCCTCGCCGAGCGCCGAACGCCAGGGAGCATTCAACAGGGGTCGATAAAGGGTCTCGGCCCAACCGCTGAAGGTTTCATCGGCGATCAGTGCGTTGTAGTCGGCGAATTGGCGGGCCAGGGCCGGGCTTTGCCGGCGTTCGCCCTCGCTGTTCTGGCCGTCGCCATCGTAGGTCTTGCGTGCAGCGGCCGCGGCTTTGTCCGGGTCGCTCTGGCCCAGCCAGGCGAAGGCGGTCTTGATCGCCACCGGCAGCGGCAGGCGCATGCCGGCCTGCCAGGCCTGCAGCAGGCTGCCGAGAATCTGCCGGGCCACCTCCTGCTCCAGCGGCGGCAACAACAGGCTGTCATCGCTGGCCACCAGCGCGGTGGTCAAGGAGTAACCACTGGCGCAGGCCAGCAGATGATTGACCCAAGGCTTGATCAGCCGATGCCATTTACGGGTCTTGGTCGAGCCGATGCCGTTGGGGATGGCGCTCACAGCCAACAACCCGCCATCAGCTCGCTGGTGCAGGCTGCTGAGCCAACCTTCCAGGCGCACGCCTTGCAGTTCCAGGCTCACCGGCAGCGCACTGGTTACCGGGGTCGGCCACAGGTCGAGCAGTTGCCGATAACGCTGCAACAGGTCCGGCAGGGGCTCCAGCAGTTCGCGCTGCAGGCATTCGCCAAAACCGGCCATGGGCAACAGGCCACTGGCTTGCAGCCTCCGGGCCTGGGCCTGCAAGGCTTGCTCGGGCTGCCCGGCGTCGCCCAGCGCCGCTTCCAGCAGGCTGTCGCTGAGGCTGTAGCGCTGCAGGGCATCGAGCACGAAGGGCTCTTCATCGGCCAGCGGTGCTTCCATGGCTTCAAAGAACACCTTGAGCCTTTGGCTGAAGAAATGCCGCACCGGGTTGCGCAGGAAATCCTGCAACTGGGCAAGGCTCAGGGGCTCGTCCTGGACATAGGGTTCCAGGCGTTCGACTGCGCCCAGTTCCTCTCGGACCTGATGCAGCACTTGCCACTCCCGGGCGTAGCTGAACAGCGTGTCGCTGTCGTGGAAATAGCGGGCACTGAAGGGTTGCAGGGGATGCTCCTGGGTCAGGGCCTCCAGCAGGGAGTCCTGCTCATCGGGCAGTCGCCAGCCGCTGGCCAGGTGATCGCGCAACTGGCCGATCAGGACCGAGGCCGGGCGCTCGCTGTTGTCGCGAATGCTGCGGCCAACCCAACTGACATAAAGTTGGTCACGCGCCGAGAGCAGGGCTTCAAGCAGTAGGTAACGGTCGTCTTCGCGCCGTGATCGGTCGCCGGGGCGGTAGTCGCTGCCCATAAGGTCGAAGTCCAGAGGCGGCTGCGCCCTGGGGTAATCGCCATCGTTCATGCCCAGCAGGCACACCAGCTTGAAGGGAATGGCGCGCATCGGCATCAGGGTGCAGAAGTTCACCGCTCCGGCGAGGAAACGCTGGGACAGGCGCCCCTGGTCCAGGCCAGCCAGCCAGGCTTCGCGGACCACCGTCAGCGGCAACTGATCTTGCAGGCCCACAGACTCGCAGGTTTCCAGCCAGTTTTCCCGCAGGTCGTCGAGCTGTCCCAGCAGGTAATCATCGTGTTCGTTGCTGGCAAGGAAGAACTGTTCCAGCAGGTTGTGCAGGCGCTCGCCCCACTCCGCCGGATCCGCCGGCTGGGTGAGTTGCTGGTAGGCGATCTGCAGGGCGTCAAGAAGGGCGACCAGGGGACCGATCAGCGCCGCATCCAGGCCACCGATCTCGTCATAAGGCTCGATACCGTCACAGGCGTCGGAGCGGCCGACGGCATAACCCAGGAGCATGCGCCGCAAGCCGAAACGCCAGCTGTTCTGCTCCAGTTCCGGGGGCAGCCCCAGTTCTGCGCGCTGCTCGGCATTCATTCCCCAACGGATGCCGGCACCTTCAATCCAGCGGTGCAAGGTCGGCAGGTCGGCTTCGTCGACGCCAAAACGCGCACGCAGGGCTGGAACGTCCAGCAGGTCGAGAATCTCACTGACCGGAAAACGACTGTCCGGCAGCTTCAATAGATGTTCGACGGCGATCAGCAGCGGGTCACGGCCACGCTGACCCTGGTCAGTGAGGGTAAAGGGAATGAAGCGCCGGTCATCCCGCTCCAGCTGGCCGAACACGGCGCGGATATGCGGGGCGTAGCTGTCGATGTCCGGGACCATGACGATCACATCCCGGGGCCGCAGGTCGGGCTCTGCACTGAAGCGCACCAGGAGCTGGTCGTGAAGGATTTCCACTTCTCGCTGGGCGCTGTGGGCAATGTGAAAGCGAATCGATTGATCGTGCTGGATATCGACCTGCGGCCACAACTCACGTGTTTCGTTCAGCGGGCGCAGTTCGAGAATGTCGTCCTGCAATTGCTGGAGCATACTGGCCGGCTGGCTGTCACTGAACAGATCGATCCGGCCATCGCGAAAAGCGCTGCGATAGCTGTTGGGATCGTCATAGCTGTCCAGCAGGTTGATGTAGTCACGGCCTTGCTTGCCCCAGGCGGCCAGCAGCGGGTGGGCGTGCTGGTGCAGGGTTTGCGGATCCAGGGCCTGAGGCATGCCGGCCTTGCGCGCCTGGCGTTTGTATTGGTGGCGCAGCAGGTCCTTGTCGGCAACGATATCGGCCCAGTGATGGCGACAAGGGTTGTGCACACACAGCAGCACCTGACTGAAACGGGCCAACCCGGCCAGTGCCTCCAGGGCCTGGGCCGGCAGCGAAGAGATACCGAAAACAATCACTCGGGACGGCAAGCCCCTGGGCGCCACCTCCAGTTGGTTGATCCGCTCGATAAAGCGCTGGTGAACGCCTGCGCGACTCTGGGCCATCCCCTCGGTGCCGACATCCAACAGCAGCGCGCGCCATAGCTCGGCCTGCCAGCAGTTGGCAGGCGTCAGGGCCTTGGTTTCACCACGACCATTGCGCAGTTGGTGGCGGCCGGCAGCCCAATCCTCCAGCCAGTCGGCTCGATATACCTGATATTGGTCGAACAGATCGGCCAGACGCTCGGCCAATTGATAGCGCTTGCGCAGGTCACTGTCGTGGGTCAGGAAGCGTTGCAGGGGTTCGAAATGCGGCTCATCGATCAACTCCGGCAACAGGCGCATCAGCCGCCAGGTCAGGGGAGCTTTATCCAGCAGGGATTTGGGGGGGATTTCGTCTCGCCCCAGGACCAGGCGGTACAACTGCCACATGAAACTGCCCGGCAATTGCACATCAATGGCAGCGGCAATACCGCAGCCACCGCCGTCATCCACTTCGGGGTCTTCGGCCAGGGCCAGTTTCAGCCATTGGGCGATACCGTTGCTCTGTACCAGGGCAATTTCATTTTCCAGGGGCGCCAGGGGATAACGCCGCATCCAGCTGACCACCAGGCTGCGCAACTCGTCCAGGCGGTTACCGTGAACCACCATGAAACCAGGGTTGAGGGACGAAGCGTCCGGCATAAAGGCTTCCTTGGAGAATGCAAAAAGCTAGGGCGGAACCTTAGCACTGTCACCGGGCAGTGGCAGCCAGGTCGAGCAAACAGTGACAGAGAAAGCGCCGGGCTTTTATGTCGCGCAAAAACAAAACCCCAACTGCATGCGCAGTTGGGGTTTCGGAATTTAATCTTGACGATGACCTACTCTCACATGGGGAAACCCCACACTACCATCGGCGATGCATCGTTTCACTTCTGAGTTCGGGATGGGATCAGGTGGTTCCAACGCTCTATGGTCGTCAAGAAATTCGGTAGCCAGTCCGTTGCTTGTGCAACGTGCCAGCGAATGGGTATGTAATAGATTTGTGTGTTCGCAAACTTTCGGTTTGTATCGTCTTCACACACCGCAACTCGCTTCTTAAGCAAATTGCTTGGGTGT